>JANQKY010000030.1 GCA_028280885.1 Tepidamorphus sp.
GTCCGGGCATGACATCCGAGGGGGTGGCCAGGATGAAACCCAAAGCCCCATCCCGGCTTAACCGGACAGCAGTGGAACACGTCCGGGCATGACAGCCGAGGAGAGAGTGCGCCCCTGCAGACGTCATCCCCGACTTGATCAGGATCCAGTGCCCCCTGTGCTGGCATCTGGATCAGGGTCGAAAACATGAGAAAAATCATCAGGTTAATGGATATTCGCCTGCGCGGCGATGACATCTGAGTGTGTGGCCAGGCTGAAAACCAAAGCCCATTCCCGCTAAACCGGACAGTAGTGGATCCGATCCCGCAAGGCTGCGAGAATCACCTACAATCGCGGCATGTCGTTCCTGTCGTCCGCAAGGGCCAGCCGGCCCGTCAAATCCTCTACGCCTCCCGAGCCGGTCCGTGGCCTGACCCGTCAGGCCAATGAGGCCCGGAGCCTGCGGTCGGTGCTGCCGTCGCCCTCGCCGGTCTTCGTCGCGGTCTGCATGGTGGTGATCGCCGGCTCGCTTGCCATGGTACTCTACCTGCGGGCGGGACTGAGCCTGGCCGAGGCCGGCTGGATCGGCTTCGCGGCGCTGATGGTCATGATCCTGGGGGAATTCTTCTCCGCCCGCTCGCGCGAGAAGGCGGCCGTCGAGCGGCAACTGCGCGAAATCAACGGTGTCTCGGCGGCGCTGCAGAACCAGATCGAGGGCCTGACCATCCGCGTGACCGATCTGGAAACGATGCTGACGGTGCGCATCGAGGCGATGATCGACGAGCGCGTCAGCGGGCTGGAAGACGAGGTCGCGGGCCTGAAAGCCGCAAATGAGAGCCTGAGGGAGGAGTTCGACGCCGGCAGGCTTGCCCGGGCGGCGCATCCCCAGGCGATCTCGGTGACCGCCTTCGAGGCGCAGATCGCGACGCCGGAGAAGCCGGCGCTTGCGCCTTCGCCGTTCGAGGGGCTGGATGACGCGGCATCGGTCGACCGCCTGAAGCGCTGCATCGTCGATCGCGGTCCCGACATCCTGCTGCAGCCGGTGGTGAGCCTGCCGCAGCGCCAGGTGCGGTTTCACGAGGCGCTCTGCCGCCTGCGCGACGACGAGCGGACCCTGCGTCCGGATCAGTTCATCCCCTTCGCCGAGCGGACGGGGGTGATGCCGATCCTCGACAACGCGGTGCTCTACCGGTCCGTCCAGATCATTCAGAAGATGGCGCGCAATCAGCGTGGATCGGCGACGTTCTGCAATGTCTCGACGCAGACGCTCTCGGATTCCAGCTATGTCGAGCAGTTCGTCGGACTGTTGAGCGACAACACGGAACTGTCGCAGGCGCTGGTGCTGGAATTCCGGCAGGCCGACTTCGCCGCGATGGGGCCGGTCGAGATCAGCAATCTTGAAGCGCTCGCCGAACGTGGCCTGCGTTTCTCGGTGGACACGGTCGACAGCCTCGATCTCGATTGCGCGACGATGGCCGACCGCAAGGTGAGATACGTGAAGATCGATGCAAGCCTGCTGCTCGATCCCGCGCTTGCGGCCTCGGCCAATATCCATGCCGCCGATATCGCCGCCTTGCTCGCGCGCTATGGCATCGAACTGATCGTCACGCGCATCGAAACCGAGGCGCAGGTGATCGATCTGCTGGACTATGACGTCAAATTCGGGCAGGGCACTCTCTTCTCGCCGCCGAAACCGGTCAGGATCGACTAAGCGGCGCCCGTAAAGACAAGCCGGAACGCCCGAATGCCATCCGATTTCCTCCACGCGGACCCCGCCGATCCGTCGGCAGCGCACCATCCGCAGATCCTGCTGCGGTTTCGCGAGTTTGCCGAACGCTATGACACGCTTCTGTGCGACATCTGGGGCGTGGTGCATAACGGCGTGCGGTCCTGGCCCGATGCCTGCGACGCGCTGCACCGGTTTCGCCAGGCCGGCGGCCGGGTCTGCCTGATCACCAATGCGCCGCGGCCGGCGGCCTTCGTCCAGCATCTGCTCGACCGGCTGAAGGTGCCCCACCATTCCTATGACGCGATCGTCACCTCCGGCGACCTGACGCGGGCGATGGTCGCTGAGCGGGCGGGCAGCAACCTGTTCCATCTGGGGCCTGAACGCGACCTGCCGGTCTTCGAGGGGATCGACGTGACGCTGTCGGACCACGCGTCAGCCGACGCCGTGGTCAATACCGGCCTGTTCGACGACGATACCGAGACGCCCGACGACTATGCGGACATGCTCCGCTCTTTCCGCGACCGCGGGCTGACGATGATCTGCGGCAACCCGGACAAGGTCGTCGAGCGTGGCGACCGGCTGATCTATTGCGCCGGCGCGCTCGCCGATGCCTATGAGGCGATCGGCGGGGAGGTGCTGTGGGCGGGCAAGCCCCATCCGCCGATCTATGCCGAGGCGGTCCGCCTGGTGGAAGAGGCCAGCGGCCGGCCGGTCGACCGGGACAGGGTGCTGGCGATCGGCGACAGCCTGCGCACCGATCTTGCCGGCGCGGAACGGTTCGGCATCGCTTCCGTCTTCATCGCGTCGGGCATCCACGGCGCCGAACTGATCGGGGAGAGCGGCCTTGATGCGGCGATGCTGGAAGCCTCGTTCGAGGCCGCCGGCGTGCGCCCCGGGGCGATCATGACCCGGCTGGTGTGGTAGGCGGGGCCCACTAGGCGGGGCCCACTAGGAGGAGCCCACTAGGAGGAGCCCGAACCCGAACGCTGACCCGACCGCCTGCTCAGGCCGCCGAGAACAGGTCGTCGACGGCGTCCTGGTTGATGCCGTCGGTGCGCGGACCGTCCAGCATCTGTTCCTTGCGGCGGGCGGCGCGGGCTGCCTCGTCGTCGCTCGCGGGGCCTTCCGCGTCGGCGACGCTGAAGCGGGCGGCGAACCGGCTTACCCGCGCATCGACCATGTTCAGCGTCTCGACCACCTTGGAGATGCGCTGGCCTGTGATGTCCTGGAACGAGCAGGCCTCGAAGATCTTCATCACCTGCTCGTCGACCGTCGCCTTGTAGGCGTCCGGATCGGAGGCGTCGGCGCACATGATCGCCTCGGCGCATTCCATGATCGAATTGGTCGCCGCCTCGGTCGCCTCGACCACGGCATCGAGCTCGCGGCCGGCCGTCGGCAGGTGGGTTTCCTTGAGGTCATTGGCCTGCAGGCCGGCGATATCGGCCTTCATCGCTTCGATGTAGCTGGCGATTTCGCTGAATTCGCGGTGGATCGAGGCTTCGATGGCGCGGTACAGGCCGCCCATCGACTGTGCCATCGTGTCGGCGAGCGACAGGATCTCGCGTACGGAAATGTCGTCACTCGTCTCGGAGCCGATTTCCTGCAATACGCGCGAAACCTGATCGGCCCGGGATTCGGTCTTGCTCATCGGGACGTCTCAAATCTGTTCGAATGTGACTTGGGCTTCTGGTCGGGTGTCCGGCCGGAAGTGGGAGCCGGAGCCCGGCCCTGCTCGCCTCACACGCCGAAGACGGCGTCGATCTTGGCTTTCAGCGTGGCGGCCGGAAACGGCTTGACGATGTAGTTGTTGACGCCCGCCTTCTTCGCCGCGATGACGTTCTCGGTCTTCGATTCCGCCGTCACCATGATGAACGGCGTCTGACTGAGGCCATCGTCGCTGCGCACATGCTTGAGCAGCTCGTAGCCGGTCATCGGCTCCATGTTCCAGTCGGAAATCACCAGCCCGTACTGTTTCGAACGCAGTTTCTGCAGCGCCTCGGCCCCGTCCGTCGCCTCGTCGACATCGTTGAAGCCCAGCTGCTTCAACAGATTGCGGATAATGCGAATCATCGTCTTGTAATCATCGACGACAAGGATCGGCATAGCGGTATCGACAGCCATCCTAGCTCTCCGTTTTTTCGTCGGGTCCCCCGCCAGCGAAGTCGCGCATCCTGCCAACTCCGTGGTCTGCCCCAGCTGCAACGGGTGAGACGGTAGGGGCGCCGCCCTGAACATTGGGTTAAAGAGCCCTTTGCGCGATCGTCTGTGGTTAACGGTTTCTGATTGCGCGGCAACGGGTTGGCGATGCCGTAGCGGAACTCTGCCGACTTCAAGCCTGCACACGCCCGGTCTGGTCGAAGAGTAGCTTGTCTGGCCGATTAATAGCGAAGTGCGATATTGTCGATGGTCGAATTATCTGGTTTTGCTATAGTGAGCGATGAAGCAGATTATGTACACGTCCACGGCCCGGCGTTCATTGCGCAAGCTGCCCGCCAAGGCTCGGGCGCAGATCGAGGCGAAGCTTCAGCGCTATGCGGAGCGCGGCGAGGGCGATGTAAAGACGCTTGCCGGCTCATCCCACGCGCGGCTGCGGTCAGGTGACTATCGGGTCATCTTTGGCGAAACCGATATCGCCATCGAGGTGATCGCTGTTGGCCACCGTCGCGACATTTATCGCTGAGAGACAGAGACAATGACCAAACCGCAGATCATCAAGACCGAGACCGGCGAGGACATGATCGTTCTGACCCGTCGCGACTATGATGCCTTGCTCGCCCGCAGCGGCGACGAAGCCGCCGAGGATCGCATGGCGACCCGCATCATCGACGAAACACAGGCCATGATTGATCGGGGTGAAGACGTTGCTCTACCGCTGGAGGTGTGGGTTGAGATCGAGGAGGGAGAAAGCCCGATCAAGGCGATCCGCAAGCATCGCGGCCTGACGCAGGCGGAACTCGCGGCACTTGCAGGGTGCGCCCAACCGACGATTGCCCAGATCGAGACCGGTGAGCGGGAAGGCAAGGCGGTGCTGTTGCTCAAGATCGCCCGCGCACTCGGTGTTCCGATGGAAATCCTGATAGACGAGGACTGACCCGGTGACTTGAGGCCCGAGCGGATTGCCGCGCGCGTGGATGAAGCTTCGGCGGCGTCCGGCGACAGGACAGTTTTCGGTCGCAAGGTCAATCTCCCCCTTCAATCTGCCGAGCGCTTGCAATAGTGTCCCGCCCAGGCGTTAACGGCCCTACGGCTCACGGAGGAGTTCGAGCAGATGACCGCGCATCCGCCGTCATCCGGTTTTGGCTATGTCTTCGAGGATCTGAGCGTCGGCATGACGGAGCAGCTTATGCGCACCGTGATGGCCGATGACGTGATCGGCTTCGCGCAATTGTCCGGCGACAACAATCCGGTGCATTTGAGCGATCATTTCGCCGCCAAGACGCCGTTTCGCGAGCGCATCGCCCATGGCCTCTATACCGCAAGCCTGATTTCGGCGGTGCTCGGCACGAAGCTGCCCGGACCCGGCGCGATCTATATTTCGCAAAGCCTCAATTTCCACGCGCCCGTGCGCATCGGCGACGTCGTCGTGGCGCAGGTGGAGGTGGTCGAGCTTGAGGCGAAGAAGCGCCGCGCCCGGCTCAATTGCGAATGTCTGGTCGACGCCAAGCCGGTGCTCGATGGCGAGGCGATCGTCATGGTGCCGGGCCGCGACCGTTGACAGCGCCAACGAATGCCGCGATCTGAAATGCCGTCCACTGAAACATCAATGACCAAGCCGGACTTCACCCGCCTGACCGATACCGACCCGGTGCCGCCGCATTTGCGCGGCGGCATCGTCGCGATCGGCAATTTCGATGGCGTGCATCGCGGCCACCTTGCCGTTCTAAAGCCGATGCGTGAAATGGCCGAGGCGCGCGGCGTCCCGGCGATGGCGCTGACCTTCGAGCCGCATCCGCGCACGTTTTTCCGGCCCCAGACACCGGTGTTCCGGCTGACGCCGCCGCCGCTGAAAGCCGAACGCCTGGCCGCGGTGGGGCTTGATGGCGTCGTCGAGATCACCTTCGATGCGGATTTCGCCGCGCTGTCGGCGGAGGACTTCGTCGACCGGGTGCTGGTCGACAGGCTCGGCGTGTCCGGCGCCGTCGTCGGTCACGACTTCCATTTCGGCAAGGGCCGGTCGGGCTCGCCGGAAGTGCTGCGCGCGCTCGGCGCCAAGCGCGGCTTCGACGTCACCATCGTCGCCCCGGCCGGCAGCGGCGATGCGATCTGGTCGGCAAGCGCGGTGCGAAAGGCCCTTGCCGAGGGCCGCGTGCAGGATGCCGCCGACATCCTCGGCCATCGCTTCTGCGTGCGCGGCGAGGTGGTGCATGGTGAGAAGCGCGGCCGCGATCTCGGCTTTCCGACCGCCAACATGAAGCTGCCGCCGGAGACCGAGCTCAGGCACGGCGTCTACGCGGTGCGCGCGACCGTCGACGGCACGGTCTATCAGGGGGCTGCCAATTTCGGCCGCCGCCCGCAATTCGACAATGGCGCGCCGCTGCTTGAAACCTATCTCCTCGACGCCCATCTCGATCTCTACGGCAAGGAGATGGAAATCGAATTCGTCGCCTTCATCCGCCCCGAGGCGCGCTTCGAAAGCGTCGAGGCGCTTGTCGAGCGGATGCGTGTCGACATCGCCGAGACCCGCGACCTGCTGGCCCGCGCCGAGGCGCCTCCGCAATTGGCCTGAAGCGGCAAGACCGAAGCGGCAAAACCGGGCAAGAACCGGCTTTAACCCAGAACCGGCTTTAACCCGGGGGCCCGGCCTGATAGAACGCAACGCCATGTCAGGATCGATGGATAGCAGACTGGATTGCCCGCCCGCCTGCCCGGCACACGCCAGGCGCGGGTCCGGCATCCCGAACACCGGGCGAATTACCGGCCCGGCTTTGGCGTAAGGCAGACCCGCTGTCTGCCGCGCGCCGAAGGCCGGGAAGCCCATTCTTCTTATCCCATCTATCCAATCAAGCGGCTGAATGAACCGCCCGAACCGCCTGGAATCCCATGACCGACGGACCCGACGCCAAGCGCGACTATTCCAAGACCCTGTTCCTGCCCAAGACCGATTTTCCGATGCGCGCCGGCCTGCCCAAGCGCGAGCCGGACTGGATCGAACGCTGGAACGGCCTCGACATCTATACCCGCCAGCGCCGGCAGGCCAGGGGCCGCGAGCAGTTCGTCCTGCATGACGGCCCGCCCTATGCCAATGGCAACATCCATATCGGCACCGGCCTCAACAAGATCCTCAAGGACGTCGTCACCCGCTCGCACCAGATGCTCGGCTACGATTCCAACTACGTGCCCGGCTGGGACTGCCACGGCCTGCCGATCGAATGGAAGATCGAGGAGCAGTATCGCGCCTCGGGCAGGAACAAGGACGACGTGCCGGTCGTCGAGTTCCGCAAGGAATGCCGGCAGTTCGCCGAGCACTGGATCGACGTGCAGCGCGACGAGTTCCGCCGGCTCGGCGTCGAGGGCGACTGGAAGAACCCCTATACGACGATGAGCTTCAGGGCCGAGGCGCAGATCGCCCGCGAACTGATGAAATTCGCGATGAATGGCGGGCTCTATCGCGGCTCCAAGCCGGTCATGTGGTCGGTCGTCGAGAAGACGGCGCTTGCCGAGGCGGAGGTCGAGTATCAGGACTACACGTCGGATACGATCTGGGTGAAGTTCCCGGTCGTAAGTACTGGCTTCGAGTCGATCACCAAAACCAGTCAAGATGGTTCCGATTATCTAGTTGATAGCGAAGGATACTCAGTAGAGGACGAAGCGGCTGCCTCTGGAAACCCACTTGCTATTCATGAAGCAAGACGGCTGGCAGCAAACAGCAAAAGCCTTAAGGGAGCTTATGTCGTCATCTGGACGACGACACCCTGGACGATCCCCGGCAACCGGGCGATCTCGTTCCACCCGCGCGTCGAATACGGGCTTTACAAGGTCGTGGAGGCCCCTGAGGACAACTGGGCCAGGCCCGGCGAGCTCTACATCCTCGCCGACAAGCTCGCCAACGAGGTCATGAAGGCCGGCCGGGTCGAGCACTATGAGCGGATCCGCGACCTCGACTATGCCGAACTGCCGGGCCTCGCCTGCAGCCATCCGCTTGAAGGCCTCGGCTACGACTTCGTCGTGCCGCTGCTGCCCGGCGAGCATGTCACCGACGATGCCGGCACGGGCTTCGTGCACACCGCGCCGAGCCATGGCGCGGAGGACTTCGAGGCCTGGAACGAGCACAAGGCGCGGCTGGAGCAGATGGGGATCGACACGACGATCCCCTATCCCGTCGATTCCGACGGCTTCTACACCAACGACGCGCCCGGCCTGGTGGGCAAGCGCGTCATCACCGACAAGGGCGCCAAGGGCGACGCCAACCAGGCGGTGATCGACGCGCTGGCGGCCGCCGGCGCGATGGTCGGGCGCGGCCGGCTGAAGCACCAGTATCCGCATTCCTGGCGCTCCAAGAAGCCGGTGATCTTCCGCAACACGCCGCAATGGTTCATCGCGATGGACGACGGCAAAGGGGCGGATGGTCTCCGGGCCAAGGCGCTGAAGGCCATCGACGAGACCCGTTTCGTGCCCGATGCCGGCCAGAACCGGCTGCGCAGCATGATCGCCGACCGGCCCGACTGGGTGATCTCGCGCCAGCGCGCCTGGGGCGTGCCGATCACGGTCTTCGTCAACCGCGAGAGCGGCGAGGTCATCCCGAACGCCCGGTTCAATGCATCCGCCTCGCTTGTCGACCGCATCGCCGCGGCCTTCGAGGACGAGGGCGCCGATGCCTGGTTTGCCGACGGTGCGCGCGAACGCTTCCTGGAGGGGCTGGTCGACGATCCGTCCGAATGGGACAAGGTCGACGACATCCTCGATGTCTGGTTCGATTCAGGCTCCACCCACGCCTTCGTGCTGGAGACCCGCCCGGACCTGAAATGGCCGGCCTCGGTCTATCTGGAAGGCTCCGACCAGCATCGCGGCTGGTTCCATTCCTCGCTGCTTGAATCCTGCGGCACCCGCGGCCGCGCGCCCTATGAAGCCGTCGTCACGCACGGCTTCACCATGGACGAGCACGGCCGCAAGATGTCGAAGTCGCTGGGCAACCAGGTCTTCCCGCAGGACATCATCAAGCAGTATGGCGCCGATATCCTCAGGCTCTGGGTGATGACGACGGACTATTGGGAGGACCAGCGCATCGGGCCGGAAATCCTCAAGACCAACGTCGAATCCTACCGCAAGCTGCGCAACACGATCCGCTGGATGCTCGGTTCGCTCGCCCATTACCGCGGCGAGGACGTCGCCGAGGCCGACATGCCGGAACTGGAGCGCTACATGCTGCACCGGCTTGCCGAGCTCGACCAGGCGGTGCGCCAAGGGTATCGCGATTTCGACTACAAGCGGATCTCGCACGCCCTGTTCAACTTCGCCAATGTCGATCTGTCGGCCTTCTATTTCGACATCCGCAAGGACGCGCTCTATTGCGATCCGGCCTCCAGCCTGACCCGCAAGGCCTGCCTGCAGGTGCTCGATCAGATCTTCACCCGGCTGGTGCTGTGGCTTGCGCCGATGCTGCCCTTCACCATGGAGGAGGCCTGGCTGTCGCGCTTCCCCTCCGAGGAGGGCTCGGTGCATCTGGAACTGTTCGCCGACGTGCCCGAGAGCTGGCGTGACGAGGCGCTGGCCGAGAAGTGGCGCAAGATCCGGCGCGTGCGCCGGGTCGTCACCGGCGCGCTGGAGATCGAGCGGGCGGCGAAGCGGATCGGCTCCAGCTTGGAGGCAGCCCCGGAGGTCTATGTCACCGATCCGGGCCTGATGGCGGCGGTCGCCGGCGTCGATCTCGCCGAGATCGCGATCACCAGCCAGGCGCACCTGATCGAGGGCGAGGGCCCGGCCGACGCACACCGCATCGACGAGGTCGCCGGCGTCGCCGTGCTGCCGGTGCTGGCCACGGGCAAGAAATGCGCCCGCTCCTGGAAGGTGCTGCCGGATGTCGGCGCCGATGCCGATTGGCCCGACCTGTCGCCGCGCGACGCGGCGGCGATGCGCGAATTCGAGGCCGGCCGGCTGGCCGCCGAGTAGCGGCTCGTTTTAGGGAAAGACAGGGTTAGGAATAGATAGGGCGGCGATGACGCTGAAGGCCATGCTGTGGGGGCCGAGGAGCCGGATCGGCGCGCTGATCGCGCTATCCGTCTTCGGCCTCGACCGGCTGCATAAATGGCTGATGCTCGGCCCCTTCGAGATCGGCCTCAATTCCCCGGTCGAGGTCACGCCGTTCTTCAATCTGGTGCTGGTCTGGAACCGCGGCGTCAGCTACGGGCTGTTCGAACAGGACACGGCGGCCGGGCGCTCCGTCCTGATCGGCATCAGTGTCGTCGCCGCGATCGCCCTGTGGCTGTGGCTTGCCAGGACCCGCGACCGGCTCGTCGCCGTCGCGATCGGCCTGATCATCGGCGGGGCGATCGGCAATGCGGTCGACCGGCAGATCTACGGCGCGGTCGCCGACTTCTTCCACTTCCACGCCTTTGGCTGGTCCTGGTATGTGTTCAACATCGCCGATGTGGCAATTGTTGCGGGCGTCGCCGGGCTTCTGTATGACTCTGTGTTCAATAGCCATAAAAGGGCCCCAAAGGACGGGTAGTCGGCGCAGTTGGCGTTGCGAGGGGCGCTCGGGGAGCGATCTCTGGTATGGGCCGCGATTGACGGCCGGATGATGATCGGCGGGAAAATGGACCGGAAACTTGTAACCGTATTGCGTAGCGTGACGGTCGTCGCGGTGATCGGCGCGTTTGCCGCGGGGTGTTCGAAGTCGGGAAGCGGCTTTTCCGACCCGATCGAGGATGCGCTCGGCGATCCGATGGTCGCGCTCGGGCTCAGAGCCGATCCGGACGAGGAACAGATCGAATACGGGCCGCGCTCGCCGCTGGTGATGCCGGCCGAAACCGCCGCCAACGACCTGCCCACGCCCTACGATCCGGTCGAATCCTATGGCGTCAACTGGCCGGACGATCCCGACGAGCGCGCCAAGCGCGAATACGCGGAAATGAAGAAGGCCGCCGCCGAAGCGGTGCCCGACGATTTCGACGAGTATTCCTACGTCATGTCGCCGCAGGAACTGAACGAATGGGGCCGCATGTACGGCCGCCAGAACGGCGCGGGCTTCGGCTCCAGCACGGCCGATGGCCGCGAGGTCGACAAGGTCGTCGATCCGCGCGAACTACTCGACCGGCGCAAGAGCGACACCGAACTGCTGCGCGGCGAGCCGGCCCGGGTCGAGCTCACCGATCCGCCGGCCGGATACCGCACGCCGGCCCCGCCGGTCGATGGCGAGGAACTTCCCGAAGAGAAGAAAAAGGGCTTCTTCGGCCGGCTGTTCAACCGCAGTTAGCGCGGATTGCGGCCTTTTCCGCGGGGTCTGCGGTGCTTTTCATTTAGACCGGGCTGTGTGGTTTTGACGTTCGGTCTGAAAATGAGGCGAAGCCGCTTTTTTCAATATCGCCTTCGGCGCTCTCGAAGCCGCCCATAAGGGCGGCACCCCTCACCCCGACCCTCTCCCGCAAGGGGAGAGGGAGTGCCACAGCAGTGCCGGGTGGCTTGAACGTCTCCCAAACAGCAAAGCGGATCAGTTCGACCGCATTCCGTACCGCTATCGCACCCTCTCCCCTTGCGGGAGAGGGTCGGGGTGAGGGGTAATCGCTTTAACCGGCTCGATGCCGGTTGAAGCGATATCGGCCAGAATGCCACGCTACGGACTGTATGACCCCCCGATCCGCCCACACGACCATCACGTTACCGCGAATTAATGCGAAACGTGGTGGTTCCCTTGACGGCATCCGACTATATCGAACAGATCGGCTGTTGCGTCCGCACCGGAGCGCGGCAGACCTGTCAGTATGAGGATCGCCCGATGCGACTTGCCGCGCCGTTTCGGCTGCTCGTTCCTGCCCTGGTGGTGATGATGGCCTATGGAACTGTTTTCCGGGCGCCGGCCGGCGCCGTTTCCGACGATATCGTGACGTCGTTCACCCTCGACAACGGCCTCGAGGTCGTCGTTATCGAGGATCACCGGACCCCGGTCGTGACCCACATGATCTGGTACAAGGTCGGGTCCGCCGACGAGCCGCCGACCAAGTCCGGCATCGCCCATTTTCTCGAACACCTGATGTTCAAGGGCACCAGGGCGCATCCGGCCGGCGAATTCTCCAGGGTCGTCGCCGATGTCGGCGGCCAGGAAAACGCGTTCACCTCCTCCGACTACACCGCCTACTTCCAGCGCGTCGCCAAGGAGCATCTCGGCACGATGATGGAATACGAGGCCGATCGGATGACCGGTCTGGTGCTCGACCAGGAGGACGTCGACGCGGAGTTGAAGGTGGTCCTGGAGGAGCGCTCCAGCCGCACCGACAACGATCCCAGCGCCCAGCTCGGCGAGGAACTCGACGCAGCCCTCTATCTGGCCCACCCCTACGGCCGGCCGATCATCGGCTGGCAGCATGAGATCGAGGCGTTGACCCTGCAGGACGCGCTCGACTTCTACGAAACCCACTACACCCCCAACAACGCCGTCCTGATCGTTGCCGGCGACGTCAAGCCCGACGAGGTCAAGGTGCTGGCGGAGGCGACCTACGGCAAGATCGAACGGCGCGCCGAGCCCGGCGAGCGCATGCGGCCGCTGGAGCCGGAGCCGCGGGCCGAACGCATCGTCTCGATGAGCGATCCGCGTGTCCAGCAGGAAAGCGTGCGCCGCGCCTGGCTGGTGCCGAGCTACGCCATTAACGAGGAAGAGGCGGCCGCCCTCGACGTGCTGGCCAATATTCTCGGCGGCGGCGCCAACAGCCGGCTCTACAAGGCCCTGGTCGTCGAGGACGGCAAGGCGGCGGGCGCGGGCGGCTGGTATCACGGCTCCGCCCTCGACCAGTCCCGCTTCATGATCTATGCGGTGCCGACGCCCGGCGTCAGCCTGGAAGAGGCGATCGCGGCGAGTGACGAGGTGATCGCCACCCTCGTCGCCGACGGGATCACCGAGCAGGAATTGCAGCGGGTGAAGAATTCGTTGGTCGCCGAAGCCGTCTATGCCCAGGACAGCCAGTCCTCGCTTGCCCGCATCTACGGCGTCGCGCTGACCACCGGATCGGAAATCGATTCGGTCGCCAAATGGGCTCGCCAGATCGAGGCGGTGACGGCCGAACAGGTCCGTGCCGTGGCGGAGAAATACCTGGTGCCCGAGCGCTCGGTGACCGGCTACCTGCGCGCCGAACCGCCGGAAGCGCAGGGCGAACAACCCGACAAGGCAAGCCTTCCCGCCAACCGGAAAGCCCACTCCGTGGGCGAGGCCGCGGCAAGCCCGTCCTGATCAACCAGACTCCGGCCGGCGCGGTCCCCGATACCATGAGCCCGGCTGCAGATCGCGAGGTCCAACGTGTGGAAATTCATGACTGACACCGTCGCACCGGCGCTGGCCGCCGCCTCCACAGCCGCCGTCATCGCCACCGCGCCGGTTGCCGTCCAACCCGCCCGCGCGATCGAGATCCAGACGGTCACCTCGCCGGGCGGCATCACGGCCTGGCTCGTCTCCGAACCCGCCGTGCCGCTGGTCAGCATGCAGTTCGCCTTTGACGGCGGCGCCTCGCAGGACCCCGACGACAAGCCGGGCGTCGCCAATCTGGTGAGCGTCCTGCTCGACGAGGGCGCCGGCGATATCGCCTCGGCCGAATTCCAGGAACGGCTTGAATCGCTTGCCGTCGAAATCTCCTTCGACGCCGGCCGCGACGGCTTCTACGGCCAGATGCAGACGCTGACGCGGAACCTCGACGAGGCAACCGACCTTCTGCGGCTCGCGGTCACCGATCCGCGCTTCGATGAGGACGCAATCGCGCGGATGCAGACCCAGACGATCGCCGGCCTGCGCCGCCGGCTCAACGATCCCGAATCGATGGCCGGCCGGCTGTGGTCGGAGACCGTCTTCGGCGACCACCCCTATGGCCGCCCGGTGCGCGGCACCATGGAAACGGTCGCGGCGATCACCGCCGATGACCTGCGCGCCTTCCACGGCAATGTCTTCGCGCGCGACACCCTGACGATTGCCGTCGTTGGCGACATCGATGCCGAAACGCTGAAACCCATCCTCGACAAGGTGTTCGGCGGCCTGCCCGAGACGGCCGACCTGAAGCCGGTGCCGGAAGCCGCGCTGCCGGCGGGCGGGCTTGAGAAGACGATCGAGCTGGAAATCCCGCAGACCGTGATCCAGTTCGGCCGGCCGGGGATCAAGCGCGACGATCCCGATTTCATTCCCGCCTTCGTCGTCAACCACATTCTCGGCGGCGGCGCCTTCTCCTCGCGCCTCTATCAGGAGGTGCGCGAAAAGCGCGGCCTGTCCTATTCGGTCTATTCCTTCCTCTATCCGCTGGAGCAGGCCGGCCTCGTCGTCGGCGGGGCTGCGACCCGCAACGACCGGGCGGCCGAATCGCTGTCGGTCATCGACGAGGAAATCGTCCGCATGGCCGAGGCGGGGCCGACGGTCGAGGAACTCGACAAGGCCAAGCGCTACCTCAAGGGCTCTTATCCGCTGCGCTTCGACACCTCCACCAAGATCGCCCGCCAGCTGGTCGAGATCCAGCGTGACGATCTCGGCATCGACTACATCAACAAGCGCAACGGCCTGATCGACGCGGTCACGATCGAGGATGCCAGGCGCGCGGCTGCGCGGCTCTATGGCGACGGCAGCCTCTATGTGACACGCGTCGGCCAGCCCGAGGACGCGCCGGAGGCCGCAAACGACGGATAGGTCGCGCTGAAGCGTGACCTACATCCCCCGGGAAATCTACATCCGACGGTAGGCCAGGGCCGCGAAGATTACCGAGTGAACGAGCAGGGCGACCGCGAGCGCCGCCGCGATGCCGGTTGCGCCAAAGGGTGAGGCGAGGCCCGCGATCAGCGCCAGCATGATGGCGATGATGAAGGGCAGGATCCTGTTGATCACGGTCTGGCGGCCGGCGATGGTGAGAAGCTGCAGGGCATAGAGCCCCGGCACGCGGACGATCATCGCCAGGCACATGACGATCAGCACCGGCGCGCCGACGATGTAGTCCGGCCCGAACAGGCTCAGGATCGGCGCCCCGGTGACCGCGAAAAACGCCAGTGCCGCGACCGACACGCCGAGCGCGATCGCCATCGAGCGCAGGACAAGGCGGCGGCATTCCCCCGTCTCCCCGGCGAAATAGAGCCGCGAGATCTTCGGCATGTCGATCTGCATCAGCGCCTGGCCGGCAAAGCCCGACAGGAAGGCGAGCTTGGCGGCGATGGCGAGGATGGCGATCTCGTCGGGCGTCACGAAGACCGACGACCAGACCAGCACGACATCGACGAGAAGCCCGGCGAACAGGGCGGGCAGGATCAGCGCCATGCCGGTCCGGCGCCAGGCCCGGTCGAGGCGCCGCGTGCCGTTCGGCGACGGGCTGGCCGCTACGGGGGGGCGGCCTGCGGCGCGCTTCACCAGCACCCCCTGCATCGCCGCCATGGCGACGCCGGCGAAGGTCGTCAGCGCGGTCGCCTCGATCAGCGTGATGTCGCGCTGCCAGGCGACGAGCGCCAGCACGCACACAAAGGTCATGAGCGGCCGGCCGATCGTGTCGGGCAGGAAGCCGAGATAGGACCTATCCTCGGCGATCGCCTGGGCGCCGGAAATCCGCATCTGCGCGATCGCCGGCACCAGCGGCGCGGAGACGACCAGGGCCCAGCCGACCGCCGGATCGGAGAAGGCGAACCGGGAGGCCACGACCAGTATGACGAGGCCGATCAGCGACAGGATGAACGTGTCGCGCTCCGCGTTGGCGACGAAGCGGGCGCGCCATGCCTCCCGGCCCTTCACGGAATAGCGCAGAAGGAACCGGACCATGGCGCTCGGATAGCCGATCGCCGTGACGATCGCGAGCACCGTCGCCGCGCTGATCGCGGTGAAGTAGATGCCCAGATGATCCTGCGACAGCGACCGGGCGAGCACGAGCTGAAGCGCGAACGCCAGCGCCGCGCCGGCAACGCGCGCCAGCGTGATCAGAACCGGTTTCTTCAGATGCGACGCGACTGCGGCGACCGTGCGATGGGTCGCCAGAGCGATATTCCCGCCAGATCTCACCTGCGCCGTTCCTTGATGAACCGCTTTATGTCGCGCGCCTTGAAGATCAGGCCGGCGGCCAGGGTCGCCAGCGGGTTGCTGGTATATTCGAACTCGCCCGGCATGCGCAGGATGCAGCCTTCGCGGCCGACGAGCCCTTTCTTGAACTGCTTCAAGCCGGCCTCGCCCGCCTCGCCGCCCAGGTCGTACCAGCGAAACGGGCCGTTGCGCAGATCCTCGATGATCGCCCACTGCATGGCGTAGCCCGCCTTCAGGGGCAAGGCGGATTCCGACGTCGCGCCGAACACATAGAACGCCGCATCGCCCTGGCGGGCGACGATCGCGCCTGACACCGGCTCGCCCCGGTGGAGGACGAGATAGACCTTGCAGGACAATTGCGGCGGCAGATCGTTGATCATCCCAGGGATCAGGTCGATCGGCTCATGGTCGCCATAGCGTTTGCGCGCCAGCATCTGGCGATGCAGTTCCGTGAAGATCCGCACTTCCTCGGCGCCGGAACCGATGCGCGTTTCCAGGTCGTTCTTCCAGGATTTGCGCAGGTTGTACCGCCATTTCTGCGCCAGGCTCTTGAGCTGTTCCTCCTCCGGGAGCGCGCAGTTCACGAGATAGCGGTTCGGATCGGCGAGATCGCGCCGTATGCTGAAATTCAGACGCCGCAGCGCGTCCTCTTCCAGCGGCTGGATGTCCGGGATCGGCCGGGGGAAGATGATCAGATGATAGCCCCGGCGTCGGGCGAATTCCTCGACGAGGACCCGGACGATCGTTTCATACCGCCGGATGTCCGCCGGCTCACCGCGCAAGCGCCAGAGGGGGCCGGACTTCACATAGGCCAGTCCGGTCGGCAGGGCGGGCAGCTTCAGGACCGTGACGACCGCGCCGCCGATCGGCCTGCCGTCGTCCAGAATGCGAAGCCGGCAGGTCCGGTTCTGCCATCTGTTCTCGGTATACAGGGCGCATTGGTCGTAATTGACGTCATCGAATGCGGCGACGTAGCGGTCCCAGGCGTCCTGCCCGCCGGTATCGACATGCCACTCGATCGTCGGCCCCAACATGCCCGGCACCTGGCTTTCGTCCGCTCCGTCCGACCGGCGAATACCCGATAGCGCTGCGGCGCGCGAGATCTGTTTCATCTTGGCCACGTCACTTTGCCTTGAGCGGTTCGGAGCCGTCGGTCAGCCCGTCGCCATGTCCGACCAGCGTGCGCACGATCTGCTTCGTCGCCTGCGCAAGGGTCGGCACCGGATCACGCAGGCTCCAGGTCATGTGGACATCGCTTTTGAGAAACGTGCCGAAAATGCCCAGGAGCCTGGCGGGAACCTGTCGGTAGGAGACTTCTCCGCTCGCCAGCTGCAGTTTGAGGGCCCAGATCGCGCCGTTGGTCCAGCTGTAGCGCAATCCGGCCTTGCCGGCGCGCACCGGCCCCGGGTCCGGATCGCCGCGCGCCAGCCGCACCGCCATCAGTCCCAGCTCCAGGCCGGCGGCCTCGGGCACGGCGTGATTGCCGGCGACGCGCGGATTGATTTCGAGGAAGTTGATCGCGCCCGTGTCGCCGTCGACCAGATACTGGGCGCATCCGATCCCGTGATAGCCGACCGCGCGCAGGATCGTCTCGGTATGGCGGGCGATGTCGGGGGTCGTCTCGATCGTCTCCCCGATCGTCGCAAGGCCCGACCCGTCGGTGTGATCGGTTTCGATGATGCGTGTCTCGACCGACCGGAAGATCTCGCCCTTGTTGGCGGCGAAATAATAGTTGTGACGTAGGCCCGATACCCTGCGCTGCGCAAGCAGGCTGGCGTGATCTGCCGGCCAGCCCGGTAGTTCGGGTTCCAGTTCGCCGAGAGAGCCAATCGTCAGCGCCTTGTTGCCGTTCAGGCGAACCTCCGAGCGCAGCGGACGCAGGACGATGGGCAGGCCGATCTCCTCGATTGCCGCAAGCAGCGCCGCATAGTCACTTATCCGCCTGAACGGCGCGATCGGCACGCCGAGATCGCGGACACATTCAAACAGCGACGGCTTGTCGAGCATCGACAGGACGATGTCGGGCTGCGGCGCGGCGACGAGCCGGTCCGCCGGCAGGGCGGCCGCGTGGCGGGCCACCGCGATCGCATAGCGTTCGGTGACCGGAACGATGACGTTGATATCGGGACGCGCGGCCAGATAGTCGGTCAGCGCTGAGATGAACGCGGCCTCGCCGTTGGCGGGATCCGGTTCGTTCCACATCTCCGACACATACCGCGAAAGCTGCGCCATCCCCTCATGGCCGCCATGGGTGACAATGACCTTGCCGCCGGCCCGCCCATAGGTTCGGGCCAGCGTGACCGTCGGCCGGTAGTTCCCCAGCAGCAGGTATGTCTGTTTGTCTTCCATCGTAACCCAGGTCACTTCGGTGAATGCGCTTTGAGAAACAGCGTTTTTACAAAACAGTCTAGTCGGCTTTTGGATCGAGCGCGGCGGACGATACCAGATCCTTTGCCGCAATGCGCAGGCCCGCCAACCCGGACGTCCCGGCCGGCGCCCGGGTGTCCCGAATATGTCCGCGAACGGGTCGCAGGCAGTTGGCGAAAGGTTCATGATGCGGCATTGGAGGCCCTGGTCGGTCACATGCTGCCGTTACCCTGCATAAAGTTCGTTTCGTTTCGCTTAAAACAACGATGTTCAAACCGTGTTTTCGCCCATTGGACGTTGTTTTCATCCCAAGGGGGAAGGCGTGTTCTTCGTAGATCAGTACGCTTAATATATATTTATAGGATCGAATACTTATGTATAGTCCTCATTATGCGCGGTCGTGGTGTTGGCCTGTCTTGATTATCCCACCGTCTGGACCAGATTTCGATGCAGCGGCGGACGCGGATTTCTGCCCGGTAAGCGGCGCGCCGGCCCGAAACCGGCCGCATCACGCGGTAAGCCCTAGCAGACGTCCCGTAATTCGCCTAATAGGAAGAGGCGGGGCCGACAATACCTGGGCCCGGGTCGACAGCGGCGCGAAGGAAGCGAACTCATGCCGATCAAACAGGTGATCGATACGTGTTTCGATGTTGAGGTCGGCGAGGCCGGACTGACCCGGCAGGCCTTCGACGCGATGCTTGCCGCCTGCGAAACCGGCCTCGACTGGGTGCGCCAGGCCCGTCTTTCCGGCGACCTGCCGCTGCTGTCCCTGCCCGAACGCACCGACGACCTGCCCGAGATCGCCGAGGCCGCGGCCTGGCTTGCCGACGGCACCAGCGACGTTCTGGTGCTCGGCACCGGCGGATCGAGCCTGGGCGGCCAGGCGCTTACCCAGGTCGCCGGCTGGCATCTGCCCGTCACCGGCGATCACCGGCCGGGCCCGCGGCTGCATTTCCTCGACAATCTCGATCCGATAAGCCTCGCAGCGGCGCTGGAAACCCTGCCGCTCGCCACCACCCGGACGATCGTCATCTCCAAGTCGGGCGGCACCGGCGAGACGCTCATCCAGGCGATGTCGGTCTTGTCGGCCTATGAGGACCAGGGCCTCGGCGACAGGATCGGCGCCCATGTCATGGGCCTCAGCGAACCGGCGATTTCCGGCAAGCTCAACAAGCTGCGCAAGCTGCTCGATCCCTTCGCGGTGCGCTTCCTGGAGCATGACCCGGGCGTCGGCGGGCGCTTTTCGGCGCTCACCAATGTCGGCCTGATCCCGGCAGCGCTCGCCGGCCTCGATGTCGGCGCGGCGCGCGCCGGCGCGGCCAAGGCGCTTCAACCCATCCTCGAGGGCGCCGCGCCGGACAAGATCGCGCCGGCGGTCGGCGCGGCCCTTGCCGTTGCCTATGCCCGCGAGCGCGGCATCGCCCAGAATGTGATGCTGGCCTATGGCGACCGGCTGGAGCGGCTGTCGCGCTGGTGGGTGCAGCTTTGGGCCGAGAGCCTGGGCAAGGACGGCCAGGGCATGACGCCGGTCGCCGCGATCGGCCCGGTCGACCAGCACAGCCAGCTGCAGCTCTATCTCGGCGGGCCGGCCGACAAGTTTTATACCGTGATCACCACCCATGCCGCCGACAAGGGCCCGCGCATCGATCCGGCGCTGGCGCGCGAGGCCGACCAGCCGGACTTCGCCGGCCACACCGTCGGCGATTTCGTCGCCAGCCAGCAGCGCGCGACGATCGACACGCTCGCCCGCAACGGCCGCCCGGTCCGCCAGCTCGACGTCGCCCGCATCGACGCGGAGACAATCGGCGCGCTGATGATGCATTTCATGCTCGAGACGATCCTGGCCGCGCAGCTGATGGGGGTCGACGCCTTCGACCAGCCGGCGGTCGAGGAGGGCAAGGTGCTGGCCCGGCAATATCTCGAGGCGATGTAGGCGGCGCCCCGTCACGGTCCTTGCCCGCCTCCTGCGAACGGGCGACACTGGGCCCTGTTTCGCGTAAGCCCCGAATCACGTCCCGAGCGCTCAAGACCGCCATGGCCGTCCGCCGCCTCTCCGATACGCTTGTCGACCGCATCGCCGCCGGCGAGGTGATCGAGCGGCCGTCGAGCGTCGTCAAGGAACTCGTCGAGAACGCCATCGACGCCGGCGCCGGGCGCATCGAGATCGTCGTCGAAGGCGGCGGCAGACGGCTGATCCGCGTCGATGACGACGGCACCGGCATGTCGCCGGAGGATCTCGACCTCGCCGTTGAACGCCACGCCACCTCGAAGCTGCCCGACGGCGATCTCGTCGATATCCGCACGCTCGGCTTCCGAGGCGAGGCCCTCGCCTCGATCGGCGCGGTCGCCCGGCTCACCGTTACGTCACGGACGGCGGAGGCGGACGCGGCAAGCGGGGTCGTCGTCGAGGCCGGCGTCAAGTCCGGGCCGATGCCGGCGGCCCGCAACCGGGGCACCCGGGTCGAGGTTGCGGACCTGTTTGCGGCGACGCCGGCGCGGCTGCGGTTCCTGAAATCCGAAAGCGCGGAAAACCAGGCGGTGACCGACGTCGTCCGCCGGCTGGCGCTCGCCCATCCGCAGATCGGCTTCGGCCTGACGGTCGGCGAGCGGATCACCCTGTCGGTGGCGGCCGCCGGCGGTCTTGCCGATCCCGCCGAGGCGCAGGCGGCCCGCATTGCCGACGTGCTCGGCGACGAGATCCGAAGGAATGCGATCGCGCTTGATTTCGAGCGCGGCGGGGTGCGGCTCACCGGGCTTGCCGGCCATCCGAACTGGCACCGGCCGACATCGCGCCAGCTTTACCTTTTCGTAAACGGAAGGCCGATGCGCGATCGCTCGCTCACCGGCGCGGTGCGGGCCGGCTATGGCGACCTGATGACCCGCGACCGCTGGCCGGCCTGCGCGCTGTTCCTGACGCTCGATCCCCGCGAGGTCGACGTCAACGTCCATCCCGCCAAGGCCGAGGTGCGGTTTCGCGATGCCGGCCTGGTGCGCGGGCTGATCGTCAGCGCGCTGCGCTCAAGCCTTGCCGAAACCGGGCCGGTCGGCTCCGAGGCGATGGCGGCCGAGACGCTGTCACGTTTTCAGGCCGGTGTTCAATCTCCCTTTCCGGGCGGGTCGGCGGCCACGGACCGGGGCGCATCCGGATCCCGATATGCGGCGCCGAACGGTCATCACGGCCCGTCGGCCTATGCGGTGTCCCGGGCCGTTGCCGGCGGCTTCGGCGAGGCAGCCGCGCCGTTCGAGGCCGTCGCCGCCCCGTCAGCCGATGCCCGCGGCACGCCTTTTTCCGCGGTGGACGAGGCAGCCCCCGAGCCTGGCGCCGACCATCCGCTCGGCGCGGCGCGGGCGCAATTGCACGAGACCTTCGTGCTCGCCCAGACGCGCGACGGCATCGTCATCGTCGACCAGCATGCGGCGCATGAGCGGCTCGTCTACGAACGGCTGAAGGCCGAAATCGCGGCTAACGGCGTCGCCCGCCAGGGGCTATTGATCCCGGAGGTCGTCGATCTCGACCCCGCCGACGCGGCGCGGCTTTGCGACCGGGCCGGCGAGCTTGCCGAACTGGGTCTGGAGCTCGAGGGCTTCGGCCCCGGCGCGGTCGCCGTCAGCGCGGTTCCGGCGATGCTCGGCGATTTCGACGTGGCGGGCCTCGTCCGCGACCTCGCCGAGGATCTCGCGGTTGCCGACACCGCGACCCGCCTGCGCGACCGGCTCGATGCGGTCGCCTCGCGCATGGCCTGCCACGGCAGCGTGCGCGCCGGCCGGCGGATGACGCCGGAGGAAATGAACGCGCTCTTGCGCGAGATGGAGGCGACGCCGAATTCCGGCCAGTGCAACCATGGCCGGCCGACCTTCGTGGAACTGAAGCTCAGCGATATCGAGAAGCTGTTCGGGCGGCGGTGAGCCGCTATGCGGCCCAAGTCAGAATGATCCTATCTGAGTGGAAAGGGCGCTAATTCCGCCCCACATGCCTCACCCATCGCCGCGCCAGTTCCAGCCCGAAGAACTCCGCCTCCGCGCCGTTCGTCGCCAGTTCCTTATCGAGCCGGTCGTGCCAGTCCGGCGTGTGCGGGGTGATGTGCTCGCCGGAGATGCGGCTCCAATGGGCGACGACCTCGCGCGAGGCCTCGAAATGGAACTGCATGGCATAGACATTCTCGCCGATGCGCCAGGCCTGGTTCGGCGTCATCTCGCTTGAGGCCAGGTGCACCGCGCCCTCGGGCAGGCCGACCGTATCCTTGTGCCAGTGGAAGGTGAGCCTGGGTTCCTCCAGCGCGGCGAGAACCGGGTCGTCTGCGGCCTCCGGACGCGGCGCAACCGTGCGAAATCCGAACTCGACCGGCTGGTCGAGCACGTTCTCGCCGCCATAGGCGCGCGCGATGATCTGCGAGCCCAGGCAAATGCCCAGCACCGCCCGGCCGGACCCGCCGAAATCGCGGGCCAGACCGGCAAGCGCCGGCAGATAGGGATACTCGTCGTCGGCAAGCGCATTCTGCGCCCCGCCCAGCATCACCAGGCCGTCATAGCCGTTCGGCGTCTCGGGCAGCGGATCGCCCTTGAAGGCCTGTACCACGTCGATATCGGCGGCCTGCTCGCGCAGCGCGGTTCCGACCGTGCCGAGCGGGGAATCGGGATAGTTCTCAACGGCGAGGATCTTCATGACGGCTCGTAGCTCAGGATCAGGATTTCGGTATCGCCATAGGGTCGGCGCTCGCGTTCCCTATAGCCGGGCGGCAGATGTATATCGACCCCGGACCGCTCCTCGACAAGGACGAGCGCGCCGTCGGCGAGCCAGCCGCCCTTGGCAAGGCTTTTCAGCGCCTTGTCGGCGAGATTGCGGCCATAGGGCGGGTCGAGAAAGGCCAGCGTGAAGCCGCCCTGCTGGCCGGCGGGGCCGAGATGGGCGGCGTCGCGCTTGGAGATGCGGGCAAGGCCCATGATGCCGGCGGCCTCCAGATTACGGCGGATCAGGGCGCGGGCCTCCGCCGAGATGTCGATGAAGACCGCCGAGCGGGCGCCGCGCGACAGCGCTTCGAGGCCGAGCGCGCCGGTGCCGGCGAAGACGTCGAGGACGCGGGCGCCGTCAACGGCGTCGTCATAGGCGTGGGCGAGAATGTTGAACACGGCCTCGCGCAGCCGGTCGGAGGTCGGCCGGATGTCGCTGCCCTTCGGCGCGTGAAGCGCCAGGCCCTTAAACCGGCCGCCGACGACGCGCATGGCCCGCTCCGGAGGTCTTCGCCTGGCGGTTTCCCGCCGGGTCATTGGTCTTGCTGCGTGCGCGCGGTTTGGGTTTGCCGGTCGCCTCGCCACCCTGGCGATTCGGCTCCCGCTTGGGCCCCCGCTTCGGCGCCGCCTCGCGGGTCTCCTCGGGCAGGCGAATGCCGGCCTCGGCGGCGAGCCGCCGGCCGAGCTGGTCGCGCAGCACCCGGGCCTTGACCTCCTCGACCGCGCCGATCGCCAGGTCGCGCAACTGGAACGGACCGTAGGAGACCCGGATCAGCCGGTTGACCGACAGGCCGAGCGCCTCCAGCACATTCTTGATCTCCCGGTTCTTGCCCTCGCGCAGGGCCATGGTGAGCCAGACATTGCGGCCCTGCTCGCGGTCGAGCGTCGCCTCGATCGGCCCGTAGCGCACACCGGCGATCTCGATGCCGTCGGCAAGTGCTGCAAGCCGCTCCTGGGCGATGCTGCCATGGGCGCGGACGCGGTAGCGGCGCAGCCAGCCGGTCGCCGGCAGTTCGAGAACCCGGGCAAGCCCGCCGTCATTGGTGAGCAGCAGGAGCCCCTCGGTGTTGATGTCGAGCCGGCCGATTGTGACGACGCGCGGCAGGTCGGGCGGCAGCCGCTCAAACAGCGTCGCGCGCCCTTGCGGATCGCGATTGGTGGTCACCAGGCCGGCCGGCTTGTGGTAGAGCCACAGCCTGGTCGGCTCGCGCTCGGCGAGCGGCTTGCCGTCGATCTCGATCCGGTCGCGATCGGTGACCGTCACCGCCGGGGTATCGAGCACCTGTCCGTTCAGGCGCACCCGGCCCTCGCCGATCAGCTTCTCGGCGTCGCGCCGCGAGCAGACACCGGCCCGGGCGATCCGCTTGGCGATCCGTTCAGGGCGCTCGGGCGCGGCCGCGCCGCCGGACGGCGAGGCGGCTTTCGGCGCGCGCTTGTCGGGACGGGGCTTTGAGGGGGGCTTGGCGGACATGGCGTCCAGATAGCAGAGTGCGGGCGGGAGGATAAGATGGAAGTGGCAAAACGCATGGCAGCCCTGTCGTGAGGCCAAGGTTATGAGATCAGCGTTGTGAGGCAAGCCGGAAGCTTCATGGCCGAAGCGCTTGCGGAGGCGCGGGCGGCGGAAGCGCGCGGCGAGGTGCCGGTCGGCGCGGTGATCGTGCGCGATGGCGCGATCCTCGCCCGGGCCGGAAACCGGACGCTGGAACTGAAGGATCCGACCGCCCATGCCGAACTGCTGGCGATCCGGGCGGCCTGCGCCGCCACGGGGTCGGAGCGGCTTTCCGGCTGCGACCTGTGGGTCAGTCTCGAGCCGTGCGCGATGTGCGCGGCGGCGATTTCCTTTGCCCGCATCCGCCGGCTCTATTTCGCCGCGCCCGACATCAAGATGGGCGCGGTCGAACACGGGCCCCGGTTTTTTTCGCAGGCCACCTGCCACCACGCCCCGGAGGTCTATTCCGGCATCGCCGAGCGCGAGGCGGCGGGCCTTCTGAAGGCTTTTTTCGAAGCCCGGCGGGCATGAAAGCCGGTCAGCTTTCGACCGTGATATCGACCTTGTCGGGATAGAAGGCGAGGTGGCCGGCGATCTCGGCGACGGCCGGGTAGGGGGTGTCGTAGGACCAGACCGCATTGGCGCCGTCGGCGCCCAGCGCGGCGATCGAGAAATAGGACGCATCGCCCTTGTAGGGGCAATATGTGCCGTGATCGCTCGCTTCAAGCCTGTCCATCGCGGCGTCGGCGCGCGGCAGATAGTAGACCGGCGGATAGGTCGATTCCTGCATGATCAGCGCGTTGTCGCTGGCGACGATGACGGCGCCGCCGGCCCTGACCGTGACGCGGCTCGACACCGGCGAGATGTTGATCGGGTGGTCGGGACCGGGCTCTTTCATCGGATCGCTTCCATGGCTGCGGCAGGAACCGTCTGGCCGGCGTTGCCGCCGGACAGGTCGGGGATGCGGATGAACTGCCTGTGTTCAGGTGCACAATAACCTAGCGCGCCAACCGGCCCGCACAATGGTTAAATCCTGACCACGCTCTAGTGATTTCTCAACGTTTCGCGGTGTAGGCTTACCCGGCAACGTGACACGAGGAGGCCGGCCGGATGCCGGAACAGCCGACCAGACCGGCCTGGACCCGTCCCTTGCGGGTGCATCTGTCGGTGCTGCTCGTCGCGCTCCTGCTGCTCGTCACGCTGCCGCAGATCTGGCTGTCCTATCAGCATGGCCGCAAGGCGGCCGATGACGCGATCGACGTGGCGATGGCGGCGCTGTCGGACCAGATCATCGATCACTACCGGCTGACCTTTTCCGACAAGCTGACGCTCGTTCAGATCGGCAGCGCGCTTGAGTCGATGCGCACGGCGCCGCCGGCCGATCTCGATGAAAAGCGCAGCTATCTGTTCGAGGTCGTCACCCGTTCGCGCAAGCTTGACAGCATCTTCGCCGGTTATCCCGAAGGCCGGTTCATGCGCATGGTCGGCCTTGGTGCCGACTCGGCGTGGCGCGGCCCCCTCAACGCTCCCGAGGACGCCCACGCGGCGATGCAGACCGTCGTGCCGAACGCGGAGGGTGAGCCGCAGAGCCGCTGGACGTTCCTCGACGCCACCGGCAAGCCGGTCTCGGTGCGCAAGGCCGAGCCGACCGACTACGATCCGCGGCAAAGCGACTGGTATAAACAGGCCGTCGCCGCCGGCGCCTCTGTCGCCACGAAGCCCTACCGGATGGCGGCGACCGGCCAGTACGTCAAGACCGTCGCCGATCCCCATGCCGAAAGCCCGGGCGTCGTGGTGGCCGCCGACATCCCGCTTGCCGCGATCGGCGCCTTCCTCACCAAGGAGCGCATCTCGACGCGTTCGGAAACCTATGTGTTCGACGACGAGGGCCGGCTCGTCGTCCATTCCGAGCCGGAGCTGATGGCCGCCCTGATGGCCTCGGCGCGCGCCGACGGCACGCCCGACGGCAAGGCGCTGCTCGAGCACGATCCGCTGTTGCCGATCGTCGAGAAGCAGCTTGCCAAGGTCGGCAGCGGACAGGCGCATTTCAGCCTCGCCGGGCAGACCTACGAGCTGATGTTCGTGCCGATCTCCTTCCTGTCGGTGCTGGAGGGCTACACCATCGCGGTGGCGGCGCCGCAAAGCGACTTCACCCGCGAGATCGAGGAGGAACTGCGCCGCGAACTCACCATAGCCGGCGGCATTCTGGTGGCCGGCCTGCTGCTGGCGCTGTTCCTGTCGCGCGCCATCACCCGGCGGCTGGCGCAACTGACGGCGGAGGCGCTGCGGATCAAGGATCTCGACTTTTCCGATCCGCCGCCGGTGCGCTCGCGGATCTCCGAGATCGTCTCGCTCGCCTCGGCGATCGGGGCGGCCCGCACGGCGATCCGCTCCTTCGGCCATTATGTGCCGAAGGAACTGGTCAACCGGATCATCGCCTCCGGCCTGTTCGACAAGACCCAGGCCCGGCGCGAGGAGGTGACCGTCCTGTTCACCGACGGCAAGGATTTCACCACGATCTCCGAGGCGCTGGAGCCCGAGGAGGTGGTCGACATGCTGTCGAGCTATTTCGAGGTGATCAATGCCGGCGTCGAGGCGCATGGCGGCACGATCATCCAGTTCATCGGTGACGCGGTCTATGCGATGTGGAATGCGCCGAGCCCCGATCCCGACCATGCCGTCAATGCCTGCCGCTGCGCGCTGGCGCTGGAACAGTCGATCGACGTCTTCAACGCCGCCCAGCGCGCGGCCGGCAAGCCGGAATTGCCGACCCGGTTCGGCCTGCACACGGGCGCGGCCGTCGTCGGCAATGTCGGCGCCCGCGACCGGCTGCAATATACCGGCATCGGCGACACCATAAACGTCGCCTCCAGGCTGGAGGGCCTCAACAAGACCTTCGGCACGTCGATCCTGACAAGCCGCGAAACGCGCGAGCGGTGCGGCGAAGCGTTTTTCTTCGAGGCCAAGGGCGAGACCACCGTCAAGGGCCGCAGCAGGCCGGTAGAGGTCTTCGCGCTCTCGGCCGGAGTAGGGCCCGTGCCCGGCGATTGAGGCAAGGGAAAGTCTGCTTCGCGGACCCCCGGAATCACTCTGCATTTTGGGGCAGAGCAGGCATGCACCCCCGCCGATGGCCCCGCCCGAACCCCCGTGTTATTGGCGGTTTGACTGCAAGTTTTCGGCACTGGAACCCGGCGCGGATATCGTCGGCCGGGGAAGAGGAACAGACGGGAGGGGACACAGATGGCCAACGCCGCAGACGCCCGTCCGAAGTCGCTGTCGTCGGCCCGCCCGGCGCTGGTGATGGCGCTTGCCATTCTCGTCCTGTCGTCGATGGACGCGCTGGTCAAGAGCTTCGGGACCTCCCTGCCGATCCTGCAGATCGTCTGGCTGCGCTATGCCTTCGGTGCCGCGGTCGCGACCGGCGTCCTGCTGTTGACTGGTCCGCATCAGATCACCCGGCGATCGCTGAAGAGCAATGTCGTCCGCTCGGTGGTACTGGTGCTGACCGCGCTGTTCTTCTTCTACGCGCTGACGCGGATGCCGCTGGTGGAGACCGTGACGCTCGCCTTCACCGCGCCGATCTTCATGATCCTGATCGCCCGTTTGCTGCTCGGCGAGGCGATCACCATGCGGGCGCTGTTTGCGGTCCTGCTTGGCTTTGGCGGCGTGCTGGTGGTCGTCGCGGGCGATTTCGGGGCCGGCGGCGTGCTCAACCCGCTCGGCATCGCCGCCGCACTGTCGGCCGCGGTCACCTATGCCACCTGGGCGGTGCTGCTGCGCAAGCATGCCTCGCACGATTCCATTCCCGTCCTCACCTTCCTGCAGACGGGCCTGGCGGCGGCCATTCTGACGCCGACCGGGGTCCTGTTCTGGTCCGGCTTGAGCCAGATGCAGGTGCTGACCTTTGTCGCCATCGCCGTGCTCGGCACCTTCGGCCAGATGATGCTGGCCTGGAGCCTGAAATATGCCGAGGCCTCCCGCCTTGCGCCGATCGAGTACACCAATCTGGTCTGGGCGAGCCTGTTCGGCCTGGTGTTCTTCGCCGAGCGGCCGGCGCCGATGACGCTTGCCGGAGCCGTGCTGATCATCGCCGCCTGCCTGATCACCGCCAGTCCCGGCAAGCCGCTCTGGCCGCGCCGGCGGGCGTGAGTGCGGGTTGGTGGGTTCGCACAAGATGTCGGGCGGTCTCGATCGTCCCGGTTATCCGTTCCCTCTCGCTCGTCGTCCCGGCCGAAACGCAGTGGAGAGCCGGGATCGGTGAGCAGCAGTCCGGGCCAGCGGGACTCCGATACGCTCGGGTTCCCCGATCCCGGCTCGGCCTGCCGGCCGTCCGGGATGACGAGGGAGGGGGTTGCGGGCTCCCGTCTCCCTCCGAGATCATCCCCGGGCTTGTCCCACCGCTGTCCGGTTTGGCGGGGCGCAGGTCTGTTATTGCCAGGGGGTGGGGAACACCTGCGCGCGCGTATTCCTTGCCCGGCCGCTCGTCGTGACAGCTGTCTCTCAATCGTTATCCCCGCCGAACGCAGTGAGAGCCGGGATCGGGGAGCCCCGGCCTCGCGGTTGCAGGCACGGGACAGCGGTTTGGGATGAAAGAAACGGACCGTTGCAACAGAGCGCAAGACGGGCGAGAGGGTCAGGAAATACGCAATCGCCGGAGTTGCTTCTGACCCTTTGCAGGGCAACCTCCGCCGCTCGGACGTCCCCATCAACCTCCGGTTAACCATCCCCGCCGCCTCCGGCACAGTCCCCGTCGACTCAAACCCCCTTGCGGAGCGATAGTCCGGCCCCCACCTCTTGACACGTCACGCTCCCCTGACTATCTGCTGCCTCGACTGTTAGCACTCGGACTGATGGAGTGCTAACAGGCGTTTCCATACTCCGTGAAACCCTGCGCCCGAAACGGGCCATCCTATTGGAGGAGCAACGTTCCATGCACTTCCGTCCGCTGCACGACCGCGTGCTTGTGAAGCGCCTTGACGAAGATGAAAAGACGTCTGGCGGCATCATCATCCCGGACACCGCCAAGGAAAAGCCGAGCGAAGGCGAAGTCATCGCCGTCGGCCCGGGCGCCCGCGATGAAGACGGCGACCGCATCGAACTGGACGTCGCCGTTGGCGATCGCATCCTGTTCGGCAAGTGGTCCGGCACCGAAGTCAAGGTCGATGGCGTCGATTACCTCATCATGAAGGAATCCGACATCATGGGCATCATCCAGGTCAAGAAGGCCTCGAAGAAGAAAGCCGCGTAAGGCCATTCGCGCCGACGCGGTTTTTTCATATCCGAACACCGAAGTATCAAGAGGTTTGTAGCAATGGCTGCGAAAGACGTTAAGTTTTCCGGCGACGCGCGCGAGCGCATGCTGAAGGGCGTCGACGTCCTGGCGAACGCCGTCAAGGTGACGCTCGGCCCGAAGGGCCGCAACGTGGTGCTGGAGAAGTCCTTCGGCGCCCCGCGGATCACCAAGGACGGTGTCACGGTCGCCAAGGAAGTCGAGCTTGAGGACAAGTTCGAGAACATGGGCGCCCAGATGGTGCGCGAAGTGGCCTCGAAGACCAACGACATCGCCGGCGACGGCACCACCACCGCCACGGTTCTGGCCCAGGCGATCGTCCGCGAGGGCGCCAAGTCGGTTGCCGCCGGCATGAATCCGATGGACCTGAAGCGCGGTGTCGACCAGGCCGTGACCGCCGCGGTCAAGGACCTGGAGAAGCGCTCCAAGAAGATCAAGACCAACGAGGAAGTGGCGCAGGTCGGCACGATCTCGGCCAATGGCGACCGCGAGATCGGCGACATGATCTCCGAGGCCATGCAGAAGGTCGGCAACGAGGGCGTCATCACGGTCGAGGAAGCCAAGTCGCTGGAGACCGAGTTGGAAGTCGTCGAAGGCATGCAGTTCGACCGCGGCTACCTATCGCCGTACT
>JANQKY010000053.1 GCA_028280885.1 Tepidamorphus sp.
GTCCCGTCCGTCCGTACCCGGGCCGGTGGCCACCGGCCCGGGTACACCGCTCAATCTCTCACAGAACGGTCAGAACAACATGCAAGGGAGCCGCGGCCGCGCAAGGAATCCAGCGCGCAGATGTTCCCCGCGCCCTGGCAATTAAACCGGATAGCAGTGGGACAGGCCCGGCAATGACAGCAGAGTGTGAGACAGCACGACGCAATCCTCACCGGCATGCCCCTTGGGGCAACAGACCGCCACCCCGATTTCACTAAATAGAGCTCTGCACACCCACCTGCCGGAAACGCCGCCTAACTTGCATTCCGAAGTAGTATTGCTGCGCCGCAGCACATAATCCCGTTGCCAGTTTCAGTAAAATCGACTTGACTAAATCAGGTAACGAAACAAACCGGCATTCGGAAAACGGCCCTGTCGGAAAGCCGCTCCGGGTGCCGAGCGCGGCGCTGAATGATCGGCGCATCCCGGATAGCGGCCGATGGATCGGAGGAACCCGGCGTCATGTCGGACGCGGACACGCTGCAAGCCTTGATCAACGGCGCGCTGTTCCAGGCGATGGCGGATCGGATTTGCGAGCATGTCGACGAACTGACCGAACTCGACCAGGCGATCGGCGACGGCGACCACGGCGCCAACATGAAACGCGGCTTCGAGGCGATCGAAGCCGATCTCGACACAATCGCCCTGAAACCCCTGCCCGATGCCTTCAGGGCCGCCGGAACGACGCTGGTCATGAAGGTCGGCGGCGCGTCCGGTCCGCTTTACGGCACGCTGTTCATGGCGCTCGGCAAGGCCCTGCCGGCGCATCCGGACCGCGACGACTGGCTGAGCGCCTTCGGCGCCGCGATCGATGCGGTGAAGGCGCGCGGCAAGTCGGAGGCCGGGCAGAAGACCATGCTCGACGTGCTGGTGCCGGTGCATGATGCGCTGGCAGGCGGCGCGTCGATCGCCGAGATCCGGCAGGCAGCCGCCGATGCCGCCACCGCGACGATCCCGATGCAGGCGACCAAGGGCCGCGCCTCGTTTCTCGGCGAGCGGTCGATCGGACACATGGATCCCGGCGCCCGGTCGAGCCAGCTCCTGATCGAGACCGCCTGCGACCTGCTTGGAGGCCCGCGATGAAGTCAAGCGACGCCTCCGCCCGCGTCGGCATCGTCGTCGTGTCGCATTCCCCCGAGGTTGCGCGCGGCACCGCCGACATGGTGCGCCAGATGGTCGGCGACGACGTGCCGCTTGGCTGGTGCGGCGGCAATCCGGACGGCGGGCTCGGCACCAGCGTCGAGGCGATCCTGGCGGCGATCGATACGGCCTGGTCGCAGGCCGGGGTCGCGATCCTCGTCGATCTGGGTGGCGCGGAGACCAACTCGGAAATGGCGATCGAGATGCTGCCCGACGCGCGCCGGGGCAAGGTCGTGCTGGTCAATGCGCCGGTCGTCGAGGGCGCGATCATGGCGGCGACCGAATCCTGGGGCGGATCGAGCCTCGATGTCGTGCGGGCGACCGCCGAGGAACTGGCGCCGACCTGATGACGGGACAAGCGAACCGAGCAATCCCATGACCACGGCTTCCCTCCCCCCGGCAACCGGCTCCGCCCTGCTCGTCCACGAGGCTGGGCTGCATGCGCGCCCCTGCGTCAAGCTCACTAAGCTTGCCAAGACGTTTTCCGCCAGGATCGAGATCGCCGCCTCCAACGAAGGCCCGTGGATCGACGCCAAGAGCATCGTCAAGGTGATGGCGGTGAAGATCCCGAAGGACACGATCCTGCATGTCCGCGCGATCGGGGCGGATGCCGACGCCGCGGTGCGGGCGCTGGTCGGCCTTGTCGAAACCGATTTCGAGGGCTTAGTCGCATGAGCCTTGCCGCCCGGACCCTGCCTCCCTCCGAAATCCGTGGCGCCGAATATCGGGGCGCCGAATACAGGGGCAGGGCGGCCTCGCCCGGCAAGGTGTTCGGGCCGCTCGTCATCGTCCGGACCGCCGAGACGCGGGCCCGGACCGCAGGCCCGCCGGCTGCCGAACGGGTCGCGCTGGAGCGGGCGGTCGCGCTCGCCTCGGCGGATCTGGCGGCGCTTGTCGCGGCGGCCGACGGGGATGCGGCGGATATCCTGGAGTTCCAACTGGCGCTTGCCGGCGACACGGCGCTTACCGAGGCCGCGTTCGCGGCGATCGCCGACGGGGTCGCGGCCGATGTGGCCTGGGCCGCCGCGCTCGATGCGATGATCGCCGACTACGCGCAGGCCGATGACGCCTATTTCCGCGCCCGGGCAGCCGACCTCACCGATCTGCGCGACCGCGTCACCGCCGTCCTGACCGGCGCGGCGGCGGCGAGATCGAGCCTGCCCGAAAACGCCATCCTGCTTGCCGACGACCTGACCCCGTCGCGCTTTCTGGCGCTCGACTGGATCGGGCGCGGCATCGCGCTGATGGCCGGCAGCCCGGCAAGCCATGTCGCCATGCTGGCGCGGGCGCGTGGCGTGCCGATGGTGGTCAGGCTCGGGCCCCTTCCGTTGAGCGACGGCGACAGGTTGCTGCTCGATGGCGAAGCCGGCCGGCTCGTCCCGGCGATCACCGCCGAGGAGGCGCGCAGACTTGCGGCCGAAGCCGAAGATGCCGCCGAAGCCCTGGCGATAAACTCTGCGGCGGCGACCCGGCCGGCCGTCACCGCCGACGGCGACCCGGTACAGATCCTGATCAATGTCGCCGATCCGGCCGAACTCGACGGCGTCGATCCGGCGATCTGCGAAGGCGTCGGGCTTGCCCGGACCGAACTGATCTTCGACGGCGCGAGCCTGCGCACGCTGCCCGACGAGGCGCGGCAGCTTTACGCCTATCGCGCCCTGCTCGACTGGGCCGGCGACCGTCCCGTCACGATCCGCACGCTCGATGCCGGCGGTGACAAGCCGCTTCCCGGATACACGGTCGCCAACGAGACCAACAGCTTCCTCGGCCTGCGCGGCGTGCGGCTGTCGCTGCGCCATCGCGACGTCTTCCGGGTGCAATTGCGTGCGCTGCTGCAGGCGGCGGTAAATGGCGATCTGCGGATCCTGATCCCGATGGTCTCGGTGCCCGCCGAAATGGCCGAGGTGCGGGCGCTCGTCAACGACGTCGCGCGGGATCTCCAGGCGGCCGGCATCCCCCATCGCGTCCCGCCGGTCGGCATGATGGTCGAGGTGCCGGCGGCCGCCCTGATGCTCGAGCGCTTCGACACCGATTTCGTCTCGATCGGCTCGAACGACCTGACCCAATACGTGATGGCGGCAAGCCGCGATTGCGCCGAACTCGACGCGCTGTCCGACGCCGGAAACCCGGCTGTACTCGCGCTGATCAAGTCTGTCGTTACGCAGGCGGCCGCCTGCGACATCCCGGTCTCGCTGTGCGGCGATGCGGGCGGCGATCCCGCGCTGACGGCGAAGCTGCTCGATACGGGCCTGAGATCCCTGTCGATGGCACCGGTCGCCATCGGCGGCGTGAAGGCGGCCGTCGCCGCCTATCCGGGAGGCAAGCCGTGAGCCTGCCCGACCAGCGCGATAGCGAGCCGGGGCGATGGATCATCGCCTACAAGACGCTGTTGCGCGACGTCATCGACCGGCGTCCCTCCGGCACCCGGCGCCGGCTTGCCGAGACGCTCGGCAAGAACCCGAGCTTCATCAGCCAGATCACCAACCCGGCCTATCCCACGCCCATTCCGCTGGGCGATGTCGAGGTGATCCTCGAGCTCTGCCATTTCTCGCCGGACGAGCGGGCCGATTTCCTGAGCGCCTATGCCAAGGCCCATCCGCGCCGCTCGCTTGCCGCCGTCGCGCAGCGGCCGGGGCGCGTCGTGAAGCTGAAGGTTCCCGAGTTCGGCGACAGCGCCAGGAACGCCGATTTCGACCGGGCGGTGCAGGAGTTCGTCGCCCGGCTCGGCCATCTGATGAGCCGCGATTGAGCGCTTGAGGCGGACATGAAGAAGCTGATCAACGGCGTCGAGACCCTCCTGACCGAAAGCCTCGACGGCTTCTGCGCCGCCCATGCCGATATCGTCGCGCTCGGCCCGGATCACAAGTTCGTCCGCCGCAATCGCCTGAAACCCGGCAAGGTCGCGCTGATTTCCGGCGGCGGGTCGGGCCACGAGCCGCTGCATGCCGGTTTCGTCGGCCATGGCATGCTGGACGCGGCCTGCCCCGGCCAGGTCTTCACCGCGCCGACGCCCGACCAGATGCTGGCGGCGGCCGAGGCGGTCGATCAGGGCGCCGGCATCCTCTACATCGTCAAGAACTACGAGGGCGATGTGATGAATTTCGAGATGGCGTCCGAGATGGGAGCCGAGATGGGACAGGGCGACGTGATGACGGTCCTGACCAATGACGACGTCGCCGTGGAGACGTCCGATTTCTCGACCGGCCGGCGCGGCGTCGCGGGCACGCTGGTGGTGGAAAAGACCGTCGGCGCGGCGGCCGAGACCGGCGCCGATCTCGCCGCCTGCAAGGCACTCGGCGACCGGGTGAATGCCCGGACGCGGTCGATGGGCGTCGCGCTTACCTCCTGCACGGTGCCGGCCGCCGGCAGGCCGACCTTTGATATCGGCGCGGACGAGATGGAAATGGGCGTCGGCATCCATGGCGAAGCGGGCCGGCGGCGCGTCGCCCTTATGCCGGCCTCACAGATCGCAGACGAGATGGTCGGCGCGATCCTGGAGGATTTCGGATCGGTGGCGGGCGACTGCCTGCTGCTCGTCAACGGCTTCGGCGCGACGCCCTCGATGGAGCTTTATCTGATGTATCGGGAGGCCCGGACCCGGCTCGAGGCCAAGGGACTGACGGTTGCCCGCTCGCTCGTCGGCAACTATGTGACCTCGCTCGACATGGCGGGCTGCTCGATCACGGTGACGCTGCTTGATCAGGAGATCGCCGGCCACTGGGACGCACCGGTCCATACCGCCGCGCTCAGATGGGGGCTTTAGCCGCCCCGAACCAACCGCACCGGCCATTAAAAAAAGAGACTGAGCGATATACCGCCCGTCCCTGGCGAATTCCGGTTTCCGCCCGTCCTGTTCCACCATCGCAAGCGGCCGGACAGGTCCGCCACAGCGGATACCGGTCAAGTCTGATGTCCCTTGGGAGGAACGAATGAGCAAGAACCTGCTTGCTGCCGTATCGGTTGCCGCGCTCATGTCGGCGTCGTCGTCGGCCTTTGCGCAAGAACCGCTGAAGATCGGCTTCCTGGCAACGCTCGAAGGCACCTACACGGTGCTCGGCGAGGATGGCAAGCGCGGCTTCGAAGTCGCCTTGAAGGAATTGAACAACATGGCCGGCGGCCGTCCGATCGAGGTGATCACCGCCTCCACCGACGCAAGCCCGGACAGCGCCGTCAGGGCCGCCCGCAAGGTCGTCGAGCAGGACAAGGTCGATATCGTCATCGGACCGCTGTCCGGTTCCGAAGGCATCGCGCTGCGCGACTATTCCAAGACGCAGCCGCAGGTGACCTTCATCAACGGCATCTCCGGCGCCCAGGAAACCACCTTCGTCAATCCGTCCGAGAACTTCTTCCGGTTCAACATGGACGGCGCGCAGTGGTCGGCGGGCCTGGGCGAATACGTCTTCAACGAGAAGGGCTACAAGACCGTCGCCACGATCGGCGAGGACTATTCCTTCATCTACACGCAGGTGTTCGGCTTCGCGCTGGGCTTCTGCTCGGCCGGCGGCGAGATCACGGAGCGGTTCTGGGTGCCGCTGGGCACGAAGGATTTCGGCTCGATCATCGCGGCCCTGCCCGACGATGTCGATGCGATCTATCTCGGCCTCGGCGGCGGCGACGCGGTCAACTTCCTGAACCAGTACCAGCAGGCCGGCGGCGACGCCAACCTGATCGGCGGCACCATCATGGTCGACGGCACGGTGCTGAATTCCAAGGGCGCCGCCAAGGCCGCCCTGGTCGGCGTGCCCTCGTCCGGCCCGCAGGCCGACGACTGGGACAACGAGAACTGGAAGAAGTTCGTCAAGGACTACCAGGACGCCTTCCCGCCGGAAGCCCGCTTCCCGACGCCCGCGCTGATGGCGACCGGCTACTACAACGCGACGATCGCCATGGGCGCCTGCATGGACGAGGTCAAGGGCGACCTGTCGGACGGCCAGAAGGCCTTCCGCCAGTGCCTGGCCAATCTCGAGATGGACGCGCCGAACGGCAAGATCAAGCTCGACGAGAACCGCCAGGCGATCGGCACCAACTTCATCACCGAAGTGGTCGAGGACGCCGAGGGCAACCTGTCGAACAAGCTGGTCAAGGTCGTCGAGAATGTCGACCAGCGGCTGGGCATCGACAAGGCCGCCTTCGACAAGATCGGCCTGCCGAGCCGCGACGTGCCGGAGTGCAAGAAGGAATACTGATCCCACCAGTTGCGGCCCGGGGCCCTGTTTAGGGGCCTTGTCCCGGGATCCCGGGCCGTTTCCTTCAAAGTCTGCGTTTCCGATCGGCCGGTGCGATGACCCTGATCACCTACTTGATGCGTGTCCATTTCGCGGATGGTGTTCTGGAAGAGGCCTTGCGGTCGGAAATGGAACGGCACGGCAAGCGCCGTCCGCTGATCATTTCCAGCAAGAACCAGTTGGACGGGCCGAACGCCGAGCGGCTGTTTTCCAGCTTTCCGATCCGCACCAGGCCGGAGACCTTCGTCGATACGCCGGCGCAGGCAACGGAAGCGGCGGCACTCGATATCGCGCAGCACTATGCGGACAAGAACTGCGACCACCTGATCGCGCTCGGCAGTACCGCCGTCATCGATCTGGCCAAGGCGGCGCGGCTTGCGATCTCCTTCGACGAACCGCTCGCCGCGCTGTCGCGCGAAGAGGGCGGATCGACGCGTATCGACGCTTCCCTGCCCGGCCTGTTCGCCGTTCCCGATATCTCCGGCTTCGCCTCCGCCGTCAGCGACTATTCGCGCGTGCGCCTGAAGAGCGGCGACCAGATCCTGCTGTTTTCCAAGTTCCTGCGCCCGTCCGTCACGATCTGCGATCCGACGCTGGCGCTCGGCACGGCGCCCGCGGTCTGCGCCTCGGCGGTCTCCGGCATTATCGGCCGCGGCGTCGACGCCTATCTGTCGCGCAACTACAACCCCCCCGCCGACGGGCTGGCGCTCGACGGGGTCAGCCGCATTACCAGCCACCTTGCCCGGATCGTCGAGGACGACAGCCTGGCGACCCGGCGCGAGACCATGGCCGGCGCCCTCAACAGCGCGCTGTCGCTGCAGAAGGGGCTGTGCGTGATCCATGCCATATGCCAGGCGATCGCGTCGGTGCCGGAGACGCCGATCGACGTGAACGCGGTCGCGCGGCTGATCATGCCCGGCCTGGTCGATTTCTACGGCGATGCGACGAACGGCAAGACCGAGGCCCTGAAACGCCACATGCGGATCGACCGGAAGACCCCGCTGGCCGACGGGCTCGCCGAGATGATGCAGGGGTTCCCGTTGCCGGACAGACTTTCGGACATGGGCCTGACCGGCGGGGACCTGACGACGGCTGCCCAGCGGGCGGCCCGCGACCGGGCGATCACCACCGGCCCCAGACCGATCGGCCAGCGGGATATCGAGGAAATCCTCGCCGCCGTCCACTGATCGCCCGGGCAGCGCCAGCGGCCTGTTCGTGACGGTTTTCTGACCGCGATATATCCGAGCGTCTCATTTTCGAACGCACCGGACCGCCGATATGCGCCTCCGCCTTGCAATACGCACCTCACAGCGGGAATAGTGCATAATGGATACATGTCGCCACCAAGAGCGACACGTGTACTAGGAGGAAACACGAATGGCACGGGCGATTTCCGTCCACCACGGGTCATTCGGGCGCGCCACGATCTACGAGCTGGACAAGCCGCTGACGACCCATGCGCACCGCGAGGGGCATCTGATCTTCTATCTCGGCGGCGCCAAGGGACAGCTCACCGTCGGCGGCACGGAAGTGCCGCTGGACGAGACGAGCGCGGCTGCGATCAGCCCCTGGGAGCCGCACAGCTTCGACCGGCCGAGCGGCGGCGAACCGAGCTTCGCGGTCACCCTCTACATCAAGCCCATGTGGTTCCTGGAGAACAGCAAGTCGGCGGAATTCGCGCTCAATTTCGGCGCCCCGAAAATCCACATGACGCCCGCCGTCGAAACCTGGGTCGGCCGGCTCGCCTCGGTCCTGCTCGACAATCAGCCATCGGATCATTTCGACGGATTCCTGTTCGAAACCACCCAGGAGTGCTTCGTGCAATCCTGGCAGGAGGCGCCGTCGCGGCCGCTTCTCAACAGCGTGCAGCGCAAGTTCAGCGACTTCCGCGTCCGCCGCTCGCTCCGGGTGATGCAGGAGCGCTATACGGAAGAAACGCCGATGGACGAACTGGCCCGCGAGGTCGGGCTGTCGCGGCCGCATTTCTTCAAGCTGTTCAAGATGCAGATGGGCCTGACACCGAACCTCTATCTGAACATGCTGCGGGCCGAGCATGCCATCGACGACCTTATGACGACGTCGAAATCGGTGACCGAGATCGGCCTCGACCTCGGCTTCGCCTCGCAGGCGAGCTTCACGCGATTCTTCACCTCCAATGTCGGCATCCCGCCGACCGACTATCGCCGCGTCGCGCATTTCGTCTGAGCCTGGTGGAACCCTCCTGTGCCCGGTGCGATCGCCATCCACCATGGAGCGCCCGGCTAAGCGTGGCTCGCCGAAATCGACTGTTGACCGCCCCCCTTTTCCCGACCCGCGGCGACCTGATCAGACGCAAAGGTATGACGCGAAACGGCCAGCGCGCGTAGCCTCGGCACAGTTCAAGGCGACGAGAGACTAAGATCATGACGGGCGCCCCCTTGCACCATCGCACGAGCCACGCATGAGCGGCTTTGCGCGCCGCCATCCGGTGTGGTCCGTGATCATCGTGATCGCGGTCGCGGTGCTGTTGTGGATGATGTTCGCGATCTGGCCGAAATGGCTGACCGAGCTGATCGGCTCCAAGAAGATCTTCCTGAACGCCCTGTTCAACGGCATCACGCTCGGCGGCCTGTATTTCCTGGTCGCCAGCGGCTTCACGCTGATCTTCGGCCTGATGCGCAACGTCAACCTGGCGCATGGCTCGCTCTATCTGCTCGGCGGCTATATCGGCTACATGTTCTCCGACTGGACCGGCTACTGGCTGATCGCCTTTCCGGCCGCCTTCATCCTCGTCGGCGCGCTCGGCATCGCGCTGCAGTTCCTGGTGTTCCGCCGGATGGAAGGACAGGACCTCAGGCAGACGCTGGTGACGATCGGCATCTCGATCGTCATGGCCGACCTGATGCTGTGGATCTGGGGCGGCGACTTCTACAACATCGCGGCCCCAAGCTGGCTGAGCGGGCCGCTGGAGACCTTTTTCGTCACCGCGGTCAAGTCGTCGGGCGACCTGGTATTCCTGAAATACCCGATGGTCCGGGTGGTGATCTTCGCCGCCTCGGTGGTGATCGGCGTCGGCATCTGGCTGCTCCTGAACCGCACGCGCATCGGCATGCTGGTGCGCGCCGGCGTCGACGACCGCGACATGCTGCAGGCGACGGGGGTCCGCATCCAGCTCGTCTTCCTCGCCGTCTTCGCCTTCGGCGCGGGGCTTGCCGGCATCGCCGGCGTGGTTGGCGGCACGTTCCAGTCGGTCGCGCCTGGCGAGGACATCCGCTTCCTGCTCGCCTCGCTGGTCGTCGTCATCGTCGGCGGCATGGGGTCGATCCCGGGTGCCGCGATTGGCGCGCTGATCATCGGCCTTGCCGAGCAGTTCGGCTCCGTCTACGCGCCGACCTACGCGGTCGTGCTGACCTTTCTGATCATGGTCCTGGTGCTGGCCTTCCGGCCGCAGGGCCTTATGGGACGGGCGTGAGGCGATGGCCGTGATCGATCCAACCCAAGGCGGTCCCGCCCAAGGCAATCCAGGCCAAGGCCGGGCGGCGGCCGGGTCGCCAACCGACCAGCGCAGCTGGATAGAGCGGGTTCCGGCGGGCTACTGGATCCTCGGCCTGATCCTCTTGATCATGCCGGCGGTCGCCGGCGACTTCATACTCTACCAGATCTTCGGCTGGTCGTTCATCCTCGGTATCATCGCGCTCAGCCTGATGTTCCTGGCCGGCTATGGCGGCATGGTCAGCCTGGTGCAGATGACGGTCGCGGGGCTTGCCGGCTACATGCTGGCGATCTTCGGGGTAAGCGCCATCGACACGATCTCGCTGGGCTGGCCCTGGTACATCACGATCCCGCTGGCGCTGATCATCGCCGTCGCCTTCGGCACGCTGACCGGCTGGCTGGCGGTCCGCACCGAGGGCATCTACACGATCATGATCACGCTGGCGATCGCCTCGGCCTTTTTCTACTTCACCCGCCAGAACTATGTGATCTTCAACGGCTTTTCCGGCTTCAACGGCGTCCTGCCGCCGAACCTGTTCGGTGTCGACTGGCGTGCGCCCGCCGCCTTCTACTACCTCACCCTGTTCTGGGCGGTGCTCGCCTATCTCGTCGTGCTCTACATCTCACGGGCACCCTTCGGCCTGGCCTTGCAGGGCGTGCGCGACAACCCGCGGCGGATGGCGGCGCTCGGCTTCAACGTCACCGCCCACCGGGTCGCGGCCTATTCGCTGGCCGCGCTGCTGGCGGCGATCGGCGGCATCCTCTTGACCTGGCAGTCGGCGCAGATCTCGCCGGGCACCGCCGGCATCGGCCCGGTCATCGACATCCTCGTGATCGCCGTCATCGGCGGCCTGCGCCATCCGATCGGCCCGTTCATCGGCGCCTTCGTCTTCGTGCTGCTGAGAACCTTCGCGCTCGATGCGCTGATCGCGGTCGGCCTGTCGGGCGAGCGCTTCCAGCTGCTGATCGGCATCGGCTTCCTGGTCATCGTGTTCTGGTCGCCGGACGGCCTGCTCGGCCTGTGGGAGAAGCTCAAGGCGGCCCGCCGCAAGGATCCCCTGCTCGATCGTGGCGGGGAGACACCCGGAGGCCAGAGATGAGCGAGCAGCTTTCCGCCTCGATCACCGAGCGGCTCGGCGCAACCGGCACCGCGAACGCGCTGGAACTGCGCGGCGTCTCGAAATTCTTCGGCGCGCTGGCGGCGATCGAGGACATCAGCATGACCGTCCGCCCCGGCGAGCGCCGCGCCGTGCTCGGCTCGAACGGGGCCGGCAAGACGACACTGTTCAACTGCGTCACCGGCGACTTCCCGTCGAGTTCGGGTTCGATCCGCTTCTTCGGCGAGGACATCACCGCCTTTCCCCCGCACGAGCGGATCCGGCGGGGCCTGCGCCGGACCTATCAGATCTCGCTGCTGTTCACCGGCCTCTCGGTCCGCGACAACGTCTACCTGGCCTGCACCGGCGTGTCGCGCAGCCGCTTCTCGTTCCTGCGCCCGCGCCGCGACGATTCGCTGATGGCGAGTGCCGACAATCTCGTCCATGTCGTCCATCTCGACGATGCTCGCGACACCATCGTGTCGGAACTCTCCTATGGCCAGCAGCGCCAGCTGGAGATCGCCATGGCACTTGCCGGCGCGCCGCGCTTCATCCTGTTCGACGAGCCGGCGGCGGGCCTGAGCCCGACCGAGCGTTCGGAACTGATCGAGATCCTGCTCGGCCTGCCCGGCCATATGGGCTTCATCATCATCGAGCACGACATGGACGTCGCCCTGCGCGTCGCCCAGTCGGTGACGATGATGCATAACGGCCGGGTCTTCAAGGAAGGCAATCCGGCCGAGATCGAGGACGATCCGGAGGTCCAGGCGCTCTATCTGGGGGACGGCCATGGCTGAGGGCACGCCGATCCTGTCCGTCCGCGACCTGAACCTGTTCTACGGCCAGAGCCACGCGCTGCAGGGCGTCAACCTGACCCTGCAATCCGGCGTCCTGTCGGTCGTTGGCCGCAACGGCATGGGCAAGACGACGCTGTGCAAGGCGATCATGGGGCTCGAACCGATCGCGTCCGGGACCGTCTCGATGGCCGGCCAGGCGCTGAACGGGCGCGGCCCCGCCGATATCGCCCGGATGGGCATCGGCTACGTGCCGCAGGGCCGGCGGCTGTGGCGGTCGCTGAGCGTCGACGAGCATCTGAAGCTGGTCGAGCGGCGCGGCGGAAGCTGGACGGTGGAACGGATCTACGCGACCTTCCCGCGCCTTGCCGAGCGACGGCAGAATGGCGGCGGCCAATTGTCCGGCGGCGAGCAGCAGATGCTGGCGATTTCGCGGGCGCTTCTGCTCAATCCGCGCCTTCTGGTGATGGACGAACCCACCGAGGGGCTCGCCCCCGTCATCGTCCAGCAGGTCGAGGACATGCTGGTGCGGCTCGGCGAGGAACGCGATATCGACGTGCTCGTCATCGAGCAGAATATCGGCGTTGCCTGCGCGGTGGCCGACCAGGTCGCGATCATGGTCAACGGCCGCATCAACCGGGTGATGGATTCCGGCCAGCTTTCCGCCGACCGCGACCTGCAGCAGGCGCTGCTCGGCGTCGGCCGGCATGCCCATGACGAGACGCCCGGTCCGGTACCCTCGCCCGCCGGCCAGCCGGCCGCCCCCGCCCAGGCCGAGGCGCCGGCGGGCCCGACGCGGATCTACGTCTCCAATCCATCGCTGCCCACCCGCTGGTCGCGACCGGTGCCGGTGCGCGTCATCGAGGGCATGGCGCGCACGGTGACGGCGCTTCCCGCGTCAACCGACACGGCCGTCGAACCCTTGAGCACGCGCGGGACGCGAGCCGGCTCGGTCGTTTATGTCGTCGGAACGCTCGATACCAAGGGTCCGGAACTCCGGTTCATCCGCGACATCCTAAAGGCTGAAGGTCTCAACGTGCGGATGGTCGACCTGTCGACCAGCGGCAAGCCGTCCGGCGCCGAGGTGCCGCCGCATGCGGTCGCGGCCTTCCATCCGCGCGGCGCGTCGGGCGTGTTCATCGACGATCGCGGCGAAGCGGTCTCCGGCATGGCGCTCGCCTTCGAGCGCTGGATCGCCGGCCGCGACGACATCGCCGGCATCATCGGCGCCGGCGGGTCCGGCGGCACGGTGCTGGCGACGACGGCAATGCGGGTGCTGCCCGTCGGCATCCCCAAGGTGATGATCTCGACCATCGCGTCGGGCAATGTCGGCCAGTATGTCGGGCCCTCCGACATCATGATGCTCTATTCCGTCACCGACGTGCAGGGCCTCAACTCGATCACCCGCCAGGTGCTGGCGAACGGCGCCCAGGCGCTCGCCGGCATGGTCAAGGGGCGGATCGGACAGGCACCCGACAAGCATGACAAGCCGGCGATCGGGCTCACCATGTTCGGCGCGACGACGCCCTGCGTGCAGGCGATCACCAAGGCGCTCGAGGCAGATTACGACTGCCTCGTCTTCCATGCCACCGGCACCGGCGGACGGTCGATGGAGAAGCTGATGGACAGCGGCATGCTGGCCGCGATCATCGACATCACCACGACCGAGGTCTGCGACAAGGTGGCCGGCGGCGTCTTTGCGGCGGATGATGACCGGTTCGGCGCCTCGATCCGGGCGGGCAAGCCCTATATCGGCGCCTGCGGGGCGCTCGACATGGTCAATTTCTTCGCGCCCGAGACGGTGCCGGAGCGCTACCGCAACCGCAACCTCTACCGCCACAATCCGCAGATCACGCTGATGCGCACGACGGTGGAGGAAAACCGCGAGATGGGTCGCTGGATCGGCGAGAAGCTCAACCAGATGACCGGGCCGGTGCGGTTCTTCCTGCCCGAAGGCGGCGTCTCGATGATCGACGCGCCGGGCAAGTCGTTCTTCGACCCGGAAGCCGACGCGGCGCTGTTTGCGTCCCTTGAGGAGACCGTCGTTCAGACATCGGAGCGGCAACTGATCCGCTCACCGCACAACATCAACGATCCGGAATTCGCAGCCCTTATCGTCGAGGCCTTCCGTGCGCTGCATGGCACCGGGCTGAGATCGAGCGCGAACCGGATGCCAGGAAACAGGGTCATCGGAGGCTGAATGTTCAAGCGAAGCGAGTTGCTCGCCAGATACCAGGCCATGCGGGCACGCGGGGAGCCGATCATCGGCGGCGGCGCCGGCACCGGCCTGTCGGCGAAATGCGAGGAAGCCGGCGGGATCGACCTGATCGTCATCTACAATTCCGGCCGCTACCGGATGGCCGGCCGCGGCTCGCTTGCCGGCATGATGCCCTATGGCGATGCCAACGGCGTCGTCATGGAGATGGCCGGCGAGGTGCTGCCGGTCGTGAAGAACACGCCGGTGCTGGCCGGCGTCTGCGCGACCGATCCGTTCCGGCTGATGGACGTCTTTCTCGACCAGGTGAAGGCGGCGGGCTTTTCCGGCATCCAGAACTTCCCGACGGTCGGCCTGATCGACGGCACCTTCCGGGCCAATCTGGAGGAGACCGGCATGGGCTACGGCCACGAGGTCGAGCTCGTCCGGCTTGCCCGTTCCAAGGACATGCTGACGACGCCCTATGTGTTCTCCGCCGAGGACGCCCGGGCGATGGCGGAGGCCGGCGCCGACATCATCGTCTGCCATTTCGGCCTGACCACCGGCGGGGCGATCGGCGCGGAGACGGCGCTGACGCTGGAGCAGTGCCCGGCCCTCGTCGACGAATGGGCGGCAGCCGCGATCGCCGTCAACCCGGACCAGCTCGTCCTGGTTCATGGCGGCCCCGTCGCGATGCCCGAGGACGCCGATTTCGTCCTGAAGAATACCGAACACTGCCACGGCTTCTACGGCGCCTCCTCGATGGAGCGGCTGCCGACCGAAGTGGCGCTGACCGAAACAACACGAAAATTCAAGGAGATCGGCCGCTAGGCCGATAAGGGAGGGACCCATGACCGGTGAGTTGATCGGACAACTGATCCTCTGGCTGATAGCCGCCGTCATCGTCATCTTCATCCTCTATTGGGTGATGCACTGGCTCTACCGCCGCTCGACCAAGGAGGCCGCGTTCGTCAGGACCGGTTTCCTCGGCGAGAAGGTGGTGATCGACGGCGGCGCGTTCGTCTGGCCGATCATTCACGACATCACGCCGGTCAACATGAACTCTCTGCAGTTGGCCGTGACGCGCGAGCGCGAGGACGCGCTGATCACCAAGGACCGGCTGCGGGTCGATGTCGATGCGGAGTTCTATGTCCGGGTCAAGCAGACCAAGGAAGCCGTGTCGCTTGCCGCCTCGACGCTTGGCCGGCGCACGCTGGAGCCCGAACGCATCCATGCGCTCTTGTCGGGCAAGTTCATCTCGGCGCTCAGGACCGTCGCCTCCGAGATGACCATGGAGGAGCTGCACGAGAACCGGAACGCCTATGTCGCCCGCGTGCTGGAAACGGCGCAGGAAGGGCTCGACAAGAACGGGCTGGAGCTTGAAAGCGTCGCGATCACCGACATCGACCAGACCGACATCCAGTATTTCAACCCCTCCAACCGGTTTGATGCCGAGGGCCTGACCAGCGTCATCGAGGCGATCGAGACCCGGCGCAAGCTGCGCAACGATATCGAGCAGGACGCGATGATCCAGATCCGCGCCCGCAACCTGCAGGCCGAAAAGGAAGCGCTCGACATCGACCGGGAATCCGAGGAGGCCCGGCTCGAACAGGAACGCGATATCGAGTTCCGCCGCGCCCAGCAGCGCGCCGAACTCGCGCGCGAGCGCTCCGAGCGCGAGAAGGACGCCGAGCAGGCGACGCTTCTGAGCCGCGAGGCGATCGAAACGGCGCGGATCGCCAATGAACGCCAGATCGCCGAAGCGCGGATCGCGTCGGAACGCGAGATCCGCCAGCGCGAGATCGACCGCCAGCGGGCGATCGACGAGACCGAGATCGCCACCCGCGAGACGGTCGAGAAGGCGCGCATCTCGCAGGAAAAGGCGGTCACCGAGGAGCGCATCCGCACCCAGCAGGAGACCGATGCCGCCGAGATCGCCGCCCGCGAGGCAGTCGAAAAGGCGCGCATCGCCCAGGAACTGGAGGTCGAGAAGGCCCGGATCGCCCGCGACCGGCAGACGCAATCCGACGAGATCAACCGTCAGCAGACGGTCGACGAAGCCGGCATCACCGCCCGCGAGACGGTGGAGAAGGCCCGGATCGCCCAGGAAAAGGCCGTCACCGAGGCGCGCATCGAATTCGAGCAGATGACGCGCGAACGCGAGGTCTCCCGCGACCTGTCGATCCAGGAAGCCGAGATCGCCGCCCGCGAGGCCGCCGACAAACTGCGAATCCTGCAGGAAAAGGCGGTCCACGAGGTCCGCATCACGTCTGAGAAGGAGACCCGCGAGGCGGAGATCACCCGCAACCGGGAGGTCGACCAGGCCGAGATCGCCGCCCGCGAGGCGGTCGAAGCCGCCCGCATCGCCCAGGACAAGCAGCTCGCCTTCGAGCGCATCGCCGCGCAGGAGGCGACCGAGGCGCGCGAGCAGGCCAGGGGCGAGGCCGTGGAAGCGGCCCGCATCGCCAAGGAGAAGAAGATCGCGGCCGAGCGCATCGCCTACGAGCAGGACATGCGCGAGCGCGAGATCGCCCGTAACCGCGCCGTCGACGCCGCCAATATCCAGGCGCAGGAGCATGTCAACGCCGCCCGGATTGCCGAGGAGGCCAAGACACGGGCTGCCGAGATCGCCAAGGAAGAGGCGATCGAGGCCCGCCAGATCGAGCGGCGCAAGGCATTGCAGCATCTGGAAGTCGAGCGCACCCAGGCGCTGCGCGAGGCGGAGATCGCCGCCAAGGAGCAGGTCGAGCGCACCGAGATCGCCGCCGAACGCGGCCTCGACGAGGCCCGCATCGGCCATCAGACCGAGCGGCGCGAGCGCGAGATCGCCCGCGAGAAAGCGGTCGAGGAAGCCGCCATGGAGAAGGCGATCGCGCTCTACGCGAAGTCGCTTGAGGAGAGCGCGGCGGCGATCGAGGCCGATGCCGCCAAGGCGCGCGCCGCCGAGGCCGCCGCCAAGGTCGACACGGCGACGGCCCGCGAGATCGCCGAGCGGCAGAAGGCCGTCGACGTCACCCGCGCGGAAAAGGAGGCCGCCGAGGCGAAGCTTGCCGCCGAGGCCGACAAGATCCACGCCGCCGTGCGCGCCGAAGCGCAGAAGCTCATCAACGAGGCGGAGAACATCCTCACCGACCAGGCCCGCGCCTCGCTGTTCAAGCGCAACCTGCTGGAACGCCTGGAGGGCATCGTCGCAGCCCAGGTCAAGCCGCTGGAGAAGATCAACGAGATCAAGATCATGGAGCTCGGCGGCGCCGGCGCCGGCTCGATCGACGGCCTGGGGGGTGGCGCGGGGCGGGGCAGCCCGACCGACGAGGTCATCAACTCCGCCCTGCGCTATCGGGTCCAGGCACCGATGATCGACAGCCTGTTGTCGGATGTCGGCATCGACGGATCGAACCTCGCCCGCCAGGCCGGTCTCATCCGCGAGGCCTCCGACATGCAGCGCATCACCGACGCGGTGCAGAAGCAGGCCGCCAAGGGCGGCGGCTCGGATGGCGGTTCGGGCGGCGGTTCCGGGGACAGCGGCTCGTCCGGAAGCGGATCGACCTCGTCCGGCAGCGGCCCCGCCGCTGGCAAAGGGGAGACCAAGTAAATGGCCCGCGTCTATATTTCCTCGGTGATCGGCGCGCCCGCGCAGCGGGTCTGGGAGCGGATCCGCGACTTCAACGGCCTGCCGCGCTGGCACCCGATGATCCGCGACAGCCGGATCGAGGATGCCCTGCCCTCCGACAAGGTCGGCTGCATCCGCCACTTCCACCTGCAGAACGGCGATGTGATCCGCGAACAATTGCTCGGACTGTCGGACTACGATCTCTACTGCACCTATTCGATCCTCGAGAGCCCGATGCCGCTGACCGACTATGTCGCGACCATGCGGCTCACCCCGGTGACCGAGGGCGACCGCTGCTTCATCGAGTGGACGGCGGAGTTCTCCTGTGCGCCGGAAGCGGAAGAGGATCTCGTCACCGGCATCGGCAACGACGTCTTCCAGACCGGCTTCGATGCCCTGAAGCGCCATTTCGGAGCCGCGTGATGCCGCTTGTCAAACGCAGCACCGTGCTGGATGCGCCGGTCGAGGCGGTGTGGGACGTGATCCGCGACTTCAACGGCCACGACGTCTGGCATCCGCTCGTCGCCGACAGCCATACCGAGCGCGGCGATCCGCCGGACCGGGTCGGCTGCGTGCGCAACTTCCATCTGGCCGACGGCGCGAACCTGCGCGAGCAGCTTCTCACCCTGTCGGATCTCGAGCAGACCTTCTCCTACTGCCTGCTCGATACGCCGGTGCCGCTGTTCAACTATGTCGCCCATGTCCGGCTCATCCCGGTGACCGACGGCGACCGGACGTTCTGGGAATGGGAAAGCCGCTTCGATACGCCGGCGGGCCGCGAAGCTGAGCTCGCCGATCTGGTCGGCAACGATGTCTATGCCGCGGGCTTCGAGGCTGTGCGCGACCATATGGGGATCGGGGAGATCGGGGGCATCGGTCATGCCTAGCGTCGCGACCTATGCAACGCTTGCCGAGGCCGCAAGCGCCATGACGCCGACCTCGCGCTTTCTCGCCGGTGGCACGCTGGTGATGCGCGACGTCAACTATGGCGACCAAGGCTTCGACCGGATCGTCCGCGTGCCCGATCCGGCGCTGAAGGCGATCACGCCGGACAGCGGGCGGATATCGATCGGGGCGGGCGTTACGATGGCCGGCATCCTGGCAAGCCGTGACCTCGATTTCCTGTGGCCGGCGGCCCGCGCGGTCGGCGGGCCGGCGATCCGCTCCATGGCGACCGTCGGCGGCAACCTGTTCGCCCCGCACCCCTATGGCGATCTCACAACCGCGCTGCTGGCGCTCGACGGCGTCGTGCACCTGTCGGATAGCGGGCAGGTACCGCTCGACCAGTTCCTGGTAAACCGGGCGGGCCTGGTGCGGTCCGTTTCGGTTATCCGGCCGGCTGGCGACGCCTTCCGCTTCCACAAGGTCTCGCGCGTCAAGCCGAAGGGCGCCTCGGTGCTGACGATCGCCGCCTGGCTCAATCGTTCCGCCGGCCGGCTGTCGAATGTGCGTATCGCCTACGGGGCGTTCGCCGCGACACCGGTCCGCGTGACCGCCGTCGAACGGGCGCTCGAAGGGGCGTCGCTCGACCAAGCCGGTATCGCCCCTGCCCTTCAGGCCGCGACCGATGGCCTGGCGCCGGTCGACGACGCGCTTGCGTCGGGCTGGTACCGGGCGGAGATCGCGCCGGTCTATCTGCGCCGCGTGCTGCTCGGGGAAGTCCGCTGATGGCCAAAACGCCCGTCACCTTTACGCTCAACGGCCGGGAGGCAGCGACCTTCGTCGATCCGGCCGCCAACCTGCTCGACGTGCTGCGCCGGGGGCTCGGTGATCTCAGCCCGAAATATGGCTGCGGCCAGGGCACCTGCGGGGCCTGCACCGTGCTGATCGACGGCGAGCCGCATTTGAGCTGCGTCACGCTGGCCGAGACGATCGAGGGCCGCACGGTCGAGACGACCAACGGCCTTCAGGACAGCGCCGGGCTGCACCCGCTGCAGCAGGCCTTTATGGACGGCTTCGCCGCCCAGTGCGGCTATTGCACGCCGGGCATGCTGATGGCCGCGAAGGCTCTGCTCGACCGAAACCCCTCGCCGAGCCGGGAGGAGGTGATCGACGCGATCGCCGGCAATGTCTGCCGCTGCACCGGCTACGAGCCGATCGTCGACGCCATTCTGACGGCTGCCCGCGCGCCCCGGAGGACAGGATAATGGCTGTCGAATTCCGCAAGGACCTGTTCGCCGACGAGCGCGACGATGATCTGAACGAGATCGGCCAGCCGATCATCCGCCAGGACATTCTGGGCCACGTCACCGGCCGCTCGCCCTTCTATGACGACCATCTCTATGACGGGCTCTTGTTCATGCGCTGCGTGCGCTCGCCCCATCATCACGCGCGCATCCGCTCGGTCGATGCGGCGGCGGCGGAGCGGATGCCCGGCGTCATCCGGCTGATCCGGCCGCAGGACGTGCCCGTCAACCTCAACACGCTTCTGTCGCTGATCAGCTTCGGCCGCGACGACGAGCCGCTGCTGGCCGAGCATCGCGTCGCCTACAAGGGCGAGCCGGTCATGGCGATCATCGCGACATCCGACCGGGCCGCCCTCGATGCGGTCGCCCGGGTGCGCGTGGATTACGAGGAGTTGCCGCATGTGCTCGATGTCGAGGACGCGCTGAAACCGGAAGCGCCGGTCGTCAACGAGACCTATCCGAACAACACGTTCGACTATCACGACCGCTACGACCACCAGAAGCTGCGCTTCGGCGATGTCGAGGCAGCCTTCGCCCAGGCCGACCACATCGTCGAGGGCGAATACCAGATGTCGCCGATCGAGCAGGCGCCGATCGAGACCTGTGGGGCGATCGCGGCGCCCGAGACCAACGACCGCTATGTCTGCCACACCTCGACGCAGGCGCTGTTCTTCTCGCTCGGCACCACCGCCAAGCTGCTCGACATGCCCTCCTCCAGGCTGCATTTCATCGGCGGCACGGTGGGCGGCGGCTTCGGCGGGAAAGTGGATTCCCATCACGAGCCGATGGCCGTGCTCGGCGCGATGCTGACGGGCAAGCCGGTCAAATACATGTGGGACCGGGCCGAGGAGATGCAGGTCGGCGCGCCGCGCGGCGGCGAGCGCTGGCGCCTCAAGGACGGGGTGATGCGCGACGGGCGGATAATCGCCCGCGCCTTCACCGGCTTCTTCGATGCCGGCGCCTATACCAGGCTTTCCTCCTATGCCGTGCAGAAGGCGACCGGCCACCTGCCCGGCCCCTATATGATCCCCAACGTCGCCTCGAACGTCTATTGCGTCTACACCAACCGGACGCCGTCGACGGCGATGCGCGGCTTCGGCATCACGGCGGTCGATTTCGCCATCGAATGCCACATGGACAAGGCCGCCGAGACCGTCGGCATGGACCCGATCGAGCTTCGGATCCTGAACGCCTATCGCGACGGCGACATGAAGGCGCATCGGCGGGCGGCGAAGAACTGCGCGCTGATCGAAAGCTGCCAGGTGGTCGCCCAGAAGTCGGGCTGGCCGCTGTCGGCGGAGGCGATGGCGCAGTCGAGCCTGTTCGGCGGCGGCATCGGCGAACGCGGCGTGATCCCGGAAACGGTGACCGACCAGGCCGGCCAGATCGGCGAACGCAAGCGCTCCGGCCTCGCCCCGGAACCCTTCGCGGGCGCGACCGCGCGTGGCCATGTGCCCGCCGGCACGGCAACCGACCACCCCGCGACCGGCAACGCGCCGCAGCGCGAAGACATGGAAATCGAGGCCGAACGCCTCGGCTTCAAGGTGACACGAGGCGCCTCGGCGCCCGGCCAGACACCGGCCTCGCCAATGCCGCAGCCTCAGCCGGCGGCGACCGTCGCCCCGGCAGCGCCGCGTCCGGGCGCGGGTCCGGCCATGCCGCCGGCCTATACGGCGCCAGCACCGGCATCGCAGCAGCCCGTCGCGCCGCCAGCGTCGACACGGCCACAACCGACACCACCGACCCCGCCTGCCGCGCCCGCCCCAGCACCGGCGGCCGAGCCCTACAAGCCAGAGCAGCCGTTCCAGCGCGGCGTCAAGCGGCCGGGCGTCTCCCGCTTCATCTCCGGCTCGAGGAGGCGCTGATGACCCTTCATCCCGGACGCGGCTTTGCGGCCATCAACTATCCGATCGGCATGAATCTCGGCGGCGACCCGAGCCAGGCGCTGGTCCATTCAACGCCAGACGGCAAGTTCATGGTGACCTTAAGCGCCATCGATCTCGGCCAGGGCATGAAGTCGGTCACCCGGCAGATCGCGGCGGAGGCGCTCGGCATTCCGATCTCCGACGTCTATGTCGACACCGCCGACAGCGACACCGGCCCGCACGACATGGGCAGCTTCGCCTCGCGCGGCACCCACCGGATGGGCAATGCCGTCATCCGCGCGGCGACGGAAGCCCGCACCCAGATGCTGGAGGCGGCGGCCGAAGAGTTGGAGGTCGACGCCGCCGATCTCGTCACCGACGGCAAGGGCAACATCCATGTGCGCGGCGCGCCGAGCCGGTCGATCACGGTTGCCGATACCGCCGTCGCCGCCCAGTTCAAGCAGGGCCGCACGCTTGCCGGGCGCGGCATCTTCCTCGTTCCCCTATCGGACGTCGACGCGGAAACCGGCGAGATGACGCCCGTCTCCTGCTTTGCCCATGCCGCGCTGATCATCGATCTCACCGTCGACGACGAGACCGGCGTGGTCGAGGTCACCAATATCAATTCAGCCTATGAGGTCGGCCGGGCGCTCAACCCGAAGCTCGTCGAGCAGCAGCTTATCGGCGGCGCCTGGATGGGCATTTCGCACGCGCTGTATGAAACAACAGAGCCCAACTATCCCGACCGCAGCCACGGGCCGGAGGATTTCAACACCTATCTGATGCCGGGACCCGGCGAGATCGTGCCGCATCACATCTCGATCCTGGAGCGCCCCGCCCCCGACGCACCCTATGGCGGCAAGGGGCCGGGCGAGATGTGCGCCAACCCCGTGCTGCCGGCGGTCGCCAACGCGGTCTACAACGCCGTCGGCGTGCGCTGCGACTCGCTGCCGATCACACCGGAGAAGATCCTGCGCGGCCTCAAGGCCAATGGCGGGGCGCGGCCTCAAGGACAGCCCCTGAACACCCCGGGGGGCCGCCGCTGATGCCGGTTCAGGCCACCATCGCCGGGATTGCCTCGCCGCAGGATCTGCAACGCGCCTTAAGCGGCGCGCAGTATCTGGCCGGCGAGGATCTCGCGACGGCGGCCTATCTGGCGCTGGCGCTGGGCAAGCCGCTGCTGCTTGAAGGCGCCCCCGGCGTCGGCAAGACGGAGGCGGCCAAGGCGATCGGGTCCGTGCTCGCCCGGCAGGTGATCCGCCTGCAATGCTACGAGGGCATCGACGCGGCCGCAGCCCTTTACGAGTGGAACTATCCGCGCCAGATGCTGGCGATCCGCCAGGCGGGCGAGGCGTACGTCAACGTCTATTCCGACGACTACCTGCTCGCCCGGCCGCTCCTGGAAGCGCTCCGGGCGCCGGACCAGTCACTGCTGCTGATCGACGAGATCGACCGCTCGGACCACGAGTTCGAGGCCTTCCTGCTCGAATTCCTGTCCGATTTCACGATCTCGATCCCCGAGACGGGCACCGTCCGCGCCGCCCGCGCACCGGTCGTGGTGCTGACCTCCAACCGCACCCGCGACCTGCACGAGGCCCTTAGACGCCGCTGCGTCTATCACTGGATCGACTATCCCGATCCGGCGCTCGAAGCCGCAATCGTCATGGCGCGCGCCTCGACGGTGGCGCAGGCAACGGCGGATGCCGTCGTCGCCTCGGTCAACCTGATGCGCGCCGAGCCGCTGACCAAGCCGCCGGGGGTCGCTGAGACAGTCGAATGGGCGGAGGCAGCGACGCTTTTAAACAGCCAGGGCCATCCCTGGCCGCTCGCATTCCGACAGGCGATCGGCGTCGTCCTGAAGGATCAGGACGACCTAACCTACATGGCGCCGCGCCTCGACGCGATCCTGCCAGCGGAGGTAGCCTGATGACAGGCTCGCCTGCCCTCCCCCACCTGCCATTGCCGCGCGCGGCCGAGCCGTTCGTGACCTTCCCTGCGCTGCTGCGGGCGCATGGCTTCGCCGTGTCGCCGGACCAGACGATCGGCTTCATCGAGGCCATCGGCCTGCTCGGCCCGCGCGACATAGACGATATCCGCCGCGCAGGCGTTGCCATGCTGGCGATCCCGAAGGACCGCGAGGCGGAATTCGATGCCCTGTTCCGCGCCCATTTCCTCGACCAGACCATCGCCGCCGACCTGCCCGGCGAGGACGAGACGGTCGAGGCCTACGAGCCGACCGGCGCGGAAGAGCAGATCGACCAGCCGACCGACGAAGACGAAGCCGGGGAAGAAGCGGCAACGGCCGAACGCCTGAGCACGCGCGACTTCGCGCCCGCCGACGACAACGAGGCGCTTGCAAGATTCCGCCGGCTCGCCGGGGCCCGCCTGCCGCGCCGGCGATCCTATCGCTACCGCCCGACCCATCTCGGCCGCGTGCCCGACCTGCGCCGGACGCTCAGGGACGCCGCGCGCCGCGACGGCGAGGTGTTCACCCTGCCGATGCGCATGCGCAAGACACGGCAGCGGCGCATCGCGCTCTTGATCGACGTGTCGGGCTCGATGAAGGAGCGCACGGAATCCTCGCTGCGCTTTGCCCATGCGCTGGTGCGGTCGGCCGAACGCGCCGAGGTGTTCACGCTGGGAACGCGGCTGACCCGGGTGACGCCCGCCCTGCGTGCCCGCGACGCCGATCAGGCTTTGGCACGGGTGTCGACGTTGGTCGCCGATTTTGACGGCGGAACGCGGATCGGCGAGGCCTTGCAGGCCTATCTCGCCGTGCCGCGCTTTGCCGGGTTCGCGCGCGGCGCGGCCGTGGTGATCCTGTCCGACGGGCTGGAGCGCGGCGGGCCCGAGGCGATGACCGACGCGGTTCTGCGGCTGTCCCGCATGGCCTGGCGGCTTACATGGCTCACCCCGCTTGCCGCCGAACCGGGATACCAGCCGGAGACCGCGGCGCTCGCCGCCGTCCTTCCCCATCTCGACGGGCTCGGCGATGCCTCCAGTCTCGATGCCGTCTGCGACCATATTCTGGAGCTTGCCCACGGAAGCTTTGCCGCATGATCGACGCGCATCATCATATCTGGCTGCAAAAGGACCTGCCCTGGCTGCTCGGACCCGAACAGCCGCGCATTTTCGGCGCCTACGGGCCGATCAAGCGCGACTACACGATCGGCGAATATCTCGCCGATATCGACGGGTCCGGTATCGAGAAATCCGTCTATGTCCAGGCCAACTGGGCGCCGAACTGGGCCGCCGACGAGGCCGCCTGGGTGCAGCAGGTCGCCGACACCCATGGCTGGCCGCACGCGATCGTCGCCTACGCCGATTTCACGGTCGAGGATGTCCGCCCGCAGCTTGACCGGCTGAGTCGATACCCGCTGATGCGCGGCATCCGCCAGCAGCTCCACTGGCACGCAAATCCGCTCTACCGATTCGCGCCGCGGCCTGATCTCGCCGCCGATCCGACAGTCATCCGCAATATCGGCCATCTCGCCGCCTATGGCTGGTGCTTCGATCTGCAGCTCTTTCCCGACCAGTTCGAAACGGCGCGGCCGCTGCTGGAAGCCTGCCCGGATGTGACCTTTATCCTGCAGCATGCCGGCATGCACACCGCGCCGAGCGTCGAGCACTGGCAGGAGACGACCGGCAAGGCGCTGAAAACGCTGAAAAAATACGACAATCTCGTCGTCAAGCTGTCCGGTCTCGGCACCTTCATTCATCGTAACGATCCCGATCAGATCGCCTTCGTCACCGCCGAGACGGTCGGCATCTTCGGCGCCAGTCGCTGCCTGTTCGGCTCGAACTTTCCAATCGAGAAGCTCTGGACGTCCTACAAGGACCTCGCGAGCGCCTACAAACAGGCGACCGCCGGCCTGCCAAAGGGCCAGCAGAAGCAGATCCTCAGCGGCACGGCTGAACGCGTTTACCGGCTGGAGGGCACGTGATGCCCGCCCGCGCCACGTCACAAACACCAAACACGCTGTAACCGAGGGAAACGACCATGGCCCTGACCATCCACGTCATCGACTACGGAGACATCGAACTGGAGACCAGCTTCCTGGTGCTCGGCCATGAATGCGGCCGGGTGCGGCGCGTGCCGGTCTACGGGTTCCTGATCCTCGGCGGCCAGTATCCCGTGCTCGTCGATACGGGCTACCGCGACAACGCGATCATGGAAACGCTCGGCATGCGCGGGCATCAGTATCACGACAACATGATCGAGAACCAGCTTGCCCGCCACGGCCTGAAGCTCGGCGACATCCGCTATATCCTGCACACCCACCTGCATATCGACCATGCCGGCAAGGACGATCACTTCCCGATGAACACCACCGTGGTGCTCAACCGGCGGGAAATGGAGTTCTCGGTCTCCGGCATCATGTATCCGCAGTATCCAAAGCCCGACATCATGCATCTGGTCGAGCGGATCTACGAGCCCGAGGCGATCCGCTTCCTGGACCTTGAGATCACGGGTGCCGAGGAGATCATTCCCGGCGTCTGGTGCGAGCCGGCCTATGCCCATACCGAGGGCTCGATGAACGTCATCGTCGAGACCGCCGACGGCCTCGCCTGCATCTGCGGCGACGTGATCTACGACTTCAACGACCAGATCGTGAACCACGTGCGCGTCAACAACTACATGGAGCCGCAGGTCACCGGCAATCACGCCGGCTCCAAGCGCAACGAGAAGGCGCAGATCAAGAAGCTGATGAACAATTTCAAGTATTTGCTGCCGGTGCATGACCGCGGCGCGGTGATCGAGAACGGCCAGGTCGTCGGCCGCCTCGGCATGACCTGTCCGGGCCCGGTGACCGAAACGCTGCCCGCCCGCGCCTGGTTCCCGGCCTGAGACCGGTCCGGTCCAGCGCCAACGGGTCCCACAGCAAACGAGAGCGCCCGCAATGTCCCATAAAACGATCGATCCGCGCTTCAGCGAGCTGGTCGACCCGAACGCGCCGGTCCGCCAGATCGGCACCGGCTTCGATTTCACCGAAGGCCCGGTCTGGCATCCGACCGAGCAGTATCTCGCCTTTTCCGACATGCCGGGCGACGTGCGGCGGCGCTGGTCGGAGGCCGACGGCATCAGCGAGTTGCTGCGGCCGGCCAACATGGCGAACGGGCTGACCTATGATTCAGGCCTCAACCTGATCGCCTGCGAGCATTCCACCTCCTCGGTCGCCCGCTTTGCCCCGGACGGCACCCGCGAGGTGCTGGCAAGCCGGTTCGAGGGCAAGGGGCTGAACTCGCCCAACGACCTGTGCGTCCATTCCGACGGGTCGATCTATTTCACCGATCCGACCTTCGGCCGCATGGAGTATTACGGCCTGCCGCGGCCGCTGGAACAGACCTTTCGGGGGGTTTACCGGATTCCGCCGGGCCACAAGCCCGGCGACGAGCCGCAACTGGTGTCGGACCGCTACACCTTCGGCCAGCCGAACGGGCTGTGCTTCAGCCCCTGCGAGCGCTGGATGTGGGTGAACGATACCGAGCAGGCCAATATCCGCATGTTCGACGTCGCCTCCGACGGCCGGCTGATCAATGGCCGCGTCTTCGCAAGCGGCATCGAGGACCCGGTGCGCAGCGGCCGGCCGGACGGCATGAAGGCCGACACCAACGGCAATGTCTACGTGACCGGGCCGGGCGGCATCTGGGTCTATGACTTCCACGGCATCAAGCTCGGCGAAATCGAAATCCCCGAGCATCCGGCCAACCTGCACTGGGGCGGGGCGGACTGGTCGACGCTGTTCGTCTGCGCGACGACGTCGGTCTATGCCGTCCAGACGAAGGCAACGGGGCGGAGCGAGCCGTTCATGCGGGCTTCGGGCGGCACGCAGCCCTCCGCGGCGCCCGCGACAGCCGATACCCCGGCACACGCTCTGCATGTTGAACCGGCCCGCACCGCGCTGATCATCCAGGACATGCAGAACGACGTCATCATGGATGGCGGCGCCTTTGCCGACAGCGGCTCGCCGGCCCATGCCAGGGAGCAGAACGTGATTGCCAACAGCCGGCGGCTGGCCGATGCCTGCCGGCGGGCGGGGATCATGGTCGTTCATGTCTGGTTCGTCTGCGAACCGGGCCACCCGGCGACCGCCCGCCACGCGGGCCTCTATGACGGGCTGGTATCGGCGAATGCCATGCTGCGCGGCTCCTGGGGCGTGCAGCCGGTCGCCGGCCTGGAGGCCAAGCCCGGCGACCTCGTCGTCGAGAAGCGCTCGATGAGCGCCTGGGAGACGAGCCGGCTTGAAAGCTATCTGCGCCATGGCGGCATCGACACGATCATCAATACGGGCGCCTGGACCAACATGTCGGTCGAGCACACCGCCCGCACCGGCGCCGACAAGGGCTTCCGGGTGATCCTGCCCGAGGACGCCTGCTCGACCATGAACGCCGACTGGCACCGCGCCTCGATCGACTATGCGATGCAGAACGTGGCCACCGTGACCAATGTCGACAGCGTCATCGCGGCGATTGACCAGTCGGGGGGAGCGGGCCGATGAGCGACAACCACCTGCCCGGTTCGGACATCAGCCCGGCCGAGCGCTTCTACGAGGCCGCCTACCGGCCGGCGCGGCTGATCAAGGTGATCTGCCAGATGATCATCGGCATCGGCGTCGCCGTCGCGCTGATCCTCAAGGTCTACATGCTGGTGCTGACCGACCTGAGCTGCGCCGCCGACACCGCCTCGCTCGGCAACCAGATCCGCTGCACGGGCACGCTGGAACTCGCCGCCTATGCGCTGGCGCTCGCGGCAGGCTTCGAACTGGCCTTCCTGATGTTCGTCGACGGTCTCGACAAGGCGGCGACGCCGCTCGCGCTCGGGCTTTCATCGGCCTTCCTGCTGGTGCTCGCCGATCTGTCGCTTGCAAGCGCCACCTGGCAGACCGCGCTGCTGATCCTGGCATTGACGGTGTCGTCCGTGGTGCTGCTGGGGCTGCGGCGCTTCCTCTGGCGCCGCCCGACGCTGTTCGGCCGGTCGGATCGGAGCGAATGATCAGGAGGACCTTTCCCCTGCGCTGAACAACCCTATTTTCAATCGCGGTGAAATTTGACGGATTGACAAGAAATTTTCATTGGGCGAGGGTTCCGGTTGACCTTCGACCGGAAAACGCATGTCCGTCAGAGACCGCATCGATAGCCATGCCGAGGGGTTCACGGATTCCGAAAAGAAGCTGTGCGCCGTGCTGCTCGCCGACTATCCCTTCGCCGGCCTGCAGCCGATTTCCGCCCTGTCGGAAAACGCCTGCGTCTCGGCGCCGTCGATTTCGCGCTTCGTCAGCAAGATCGGCTTCCAGGGCTTTCAGGACTTCCAGCGCCAATTGATCGCCGAACTGAAGGAAGGCCAGCGCTCGCCGGTCGACCTGCGCCACACCAGACGCCCGGCCGAGGGCGACTTCCTCGCCGATTTCGTCGGCCGCGCCAGGCAGGAACTGGCCGAAACCGCCTCGGTCATCACCGAGGCCCAGTTCAAGCATATCTGCGCGCTGCTGGCCGATCCGAAGCGGCGGATCTTCGTCATCGGCGGCCGGATTTCCGATGCGCTGGCGCAATACCTGCTTTTGCACCTGCGCCAGATCCGCCCGGACGTCTTCGCGCTGCCGTCCGATCCGGAGGCCTGGCCGAACGACCTGTTGCGCATGCGCGCGCGCGACGTGCTGCTGGTCTTCGACTTCCGGCGCTACCAGACCTCGCTTGCAACGCTTGCCGAGCGGGCGGCGACCCGGCGCGGCGCCCATGTCGTGCTGATGACGGACAAGTGGGTGTCGCCGATCGCCCGGTCGGCCCGCGACGTCGTCGCGCTGCCCATCGAGATCGGCACCGAATGGGACAGCTATGTCGGCGCCTTCGCCCTGATCGAGGCGATCCTCGCCTTCATTTCCGACGATCAATGGGACCGCACCAGCGTCCGCCTGCGCGAATGGGACGCGCTGCGCGCCGAGGAGGCCGAGGCCTGAGATGCTGGAGCTTGAGGGTCTCACCAAGAATTTCGGCGGCGTCAAGGCGGTCAACGCGGTCAACCTGACGGTCAAGGCCGGCGAGGTGCACGGACTGATCGGCCCCAACGGCGCCGGCAAGACGACGCTGATCAATCTGGTCTCCGGCCTGCTCAAGGCGACGTCGGGAACGATCCGGCTGGACGGGCAGCCGCTGAACGGGCTCAGCGCCGACCGCCGCGCCCGGCTCGGCGTCGGCCGGACCTTCCAGAACCTGCGCATCTTTCCCAATCTGACGGTCGGCCAGAACATCGATGTCGCCCGCTCGAGCGTTACCGACGATGACGGCGCGCAGGCGCTGGTCGAGGCGGCGATGGAGCGGTTCGACCTGACGGCGAAGCGCAGCCTGCCCGCCGACGAACTCTCCTACGGCCACATGCGGCGGCTGGAGATCGTCCGGGCGCTGGCGCTTCGCCCGAAGATCCTGATGCTCGACGAGCCGGCCGCCGGCATGAACCCGGCCGAGACCGAGGATCTCGTTGCAGCGCTCGCCTGGATCCGCGAGCGCCATCCCTGCTCGATCCTGGTGATCGACCACGACCTGAAATTCATCATGACGGCCTGCGACCGGATCACCGTGCTGCATATGGGCGCGGTGCTGGCGACCGGTCTGCCGGAGGACATAACGAAATCGCCAGAGGTGATCGCGGCCTATCTGGGACAGGCCGCGGCATAACGAAACCGAATTAACGGAGGTGGACATGAAGACAATTCTCGCAACCGGCGCCCTGCTCGCCGGAACCGCGCTGGCGGGGACGGCGGTCGCCGAAGACACGATCAAGGTCGGCTTCCCGGTGCCGCTGACCGGCGAATACGCGCCCTATGCCGAGATCCAGGGCGCCCGCTGCATGGCCGAGATGATCAACCGCGACGGCGGCGTCGACGGCAGGAAGTTCGAGCTCCTGGTGCAGGATACCGGCGCGGACTCGCAGGCCGCGATCTCGCTCACCGAGAAATTCCTCGACGACGGCATCGTGGCGATGGGCACGATCCCCTTCTCCGACACGATGATCCCGGTCGCCCAGCTTGCCGCCGACTATGGCGTCACGGTCTTCCAGGCGCAGAGCACGCAGGTGGAGATGCATTCGGGTGTCGTCGACAATTTCATTTCCGGCGTCTCGCCCGATCCCTTCACCGCGACGGCGGCAGCCAATTACGCGCTCGGCCAGGGCGTCAAGAACGTCGTGCTGTTCACCTCCGATGAGGGCGGCTCGTGGTCGGCGCGCACGCCGGTGTGGTTCGGCGAGGTGATCGAGGCCGGTGGCGGCAAGGTGCTGGGAGCGCTCAATTTCAGCTTCGGCACCACCGACTGGTCGCCGCAGATCGCCGAGATGAAGAACCTCGACGAGCCGATCGACGCGGTCTACATCTCCTCGATCATGCCGGATGTCGGCGTCTTGATCCGGCAGATGCGGGCAGCCGGCCTCGATGCCTGGGTGTTCGGCTCCGACGGGCTCGACGATCCCTCGCTCGACGCGCTGGCCGAGAGCGACCCGGCGCTGCTCGACAAGGTCGCCTTCGGCACGCTCGCCCCCTCGCACGCCGACAGCCGGCTTGCCCAGTTCATGAAGGACTGCGCGGCAATCGACATGCCGGTGGAGGGCCTGTTCCCCGCGCTCGGCGCCGACACGATCATGGCGGTCGCCTATGGCGTCAAGGAGAGCGGCGGCACCGACCCGGAGGCGATCCGCGAAGCGCTGCGGTCGGCCGATGCCGTGCCGGTGCTGACGGTCGAATCCGTGTCGTTCAAGGACAACAACTCCTTTGCCCAGCGGACGATCCCGGTCATCGGCTTCAAGGACGGCAAGCGGGTGCTGATCTCCAACGAGGTGCCCGACAACGTGCCGGCCTGGCGCTGATTTGAGAAACCGGTGCCCGGCGGGGCGATCGCCGGGCATCGTCCTGATCGGGGACCCCGTTTATGCTCGACGTGCGCGACCTGCATGTCTTTCACGGCATGATCGAAGCGGTACGCGGCATCAGCTTTTCGGTGCCGCAGAGCCGGTGCGTCGTGCTGCTGGGTCCCAACGGCGTCGGAAAGACGTCGACGATCTCGGCGATCGCCGGCATCGCCCGGTCGACCGGATCGATCCGGCTTGAGGGCCAGCCGATCGAGACGATGAGCGCCGAGGACCGGGTGCGCGGCGGCATTTCCGTGTCGCCGGAGGGCCGCCGCATCTTCGCCAACCTGACGGTGATGGAAAACCTGGTGATCGGCGGGGCGACGGTTCGCGACAAGACGGTGGTCAGGGCCCGCATCGAGCGCTGGCTTGCCACCTTCCCGATCCTGGCCGAACGCCGCGACCAGCCGGCCGGCACGCTGTCGGGCGGCGAGCAGCAGATGCTCACCATCGCTCGGGCGCTGATGGCGGGGCCGAAGATCCTGCTGCTCGACGAGCCGAGCCTGGGTCTCGCCCCGCAGATCTGCCAGCAGATCTTTTCGCTGATCGCCGATCTGAAGGCCGACGGCATGACGATCCTGCTGGTCGAACAGAACGCGGCGGAGGCGGTCAAGCTCGCCGACTATGTCTATCTGCTCTCGAACGGCGCAGTGGTCGCCGAGGGCGACCAGACGACGATTGGCGAAAACGAGGCCTTGATGGCCGAACTGACCGGGATTGCCTGAGCCGTGGACTATGTCATCCAGCAAAGCCTGAACGCGCTCAGTTTCGGGGCGGAATACGCCCTGCTGGCGCTCGGCCTTGCGATCGTCTTCTCGATCATGGGGCTCGTCAACTTCGCCCATGGCGACATGATCGCGGTCGGCGGCTATACGATGGTTGCCTTCGTGGCGATGACGCTCGGCAATCCGCTGATCGTCATCTTCGCCGCCGTGCTGATGGCGGTGCTCGCCTCGGTGACGCTGGAGCGGGTTGCCTTCCGGCCCGTTCGATACGCCGATCCGACAACCGGTCTGTTGACCGCCTTCGGCGTCTCCATGGTGATCCAGAACCTGTTCCTGCTGTTCGTCTCGCCGCGCCCGATCGCGGTCACGACGCTCTATTTCCTCGACTGGCCGATCGATCTGGGCGGCATCTCGATCTCCTCGCTGCAGATCTTCGAGACGATGACCACCGTCATCGCGATCACGCTGCTCGTCTTGTTCCTGAAGCGCTCGACGCTGGGGCTAGCGATGCGGGCCGCCTCGGTCGATTTCGAGATGGTCCGGCTGATGGGCATCAAGGCGAACCGGGTGGTGGCGATGGCGTTTGCCGTCTCCGGCCTGCTTGCCGGCATCGCCTGCGTCTTCATCATGGCGCGGCGCGGCAGCGTCGATCCGACGATGGGCTTCAACCCGGTGCTCAAGGCCTTCGTTGCCTGCGTCGTCGGCGGCTTCGGCTCGCTGCCCGGCGCGGTGCTGGGCGGTTTCCTGCTCGGCGCCGTCGAGGTCGGCATGCTGGTGATCCTGCCGCAGAGCTATGGCGGCATGAAGGACGCCTTTGTGTTCGGCATCATCGCGCTCATTCTGGTCTGGCGGCCCGACGGCATCCTGACGCCGCCGGCCGAGAAGGGGGACAAGATTTGAGCCGCCCCCTGCTCAATGCCCTCCACTTGAATTCCGGCCAAAGGTCCGGCCTTGTCGGCGCCGCGCTGCTGTCGGCGATCCTGGTGCTGATCGGCCTGATGGTGATGTGGTTCGGCGAGCGCTATCACCTGCGCATCGTCTATTCGGCCTATGTCAACCTGCTCGTCGTGCTCGGCCTGCAGGTCTTCATGGGCAACGCCAAGATCACCAACCTGTCGCATTCGGCCTTCATGGGGATCGGCGCCTATGCCGCGGCGATCTGCGTGACGCCCGTGCAGATCAAGGCGATGTCGCTGCCGAACGCGCCGTGGGGGCTCAACGCCTTCCAGCTCGATCCGGTGACGTCGGCTGCGATCGCGATCGTCGTTACCGGCCTGATCGCGCTTGTCGTCGGGCTGTTGATCGTCCGCCTGTCGGGCATCGGGGCGACCATCGTGACGCTCGCCCTGCTCGTCATCGTCCATTCGATCTTCCTGCACCGCACCGATATCTTCAAAGGCAAGCAGGCCTTTTTCGGCATTCCGAAGATCTTCGACCTGACCTCGATCCTGATCGTCACCGTGATCGTCATCTTCGTTGCCCGCCTGTTCCGCGAAAGCCGCTGGGGGATCAGGCTGCGCGCCAGTTCCGACGACGAGGTCGGCGCGCGGGCGATGGGGGTCGATGTCTTCCGGCTCAGGCTCGTTGCCTGGGTGCTCGGCGCGGTGATCCTCGCCGTCGCAGGCATCTGCTATGCCTATTTCCTCGGCACGATCAGCGCCCGGCCGTTCTATTTCACCCATGTGTTCCTGACGCTTGCCATGCTGATCCTCGGCGGCATGCGGACAGTGACCGGCGCCGTGCTCGGGACGATCCTGATCTCCTTCGGCCTGGAAGGCGTGCGCTGGATCGAGACCGGTCCGGATTTCGGCCTCGTCGACCTGCCCGAACTGCTGGGGCTGTCGGGGATTGCGCTCGGCGTCGTTATCGTCGCTACTATGGCGCTCAGGCCCGGCGGCATCATGGGCAACCGGGAAATCGAGATGCTGTTTTCGCGGCGGCAAGACTAAAGGCGGCGGACTTGAGGAGGCGACGGTGCTCTGCAATCACACGATCCACAAACACAACCACCATTTCGGCTGGAACAACGCCAACGCACCGGTGTTGACCGCGAAGCCTGGCGAGACGATCGAGATCGAGACGATCGATTCCTCCGGCGGGCAGCTTGCCGCCGATTCGACACTGGACGACCTCGCCAAGGTGTCGCTGGAGGGCATCAATCCGGTCACCGGGCCGATCTATGTCGAGGGCGCCGAGCCCGGCGATGCGATTGCCGTCACCTTCCGCGATTTCCAGCCGTCGGGCTGGGGCTGGACGGCGAATATCCCCGGCTTCGGCCTGCTCGCCGACCAGTTTCCCGATCCGCGCCTGCATATCTGGAAATATGACGCCAACACGCTGAAGCCCGCCCTGTTCGGCCCCGGCGGCGCGGTGCCGCTGAAGCCCTTCTGCGGCACGGTCGGCCTGGCGCTTAAGGAACCGGGCCTCCATTCCGTCGTGCCGCCGCGCCGGGTCGGCGGCAATCTCGACATCCGCGACAACGCGGTCGGCACGACGCTCTACCTGCCCGTCGAGGTCGCCGGCGGGCTTCTATCGCTCGGCGACACCCATGCCGCCCAGGGCGATGGCGAGATCTGCGGCACGGCGATCGAGAGCCCGATGGTGGTGGCGATCGAACTGGGCCTGATCAAAAACGCCAATTTCGCGTTTCCCCGTTTCGAGACCGAGGGACCGGTGTCGCGGCATTTCGATGCCGACGGCTACCGGGCGACGACCGGCGTCGGCCCGGACCTGATGCAGGCGGCGAAGGATGCCGTTAGCGGCATGATCGACTGGCTCACCGCGACGACGAACATGGACTCCGTCGAGGCCTATATGCTGTGCAGCGTCTGCGGGGATCTCAGGATCAGCGAGATCGTCGACCTGCCGAACTGGACGGTGTCGTTTTATTTTCCCAAGACGGTGTTGCGATAAAGGGGTTGGGGTCGCCCATCCGCGTCCGGGTTCCCCGATCCCGGATAGCCGCTTTGCGGCTTCCGGGATGACGAGGGAGGGGCTGGAGAAAAACACCCACCCATCGCTCGTCATCCCGGCCGAGTGAAGCGAGAGCCGGGATCGCAGCGCGTTTCGGCGTCTGCGCGGCCGGTATCGCCTTGACCGGCATCGAGCCGGTCAAGGCGATGTCCCCCTCACCCTGGGCCCTCTCCCGCGAGGGGAGAGGGAACGATAGCTGCAAGGCATAAGGGAAATCTGGTCTGCCGTGCTGTTTGCAAGGCGTTGGAGCCAAGCGGCGCGGCGGGTGGCACTCCCTCTCCCCTCGCGGGAGAGGGCTGGGGTGAGGGGGCGCCGCCCGTAAGGGCGGCTTCGAGAGCGCCGGAGGCGATCTCGAAAACAGGCGTAAGGGCGCAGCACCCGCGTCAGCCGCTCAGCCCGAGCATCACCCGTTCGACAGCATCCGGGCGAAGAAATCGCCGCCCTTGTTGTTGATGATGATGAAGGCCGGAAACTCCCGGACCCGGATCCGCCAGACCGCTTCCATGCCGAAGTCCTGAAAGTCGATCGGCTCCAGCTCGGTGATCGCATCGCGGCCGAGCACCGCCGCCGTGCCGCCGATCGAGCCCAGATAAAACCCGCCATGCTGCTTGCAGCTGTCGACGACGGCGCGGGCGCGGTTGCCCTTGGCGATCGTCACGAGACTGCCGCCGGCAGCCTGGAATTCCGGCACATAAGGGTCCATCCGGGCAGCCGTCGTCGGCCCGAACGAGCCGGACGCGAAGCCCTCCGGCGTCTTGGCGGGGCCGGCATAGTAGATCGGATGGTCGATCATGTAGTCCGGCAGCGGCTCGCCGGCGGCAAGCTTGCGCGACAGTTCGGCGTGGACGAGATCGCGGGCGACGATCATCGTGCCGCTCAGCAGCACCGGTGTCGCGACCACGAGCTTCGACAATTCGGCCCGGATTGCCTCCATCGGCTGGTCGAGATCGATATGCACCGGCTCGGCCTGCTCGAAATCGACCGTCGGCAGGAAATGCGCCGGATCGGTCTCCAGCTTTTCAAGCCACAGCCCGTCGGCATCGATGCGGCCCTTGATCTGGCGATCGGCGGAACAGCTCACGCCGATCCCGACCGGCAGGCTGCCGCCGTGGCGCGGCAGGCGGATGACGCGGACGTCGTGGCAGAAATATTTGCCGCCGAATTGTGCCCCGATGCCAAAGCCTTGCGTCAGTTTGTGAACCTCCCGCTCGAGGTTTCTGTCGCGGAAGGCCCGGCCGGTCGCGTCGCCGCTGTCGGGCAGCGTATCGAGCGCCTTGGTGGAGGCGAGCTTGACGGTCTTCAGCGTCTGCTCGGCCGACAGGCCGCCGATCACGACGGCCAGGTGATAGGGCGGACAGGCCGCCGTGCCGAGCGTCTTGATCTTTTCGTCGAGAAAGGCCATCAGCCGCTCCGGCTCCAGAAGCCGGCGGGTCTCCTGATAAAGGAACGTCTTGTTGGCCGAGCCGCCGCCCTTGGCGATGAACAGGAAGTCGAAGGCATCGCCGCCGGTCGCCTCGATATCGATCTGGGCGGGCAGGTTGGAGCCGGTATTGACCTCCTCGAACATGGTCAGCGGCGCCATCTGGGAGAAGCGCAGGTTGCGCGTCTGCCAGGTCCGGGCGATGCCGGCCGAAAGCGCCTCGGCCATATCGCCGTCGACCAGAACGCCCTGCCCCTTCTTGGCGACGATGATCGCCGTGCCGGTGTCCTGGCAGCTCGGAAACTGGCGGGCGGCCGATATCACCGCGTTCTTCAGGAGTTCCCGCGCCACCATCCGGTCGTTGTCGGAGGCGTCCGGGTCTTCGAGGATATCGGCGAGGTTCTGCAGGTGGGCGCGGCGGAAGAGATGGGAGACATCACCGAAAGCCTCGCAGGCGAGCCTCGTGAGCGCGGCCGGATCGACCTGCAGAAAGCGTCGCCCGCCAAGCTCGACCTCGGCGACGCCCTCGCGGCTTAACCGCCGGTACTCGGTGCCGTCGTCGCCAAGCTGGAACAGGGGGCGGAAGCCTGTATCCAGGCTTTCGGCGGGCTGCGACGACATGGCGGTCTCCTCCTCACTCAGGTGCCGTGGTTCTGGACGATCGTCTTCATCTGGGTGAAGTCGTGCAGCGCGGCGAAGCCCTTTTCGCGGCCGTGACCGGACTTGCGCACGCCGCCGAAGGGCAGCTCGATGCCGCCGCCGGCGCCGAAGCAGTTGATGAAGACCTGGCCGCACTGCATCGCCTTGGACACGCGCATCTGGCGGCCGCCGTCGCGCGTCCAGACGGCGGCGACGAGGCCGTAATCGGTGCCGTTGGCGATGCGGATCGCGTCGGCCTCGTCGGTGAATTTCAGGCAGGCGAGCACCGGACCGAACACCTCCTCATGGGCGAGCGGGTGCGTTTCGGCGACCGGTCCGAACAGCGCCGGCGCGACGTAGTTGCCGGTCTCCGGCGCCGTCGGCGACACCCTGCCACGGGCGATCAGCGGCGCATCACTGCCGCCGCCGGCCGCGATATAGCCCTCGACGCGCTGTTTCTGCTTTGCCGAGATCAGCGCGCCGAGCGTACCGTTTTCACGCCAGGGGGCGGCGACGAGATCCTTGAAGCCCGCCTTCAGGCGGTCGATCACCTCGTCATAGATCGATGCCTCGATCAGCGCGCGGGAGCCGGCCGAGCAGGTCTGGCCGCCATTCTGGACGATCGCGTTCAGCACAACGGGGATCGCCGCGTCGAGATCGGCATCGGCGAACAGGATCTGCGGCGACTTGCCGCCAAGCTCCAGCGTGCAGTCGATATGGTTTCGCGCCGCCGCCGTCTGGACCATCACACCGACCTGGGGGGAACCGGTGAACGACAGGAAGTCGACGCCGGGATGCCCGGTGAGCGCCGCGCCCGCCTCGTGGCCATAGCCGGTGACGACGTTGAAGGCGCCATCGGGAAAGCCGACCTCATGGGCCAGTTCGCAGATCTTCAGCGGCGTCAGGCAGGCTTCCTCGGCGGGTTTCATGACCACGGTGTTGCCGACCGCCAGTGCCGCCGCGCAGGTGCGGCCGACCATCTGGGCGGGGTAGTTCCAGGGAATGATGATGCCGACGACGCCATAGGGCTCGTAGACGGTCTGCACCTGATAGCCGGCCAGGAAGGGGATCGTGTCGCCATGCAGCTTGTCGGCGGCGCCGGAATAGAACTCGAAATAACGCGCGGCGGCGACCATGTCGGCTTCCGCCTGCCGGTGCGGCTTGCCGGTGTCGGAGGCTTCCAGCTCCGCCAGCATCGCGGCGTTTTCCGCAATCGCCTCGCCGAGCCTGCGCAACAGCCGGCCGCGCTCGAGAGCCGTCAATGTCGACCAGGCGCCGTCCTCGAAAGCGGATCGCGCCACGCGAACGGCCTGATCGATCTCCGCCGCGCCGCCGGCTGCGATCTCGGCGATCTTCTTGCCGTCGCTCGGACAGAGGAGATCGATCGTCCGCCCGTCGGCGGGCAGAACGGGCTTGCCCGCGATCAGGCATGGCAGGGCTGCGTTCACGGTCATCTCGTTCACGGGATGTGGTCCTTTTCCTAAAGCAAATATCGGCGCCTGCGGTACGCAAGTCCCCGGAATGCTAGCTCACTTTCCAGCCGAAGAGTATGGCTTCGACCGGGTGCTTACGAATTTCATATGCCCGTTCAAGGTTGAACCGAAATCCCTTGAAGCTTCACGACAGGCACGTCCCTTCAGCACGAAAGGGCCGGCTAGGCGGCTTGCGCTGACATGGGTTGCAGCGCTAGTGATGCGCGCTCATTCCCCCCGATCCAGGCCGTCCCACAGATGAACGATCTCAAAGACATCCTCGTCGTCTCGCTCGAACAGGCGGTCGCCGCGCCCTACGCCTCCTGCAAGCTTGCCGATGCCGGCGCCCGCGTCATCAAGGTGGAGCGGCCCGACGGCGATTTCGCCCGCAACTACGATTCGCTGGTCAAGGGCCAGAGCGCCTATTTCGTCTGGCTCAACCGGGGCAAGGAATCGCTGTGCCTGAACCTGAAGGACGCAGCCGATCTCGCCTTGATGAAAAAGATGCTGGCGAAGGCCGACATCTTCATCCAGAACCTGGCGCCCGGCGCGATCGACAGGCTCGGCCTGCCGGTCGCGGACCTGCGCGAGGCCCATCCGGGGCTCATCGTCTGTTCGATATCCGGCTACGGGTCGGAGGGGCCGGCGCGCGACCAGAAGGCCTATGACCTGCTGATCCAGGCCGAAAGCGGCCTGTCGGCGGTCAACGGCACGGCGGAGGGCCCGGCGCGGGTCGGCGTCTCGGTCTGCGATATCGCCGCCGGCATGACGGCCTATCAGGCGATCCTTCAGGCGCTGATCGGCCGCTACAGGACGGGCGAGGGACGCGCGATCGAGGTGTCGCTGTTTCACGCCATGTCGGACTGGATGAACGTGCCCTATCTGCAATATCGCTATGGCGGCAAGACGCCGGAGCGGATGGGGCTGAAGCATCCGACGATCGCGCCCTACGGCGCGTTTACCTGCAAGGACGGCAAGGTGTTGCTGCTGTCGATCCAGAACGAGCGGGAATGGGCGCATCTGTGCGCAGACGTGCTGGGCGACCCGGAGCTTGCGACAAAGCCCGGCTGGGCCTCGCCATCCGACCGCACGGCGAACCGGCAGGCTGTCGACGACCGGGTCGGTGCCGCGCTCGCCGAACGCGACCGCGAGCACAATATCGAACTCCTGAAGGCCGCCGGGATCGCCTATGGGCGGCTCTCGAGCATGGAAGACCTGCTCAACCATCCGCAGCAGCGGCTGATCTCGGTTGCGACCGATGGCGGCACGGTCGAGTTGCTGGCGCCGGGCGCGCATGTTTCCGGCGAAACCGAGCAATTCGGCGCGGTGCCGGCGACCGGCGCGCAGTCGGACACGATCCGGGCGGAATTCGGCGCCGGCTAATCCGGCCGGAACAGCCGGCCGGCCTCCTGCAATGCCAGGAAGGCCCGGTAGCGCTGCGCATGGATCGCCGCGATCGCGCCGCCGGCGGGCGGGACGATCGTTGCAAAGGACGACATGGCGGCCATCGCCGCCTCAAGGTCGCGATGACACTTCGCCGCGACGGCGCCGAGCATCGCGGATCCGAGCAGGACAGGCTCGGCGGAGGCCGGCACGGCGACGGGCAGGCCGGCTGCATCCGCCAGCAATTGCCGCACCAGGCCGCTTGCCCCGGCACCACCGCTGATGACGATCAGGTCCGTTACCAGCCCCTCATCCGCCTGGGCGGCGATGATCTGACGCAAGCCGTAGCCGAGGCCGCACAGGCCGCCGATATAGAGCGCGAGGAGACTGTCGAGATCGTCTTCGAAGCCGAGACCGGCAATCACCGCGCGGGCCTGCGGATCGGCGAGCGGGGCGCGGTTGCCCAGAAACTCCGGCACGACGATCACCGGCCCGGCAAGGCGGACGGCATCGGAGCGCACCTCACAGGCCGCAGCCGCCCGGTCGGCGAGCCAGTCCGGCACGGACAGTCCCGCGTTATCCGCGTCCTCCCTTGCCTGCGCGAAAGCGGGATGGCCCCTGACCAGGTGATCGATCGCGGCGCCGGCTGCCGACTGGCCGCCCTCGTTCAGCCAGAGGCCCGGCACCATCGCCGAATAATACGGGCCCCAGACGCCGGGCACGAAGGCCGGCTCGGCGGCCGAGGTCATGGTGCAGGCCGATGTGCCGAAGACATAGCCAAGCCGGGTCAGCGCCGAGCCCCCTGCCCCCTGCCCGGATGGGTCAACCATTGGCGCGCCGACCGTGCCGACGCCGCCGGCATGGGCGTCGATCAGGCCGGCGGCGACCGCCGTTCCAGGCTTCAGGCCGAGCGCCGCCGCGGCGTCCTGGCTGAGCCCGCGCCCGAGCGCTGAGCCGGGCGCGACGACCCTTGCGCCGATCCGGGCGAACGCGTTTTCGGTGAGGTCGGCAAGCCCGATCGCCTCGAAATAGCTTTCGTCCCAGCGGCCCTCATGGGCGAGATAGGTCCATTTGCAGGTCACCGTGCAGATCGACCGGGCCGTGTCGCCGGTCGCCCGCCAGGTCAGGAAATCGGTGAGGTCCATGAAATGGCCGGCCGCCTCGTAGCTTTGCGGCAGGTTTTCCTTCAGCCAGAGCAGCTTCGGGGTTTCCATCTCCGGCGAGATCCGGCCGCCGACATAGCGCAGCACGGCGTGGCCCGTCGCATTGATGCGGTCGGCCTGATCGATGGCGCGATGGTCCATCCAGACGATGACGTTGCGGGCCGGGTCGCCGGTCGGGCTGACGGTGACCGGGCGCCCGGCCGGGTCGAGCACGACCAGCGAACAGGTCGCGTCGAAGCCGATGCCGGCGACCGTCTCCGCATCGATCCCCGCCGACTGCATCGCCGCGCGGACCGAGACCGCGACCGCCGTCCAGATATCGTCGCTCGACTGCTCGACGATGCCGCCCGGTTCGCGGAACAGGGCGATATCGTGTCTGGCGACGGCCAGGCAGGCGCCGTCGAGGGTGAAGATGCCGGCACGGGCGCTGCCCGTTCCGACATCGACGCCGATCACCGCCCGGTCGATCTCAGCCATCGGCCCCCTCCTCCCCGTCCTGGCGCAGGACGATATCGGGGTCGCTGCTCCGCTCGCACACGAAGCGGCCGTTCGGCAGGTCGTTGTCGTCGAGCTTTGAGCGGATCCCCGCCTCCGACAGGCCATAGCCCTGCCAACGGGCGATCAGGCGTTCGCGCAGGACGGCTTCCGGTACGTCGATGAAGACGGTCAGGTCGAAGGATTTGCGCAACGCGTTCCACGGCGCCTCGCCGACCAGCAGGTAGTTGCCCTCGACGAGCAGGATATCGACAGCCCGCGCGATCATCCGCGCGCCGGCACGGGCGATCTCGATATCGCGGTCGAAGACGGGAACCGCGATCTCCGGCTCGTCGTTGCGGCGCAGGCGGGCGAGCATGTGGGCAAGGCCGGCGACATCGAAGGTCTGCGGCGCGCCCTTGCGGGGCAGCAGGCCGCGGGCGCTGAGCAGCGTGTCGTCGTAATGATAGCCGTCCATCGGCAGGACGGCGGCGCGGCCGGGCGTCTCGGCATTGAGCGCCTCGGCGAGCGTGGCGGCAAGCGTCGACTTGCCCGCCCCCGGCGCGCCGGCGATCGCGACGATCGTCCGCCGGCCCGTCGGCACCGCCTTGAGGCGCGCCAGCAAGGCGTCCCGGGTCAGGATTTCGCCACGCATCTAGATCAGCCGGTATTGCCGCGCCTTGTTGCGCAGGAAGGGCAGGCCCTTGTCCATCACCTCGCGGTGGCTCTCGGCAACCGGACGCCAGACCGACAGGCCGTAGGCGACCTCCGGCGGCATGTTGATGAAGCTCTCCATGGCGAGCCCGCCCTTGAAGTTAATCGCCGCCAATGTCGCATAGACCTCGTCCCAGTCGCAGCAGCCCTCGCCCGGCGTGCCGCGGTCGCTTTCCGACAGGTGGATGTATTTCAGGTGATCGCGGGCATGCAGGATGGCATTGGCTGCACCCTTTTCCTCGATATTCATGTGATAGGTGTCGAGATGGATGAAGATATGATCGGAGCCGACGCGTTCGATCATGTCGACAGCCTGCCAGCCGGTATTGATCAGGTGGTTCTCGTAGCGGTTGACCGGCTCGATGCCGAACAGCATCCCGATCGCCTTGGCATGGGCCGATGCCGCATCGAGGGTCCGGGCGACATTGTCGAGTTCGGCTTCGCTCGGCGGTTCGCCGGTGCGCTCGCCGATACTGCCATAGGTGACGCCCGAAAGCGCCTCGCCGCCGAGTTCCTTGGTCTTGTCGAGCGCCACTTTCAGATGCGCGACCGCGCCGTCGGGATCGACCGAGGCGCGCACCGGCTCCGGCAGGCCGAGCGAGCAGATGGCGCGCAGTCCGTGTTTTTCCAGGAGCGCACGGGTGTGCGGCGCGTCGACGGCGGGCGCGTTCAGGAGCGGGATCTCGATGAAATCCATGCCGTATTCGACCGCGCCCGCAACCGCGCGCTCCGCCCCCTCGCGGTCCCAGTTCATGGTCCACATGCTGGTGTGTACGCCAAAGCCCTGCATCGCTACTCCCTCCTGCGACGGATTTCGGACAGGCGCGCGAAGACGAACCGCAGCGCCATGACCGCGATCAGGAACAGGCCCCAGACCGCGGTCGACAGATGTTGGTTTGCGCCAAGCAGGTTCAGCCCCGAGGACAAAACCTGCAGGATCACCAGCGCGACGACGACCGGCAGCACCCGGCCAAAACCGCCGAACGGATCGATGCCGCCGAGGAAACAGGCGAGCACCGTGACCAGAAGCAACGCCTCGCCATGGCCGACGCGCACGGAATTGAAGCGGGCGGCCATCAGGATGCCGGCGATGGCGCAGATCATGCCGGAGATCGTGTAGATCAGCGTCAGGGTGCGCTTGGAATGCAGGCCGGAATACTCGGCCGCCTGGATGTTGGAGCCGATCATATAGACCGAAAAGCCATGCCGGGTGCGCTTCAGCATGACGTGCCAGACAAGCGCCGCTACGGCGAAGATGATCAGCGGCACCGGAATGCCGGCAAGCGTGCCGTGGCCGATCGTGTTCATGAAATCGGGAAAGCCGGAAATGTCGCCGCCGCGCGTCAGGAACTCGCCGAGGCCGCGCAGGAAGATCATCATCGCCAGCGACACGAGGATCGGATGGGCGCCGATATAGGCGACCACCAGCCCCATGACGCAGCCGGCGGCCCCACCGGCGGCGAGCGCCAGCACGACGCCGAGCAGAAACGCGCCGAAGCCTGCTTCGGCACCGCCGAACTGGATCAGCGTCCAGGCGAGCGTCAGGCCGGAGATATTGGCCGTCGCGGTGATCGCCAGATTGAGGCCGCCCGACAGGATCGGCACCAGCATGGCAAGTGTCAGAAGGCCAAGCGCGGGAAGCTGGAAGGCCATCGAACTGAAATTCGCCGCCGTCAGGAATTGCGGCGTGGCGAGCGCGAAGCCAACGACGACGAGCAGGAGAAAGCCGATCAGCGGCACCGTCTCGCGGCCGAGGCGCTCCTGCAGCTGCGCATAGAATCCCGTCATGGCGCCCCCGCCCCGGGTTTTGCCGCCACAGCGCCGCGCGCCCGGCCGAAGCTTAAGTCGAGCGACAGGTTCGATGTCGAGATCGCGATCAGGATCGCCGCGCCGATGATCATCTGGAAGGCGAATGGCGAGACGCCGAGCAGGTTGAGGCCGTTCTGGGTGATCGCCACGAACATCACGCCGAGGATGCAGCCGAGCACCGAGCCGCGCCCGCCGCCAAGCCGCGCACCGCCCAGAACGACGGCGGCGAGCACGTCGAGCTCGCGGCCATAGAGCGCGTTGGGCACAACTTCTTGAACGATATTGACCTGCATCAGGCCGCCGATGCCGGCCATCAGGCCCATCCAGCCAAACGCGACGCCCTGCATCAGGGCGATATTGACGCCGGCCCGCCGGGCGGCCTCCGGATTGTCGCCGAAAGCATAGAGCTGGCGGCCGATCGTGGTGTAGCCGATCAGGATGACGGTCGCGACGACGCAGCCGGCCATGACGGCGACGGCGAGGTTCAGTTCCGACCAGACGCCCTCTGCCGACTGGTGCTCGAAGATGAAGATCCGGTCGACCCACCAGTCCGGCAGGTTGTAGATGAAGCGGCCCTTGGTGAAGAACATCAACAGGCCGAAATAGACGTTGAAGGTGGCGATCGTGATGACGATCGAGATGACCCGGAAGCCGTGGATCAGGAAGGCGTTGATCAGCCCGAGCCCGATGCCGAGGCCGCCGGCGACGATGAAGCCGATCAGCCAGTTGCCGCCGCCGAGCGCCTGGAAGCAGTAAACCGCGACATATTGCACGACGGAGGCGGCAACGGCGAAGGAGATGTCAATGCCGCCGGCGATCAGCACGACCAGCAGGCCGACCGCCCAGATCAGGTTGACCGCGTTGTTGTTCAACAGCGAGGCCAGGTTGGCGAGCGTCAGGAACTGGTCGGAGGCAAGCGACAGGCCGACGATCATCACCGCGAGCACGGCGAACAGCCGGGTTTCGACGGGATAGGCGCGCAGGAGCCTACGCATAGATGCGCGCCTCGGCCTGAGCAATGCTCGTTGCGTGCGGGTCGAAGCTCTCGATGATCCGGCCGCCGGCCATGTGCAGCACCCGGTCGGCGTTGAACAGCACCTCGGAGACCTCGTCTGAGATCAGCAGGATCGCCAGGCCCTGATCGGCGAGCCGGCGGACGATCTGGAAGATACCCGCCCGCGCACCGACATCGACGCCGACCGTCGGGCTGTCGAGGATCAACAGCGTCGGCTCGGTCGCAAGCCACTTGGCCAGCACGACGCGCTGCTGATTGCCGCCCGACAGCGTCGAGACCGCGTCCTCGCGGTGGCCGATCTTGACGGCGAGTTCGGCAATCCAGTCGTCGACGATCCGCGCCTTGCGGCGCTCGGACAACAGGCCGAGCGGGGTCCTGATCCGGTCGAGCACCGAGATCACCGTGTTGTCGGCGATCGATTGCGGCTGGATCAGGCCAAGCGACAGCCGGTCCTCGGAGACATAGGCGATACCGGCGCGGATCGCGGCCCGGATCGAGGCCGGCCGGAAGGGTTTGCCGTTCAGCCGGATGGTGCCGCGATCGGGCTGCGTCATGCCGATCAGCGCATGGGCAAGCTCCGTGCGGCCGGCGCCAATGAGGCCGGTCAGCCCGACGACCTCGCCGGCCCGCACGGTCAGATCGATATCGGCGAAGTCACCGGCGCGGCTGAGCCCTGATACGTCCAGCACCGGCGGCGCCCCGGAGCGGTCGCGCGCCGAGACGGCATGTTCCAGCGTGGCGCCGGTCATCAGTTCGCCGAGCCGGGCCTGGGTCATGCCCTTAGTTGGGAACACGCCGACGATCCTGCCGTCGCGCATTACCGTGACCCGTTCGGAAATCTCCAGCACCTCGGCGAGCCGGTGGCTGACGAAAACGACGGCGACGCCCTGGGCCGACAGGGTGCGGACGATTTCAAGCAGCCGGTCGGTCTCGCTCTGGGTCAGCGAGGCGGTCGGCTCGTCCATGAAGACGAGGCGGGCCCGGCCCATCAGCGCCCGGGCGATCGCGACGATCTGGCGCTGGGCGATCGGCAGCGTATTGAGCGCGGCGTCGAGATCGAGGCTGACGCCGAGACGGGTCAGCACCGCCTCGACCGCCGGGCGTAGCCGGGCCGTCCGCACCAGCCGCGGCCTCGCGCCGACGAGGCCGTCGAAGGCGATGTTCTCGGCGACGCTCATATGCGGAAACAGCGCGAGGTCCTGCCAGATCACGGCGATGCCACGCGCGCGAGACTGGACCGGAGAGATGCCCTCCCGCCGTTCGCCGAAGATCTCGATCTCGGCGCCCGGCTCCGGCTGATAGACGCCGGTGACGATCTTGATGATCGTGCTTTTGCCGCAGCCGTTCTCGCCGGCCAGGCAATGCACCTCGCCCTCGCGCACGTCGAGCGACACGTCGTCAAGCGCGCGAACGCCGCCGAAGACCTTGGAGACATGGCCGAGACGGAGCGCCAGCGGCTTTGTTTCTGAAGCGTCCATCAGACGAGGCTAACCGGTTCGGAGTCGTGCGGGCGGAAAGAAATGTCGAGCAATGCCGGCACGGGGCATGCCGAAACAAACCCCGTACCGGCGATCATATCGTGGTGGCCATGCCCCTTAAACGGGCATGGCCCCGCGTCTCCTAGAGGCCCTTGGCCGCGAGGCCGTCGACCGTGTCCTTGTTAATCTCAAGGAGATTGTCGGTGATGATGTTGCGGGTCGCCGCATCGGGGCTGACGACGCCGAGGCCCTCGATTTCCGTGCCCTCGGTGATCTCCTCGCCGTCGACGAGCATCTTGCCCATGGTGACGAAGACGCGGCCGGCCTCGGCCGGGTTCCACATGTAGCCGCCCGAGATGATGTCGTTCTTCAGGAGCTTCTGGCCCTGGCCCGGCGAGAACGGTCCGAGCACGTGGATCTCGCCGCCCTTGCGGCGCTCCTCGATCGCCCGGCCGGCGCCGATCGGTCCCTGGCTGCCGAAGGCCAGGAAGCCCTTCAGGTCCGGATTGGCGGCGATCAGGTCGAGCGCGGTCGCGCGGCTGTCGTCGACGCTCTCGGCAACGCCGTAGCGCTCGCCGACGAGTTCGATCTCGGGATGGTTTTCCGCCATCCAGGCAATGGCCGCGTCCGCCCAGGCATTGTGCAGCGGCACCGTCAGCGAACCGACGAACACCGCGTATTTGCCCGGCCCGCCGATCTTCTCGGCAAGCAGCTTGGCATGCGCTTCACCAAAGCCGTCGGCGGAGGCCAGTTCGAAGTTCCAGTCGACATTGTTCAAGCCCGGCCCTTCATGGGCGACGACCTTGATGCCCTGGTCCATGGCTTTCTTCAGCACCGGCTCGAGCGCCGCCTCGTCATTCGGCACGACGCCGATCACGTCGACGCCCTTGGCGATCAGGTCCTCGATGGCGCGCACCTGCAAAGCCGGGTCGGCCGAGGTCGGGCCGATCATCTCGGCATCCATGCCGATCTCGCCGGCGCGCTCCTTGATGCCCTCTTCCATCGCGTTGAACCACGGAATGCCGCCGATCTTGACGACGACGCCCATGGTCGGCGTGTCGGCCTGCACGGCCGTTGCAATACCCAGCGCAAGCGCCAATCCGCCCGCCGCGCCCAGCAGTTTTCTCATGCTATCCTCCCTTGAGGTCCGGTCCCGATCATCGCACGTTGCGATCGCGCTTCGATCATTCGGCCAGCCCTTGTTCAAACGCCCGTTCTTCATACCATTCGACTGTGATCCGACACGTCGCCGGAAAAGCGCCGAAAAATCGATTGTGCAAAGCGATAAGCCGAAAAGATCGAACGCCGCTACCCGCCGTTCGACCGCTGTCGGAACCGTTGCGCAATCGATGAAGCAACGTTAGGATTCACGCCCTGTCGCTGTCAAGGCAGCGGCATGCGAGATCGCGGGTTATTCGATCCAGGGTTTTGACTGCGTGAAATCCAGCCAGAAGCAGACGATCTACGATATCGCCAGGCAGGCGGGCGCCTCGCCGTCGACGGTCAGTTCGGCGCTCAACGGCACCTGGAAGGCGCGGCGGATCCGCGAGGACACGGTCAAGCGGATCAAGGCGATCGCCGCCGATCTCGGCTATTCGGTGAACCTCCAGGCGCGCGGCCTGCGCAAGGCAAGGTCGGGGCTGGTCGGCATGATCCTGCCCGAGCACGACAACCGGTTCTTTTCCCAGCTCAGCCAGACCTTTACGACCGAGACGCGGCGGCGGGGCCTGTGTCCGGTGATCGTGTCGACCAGACGCGATCCCGGCGAAGAGGCCAAGACCGTCGAAAGCCTGATTTCCTATGCGATCGATTCGCTCATCATCGTCGGCGCCAGCGATCCGGAGGCGCTGAGCCGGCTGTGCCGCAATGCCGGCATCGGGCATGTCTTCGTCGACCAGCCCTGCCAATCGGCGCCGTCGGTGGCAAGCGACAACCATCGCGGCGCGGAGGTGCTGGCCGAAACGCTGATGGCGCGGATGCCGCCGCAACGGCCCGACGCGCCGCGATCCTGGCTCTATTTCCTCGGCGGCGATGCAACGCTCTATGCCAGTTCGCAACGGATCGCCGGCTTCAGGGCCGCCGTTTCGGCGCAAACCGGCACCGTGCGGGCCGAACAGATCATCGCCTGCGGCTATGAACGCGAACCGGCCCGCCAGGCGCTGAAAGACCTGCACGACCGGCTCGGCGGCCTGCCGGCGGGCCTGCTGATCAATTCGATCACCTCGTTCGAGGGCGTGATCGCCTATCTGGGCGCGCTGCCCGAAACGGAGATCCGCGACTGCGTCATCGGCTGCTACGACTATGACCCGTTCGGCATGCTGCTGCGCTTTCCCGTCGACATGATCCGCCAGCGCGCCAACGCGCTGATCGAGGAGGCCTATGGTCACCTCGACGGCGGCGACGATGCCCCCGCTCTGACGTTGATCGAGCCGATCCTGGTGCCGGCCCAGGAGGATCAGTCGGCGCCGGCATAGGTCAGCCCGTAGCCGACGGGATAGAGCGGCGCGTAGTCCGGATCGCCGATGTTCATCGCCGCCTGGCCGGGCGATGCCGGCCAGGAAAAGGACAGGCGCCCGGTGAAGTCATGGCGCGGCGCGCCGTCCGCCCCGGCGATCAGCAGATCGGCGACACCGCCCCCTTCGCTGCCCGGCAGCCAGGCGGCGACGAAGGCCTCCGACAGACCGAGCTCGACGGGCATGACCATCGGCCTGCCCGACAGGAATACCGAGACGACAGGAATGCCCCGATCGCGGAGGGCGCGCATCAGGCTGACCGCCCGGTGGCCGCGCCACTCGATCGTCTCCAGGTCGCCTTCGAACTCGGCATAGGGTTTCTCGCCGAACACGATGACGGCGACATCCGGCGCAGTCTCGAAGGATCCGTCGGGCGACAGGACCGCCGTGCCGCCGCCGGCTTCGACTGCCTCGCGCAGGCCCTCGTAGATCGTCTGGGCGCCGGGAAAATCCTCGCGGGTGGTGCCGTCGCCCTGCCAGCTCAGCGTCCAGCCGCCGGTCTGCAACCCCATGTCGTCGGCGCCGGCGCCCGTGACGAGGACGCGCGTGCCAGGCGCGATCGGCAGGGCGTCCTCGTTCTTCAACAGGACCAGCGACTTGCGCACCGCCTCGCGGGCAAGCGCGCGGTGGGCGGGCGCGCCGAGCAGGTCGAAATCGCCGGCAAGCGGCCGGTCGGACGGCCTGCCCCTGCCCGGAAGGCCGGCGCGCAGCTTGACCCGCAACACGCGCGCGACGGCCTCGTCGAGGCGTTCAGTCGCGATCGTGCCGTCCTCGACCTGGCCGAGCGTCGTCGCATAGAGCTCCTGCCAGCTGTCGGGCGCCATGAACATGTCGATCCCGGCGGCAAGCGCCTTCGGGCAGTCGGTCGAGGTGCATCCCGGAACCTGTCCGTGGCCGTTCCAGTCGCCGAGCACGAAACCGTCGAAGCCCATCGCGCCGACCAGGATATCGGTGAGCAGCGCCCTGCTGGCATGGGTCTTCACCCCCTGCCAGCTCGAAAAGGAGGCCATGACCGTCTGCACGCCGGCCTCGATCGCGGGGATGTAGGCGGCGGCGTGAATGTCGCGCAGCTCTTCCTCGCTCGCGACCGTCTCGCCCTGGTCCTTGCCATTACGCGTGCCGCCGTCGCCGACGAAATGCTTGGCGGTGGCGATCACCTTGTCGGGGCCGAGGAAACCGGGCGTGCCGGGGACGCCCTGCAGCCCGTACACGGCTTGCGCCGCATAGGAGGCGACGATGCGCGGATCCTCCGAATAGCCCTCATAGGTCCGGCCCCAGCGCAGATCGCGCGGCACCGCGAGCGTCGGCGCGAAGGTCCAGTCGAGCCCGGTCGCGGCGACCTCCTTGGCCGTCACCGCCGCGATGCGGCCGACGAGTTCGGGATCATGCGCCGCCCCGAGCCCGATATTGTGGGGAAAGACCGTCGCGCCCACCACATTGGCATGGCCGTGTACCGCGTCGGTGCCCCACAGCACCGGCATGCCCGTGCCATCCGGACCGACGGAAGCCTCCCAGAACGCATCGGCCAGGGCGAGCCAGTCAGCCGGGCTTGAGCGCAGGTCGCCGTTCGGCGCGGAGTTGCCGCCATTGAGGACCGCGCCGAGATGATAGTCGGCAACGTCCTGCGGCGTGAGCGAGGCGATGTCGGCCATGATGATCTGGCCGACCTTCTGTTCCACCGTCCAGGTCTTCAGCAGGTCGGCGATGCGCGCCTCGATGTCGGGATCGGCCTTGAAGGGCGATGTCGCGCGTGGCCAGATCGCCGGATCGACCGACACCTCCGCTCGCTCTTCGGCCCCGGCGAACACGGCCGGCAGGGCGATCGGGATGGCGGCGAGGATCAGGACAGCCGGCAGTCTCAACACCATCATGCGATCTCCAATGCACGCGAACGTCCGAAAATACGGAGCCTTATGGCCGGGGCTTAAAGCCTTACCTTACACGATGCGAGGCGGATTCGGCTTCCCGGTCGGGACAGACGCATCCGGGAACGCATCGGGGGATTGGCGCGCGATCGAAATTTTGTTACAAATAAAACTAATTGAGGTTCAAGCCTCCGGACCCGGCCGGCAAAGACCGGGGCGGGGGTCGTTTGGCAATCGACGCGCCGGCAAGAGCGCCGTCTGCCGGCCTCCAACACACTGCCAACAAACCGCCCCCCGCCCGCGATCGCGTTATCCAACGGTTTTTTGGGAGCGGAGCAACACTGCGAGAGGAAAAACCGCGATGAACGTGCAGAACCAGACTTTCGTTGTCGCCAAGAGCCGGGCGAAATACAATGACGGCTACATGCCGGGCTTCGGCAACGATTTCGAGACCGAGGCGATCGAGGGCGCCCTGCCGATCGGCCAGAACTCGCCGCAGCGCTGCCCCTACGGGCTCTATGCCGAACAACTGTCGGGCACGCCGTTCACCGCGCCGCGCAAGTCGAACGAGCGCTCCTGGCTCTACCGGATGCGCCCGACGGTCCAGCACATCTCCGACATGCGCGAGATCGACCTGCCCTACTGGCGCGCCGCGCCGACGATCGGCGAAAGCGGGCTGCCGCTTGCCCCGATGCGCTGGGACCCCGCCCCGATCCCGGATGATGCCGGCACCTTCCTCACCGGCCTGCGGACGATCTCGACCGGCGGCGACGTCTTCACCCAGGTCGGTTACGCGATCCACACCTATGCGGTGACGCAGAGCATGGAGGACGAGTATTTCTGGAACGCCGACGGCGAGTTGCTGATCGTTCCGGAGGTCGGGCGCCTGCGCTTCTTCACCGAGTTCGGCATCATCGATGCGGCGCCCGGCGAGATCGTCGGCATTCCGCGCGGCATGAAGTTCAAGGTGCTCTTGAACGGCGACGACAAGGCGCGCGGCTATATCTGCGAGAATTACGGCGGCGCCTTCACGCTGCCCGAACGCGGCCCGATCGGTGCCAATTGCATGGCCAATCCGCGCGATTTCCTGACCCCCGTCGCCGCCTTCGAGCAGAAGGACGGGACGACCTGCCGGGTTATCGTCAAGTGGTGCGGCAAGTTCCATGCCAGCGAGATCGACCACTCGCCGCTCGACGTGGTCGCCTGGCACGGCAACTACACGCCGTATAAATACAATCTGCGCCACTATTCGCCGGTCGGCCCGATCCGCAACGACCATGCCGATCCGTCGATCTTCACGGTGCTCACCGCCCCGTCGGCCGAGCCCGGCACCGCGAATATCGACTTCGTCATCTTCCCGCCGCGCTGGCTGGTGGCGGAGGACTCCTTCCGGCCGCCCTGGTATCACATGAACATCATGTCGGAGTTCATGGGGCTGATCGAAGGGGTCTATGACGCCAAGCCGGAGGGTTTCGTGCCCGGCGGCATGAGCCTGCACAACATGATGCTGCCGCACGGCCCCGACGCCGATGCCTTCTACGGGGCGTCGCTGAAGGAGCTGAAGCCGGAAAAGCTCGACAACACGATCGCCTTCATGTTCGAGACGCGCTTTCCCCAGCAACTGACGAAATATGCCGCCGAACTGCCGACGCTGCAGGTCAAGTACCCGGATGTCTGGCAGCCGCTGCGCAACCATTTCGACCCGAACCGGCCGGTCTGGAACGGCGAGTAACGGGGGATTGGCGCTCCCTGTGTTTGCGTCCGTCGGGTTCGCCTTCGCGGCGCTACGGCATGGCCTCGACACCGTTGCCGTGCAAGGATGCCGGCGCGATGAGCGGCCGTGCCACGCCCCCTCACCCCGGTCCTTCGGACCGACCCTCTCCCGCTAGGGGAGAGGGTGCGTGCCACGCGGCTCGGTTCCTGCAAATTCGCACTCTTTCCCGTGAGGAGAGAGTTGAGAACGAAGGTGCCACCGGCACTTACCCTCTCCCCCTTGGCGGGAGAGGGCGGCCCGAAGGGCCGGGTGAGGGCCAGTCAGCGCCGGCTGTCTTTCACCGCCCTCAAAGCCGGTTCGCCTTCGAGTCCATCCGTTCCGGCATTCGCCCAGTAGGCCGGCGCTCCCCGATCCCGGCTCGGCCTTCAGCCGTCCGGGAGGGCGAGGAAAAAGTGTCTGGCTCCGGCCTCGCACCCTTCCCGGTGTCATGCCCGGGCTAGTTCCGGGTATCCATGAACACCGCCGTCAGAGTGGTCGCAAGCGACTGTGTTCATGGATTGCCGGGACAAGCCCGGCAATGACACCTGAGTTGCTTTGCGGCGGCGGAAAGAGCACCCTCCGCCGCCGAACATCCGCAGCGACCCAACAGCCGCTCAAGCCATCTCGGCTTGCCGCTCCGCCGCCGTCCGGCCCTGAACGAAATCGGCGCAGCGTTCGCCGATCATGATTGAGGGCGCGTTGGTGTTGGCGTTGATCAGGCGCGGCATGATCGAGGCGTCGGCGACGCGCAGGTTGGCGAGGCCGTGTACCTTCAACTGCCCGTCGACCACCGCCATGTCGTCGCTGCCCATCTTGCAGGTGCCGACCGGGTGATAGATCGTCTGGGTGTAGGCGCGGACATGGGCGCGCAGCCCGTCGTCGTCCTGAACCGCCGGTCCGGGCAGATACTCCTCGCCCCGGTAGTCGTCGAAGGCCGACGCGGCCGCGATCCGGCGGCCGATCTTCAGGCCCTCGAGCATGACGTCCATGTCACGCTCGTCCGACAGGGCGGCCGGATCGACGACCGGCTTGTCCTTCGGATCGGCGGAGGCAAGCGTCAACTGGCCGACGCTGTGCACCTCGACCACGCCACCGACGATGCTGAAGCCGTGGCCCTCCGGATTGCCGGCGCCGTCGAGGACGAAGAAGCCCGGCGCGAAGTGATACTGAAGCTCGGGCGCCTCGGACGCCGCATTGAGCGTCACGAAGCCGCCGGCCTCGCCGATATTCGAGGTCAGCAGGCCCATGCCCTCGGCAAGCTTCGCCTCCTGCTCGGGCGTCGCGGCACCGGCAAGCGAGATCGGCTGGGTGCAATGGTGAGCGACCGGCACCATGAAATGGTCCTGCAGGTTCTGGCCGACGCCGGGCAGATCGTGGCGGACCGCGATCCCGTGCGCCCCCAGATGGTCCGGGGCGCCGATCCCCGACAGCATCAGGATCTGCGGCGAGCCGATGGCGCCCGCCGACACGATCACCTCGCCGCCGGCCTCGGCGACGACCGTCTCGCCGTCCTTTTCATATTCGACGCCGGTCACCGCCCCGCCATCGACGATCAGCCGGTTGACCTGCGCGCCGGTGACGACCGTCAGGTTGTCCCGCTCCATCGCCGGACGCAGATAGGAGACGGCCGCTGAGCCGCGGAAACCGCCGCGCTGGGTCACCTGATAGAGCCCGAAGCCTTCCTGGTCGCCGTCGTTGAAGTCGGTGTTCTCGTCGTAGCCGGCTTCCACCGCTGCGGCGACAAAGGCCTTCGACAGCGGATTGGGATCGCGCAGCTCGGCGACGTTGAGCGGACCGCCGACGCCGTGGAACTCGGAGGCGCCGCGCTCGTTGTTCTCCGCTTTCTTGAAATAGGGCAGGACATCGGCCCAGCCCCAGCCGGACACGCCGCCGCCGTTCCAGCGATCGTAGCAGGCCGGCGCGCCGCGCTGATAGACCATCGCGTTGATCGACGAGGATCCGCCAAGCATCCGGCCGCGCGGGCAATAAAGCGAGCGGCCGTCCAGCGCGGGCTGCGGGGCGGTCATGTAGTCCCAGTCGAGCGGCGTCTTGAACAGCGTCGGAAATGCCGCCGGCACGTGGATGGCCTGGTTGTCGTCGACCGGCCCGGCCTCGATCAACAGAACCGAATTGTTCGGATTTTCGCTCAGGCGCCCCGCGACCGCGCAGCCGGCCGATCCTGCACCGATGATGATATAGTCGTTGCTCATGTTTCTCCTCCCGTGACCCGCTTCAGCGCGTGCCTTACGCAAGTAGAGCACACGAACAGCGGACGGGGATAGATAGGGCTTGCGACTTTACGTTGTAGGACCGGCCCCGCCGGATGATTTCGGCAAGCGCAGGATTACCGGCAGCGACACGAGCGTGGCGATGAGGATGTAGTAGACCGGCGCGAAATCGTCGCCGGTCCGGCTGACCAGATAGGTCGCGACCGCCGGCGTCGTGCCGCCGAAGATCGCCATGCAGGCATTGTAACTGACGGCGACCGAACTGCAGCGGAACGCGGCCGGCGCCATCAGGGTCAGGGCGGTGATGGACAGCGCCCATCCCGCGGCATTCAACAGCGACAGGCCGAGCTGGCCGAGAAAGACGAGGCCGGCATCCGGCCGGTGCATCAGCCACCAGAACGGACCGGCGAAGACAAGCGTCGCGATCGCGGAGACCAGGAAGATCGGCCGCAATCCGATCCGGTCGGCGAGCCAGCCGAAGACCGGCGCCAGGACGGCGATGACGATCAGGTTGATGGTGGTGATGTCGAGCGCGCGGGCGGCGGATTCGTGCATCTCGTCGGTCAGGTAGGAGATTGCGTAGACGAAGATCACGAAATAGATGATCGCGGTGGGGATCAGCAGGATCGACATGCGCAGGATGCGCAGCGGATAGAAGCGCAGCACGGTCACGACCGGCGACGCCGCCTCGTCGTCCGCACCCGAAACCGGCCGCGACTCGGAGATATGGCGGCGAAAGATGGAAATCGTCACGCCGACCACGCTGCCCATGAGGAAGGGAATGCGCCAGCCCCAGTCGGCCACCTGCTCGGCGTTGAGGAGGGAGTTGACGGCGGCCGGAACGGCGGCGCCCAGAACGCAGCCGATCATCATGGCAAAGGCGATCCAGCCGCCGATGAAGGCCTTGCGGCCGGGCGGCGCCTGTTCGACGATCAGGATGCCGGAGGCGGCGTATTCGCCGGCGACCGCGATCCCCTGGACGATGCGCAGCGCGACGAGCAGGATCGGCGCGGCAACGCCGATCGCCGCATAGGTTGGCAGCAGGCCGATTGCCAGCGAGGCCAGGCCCATGATCAGGACGGAGGCCATCAGCGCCGGCTTGCGGCCGAAGCGGTCGCCGACATGGCCGAAGATGACGCTGCCGACCGGCCGGGCCGCATAGCCGACCGCCAGCACCGCGAAGGCCGACAGCGTCGCCGTGACCGTATCGCCTTCAGGGAAGAACAGCTTGCCGATCTGCGGCGCCAGGAAGCCGTAGACCGTGAAGTCGAACCATTCCAGCGCGTTGCCGCTGGCGGCAGCGACGACGGAGCGGATCGACTGTGGTTTCGTCTTCTCGGTCACGGGTGCCCTTGGCCGGATTCGCGCTGATGTCGAGTCGACTCAACACCTGAACCCTAGCAGACCGGTGGCTTGTCCGGGCAAGGGCTTGCCATCAGGTTTCGCGGCCGCTCCGCTGCGGTGGGTCGAGTGCGGTGAGGGCGTATAACGGACTGTATGGAGTATTTACTAGCGGGCTGTGTCTGCGGATCGGGCACGCCCGCTCACCCGGCCCTTCGGGCCACCCTCTCCCGCAGAGGGGAGAGGGTAAGAGTCCTGCGGCACCCTCGTTCTCCCTCTTTCCTTGTGGGAAAGAGGTCAAGTTTGCGGGAACCGGGCCGCGTGGCACGGACCCTCTCCCCCTTGGCGGGAGAGGGCGGCCCGAAGGGCCGGGTGAGGGCCCGTCAGCGGTTGCGGCCGGTCACCGACGTCACGCCTATCTGCCCGAATACATCACCCGGCCGCTCCGGCGCTCGGCTCCCAGCGATGCGTTTGAACGCATCGCGTTTCCGCCCTGCGGAAGCGGTGCTTCCGCTGCCAGCTTCGCTGGCACCGGGCTCCAACC
>JANQKY010000115.1 GCA_028280885.1 Tepidamorphus sp.
CCCTTGCCCGATGCGCGGCATCGCGCTGCGGTCGTTTCACCGCCGGATCGCCACAGCGCAAACAAGCAGAATGCAGCTGATGTATCGCCCGATGCTCTAACGGTTGGGGTATCAAAACCATCGTCATTGCATTCGGTAGCCGCCATTGACGTCGAGCGTCGCGCCGGTGATCCAGCCGGCTTGCGCGCCGGCCAGAAACCGAACGGCCGAGGCCACGTCCGCGACAGCGCCGATGCGGCCGAGCGGGATGTGCTCTGTGAGGCCTGGAACCGCTTCGGGCGGCATCATCCGGTCGAACATCGGCGTTTCGACCGGCCCCGGCGCGACGCAGTTAACGGTGATGCCGAATTCGGCGGCCTGCCGGGCGGCGATCTTGGTCAGGCCGATGATTGCCGCCTTGGAGGCGACATAGGCGGCGTCGCCGCGATAGCCGCCGAGTTGGGCGGCCGCTGACGACAGGGTGATGATACGGCCATTTTCGATCGGGCTTGCCCGGCGGCGGCCAAGCATCTCGCGCATGCAGAGGAACGTGCCGTCGGCATTGACCGCAAAGGTCCCTTGCCAATCGGCAAGCGCCATCCGGTCCAGCGGTGTCGGCTCAGTCCGGTCGCCCGACATGATACCGGCGCAGCAGACCAGCACCGAGACCGGCCCGCCCCACACCTCGGCCGCGTCGAAGCCCGCCCGAACGGCGCTCTCGTCGGAAATGTCCATGCCGACCGCGCATGCCGGCGCGCCGATATCGCCGGCGAGCAAATCAAGCCCTGCCCGGTCGATATCCGCCAACGCGCCGCGGAACCCGTCGGCCGCAAGTCCGCGCGCGCAGGCCGCGCCGATGCCGGCGGCAGCGCCGGTCACCAGGGCCACGCGGCCGCGGGCCGCAATCGCGGTTTGTGCTGTCTCGTCAGGCGACAATCGGCCCTCTTACGTCACGCATTGTCAAAGCGTAGAAAAAATTACTGATAAAAAATGCCCTGTCAAAAGATAATTTATGTTATAAAAGCGGTCAGGGTCTCGGCACGGGAGGAGCGGCCGTCGCCCGTTACGCAGGATCGCTCGGTCCGTCAGCATGGCCGGGCCGCCGACAAAAATGTTGAGAGGGAACAGATGATCCGGAAAATCCTATCCATCGGCTTCGCCGCCTCACTTGCCGGCCTCGCAGGCGTTTCGGGCGCCAGCGCGGAAGACCCGGTCAGCCTGACGGTGCAATCGGCCTGGCCGTTCGTGTTTCCGGCAAGCGGCCGCGACGCGGAGCATTTCGCCAACACGATCAACGCGGCGTCCGGCGGCTCGATCGAGGTCGATCTGCACAATGCTGGCAAGCTGGTTCCGTCGCTGGAAATCTTCGACGCCGTGCAGCGCGGCACACTGGATGCCGGCTACACGAGCCCGCTCTATGTCGCCGGCAAGTTTCCCGCCGTGCAGCTGTTCGGCGGCGTGCCGTTCGGGCCCGACGCGCTTGAATATATCGGCTGGATCTACAATGGCGGCGGTCTCGACATCTGGCGCGAGATCTACGCCAAGCAGGGCGTCGTGACCGTGCCGTGCGGCCTGATGGAATCCGAATCGGGCGGCTGGTACAAGAACGAGATCAACTCGAAAGCGGATATCGAAGGCCTGAAGCTGCGCTTTGCGGGCCTGGCCGGCGAAGTCATGAAGAAGATGGGCGCCTCGGTCGTGCTGCTGTCGGGCGGCGACATCTATCCCAATCTCGAGCGCGGCGTCATCGACGGCACCGAATTCTCGATGCCGGCAATCGACAAGATCGTCGGCTTCGACAAGATCGTGAAGAACTATTACGTGCCCGGCTGGCACCAGCCCGCCGCGATCAACGAACTGATCATCAACAAGGCGAAGTGGGACGCCATGAGCGACGCCCAGCGCGCGCTGATCGAACTGGCCTGCCGCGAGACGATGATGTGGGGCGTCACCTCGACGCTCACCGAGAACGCCGAGGCGATCGCCGGCTTCAAGGAGAACGGCGTCGAAATCCGGCACTTCCCGCCGGACCTGATCGAGGCGTTCCGGGCGGCGACCGACGAGGTCATGGCCGAACAGGCGGAAAAGGATGCCGATTTCAAGCGGGTGCACGAGTCGCTGACCGCCTATCGGGCCGCCAACGCCAATTGGTCGGCGGCGCGGTCGAACTGACCCGACCGCTGCCGATCCGCTCATCAGCCGCCTGAAGCAGGACCTCCCGGGATGCGCGCGCTTGTCCGGATTGCCGATCGGATCGACCGGTTGACCGTCTCGGTCGGGCGCGCGTCTTCCTGGCTTTTGCCGGTTCTGATGGCCGTAATCGTTTTGAATGTCGCGCTGCGCTACGGCTTCGGCCTCGGGCTCGTCGAGCTCGAGGAGGTGCAGTGGCACATCAATGCCGTGGTGGTGCTCGGCTGCCTGGCCTATGCCTATCGTGATGACGTGCATGTGCGCGTCGATGTCTGGCATGCCGGCTTTTCGCGGCGGCGCAAGGCGTGGGTCGAACTGATCGGCGGCGTCGTGCTGCTTCTGCCCTTCGTCACCGGCATCGCCTGGTTCGCCTACGGCAATTTCCTCTACTCGTTCTCGATCGGTGAGGGATCGCCGATGCCGAGCGGCCTGCCGGCGCGCTACGTCATCAAGTTCTGCCTGTTCGCGGGCTTCGCGCTGCTGGCCCTGCAGGGCGTCTCGGCAATCCTCAGGAGCCTGTCGGTCCTTGCCCGCCCCAGATCGCCCTCCAGGCCGCAGCCCAGACCGGGGGGCCAAGCCCGGTGAGCCAGGACGTCGTCTTCGTCATCGCGATGTTCGCAGCCTTCGCCGCCGGGCTGTTCGCGGGCTATCCGGTCGCCTTCGTGCTCGGCGGCGTCGGTGTCCTGTTCGCGCTGACCGGCGACCTCTTGCCGCTGTTCGGCATCAAGGTGCTGGCGGGCAGCAATTTCATCGGCTTTGCGACCGACCGCATCTTCTCGACGCTGTCGAATTACAGCCTCGTGCCGATCGCGATGTTCGTGTTCATGGGCTACATGCTGGAGAAGTCCGGCGTCGCCGAACGGCTGCTCGACGCGATGTCCGGCGTCTTGCGCGCCGTGCCCGGCGGGCTCGGCGTCGGGGTGGTGCTGATCGGCCTGGTGCTGGCCGCCTCCACGGGCATCATCGGCGCCTCGGTCGTGCTGCTTGCCACCGTTGCCCTGCCGGCGCTGCGGCGGGCCGGCTACGACGTGCCGTTCAGCCTGGGAACCGTCGCGGCGTCCGGCTGCCTTGGCATCCTCATCCCGCCGTCGATCATGCTGATCGTGATGGGCGATCAACTCCGCCTGTCGGTCGGCGACCTGTTCATGGCCGCGATCCTGCCCGGTGCCCTGCTCGCCCTGCTCTATGCCGCTTATATCGTTATCCTCGCCGCGCTCCGGCCGGGTGTCGCGCCGCGCAAGGCCGCGGACGCCGATCCGGACACCGGTCCAGATGCCGGTCCAGGGGCGGGGCGCGCGCTGATCCGGGCACTCGTCCCGCCGGTCGCGCTGATGGCGGCCGTGCTCGGCTCGATCTTCCTAGGCATCGCCTCGCCGACGGAAGCCTCGGGTGTCGGGGCACTCGGGGCGACGATCCTCGCGGCACTCGACGGGCGCCTTACCCGCCAGACGTTGCGCGAGGTGAGCCAGGCGACGGCGAAGACCACGGCCTTCCTGTTCGCGCTGATCTTCGGCGCGAGCTGCTTTTCGGTGGTGCTGCGCGGCTATGGCGGCGACGAGGTCATCGAGGGCGCACTGGCCGCCCTGCCGCTGTCGCCGGAGGGCATCCTGGCGGTGGTGCTGCTGACCGTGTTCCTGCTCGGCTTCGTTCTCGACTGGATGGAAATCGTCCTGATCGTCGCGCCCCTGACGGTACCGGTCGTCATTTCCTTCGGCTTCGACCCGGTCTGGGTGGCGATGCTGATCGCGATCTGCCTGCAGACGTCCTTCCTGACGCCACCGGTCGGCATGGCGCTGTTCTATGTGAAGAGCACCGCGCCGCCGGATGTGACGACCGGCCAGATCTATCGCGGCATCGCGCCCTTCGTCGCGCTCCAGCTTATCGGGCTGACGCTGGTCTGGCTGTTTCCCGAGATCGCGCTGTGGCTGCCGGCGATCGCCTATTGACGCTGTCGGCGTGGAGTCCCGTGCCGGAGGACCCTTACGGGAAGGCCGCCACTTTGGTCAGGCTGAATATGAAGATGCCGCCCGGAAAAGTGCCGACACCATTTCCGGTCGCCTTGTCTTCGGCGAGGGTCCCGTGCTCAACGACATTCTTGACACCCTCGAAATTGAAGGACGCGGTGTAGGAGCAGAGCTTCCTGTCCGGCATCTTGAAACTTCCGTTCGTCAGCTTGGGCTCAGTCCCGTCGCTATCGCCACAGCTTGACTTCGTGATTTTACCTTTCCCGTTTATCCGCAGGTAGCAAGTGGACCAGTTGGCCGAATCAGCGTCAATTCCGGTTGAATAGGCGACCCAATTGCCCTTCAGGTCTTTCAACTTGCAGGCTGCACCAGCGCCGGCGGGCGCGAGGACGAGAGCGGCGGTAAGAACGACGGCAGCAAATTTCGACATTGGCATTTCCCCTGCACAAAATCCGACATTCCCCAGACGGGATTCGCTGATGTGCAGATGTTTGACATATCAATCTTGTTTTTCAAAGCTCGAAACTTTGACTGCCTCGCGTGGCCGGTTTTCCTCGACTTGCAGTCCGCCAAGGTGCAGCCGCGATCGGCTGCGCAAGGGGAACGGAAAATAAACAAAAAGTCTGAACTCACCGGCAAAGTTCAGACTTTTCACAAACGGGCTAGCCCGTAACCCCTTGAAATTATTGGCGACCCCGGCAGGATTCGAACCTGCGACCATCGGCTTAGAAGGCCGGTGCTCTATCCAGCTGAGCTACGGGGCCATTGGAGGCGCTAGTGGGTCCACTGGCCGACACGGTCGAAACGGAAATTGTCGGCATAGGCGATCTTGCGGCGCTTGGGATCATGCGCCTCGGCAACGGTATAGGGAATGCCGTTCGCCTTGGCATAGTCGATGGCGGCTTCCTTTGTCGGGAAGCTCAGGCGCAATTGCTGGCGCATGTCGGCAGAGCTGGTGTAGCCCATCAGCGGCTCGATGCTGCGCGGCACTTCCTGCTCGAAGTCGAGGCGCCAGTCGTGGGTCTTCGCCTTGCCTGATTGCATCGCCGTCTTGGCGGGTCGGTAGATACGCGCCGGCATGGGTTCAAGCTCTCCGTTCCGCTTCACAGGCGTCAACAGGCCCCGCAAGGCCATCTGCCGTTTGGTCGGGGCAGCAAGATTCGAACTTGCGACCCCCGGCTCCCAAAGCCGGTGCTCTACCAGGCTGAGCTATACCCCGACGGTCAGAATTCAACGATTTCCTTAGCGATTCAGGCGATCGGCCGCAACTGGCGTTTTGACCAATCCCGCATAAAGGCTCACATCTGCCTGTCGGACAGGCGTTCCAGCGCCGACACATCGGCCCAGGCGACCGGGATGGTTCGAACCTCGACGTCACAGAATATCTCGGTCATCTCCTCCCCTTCGACACCCCCGAGCGCGGCGTAGAAGGCGCGGGCGCGCGCGTTGCTCTTGAGCACCGTTAGGGAAAGACAGGTCTGCCCGGCAGCCAGCAGACGAGACGCCGTTTCGGCAAGAAGCGCCCGCCCGACGCCCTGGCGCTGGGCCTCCGCCGACACGTGCAGGTTGTCGACATACGGGTCGGGCCTGGGCAGGACGGCGCAGAAGCCAAGCAGGGTTTCGTCGCCTGTCGCCGCCCGGGCGGTCAGGAGCATCTTGCCCGCCCGCGGCGTGTAGGCCAGCCACTTCTCCATAAGACTGTCCTGAATATCGCCATGGAGCCGGTCTTCGGGAAGTTCAGCGCCGTAATGCACTTGCCAACTGCGCGCTTGAAGGGCGGCGATATGCGGATAGTCCTCCGGAGTGGCTTCCCGAATTTTCAGATGTGTGAACGTCATGCGTGATCCCGCGTCGCGGACGGCTTCTTCCATCAACAGGCTGCCTCCCCCCTCCCGGCACGCCCGCAACGGGACAAAAAACAGCGGCGCGCCCCGCCGCGACCGCTGAAGGTGTCAGCCCCGGAAGGCTGCTGACGATATCGTCTGTAGCCGGCAGGCGTGACGATCCGATTAACGGCCGGGCGCCGCGCGCGCCATGTCTTTGCGGTGTTGCCTCTGTTACGATTGGGACCGACCACCTGCTCTGCCGGAGTATGCAATGGCCTCGTTTCAGCCCGGACGCGACATTGTCGCGTTCTCCCATATCAATTTCATCGTCGACGATGTCGACGTCGCAGCCGAGTTCTATGAAACCGTCCTCGGCTTCGAGCCGGCGGCGAACCCCGACGGACCGATGACCTATCCGCGCGTCGATCTGGCCACCTTCGCGCGCAATGCCGGCTTCGACGACGGGCGCGTCGATGTCGATATCCGCTTTCTGAAGCACCCGGGGATCGGCGTCTTTCTGGAGCTGTTCCGGTATCACCATCCGAGGGGCGACCAGACGATCCACCGCCGCGCCACCAACGATCTGGGCGGCGTCCGCCACATCGCCGTCGAGGTCTCCGATGCCGTCACGGCCTATCACTTCATACGCGCCCAGCAGGACGTCTGGTCGAAGCGCGGCCGGGAGATCACCATTCTCGGCCAGGATCACGAGCCCGAGGAGCTGACGCCCTTTCCGATCCGGTTCTTCTACTGGATCGACCCCTGGGGCGGACAATGGGAGATGGAAGAAGGGCGGCCGGTCGGCCGCACCGTTCAGAGCATCGTCGGCTAGCTTATGATCGTCAGCAACTGATCGAGGCTCGCCTTGGCATCGCCGTAGAACATCCGCGTGTTCTCCTTGTAGAACAGCGGGTTCTCGATGCCGGAATAGCCGGTGCCCTGGCCGCGCTTCGACACGAAGACCTGCTTGGCCTTCCACACTTCCAGAACCGGCATGCCGGCGATCGGCGAGTTCGGGTCTTCCTGGGCGGCCGGATTGACGATGTCGTTGGAGCCGATGACGATCGCGACGTCCGTTTCCGGGAAATCGTCGTTGATCTCATCCATCTCCAGGACGATGTCGTAGGGCACCTTGGCTTCGGCCAGCAGCACGTTCATGTGGCCGGGCAGGCGACCGGCGACAGGGTGGATGCCGAAACGGACCGTCTTGCCCTTGGCCCTCAACCGCTTGGTCAGTTCGCTGACGCTTTGCTGCGCCTGGGCGACCGCCATGCCGTAGCCTGGAACGATGATGACATTGTCGGCGTCCTCAAGCGCGGCTGCGACGCTGTCGGCGTCGATCGCGACCATCTCGCCGTCGATCTCCATCGCCGGGCCGCCATCGCCGCCGAAGCCGCCGAGAATGACGCTGACGAAGTGACGGTTCATCGCCCGGCACATGATGTAGGACAGGATCGCGCCCGATGAGCCGACCAGCGCGCCGGTGACGATCAGCAGGTCGTTGCCGAGCGTGAAGCCGATCGCGGCGGCCGCCCAGCCCGAATAGGAGTTCAGCATCGAGACGACGACAGGCATGTCGGCGCCGCCGATGCCCATGATCAGGTGCCAGCCGATGAAGCCCGCGATGATCGCCACCAGCACCATCGTCCAGACGCCGGCGCCGGCGATATAGGCGATGCCGAGGATAAGGCAGGCGGCCGCCGAGACGGCGTTCCACATGTGCCCGCCGGGCAGCTTCTTCGGCTTGCCGTCGATCTTGCCGGCAAGCTTGCCGAAGGCGACGACGGAGCCGGTAAAGGTGATCGCGCCGATGAAGATGCCCAGGAACACCTCGACCTTCAGGATGGCGATCTCGGCACCGTCCTTCTGCGCGAGCTTCTTGGCAAAGCCCGTGAGCGTCTCGCGCGTGGCCTCGTCCATCGCCAGGACAGAATGGAGCTCGAAATCGGCGTTCAGGCCGATGAACACGGCGGCGAGACCGACGAAGCTGTGCAGGGCCGCGACAAGCTGCGGCATCTCGGTCATCTGCACCCGGCCGGCGACATAGGCGCCGATGACGGCTGCGATCACCATCATGATGATCAGGACCAGGTAGTTGCCGCTGTCCGGCCCGAAGATGGTGGCGAAGACCGCGATCGCCATGCCGACGATGCCGTACCAGACGGCGCGCTTGGCGCTTTCCTGGTTGGACAGGCCGCCAAGGCTCAGGATGAAGAGAACGGTGGCGGCGATATAGGCCGCCGAAACGATACCGATGCCCATGATCGCCCCCCTTTAAGACTTCTGGAACATGGCGAGCATCCGGCGCGTGACCATGAAGCCGCCAACGATGTTGATGGATGCGATCAGCACCGATATCGCCGCCAGCACCACGACCAGCCAGTGACCCGAGCCGATCTGCAACAGCGCACCGATGATGATGATGCCCGAAATGGCGTTGGTGACCGCCATCAGCGGCGTGTGCAGGGCATGCGAGACGTTCCAGATGACCTGGAAGCCGACGAAGCAGGCCAGCACGAAGACGATGAAATGCGACATGAAGCTCGCCGGCGCGAAGGCACCGAGGATCAACATCAGAATACCGCCGCCGACAAGCATCTGGATCTGGAAGCGGGTCGCCTCGCGGAAGGCGGCGGCTTCCTGCGCCTTCCTCTCCTCCGGGGTCAGTTCCTTCGGCTTGTCCTTGGGCTTCTGCGCGGCGATCGCCTGCACCTTGGGCGGTGGCGGCGGATAGGTGATCTCGCCGTCATGGACGACGGTTGCGCCGCGGATGACGTCGTCCTCCATGTTCTGGACGACCACGCCGTCCTTCTCCGGCGTCAGGTCGGCCATCATGTGGCGGACGTTGTTGGCGTAGAGCGTCGAGGACTGGGCGGCCATGCGCGAGGGGAAGTCGGTATAGCCGATGATCGTGACGTCGTTGTCGGTGACGATCTTCTCGTCGGCGACCGTCAGATCGCAGTTGCCGCCGCGCTCGGCGGCGAGATCGACCACGACCGAGCCCGGCTTCATGGCCTCGACCATGTCCTTCAGCCAGAGCTTCGGCGCCGGCCGGCCCGGGATCAGCGCCGTGGTGATGACGATGTCCATCTCGGGCGCCAGCTCGCGGAACTTCTCAAGCTGCTTTTCGCGGAACTCGGGGCTCGACGGAGCGGCATAGCCACCGGTCGCAGCGCCGTCCTGCTGGCTTTCCTCGAAATCGAGGAAGACGAATTCCGCCCCCATCGACTCGATCTGCTCGGCGACTTCAGGCCGCACGTCGAAGGCATAGGTGATCGCGCCGAGGCTCGTTGAGGTGCCGATCGCGGCAAGGCCCGCGACGCCGGCGCCGACCACCAGCACCTTGGCCGGCGGCACCTTGCCGGCCGCCGTCACCTGGCCGGTGAAGAAGCGGCCGAAATTGTTGCCGGCCTCGATCACCGCCCGGTAGCCGGCGATATTGGCCATCGAGGACAGGGCGTCCATCTTCTGGGCGCGCGAGATGCGCGGCACCATCTCCATGGCGATGACGTTGCCGCCCTGCTTGGCGGCCTGCTGCATCGCCTCCTCGCTCTCGGCGGGATTGAAGAACGATATCAGCAGCTTGTCCTTGGTCAGCCGCTTCAGTTCAGGACCTTCCGGCGGGCGGACCTTGATGACGATGTCGGCGGCCTTCCACAGCGGCGCCGGGGTCTTGTAGACCTTGACGCCGATCGCCTCGTAGGCGGCATCGGAAAACCCGGCAGCCGCGCCGGCGCCGGATTCGACAAGGCATTCATAGCCCAGTTTCTGGAGCTGGGCCGCGCTCTCGGGCGTCATCGCCACGCGCGCCTCGCCCTCGTGCAGCTCCCTGGGTGCGCCAATCTTCATCGTCGAAGTCCTCCCATCCGTCGCGAAAATCCGGCACGACGGCTCTGCCGCTGGACCGATGTCCGGCAACGGTCATTCAGTCTGAAATACCGGCAAAAAATGCCAGACGTGCACGCGCCGCACATTCCCTGTCGATCGCCCCCGAACACCGCATAAGCCATGGTCGCGACCAATGCTGCAGCGCATTCGCGCTTCTGGATAAACCAAGTGGACGCGAGAAGCCAACCCGTCATGACCATTTCGCAGTCCGGTCCGCGCAATGATCTGAGGCTAGTCGCCCGCGAAGACGGCCAGGGCCTGGCCGGCAAGCGTATCGAGGATGTCGAAGTGGTCGCGACCGGCGACCCGGCTCAACGTCACGTCCGCGAGATACGCCGCCCAGGCCGCGTGGAGGGCATCGGACTGGCGCTGGAAGGCATCCGGCTCGTCGGCGCCGATCAGCACGCGGACCGGGACGTCCCGCACCGGGGAAAAGAGCAGCGGCGAAAGCGCGTCGACCTCGCCCGGCTCGATGCCCGCCAGTTCGTTGACATAGGACGCGGCGACGGGCGCCAGGTCGTAGACGCCCGATATCAGGATCGCACCGCAAACCGTGCCGGCGGCGCGGTCGCCGCCCAGTCCCGCCAGGATCGTCGCGGCAAGATGGCCGCCGGCCGAGTGACCCGCAAGCACGAGCCGCCGGGGGTCGATCTTCAGGTCGGCGGCGTTGTCGTGGAGATGGAGAACCGCTTGCGCGATTTCCGCGACGATTTCGGGCAGACGCGCCTGAGGCGTCAGCGTGTAGCCGATCAGCGCGGTGGCCCAGCCGCGCTCCGCCAGGTCGCGGGAGGCGAAGCCGGAGCCGGCCTTCGACCCCTCCTGCCAGAAGCCGCCGTGGATGAAGGCGAGACAGGGAAAGGGGCCCTCGCCCGCCGGCCGGACGATATCGAGCCAGGCCTCGAGACCATCGGCAGCCGGGCCGCAGGCAACATCGCGGATCGTTTCGAGCGCCGGATCATCCCACAGGCGCGCGGTGTCCTGCTCGTGGCGCTGCAGGACGCCGATCGCATCCTTGGCGCTGCGGCTCGGCGAAAGCTGGAGGTCCAGGGCATCCCGGTCGAGATGAGCATAGACGACCCGCTCGAGCCCGGTGTCCCCGCCTGCCATGTCAACAACCCGCCATATCAGCTTCCACCGCCGCCCGTTTGCCAGTCCGGGTGCTCCGCCGACCAGGACTGCCAATTCGGCCGGTCGAGATCGAACCGGTCGGTGGTACGCACATAGCCGCTTGCGAAGGTCCGCCCGACAAGGCCGATATCAAGCGTCGACAGATGGCCCCGCTCGGCGTCCTTCACGTAAGCTTCGTCGACATGGATCGCCTTGATGAGGCCGATCGCGATCGTCTGGCACGGGCCGGTGACGAGCGCCGTCAGCGAGACGCATTCGAACGCGACCGGTGCCGATGCGATGCGCGGCGGCGCCACATGCGACGACGGCGTGGTGCCGAGCCTGGCAAGCTGTAATTCGTCGATCCCGTTGGGCGCGTCGACGGCGGTGACGTTCATCGCCTCGGCGAGTTTCTCGGAGACCAGATTGACAACGAATTCACCGTTTTCCAGGATATTCTTCGCAGTATCCTTGAAGCCGCGCTCGGGATCGGCCTGCAGCCCGACCGCAAGGGTCGGCGGGGCCGAGCCCATCGCGTTGAAGAAGCTGTAGGGCGCCGCATTGACGCTGCCTGCGGCGTTCTGCGTCGTCACCCAGGCGATCGGGCGCGGGAACACGCAGGCGGACATGAGCTTGTAGACGATCGGCGTCTCAAGCTGATCGAGATCGAATTGCAATTGGGCGTCTCCGTTAGACTTCAAACCGCCGTGTTGACCACCGGGTTGCGCAGGGTGCCGATCCCCTCGACCGTCGCCTCAACAACGTCGCCGGGTTTCAGCCATTCCTGCGGGTCCCGGCCGGCGCCGACGCCGGAGGGCGTTCCAGTCGCGATGATATCGCCGGGCTCCAGCGTGATGCCAGTGGAAATGTCGGCGATCAGATGATCGACCTTGAACAGCATGTGGCGGGTGTTGGAGCGCTGTTTCTCGACGCCGTTCACGGTCAGCCAGAGATCGAGCGCCTGCGGATCTTCGATCTCGTCGGCCGTCACGATCACCGGTCCGAACGGCGCGTAGCTGTCCATGCCCTTGGAGAAGATCCACTGGCCGGCGCGGCGGTTGTCGCGGGCGGAGATATCGTTCATCACCGAATAGCCGAAGACATGTTTATGCGCATCGGCCTTGTCGATCCGGCGGGCGGTCGAGCCGATGATCACCGCCATTTCCACTTCCCAGTCGAGCTGGCCGGTCATCGCGCTGTTGTGGCCGATCGGATCACCGGGGCCGATCACGGCGGTGGGCGGCTTGGAGAAGACGACCGGCTCGGTCGGCAGATCCTTGGCCGTGTCGAGCGCCTTGGCGCTTTCTTCGACATGCTCGACATAGTTCAGGCCGATGCCGAAGATGTTCTTGCGCGGCTTGGGGATCGGCGCGAGCAGCGTGACGTTGCCGATATCGGTCGCGGTGCCGACCGGCGGCATGCCGTCGATATCCTCCAGGATCGAGCGAAGCGATTCGCGCCCCGGCCGGCCGGTATCGATGAAATCGAGCATCCGGTCGGGTAGCGGCTCGCCGAACACGTTGCCCAGCAGGCCGACATCGATCATCAGATCATCATGGATGACGCCGAGCCGCGCCGGCGCCTCGGGATTGCTTCGGAAGGTTGCCAGTTTCACGTTGGTCTCACCTGATTGCGGATGTCATGCCGTTACGGGCTGCTGGCCGTCATTCTCGCCGAAGGCCTGCTCGCGATAGAGGCCGAGCGCCCGCATCACCGGCAGGTCGGACAGGCAGAACAGACAGGCATCGTCGCTGTCGGAGCCGTTGCCATGCTCGTGCCAGGCCCAGGACGGCACGCAGAAGATATCGTGCTCGGTCCAGTCGAAGCGCCTGCCGTTGATGATCGAGAAGCCCTCGCCCTTGGCGACATGGTAGAGATAGCTGCCGGTGTGGCGATGCGCCCGGGTCCGTTCGCCGGGCCTGAGCATCTGCATCGACGCCCCCATCGTCCGCATGACCGGCCCGTTGGTGACCGGATTGACGTATTCCATCAGCACGCCGTCGAAGGGCGAGCCGTCCGTGCAGTCAGCATAGCGGTTGAGAGCATCGTAGGTCGGCTCCCACTCGTATTTGTACATCGGGCTGTAACCCTTTTCCCATCGCTTGCCGTTGGGCGCGATCGGCGTCAGCCCGGGATTGCCCCAGGTCTTGGTCATGTCGTCGACCTCATGGGCGACGGCCTGGGCGAGGTCGGGATGGACCTCGTAGAAATTCGCCTCCATGGCGTTGACGAAGGGGATGTCGAGCCCGTCCTGCCAGATGCAGGGCGTGCCGTCGGCCGAAACCGCGTGCTCGTGCCATGTCCCGTTCGGCGTCAGCACGAAATCATTGGCCCCGAGCGTCATCTTGTGGCCGTCGACGATCGTGTAGGCGCCCTCGCCTTCCATGATGAAGCGGATGGCGCTCGCCGAATGGCGGTGGGCGGAGGCGGCCTCGCCCGGATGCATCACCTGCAGGCCGGCATAGAGCCAGCCGACCGCGGCGGCGACATCGGTGCGGCCGGGATTGTTCAGATAGATGACGCGGCGGCCGGCCTCTTCCGGCGTGACCAGATCGACGGAGCGCAGCACATGGTCGCGCAGGTCGCGGTAGCGCCACAGCACGGGCACGGAGGCGCTCGCCGGCTCCCATGGCTCGATCTTGTTGGCGACCGTCCACAGCGCGGCGGCGTCATATTTCTCAAGCTCGTCGTAATAGGCGAGCAGCTCCGGGGTATCCGCGACATTCGCCCGTCCAGCGACATCCTCGCGGTAATTCTCGCGCGGCTTCGACATCGGCGACCTCCCTGGCAAGACATCCGTGCACGAGTGTAGGAGGCGCTATTTTCGAAAGCAATGATATTTTCGAAAATTTATGTTGAACGCGCTGCCGTTCGCGCGATAGGTTTTCGGCAGGAGACCCCTATGACGCTTGCCAGAAAGGCCTATGACGCGCTGCGCTGGGACATCGTGCGCGGTGCATACGAACCGGACCAGCCGCTCAGGCTGGCGCAGCTGCGCGAGCGCTACGGCATGGGCTTTTCGCCGCTGCGCGAGGCGCTGACCCGGCTGCAGGCCGAGCGGCTGGTGGTCTCCGAAGCCCTGCGCGGCTTCCGGGTGGCGCCGCTCTCCTTGAGCGAAATGCGCGACACGACCGACACCCGCATCCTGATCGAGACCGAGGCGCTGCGCCGGTCGATCGCGAGCGGTGGCGACGACTGGGAGACCGGCATCGTCGCAGCCCTGCACGCGCTGGAACTGCAGGCCGGGCGCGCCGGGCCGGGCGACGAGGCCGAACTGCGGACGCTGGAGCGGCGGCACCACGACTTCCATCGCGCGCTGATCATCGGCTGCGGGTCGCGCACGCTGCTCGACATCTTCGAGACGCTCTATGTGGAATCCGAGCGCTATCGCAACCCCGTCATCAGCGCGCCGAAATCGCGCTCTAAGCGGGATCTGAAAGCCGAACACGCGGCAATCGCCGCAGCGGCGCTGGAGCGTGACGCGGATGGAGCGGTGGAGTTGCTGCGCGATCATTATCTGCGGACGGCGGAGATGATCGCGGCGCTCGCGGCGGAGGACAGGCGGGTTGCCGCGAACGGGTGAGCGGGGCTGGAACGCCTTCGACCGGCTCGATGCCGGTCAAAGCGATGCCCGGCCGCCCAACTAAAGCGCCACCGCCTCCCCCGTCTCCGCCGATTTCTGCGCTGCCTGCCCCATCAGCACTGCCCACACGCCGTCGTCCAGGCTCACCTCGACCGAGCCGGATCCGGTAACGACCTGCCGGAACTTCAGGTGCTGATAATAGGTCGAGCCGTTGTGGTCGCCGGCATTAAGGATCGTGTCGTCGATCGGCGTATCGATACGCACCGGGTCGCAACGCCCACGCGGGCTTCGAATGAGATGCGGGATCGGCCGGCGGTTCGGACCGCCCGACCACAGCCGCGCCGGCCCCGGTATCTTGACCTCAAGCTTGCCGGTCGGCCCGACGGCATGGACGACCTCCTGATACTCGGCCCCTTCAGCGAACATCGACAATTCGAGCATCGCACGGGCGCCGTTGGCAAAATCAACGATCGCATAGCCGCAGTCCCAGATGTCCGGCCGCCTGCCGTCATAGACCTCGTCGAAGTGGTTCACCTCCTGCCCCGCGCTCGCCATGACGCGGACCGGGTCCGACTTCAGGATGAGGCGCATCAGGTCGAAGAAATGGCAGCACTTCTCGACCAGCGTGCCGCCGGAATTGGCGTTGAACCGGTTCCAGTCACCGACCTTCTTCAGGAACGGAAAGCGGTGCTCCAGGACGCTCAGCATCCTGATGCCGCCCGTTGCCGCCTCGACCTCATCGATGAACCGGGCAAGCGGCGGCATGTAGCGATATTCCATCGCCACCCAGACCGGCGCCCGGTAGGCGCGCTGAAAGACGCGGATGCGGGCTAGGTCACCGGGATCGGTAAACAGCGGCTTCTCGACCAGCAGCGGCAGCGACACGCTGGCGCCGATCCGCTCCAACTGGTCGACATGGCAATGGTTGGGGCTGGCGATGACGATGCAGTCGAGCGGGCGGTGGTCGAGAAGCGCCGGCAGACTGTCGACGAAAACCGCCTCCGGGGCAAACGGCGCGGCGGCCTGCCTCATGCCGGCATCCGGCTCGTAGATCACCAAGACGCGCGCGTCCTCCATCAGCGCGATGTTGCGCAGGTGCTCCTGGCCCATCATGCCGCAGCCGATCAGTCCGTAATGCGTCGCCACGATCCCGTCCCCTATTTCAACCGCGCGACGTAGCGGGCCCGCTCAGGGTCGAACCAGGTGCGCGAATATTCAACACGGGCGCCCTCCTGCGACCAGCCGAACCGCTCGATGAATCCGGCCGGCGCCCCGGGCCCGAGAGAGAATTGATCCACCCGCCAGTCCGGCACCGGCGCGACACCGACCCAGTCCTCGGCGCGGGTGATCCATAAGCCCAGGCTCGTCTGATAGAAGTGGTAGAGCGATTGCGAGACCTGGGCCGGATCGATTGTTTCGGCCACGGAGCCATCGAGCCAGATCTCCTCCAGCGCGATCGGGACGGCATCGAGACAACGCAGCCGGCGGAACCGGTGACCGGTCCGCCCGGCGCCGAAAGCGGGCAGATCGGCCGGCTTCGGGATCGTTGCGAAAGACAACAGGCGCGTGGTCGGCAAACCACCGCCATCCGGCCGCTCCAGGCGGAAAAGCGCATAAATGGAATCGTCTTTCCCACTCGCGCGAATGTAGTTGCCCGATCCCTGGCGGCGCTCCAGCAGGCCCTGGTCGGTGAGCCTGGCGAGCGCCTTCCTGAGCGTTGCGACCGACACGCCGTATTGCGCGGCCATGGCGCGCTCGGTGGGCAGCCGCTCGCCGTCGACCAGCCGCCCCGCCTTGATCTCGCGGACCAGCAGTTCGGCGATCTGCATATAGACCGGCAGCGGAATGAAGGTGTCCTGATCGGATGAGTCCGGCGGCATGTCGGGGGAGCGCGGGGTGGTTGGTGTCGAGTCGAAAGTGCGGATTGATATACCATTGATTTAGATCAAACTGCCTGCTCTAATCGGGGAAAGCAAGGGGCCCCTGAACGTCATCCGATGAGTATCGCTATCCGATGAGCATCGTTCCCGTTACCAGCCAGGATCTGGACGCCGCCGAGATCAGTTGGTTCGCGGCGCTGTGTTCGGACGACTACCGCTATCTCGGCGTCCCCGACGGGGCGCTGCGGTCGAGCTGGGCGCATTGCTCGGACATCGTCAGGCGGGCCGAGGGCCACGGCTTCCGCAACATCCTGTGCCCCTCCTCCTATCAGGTCGGCCAGGACACGCTGAGCTTCGTTGCCGGCTGCGCGCCGATCACCGAGCGGATGAACCTGCTGGCCGCCGTGCGCTGCGGCGAGATGCAGCCGATCATGCTGGCCCGCACGATCGCGACGCTCGATCACATGCTCGAGGGCCGGCTGACGATCAACATTATCAGCTCGGACTTTCCCGGCCAGAAAGAAGACAGCCACTACCGCTACCAGCGCTCACGCGAGGTGGTCGAGATCCTGCGCCAGGCCTGGACGCGCGAGACGATCGACTATACCGGCGCGATCTACCAGTTCTCCGGCCTGAGCACCGATCCGGCCCGGCCCTATCAGCAGAACGGCGGCCCCCTGCTCTATTTCGGCGGGTATTCGCCCGATGCCGTCGAGTTATGCGCGCAGCATTGCGACGTCTATCTGATGTGGCCGGAAACCCGTGAGGACCTCAAGCAGCGCATGCTAACGGTGAACGCCCGGGCGGAAACCTATGGCCGCACGCTCGACTACGGCCTGCGGGTCCATATGATCGTGCGGGAGACGGAGGCGGAAGCGCGCGAATTCGCCCGCGAGCTGGTCTCCCGGCTCGACGACGCGCAGGGCACGGAAATCCGCGAGCGGGCGCTCGATGCCGGCTCGCTCGGCGTCGCCCGCCAGGCCCGCAACCGCGACCTCGCCGACATGGAGGGCTTCATCGAGCCGCATCTGTGGACCGGCGTCGGCCGGGCCCGGTCGGGCTGCGGCGCGGCGCTGGTCGGCTCGGCGGACCAGATCCTCAGCGAGATCGAGGCCTACCGGAAGATGGGCATGCGCGCCTTCATCTTCTCCGGCTATCCGCATCTGGAAGAATGCGACTATGTCGGCAAGCTGGTGCTGCCGGACCTGAAGACCTGCTCGCTGCCGCATGAATATGGCCGCGTTCCCGCATCGACCCCTGCAACCCCGCTTGGCATCGGAGAGCGCCGCTGATGCAGACCATCGCCCTGAACGATACGCTGTCCCTGTCGCGGCTCGTCTACGGGATGTGGCGGCTCGCCGACGATCTCGATACCTCGCCCGGCCATGTCCAGCGCAAGATCGAGGCCTGCCTTGACCAGGGCATCACCAGTTTCGACCAGGCCGACATCTATGGCGACTACGGCTCAGAAATCGTGCTCGGCGGCGCCCTGAAGGCGGCGCCGCATCTGCGCGCGCAGATGCAGATCGTCACCAAATGCGACATCATGCTGACGTCGGAGAAATTTCCCGAGCGGCGGGTCAAGCATTACGACACGTCGGCTGCGCATATCATCGCGGCCACCGAGAATTCGTTGCGCGCGATGAGCATCGATCACATCGACCTCCTGCTCATCCACCGCCCCGATCCGTTCATGGACGCGGCCGAAACCGGCTGGGCGCTCGACGGCCTCGTTCAGTCGGGCAAGGTCGGGTCGGTCGGCGTCTCGAATTTCAAGCGCCACGACTGGACGCTTCTGCAAGCGGCGATGTCGACGCAGCTTGCCACCAACCAGATCGAGATATCGCTCGTCACCACCGACGCCTTCGTCAATGGCGACCTCGCCTTCCTGCAGGAATTCGGCGTCAAGCCGATGGCCTGGTCGCCGCTTGCCGGCGGCGCGCTGTTTTCCGAAACCCATTCGCACATCTTCGGCGCGCTCGAGCGGATCGGATCGGCTCAAGGCGTCGACGCAACCGCCGTTGCGATCGCCTGGCTGCTCGCCCATCCCGCCGGCATCCTGCCGGTGATCGGAACCAATGATCTCGCCCGCATCAAGAAAATGAGCGATGCGACGCGGGTCGACATGGACCGGGAGACGTGGTTCGAACTCTACGAGATCGCGAATGGACACGAGGTGCCGTGATGGCGGGCCTGGCTGAGCGAACCGAGCCGCCGCTCGTCGAGCCGGCGATACTGCGCAAGGCGATGTCGAAATTCGCCACCGGCGTCACGGTCGTCACCGCCAAGGGCCCGCGCGGCTGGGTCGGCATGACGGTCAACAGCTTCAGTTCGGTGTCGCTATCGCCGCCGCTGGTGCTGTGGTCGATCGGGCGGCAGTCGACCCGCCTGCCGGTCTTTAAGGCCGCCGAGATCAGTGCGGTGCATGTCCTCAACCACAGGCAGCACGATGTCTGCATGGATTTCACCAGAAACGCCCATGCCTTCGACCGCGAGGGCGTGCGGATCAATTCAAGCGGCATGCCTGAGTTCGACGGGACGCTCGCCCGTTTCGAGTGCCGGCGCCATGCCGTCCATGACGGCGGCGATCACCTGATCTTCGTTGCCGCCGTCACCAGTGTCACGATGTCGGACACGCAGCCGCTGATCTTCTTCAACGGCGCGTTCGGATCGTTCGAAGCCAAACATCCCGATTAACGGGGGAGCCTTATAATTCAATGCGTGGGAGGACCGAAAATGCACTTTGCTCTGAAGACCGCGATGATCTCGACGGCGCTGGCAGGCATCAGCCTGGCCGCCGCGCAGGCCGATGAAATCACCTTCCTGTGCTACCAGGACGGCACGGAATGCGACGTGATGGCCGAAATGGCCAAGGACTTCGAAGCGGAAACCGGCCACACGGTGGCGATCGACACCGTCGCCTATGACGTCATCCGCGACCAGCTTGAAAACCAGTTGCAGTCCGGCGCCGGGCCGGATGTCGCGCGCGTCACCAATCTGGGCGGCCTCAACCCCTACTATCTGGACCTCGCGCCCTATGTCGACGGCGCGGCGTGGGAAGACGCCTACGGGGCGACCCTGCCCTGGTTCCGCGCGCCGGGCGGCGAGGATGGCGGGATCTACGGCTGGATGACCCAGCTCACCGTCACCGGCCCCTATGTCAACGTCACCATGTTCGACGATGCCGGCGTCGACATGCCCGGCGACGGGGCGACCTGGGACGAGTGGATGGAAGCACTGGCCGAGGTCAAGGAGACGCTCGACCTCGATGGCGCGATGGCCATGGACCGCACCGCGCATCGCTGGGCCGGGCCGGCCTTCTCCTACGGGGCGCAGTTCTTCGATGTTGCCGGCGAGCCGATCCTGGTCGACCAGGGGTTCCGCGATTTCGCCGAGACGTTCGTGCAGTGGCACAAGGACGGGCTGATGCCGGCGGAGGGCTGGCCGGCAGGATCCGGTACCCAGTACCGCAACGCCGCGCCGCTGTTCCTGGGTGGCAGCGTGCCGATGCACATGTCCGGCTCCTGGATGATCAACAACTACGCCAACAACATCAAGGACTTCGACTGGAAGGCGGTGCCGGCTCCCTGCGGCCCCGGCGGCTGCGGCGCGATGCCGGGCGGCGCGGCGGTGGTCGCGTTCAAGGACACCGCTTCGCCTGAAGCCGCGGCGGCCTGGATCGATTTCCTGGCGCGCACCGAAAACGCCGAGAAATTCGCAGCCGCGACCAACAACATCACCGCCCATCAGGGCCTGCAGGCAACCGGCGTCGACTACGGCAATGCCAGCCCGGCGGTCGCCCAGGCGCTGTCGGTGTTCGCGGCCAATGCCGGCAAGGCGGCCGAGACCACCCCGCAGGCCTATGATTTCCAGGGCTACAACAAGAATTTCGTGATCTACGGCATCGTGCCCGACTACATCACCCAGGCGATCAACGGCGAGATGACGCTCGACGAGGCGCTGGCCGCGATCGACGCGGATGTCGCAGCCAAGATCGCAGAGTAGGAGGCCGGCCTGATGTAACCGGACCGAAGGGCCGCCCGAAATGGAGGCGATCCACGCCGTCGTCGACGCCTTTTCCGGCTCGCGCTGGCCCTTCGGCGTGCTCGTCTATCTGATCATCGGCTGGATCCTGGTCCGCCCGCGCGGTGGACCGTGGGCGCAGACCATGTCGGTGATCGGCTGGCCGGTGGAACTGGCCCAGCGCGTCGCCGGCGCGACCGGCCTGCCCTATCTGTTCCTCCTGCCGACTTTCCTGGTCTTCGGCCTGTTCACCTTCGCGCCGCTGTTCATCAATGTCGGCTTCTCGGTGACCGACGGCCAGTCGATCAACTTCGCCGACCGGACCTATTCCGGCCTCGACAATTTCGCCCGCCTGTTCAGCGACACCAATATCGACACCGGCCGGGAGAACCTCGAGGACGACAAGTTCATCGCCGCGGTCGCCGACACGATCATCTTCGTCGTCTTCCAGGTGCCGATCATGATCTTCTTCGCGCTGTGTACCGCGCTGGCGCTCAACCGCAACATCGCCGGCCGCGGCTTCTGGCGCTCGGTGTTCTTCTATCCGGTGATGCTGTCGCCGGTCGTCGTCGGCTTCCTGTGGACGCTGATCCTGAAGCGCCAGGGCGTGTTGTCGCTGACGCTGATCGAATGGGGCGTGCTGGATGAGCCGATCCAGTGGCTGCAGGACCCGAGCTGGACGATGTTCTGGTCGGTCTTCGTCTATACCTGGGCGCATCTGGGCTTCTACATGCTGATCCTGCTCGCCGGCCTCCAGGCGATCCCCAGGGATCTCTACGAGGCCGCCGAGATGGACGGGGCGTCGCCCTGGCGCAAGCTTCGGCGCATCACCCTGCCCCTGCTCGCGCCGACGCTGCTGGTGGTCACGGTATTGTCGCTGATCAAGGCCTTCCAGGCCTTCGAGGAGCTCTATGCGCTGAACGTCCGCTGGTCGTCGGTGGTCGCCTATATCTTCGAGACTTCGGGCCTGCTCGGCCAGCCGACGACGCATGGGCTCGGCATCGCGGCCGCCACCTCGCTGATCATCGCCGTCGCGCTGATCGTCATGACGCTCAGCCAGATCTGGCTGTCGAACAGGGCATCGCGATGAGCGCGGCCTGGACCTTCCTCACGCGCACGCAGGGGCGCAACGGGCCGACCTTTGTCGACTGGCTGACCTATGCCTATCTCGCCTTCGGGTTCCTGCTTATTTTCCTGCCGGTCACCTGGATCGTGCTGAACTCGTTCAAGACGCCGTTCCAGCTCGACAGCGAGGACCTGTCGCTGCTGCCCGGCGAATACACCTCGGTTGCCCGGGCGACCGTCTACGGGCCGGAGGGCCGCGAGATCTTCATCCTCTCCGACCTGCCGCCCTGGGTGCTCGACTGGCAGGAACTGGATGACGAACAACGGGCCGGCCATGATATCGAGGCGCTGCTTTCGGGCCGCCAGGGCCGAGCGCTCTATGCGCTGCGCTCGCATCTGGGCCAGGTGCCCACGCAGGCCCGCGCGCTGGTGGCCGAGAAGGGCTTGCCCGACTGGGTGCTGCGCTATCCGGCGCTCTCGGGCACCGCGAAACAGGCCTTCGACACCGACGCGGTGTTCGAAACACTCGATCCCGACGAGCAGCGACTGCTCGGCGAGTTCCTGAGCATCGCACCCTACGAGCCGAACCGGCTGATCCGCCAGGCGCTGGTGCGTGCCATCGATCCGGCAACCGGCGAGATGACCGCCTTCGCGGTGCCGCGTTTCGACGACACCAAGCCGACCCTGCCGGCGCGCTATGTCGACAATTCCGCGCCCGATGTCGTCAAGATCGATACGTCGACGGCAACGGCCGAACGCCGCATCGAGCCGGCGATCGACAACTATATCGATCCGCTCACCGGCCGGGCCTACGGGGTCAATCTCAACTTCACCCGCTGCTTCACCAATTCCGTCCTGGTGACGATCATCGCGACGCTGATCACGCTGCTGATCAATTCGATGGCCGCCTTCGCCCTGTCGAAATACAGGTTCCGCGGCCAGGTGTTCTTCTTCCTGTTCATTCTCGCCACCCTGATGGTGCCGAACACCATCGCGCTGGTCGGGGTGTTCAAGGCAATCCACGCGACGGGCCTGTCCGGCACCTTGTGGGGCGTCATCATTCCAGGCGCCGCGACGCCCGCCGGCGTCTTCCTGTTGCGCCAATACATGCTGACCATCCCCGACGAACTGATCGAGGCGGCCCGCATGGATGCGGCCTCGGAATGGAAGATCTACTGGCGGATCATGCTGCCGCTCGCCCTGCCGGCGATCGCGGCGCTCGGCATTCTCTCCATCATCTGGCGCTGGAACGACCTGATCCTGCCGATGGTGGCGATCGCCACGACCAAGGACGCCTACACGATCCAGCTTTGCCTGCTGGCGTTTCGCGGCGAACATGTCAGCCAGGAGAACTACCGCCTGGCGATGACCGTCGTCTCCCTGATCCCGACGACGCTGGTCTTCGTGTTCCTGCAGAAATACATCACCACCGGCATCGCCAATACGGGGTTGAAGTAGTGGCTGATTTAACCCTTACCCAGGTGAAGAAATCCTACGGCTCGGTCGCGGTGATCCATGGCATCGACCTTGCCGTGGAGTCGGGCGACTTCTGCGTCTTCGTCGGGCCGTCGGGCTGCGGGAAGTCGACGCTTCTGCGGATGATCGCGGGGCTTGAGGACATCACCGCGGGCGAGATCGCGATCGACGGTGCGGTGGTGAACCGGATGCCGGCGGCCCAGCGCGGCCTTGCGATGGTGTTCCAGTCCTATGCGCTCTATCCGCACATGACGGCGCGCCAGAACATGAGCTTCGGGCTTGAAAACCTGCACACGCCGAAACGGGAGATCACCGAGCGGGTCGACGCGGCGGCGCGCATGCTGCAGATCGAGCCCTTGCTCGACCGCCGGCCCGGCCAGCTCTCGGGCGGACAGCGCCAGCGCATCGCGATCGGCCGGGCGGTGGTGCGCGAACCGAAAATCTTCCTGTTCGACGAGCCGCTGTCCAATCTCGATGCGGAATTGCGCGTTGCGATGCGCGCCGAGATCGCCGACCTGCATGCCCGCCTCGGCAACACGATGGTCTATGTCACCCACGATCAGGTCGAGGCGATGACCATGGCCGACAAGATCGCCGTGCTCAGGGCCGGCCGGCTGGAGCAGTTCGGAAGGCCGCTCGACCTGTTCAACGAACCGGCCAACCGCTTCGTCGCGGGCTTTATCGGCTCGCCCTCGATGAATTTCCTAAAGGGCAAGGCCGACGGCGATCGCATCCTGCTCGACAGCGGCGCGGCGCAACCGATCGGCAAAGGGTTCGATCTGAGAGCCGGCCAGACGGTGGAGCTTGGCATCCGGGCCGGCGACATTCTCGTCAGCGATGATGGCCCGCTGTCCGTCACGGTCACCCATGTCGAGCAGCTCGGCGCAGAGAGTTATCTCTATTGCCAGACCGGCGACGGCACGGCGATCACCGTGCACCAGGCCGGCCAGACGGCGGTCGAGAAGGGCGCGCGCATCACCCTCGCCTTCAACACCGACGCGCTGCATGTCTTCGATCTCAGCACCGGCGCAAGCTGCAAGATCTGACCGGTGCTCCGCGGCGGCATCGCGTAGCGTTACATAAAATCCTTCTTCGTCGGGCTAAAGTCGTTCACCGGTTGATTGACCGGAACGGGAGCGACCTGTTTAATTCCTTTACTGTTTGGGAGAAGGAACAGTGCTGTGACGATTTCGCGTCGTCAGTTCCTCGCGTCGACCGCGGGGGGAATTGGAATTGCAATCAGTCCCGTCTGGCTGAACGGCCTCTTGTCCGGACCGGCGGGCGCCGCCACGATGGCGCCGCCGCCCGACTGGCAGGCCGGCCCCGGCAAGGCGCGCTACCGCATCGACGGGCTGACCAAGGTCACCGGCCAGAAGATCTATGCGCGCGATTTCCGCCCGCACGATCTGGACGGCTGGCCGAAGGACGAGCATGTGGTGCTCGTCCTGCGCACGCCGACGGCGACACGGGTCGTCGAGGGTCTCGATCTCGACTGGATGCCGGACGACCTGAAGCCCAAACAGGTCGTCACCGCCGAAGATCTGGAACGCGACCATGTCGGCGTCGCCGAGGTCGACTACCCGGCCGGCAACTACCTGGTCAAGATGAACACCGTCCCCGACTATCTGGGCCAGGCGGTCGCCCTGCTCTTCTATGACGATGTCTACACGATGGACCGGGCGCGCCGGGCGATCCGCTCGCGCGTGCTGCAGGGCCTGAAGCTCGGCGAGGAGCAGCCGCCGCGGCCGATTTCCTTCTTCGAGCCCGAAACGAGCATCGTGCACGCCCGCGCCGACGATGATTCCGACGAGATCTTCTCGCAGGTGTCGGGCGGCCCGGTGCGGCCGCAAACGCTGAAGACGCAGCGCGACGTCGAGGCGATGCAGTGGATCGACGAGATCCGCGAAAAGCTCGACGATCCAGCCAAGGAAGGCTGGACGGTGCTGCGGAACATCTACAAGACCCAGCAGGTGGACCCGATGTTCATGGAGCCGGAATCGGGCCTCGGCTGGCTCGACCGGGAGACCGGCACGCTCAACCTGCTGATCGGCACGCAGTCGCCGAGCTACGACGCCAACGCCGCCGTGGAGATCTTCGCCGATCCGCTCTGCGAACTGGGCGTCAAGTCCGCCCACCTGATCGCCGCCTATCCCGGCGGCGGCTTCGGCGGACGCGATACCTCGATCCTCTGCCTGTTCCTGGCGCTGGCGGCGGCCTATTCGGACAAGCCGATCCGCATCGTCAACGACCGCTTCCAGCAGTTCCAGGCCGGCATCAAGCGCCATGCCTCGGAAATCGACGTGACGATGGCGGTCGGCAAGGACAACAAGTTCAAGGCGATCCGCAACCAGATCTTCCTGAATGGCGGCGGCCGGCGCAATGTCAGCGGCTATGTCGCCCAGGTCTCCGGCCTCGACGGGACGGGCCCCTATGGGGTGCCGCTCGCCGATATCTGGTCGCGCGCCGTCCACACGCGCTCGATCACGGCCGGCTCGATGCGCGGCTTCGGCACGGTGCAAAGCCTGTTCGCGGTCGAATCGATGGTCGATGAACTGGCCGAGGCGATCGGCATGGATGCGATCGAATTGCGCAAGACAAACGTGCTGCTTGGCGGGGAAACGATCGATACCGGGGCGGCTGTGGCACCGCCCGGCATGGACGAGATGTGCAATCAGGCAAGCACGCATCGGCTGTGGACGGAGCGCGACAAGCGCCGCGATGCCGCGAAGGGCAAGGACTATGCCTACGGCGTCGGCTTCGCGCTCGGCATGAAGAATTACGGCACCGGCGCGGATGCCGCGCTCGACGAGGTGGCGATCGATGCCGACGGCCGGATCACGGTCACGACGAACGTCATCGACATGGGCACCGGCACGGCGACGACGCTGGCGATCGCCACGGCCGGCAAGCTCGGCGCCAATGCCGAAACCGTCAATACCGGCTTCCTGGAGCCCTTCAAGGCGCTCGAGCTGGAGGAAGGCTTCAAGCTGCAGCCGGCCAATCCGCGCTGGACGCCGATCATCTACGAATCGACCAAGGCGGCCTCGACCTCGTCGAAATGGGTGCATGGCGTCGAGCAGGCCTGCACGGTGATCCTGGAGACCGGCCTTCTGCCCGCCGCCCGCGACCTGTGGGGCGGCGATGCGGCGACGCTTACGAGCGCCGACGTCAGATGGCAGGACGGCGCGCTCGCCGCCATCGGCCTTCAGCCCATCGCGCTGAAGGACCTCGCCAAGGCCGCCCATGACAAGGGCCATGTCGTCCGGGCGATGATCCACGCCTTCTATAGCGGCGAATGGGTCGAGGCGGACTACACGATCGGCGATGACACGTTCCGCTGGGAGATCGACGCGCTCGCCGTCGGCCGCGGCGGAAAGGACGGCCTGGAGCTGATCGACCGGAAGAACCCGAAGCTGTTCACGGTGGAGAGCATCTGGGAGGGCAACGGCCAGAATTTCGGCGCGACGGCCTGCCTGGCCAGCGTCCGGGTCAACCGGCGCACCGGCATCGTGCGGCTCGACGAGGCGGTTCACTATATCGGCCCGGGCAAGATCCTGCAGCAGGACCTCGTCGACGGCCAGCTCGAGGGCTGTTTTGCCTTTGGCGTCGGCCAGGCGCTTCTGGAGGACCTGCCGCAATATGAGGGCGGTGCCGGCGACGGGACCTGGAACCTGCATCGCTATCACGTACCGCTGTCCGGCGACGTCGCGCTCGGCCGGGTGGAAAGGGTGATCTTTCCACCGGAATCCGACAAGGCGCCGGCGCGCGGGATCGCCGAGGTGGCGATGGTGGCGATCGCGCCGGCAATCGCCAACGCGGTGCATCACGCAACGGGTGTCCGCTTCCGCTCCCTGCCGATCACGCCGGTAGCCGTCCGCGACGCATGGTGGTCATGATGGACAGGATCGATGTCGACTTCACCCTGAACGGCGAGCGCGTGACGCGGTCCGGCCTGCCGGAC
>JANQKY010000114.1 GCA_028280885.1 Tepidamorphus sp.
ACGGGCGCCTATCTGGTGCTGTCGACCGCGCTGATGCTGGCGCTGGGGTTAGGGCTCGCGCTGACATTCGCACGGTCGGGCACCGGCTGGATGCGGGCGATCGTCGTCATGCCGCTGGTGATCCCGCCCGTGGTGGCGGGCTTCACCTGGCGGTTTCTGCTCAATGGCGAGATCGGCTTTCTCGGCGCCTTCCTGCTGCCGATGGCCGGGCTCGACCTGAACCCGCTGGCCGAACCAAGAGCGGCGCTCGTCTCCGTCGTCATCGCCGATGTGTGGAGCCGCACGCCCTTCATGTTCCTGATCTTCCTCGCCGCGCTGCAATCGATCCCGCGTGACTATTACGAGGCGGCGCGGATGGACGGCGCCAACCCGTTCCACGAGTTCTTCTTCGTCACGCTGCCGCTGTTGAAGGGCGCCCTGTTCGTCGCGGTGATGTTCCGGCTGGTCGATGCCATCAACACGTTCGAACTGGTCTATGTGATGACGCGCGGCGGGCCGGGCCGGGCGACGCAGATCCTGTCGATCTTCGGCTGGCGCACCGCCTTCCAGGAACTCGATTTCGGCCAGGCCGCGGCCCTTGGCGTCATCATGCTGGTCATCTGCCTGACCGGCGCCATGCTGCTGTTCCGCCGTTTCGTGCGCAGCGAGGCGGAGGCGGCCCGATGAGCGTTCCGCGCCGCCATGGCACGACGCTGGCCGTCATCCGCTGGGGCTTCCTCGGCACGGTCCTGGTCTTCGTCATCTTCCCGCTGGTCTGGCTGGGGCTTGCCTCGCTGAAGACGCGGGCGGCCGCGCTCGACGTGCCGCCGACGCTGATCTTCACGCCCGATTTCACCGCTTACGAAAAGATCTTCGCCTCCGGGCTGATCGATGCCTTCGCCAATTCCTTCCTGATCGCCATCACCAATGTCGTGCTGTCGCTGGTGATCGGCGTGCCGGCGGCCTATGCGCTGGCGCGGATGCGCGGCGCGGTGCAGGAGAACCTGAGCTTCTGGGTCCTGTCGATCCGCCTCGCGCCGCTGTTTGCGATCATCCTGCCGCTCTATGTGCTGTTCCAGCGGATGGGCCTGCTCGACACGCGCCTTGCCGTCGCGCTCGCCCATCTGACGCTAACCCTGCCGCTCTCGGTCTGGCTGTTGATGACCTACTTTCGCGCCCTGCCGGTCGATCTCGACGAGGCCGCCATGCTCGACGGCGCCAAGCCCTGGCAGACGCTCTGGATGGTGGTCGTGCCGATCGCCCGGCCGATGATCGCCTCGGTCGCCGTCATCGTCTTCATCTTCTCCTGGAACGAGTTCCTGCTCGCCTTCTTCCTGACCGCGCGCGATGCGCAGACGGTGCCCGTCGTCGTTGCGGGGCTCGCCGGCACGATGAGTTTCGACTGGCCGCTGATCGCCGCGATCTCGATCTGCTCGATGGTGCCGGCGCTGATCTTCGTCGGCTTCGCCCAGCGCCACATCGTCGAGGGACTGGCCAGCGGAGCGGTGAAATGAGCGCGCCGGATCATTTGGAGACTGCGGGCCATGTGGTGATCACCGGCACCGCCGGCGGCATCGGTGCAGCGCTTGCGGCGTATTTTTTAAGCCTCGGCTGGACCGTCACGGGCATTGACAGAGAACCGGGGCCGGCCGGTTTCAACACGATCGAGGCCGACATCACCGACGAGGCGGCGATGGAGGACGCCTTCGCGCGCGCTGCCGAAACCGCGCCGATCTCAGCGGTCATTGCCAATGCCGCGGTCACCGATCTCGACCATCACGGCGTCATCGACATGCCCTATGACACCTGGCGCAGGGTGCTGAGGGTCAATGTCGACGGCGCCTTCCTGACCGCCCGCTGCGCTGCCCGGCACATGCAGAAGACGGGCGGTGGCAACATCGTCTTCGTCACCTCTTCGCTTGCCCGCCTGAGCGATGCCCAGGCCGGCGACGCGCCCTATTGCGCGTCCAAGGCCGCCGTCGAGATGCTGACCCGCGTTCTGGCCATCGAACTCGCGCCGCTTGGCATCAACGTCAATACGCTGTTTCCTTCCGTCATGATCGACACCGGATTCTTCGCCCATTGGTCCAGGCAGGAGCGCACGCGCCTGGCGCCGCCGTCGCTGCTCAACGAGACCGCGCGCTTCCTGGCAACTTTGCCGTCGGGCGCTGCGACGGGCCGCTCGCTCGATCAGCAGCGCTGGGACGACGATCCTGCCTATCGGTCAGGCTGGGAGGTGACCGCATGACCCGCTGGATCGACGCGCGCGGCGCCACGATGGACGAGATCGCCGCCTTTGCCGAGGACTATCCGTTCGCGATCCTGCCCGTCGGCTCCTTCGAGCAGCACGGACCGCATCTGCCGCTCGACACCGACAACCGCATCGCCGAGGCGATGGCGCTCGAAACCGCCAGGCGCAGCGTCGGCCTGGTGCTGCCGGTGCTCAATGTCGGCTATGCCTGGGTCTGGCGCGGCAAGCCCGGCACGCTGACCTTCCGGGCCGACACCTATATGGCGATCATCCGCGACATCGCCGAAAGCCTCGAAGGCTGGGGCATCAAGGCGCTGTTCGTGCTGTCGGCGCACGGCTCCAACCCGCAGACGGTCAAGCACGCCATCCGCGAACTGATCCACGAAAGACACGATATCGCCGTTCTCAACAGCCTCTATGCGGGCCTCGGCGAGATGCTGGCCGAGTGCGAGTCCCGGCGCTGGCACAACGACATCCACGCCGAGGAGGTCGAGACCGCGCTGATGCTGGCGATCGCGCCGGAGCTTGTCCGCATGGACCGCGCGGCGGCAGACTATCCGCCGGTGCCGGACCATTACGGCAAGTCGGAGCTGTCCATGGGCCACCTGATGCGCTCCGGCGTGTTCGGCGATCCGACGCCGGCAACGGGGGAAAAGGGCCGCCGTTGGCTTGAGATCGGCGGCCGCCGGTCGGCCGATCTCTGGCTCGGCTATCTCGCCGACAAGGGGCTCTACGATCCCGGGGACCGTTCGTGACCACGCAGCGTCGGTTCGGCATGGGCCATCTGGGGATCGATCTGGGCACATCCGCGGTCAAGGTCCTGGTCCTTGACGACGACGGCCGGGCACTGGCCCGCACCCGCCAAGCCTATCCAACCCATGCAGCCCATCCGGGCTGGGCCGAACAATCGCCCGCCGACTGGTGGCGCGCGGTGTGCGCGGCAACGCGGGAAGCCGTTTCCCTTGCCGGGGTCGAGATCGCATCGGTCGGCCTGTCCGGCCAGCTCAACGGCTTTGTCCTGCTCGACAGGCGGATGCAGCCGCTTGCCGACGCCATCATCTGGCTCGATGTCCGCGCCGGACGCCAAGCCTCGTGGCTGGCTGAAATGGCCGATTTTCCGGCGCTCACCGGCAATGCGCTGAGCGCGATCTGCGTCCTGCCGAAGCTCGCCTGGCTCGGCGCCGAGCGTCCCGACCTGCTGGAGCGGACGCACCGGATTGCCCTTGCCAAGGACTACGTCCTGCTGCGGCTGACCGGCGAACTCGCGACCGACCCCTCCGATGCCCAGTCGACGGCGATGGCCGAGGCGGGCGGCAAGGCCTGGTCTGCTATGCTTGCCGGGCTGGCCGGCATCGACCCGTCGATCCTGCCGCCGATCCAGCCCTCTGCCGCGCTTGCGGGAATCGTCAGCGCCGAGGCGGCCGCGGCGACCGGCCTTGCGCCCGGCACCCCCGTTGCCACGGGCGCGGGCGATGTCGCCGCGCTCGCCGTCGGTTGCGGCGTGGTGGCGCGGGGTCGAACGACCCTGACGCTGGGCACGGCCGGCCATGTCGTCGCCGAGGCGACCGCGCCGCGTCCCGAACCCGATGGCGGGCTCTGGCAGATCCCGCACGGCATCTTCGGCCGCGGTCTCTGGCTCGGCCTCATCATGAGCGGCGGGCTCAGCCTGTCCTGGCTCCGCGCGATCCTCGGCGTTTCGCAGCCGCCCGATTTCGAAACGCTGGAGCGGCTTGCCGCCGCCGCTCCCGCCGGCGCGGACGGGGCGACCTTCCTGCCGTTTCTGGAGGGCGCGGCGACGCCCTATAACCGGCCGGACGTGCGGGGTGCCTTCCTTGGCCTGTCCTCGGCCCATGGCACAGGCCATCTTGTCCGCGCGGTGATGGAGGGCGTGGCCTTCAACGCGCGCGACTGCGTCGAGGCGCTGGAGGCAGCCGGCACCGCAAGCGAGGCGGTGTCCATCGCCGAGGGCGGCGCGCAGTCGGCGCTGTGGTGCCGGATCGTTGCCGATGTCCTCGGCCGCCCGGTCAGGCGGATCACCGAGCGCGATACCTCGGCGGCCGGTGCGGCAATCCTTGGCCAGGCAGCCGTGACCGGCGGGTCGGTTGCCGAGATTGCCGGGCGCATGGTGGCGACGGATCGCCTGTTCGAGCCCGACGCGGAGCGCACATCGACGCTCGATGACGCCTATCGGCGCTACCGGGACAAGTGCGCCAGGGCCATCCTGTAGGGCCCGTCAGCTATTGGGCGGAACCGATAGCGTCTCGACCTCTCTTTCCGCCTTGTCCCGCAGGGCGGTCACGGCGCCGTAGGTGGCGACGCAATAGGGCACGAGATAGGTCAGGGCGCATTTCAGCAGGTCGACCGATTCCGAATTCATTATCCGGTCGCCCTGGTTGATCAGATTGAGCACGGTTCCGACGACAAGGGCGACGATCAGCGATCGCCTGGCGATATCCGGCCTGAAGATCGTGCTGAGCATGCGTTCCCCCGTTCAGATCTGGCTTGCCGAAAATAGGCGGTTGCCCGGACAGGGGCCAGTTCGTACCGTTCACAAAACCGGCAGCGGGATGGCGGCGCTCCTATCGCCGGCCGTCGGACGCCACCGCCAGCCGCGCCGTGACGCCGCCCGTGTCCTTGACCGCCTCCATCGACACATAGGTCGACGTATTGGCGACATGCGGCAGCGCCGAGATCTTCTCGCCCAGGACGCGGCGATAGCTGGCGATGTCGCGGGTGCGGACCTTCAGCAGATAATCGAACGGCCCGGCGATCATGTGGCACTGCTCGACCTCGATGAGCCCGCCCACCGCCGCGTTGAACGCCGACAGCGCCGCCTCGGTCGTGTCGCTCAGCTTGACCTCGACGAAGGCGACATGCTCGCGGCCGACGCGGCGCGGATCGATAACGGCCCTGAAGCCGCGGATGACGCCGCTTGCGACAAGCCGCTTGAGCCGCGCCTGGCACGGCGTCTTGGTGAGCCCCACCCGGCCGGCCAGCGTCGTCACCGGCATCCGGCCGTCGCGGCTCAATTCATCGAGGATCCGCCGGTCGTAGCGATCCAAATCGTCTTCACTGTCGTCATTCATGAGCAATTTCTCTGAAAAATACGAATTTTGTCGATCATAATGACTACTTTGGCGCGATCAACAGGCAACATGATCATGACGATTGCGCTAAGCTTTCATCATGACCAGCATCGATCAGGCCCCCGATGATCCGCTCGCCGCCGCTCGCCGTGACATCGCCCGCACGCACCTCCTTGACGAGGCCGAAATCCTCGCCGAACTGGCGGCCCGCGCGCCGATCGGCGACGACCTTCGCCGCGCGGCCCACGTCCGCGCAACGGCGCTCGTGCGCGACGTCCGGGTAAGCGATACGCCCGGCCTGATGGAGGTGTTCCTGGCCGAATACGGCCTGTCGACGGATGAGGGCATCGCGCTGATGTGCCTGGCCGAGTCGCTTCTGCGCGTACCCGATGCCGACACGATGGACGCGCTGATCGAGGACAAGATCGCCCCGTCCGCCTGGGGCGCGCATCTGGGCCGGTCCGCATCGCCGCTGGTCAATGCCTCGACCTGGGCGCTGATGCTGACCGGCAACGTGCTGCGCTCGCCGCCCGAGGGCGGCTTCGCGTCGGTCATGCGCGGCGCGGTCAAGCGGCTCGGCGAACCGGTGATCCGGACCGCCGTCAAGCAGGCGATGCGCGAGCTTGGCCGGCAATTCGTGCTGGGCCGGACGATCGGCGAGGCGATGGAGCGCGGCGCCGGCATGGAGGCAAAAGGCTTCACCTATTCCTACGACATGCTCGGCGAGGCCGCGCTGACCATGGCCGACGCGGACAGCTATTTCGCCGCCTATGCGGGTGCCATCGACGCGATCGCCACCGCCGCAACCAGTGACACTGTGAAGGACAATCCGGGCATCTCGATCAAGCTGTCGGCGCTGCATCCGCGCTACGAGCAGCCGCAGCGCAAGCGCGTGCTCGACGAACTGGTGCCCCGCGTCGGCGACCTGGCGCGCCGGGCAGCCAGCGCCAGTATCGGGCTCAACATCGATGCCGAGGAAGCCGCCCGGCTCGACCTGTCGCTGGACGTCATCGAACGGGTGATCGCCGATCCGGCGCTTGCCGGCTGGGACGGCTTCGGCGTCGTGGTCCAGGCCTATGGCAAGCGGGCCTTCGCGGTCATCGACTGGCTCGATGCCCTTAGCCGCGGCCACGACCGCCGCATCATGGTGCGGCTCGTCAAGGGCGCCTATTGGGACAGCGAGATCAAATGGGCGCAGGTCGCGGGCCTCGCCGGCTTTCCCGTCTTCACCCGCAAGCCGGCGACCGATGTCGCCTACCTGCATTGCGCCGGGCATCTGATGGACCGGACCGACCGGATCTATCCGCAATTCGCCACGCACAACGCCCATTCGGTCGCCGCGATCCTCGAAATGGCCCATGAATTGGGCGCGGACAGGGACCGCTACGAATTCCAGCGCCTGCATGGCATGGGCGAGAGCCTGCACACCCGCGTCCTGCAGACCGAGGGGACGCGCTGCCGCATCTATGCGCCGGTCGGCGCGCATCGCGACCTGCTCGCCTATCTGGTGCGGCGGCTTCTTGAGAACGGCGCCAACTCGTCCTTCGTCAACCAGATCATCGACACATCCGTGCCGCCGGAGGTGGTCGCCGCCGATCCGTTCGACGCGCTGGCGAGCGCGCCGGAGCGGCAGGTGCGCCGCCCGGCCGACCTGTTCGCGCCCGACCGGGTCAATGCCAAGGGGTTCGATCTGACCGATCCGGCCGATATCGCGCGGATCGAGGCCGCGCGGGATCCGTGGGCGGACCGACACTGGCAGGCCGCGCCGCTGCTCGCCGAGGACCGTCAGGAGGACGGTCGTAGACCGGTCGACATCGCAAACCCCGCCCGGCCCGATGACCTGGTCGGCACCGTGCATCAGGCATCGCCCGCCGATATCGAGACGGCGCTCGCCGCCGCCGCACCCTGGGACGTGTCCGTCACCGAGCGGGCCACGATCCTCAACGCCGCCGCCGATCTCTACGAGGCGAATTTCGGTGAACTCTTCGCGATCCTGACCCGCGAGGCCGGCAAGATCACCGAGGACACGATCGCCGAACTGCGCGAGGCGGTCGACTTCCTGCGTTACTATGCGGCGCAGGCAAAGAAGACACCCGAGGCCGAACCGGTCGGGGCCTTCGCCTGCATCTCGCCCTGGAACTTTCCGCTGGCGATTTTCACCGGCCAGATCGCCGCGGCGCTTGCCGCCGGCAACGCGGTGATCGCAAAGCCGGCTGAATCAACGCCGCTGATTGCCTTCCGCGCCGTGGAACTGCTGCACGAAGCCGGCGTGCCGCGCGTTGCTCTGCAACTGCTGCCGGGCACCGGCGGCAGGGTCGGGGCGGCGATCACATCGGACCCGCGCATCGGCGGCGTCTGCTTCACCGGCTCGACGGCGACGGCACAGACCATCAACCGCGCCATGGCGGCAGGGCTCGCGCCGGGCGCGCCGCTGATCGCCGAGACCGGCGGCATCAACGCGATGATCATCGATTCGACCGCCCTGCCCGAGCAGGCGGTGCGCGACATCATCGTCTCCGCCTTCCGCTCGGCGGGCCAGCGCTGCTCGGCCCTGCGCGTTCTCTATCTGCAGGAGGACATCGCCGAGACCTTCCTCACCATGCTGTTCGGCGCCATGGACGAACTTGCAATCGGCGATCCCTGGACGCTTGAAACCGATATCGGCCCGGTGATCGACGCGCGGGCGCGTAACGACATCACCGGCTATATCGATACCGCCGAGAAGGCCGGCAGGCTGATGAAGCGGTTCACCGTCCCCGATCGGGGCACCTTCGTTTCCCCGGCGGTGATCCGGGTAAACGGCATCGCCGAGGTCGCCCGCGAGGTGTTCGGCCCGGTGCTGCATGTCGCGACCTTCAGGGCCGATGAGGTCGACCGCGTGACGGCGGCGATCAACGCCACCGGCTACGGCCTCACCTTCGGGCTTCATACGCGCATCGACGATAGGGTCGAGCAGATCACCTCGGCGATCCATGCGGGCAACATCTATGTCAACCGCAACCAGATCGGCGCGATTGTCGGCTCGCAGCCCTTCGGCGGCGAGGGCCTATCCGGAACCGGTCCGAAGGCCGGCGGCCCGCTCTACCTGAACCGGTTCCAAGGGCAGGCGGGTGTCGAGGCGCCCTCAGTCGATGGCGCGGCGGCCGATCCGGCGGAGATTCAGAGCAGGATCGACCGGCTGCGCGCCGGGATTGCCGCCGGCGCCCGAGACATCCGCGATCTGCCCGGCCCGACGGGGGAATCGAACCGCTGGTCGGTCCATCCGCGTGGGCTCGTCCTCTGCCTTGGCCCATCGCTTGCGGACGCGCAGGACCAGGCGCGTCAGGCCGAAGCGGCCGGCTGCGCGGCGCTGATCGTCGCGCCGGGGGCATCGGGTGCAAATGGGATCGAGGGCGTTCTGGAACCGGATGCGCTTAAAGCCTTGCAGCGCATCGACGCGGTTGCCTGGTGGGGCGATGCATCGACCACGCGCGCTCTGCGAACCGCGCTTGCCGGGCGCGACGGCCCGATTGTCCCGCTCGCCACCGGGCGCGACATCGCGCCCTTCTGCGTCATCGAACGGCATGTCTGCATCGACACCACGGCTGCCGGCGGCAATGCCTCGCTGCTGGCCGAAATGAGCTGAGGACGGCGGGAGCCGGATCGAACGCCTTTAGTTTGAACCCGGCCCATGTATCATTCGTCTATTCCATGTTGTTCTGAAACGCCGTCCGCTCGACTGTTCGGTCGATTTCACCGGAGACCGAAAGCTTGACGTCCTATTCCCCGCCTTCACGGCCTGACATTCACAGCCCGCGCTATACCGGGCTTGCCACCTTCATGCGGGCGCCGCTGGCCGACCGGCTGGAAGACGTCGACATCGCGATCGCCGGGATCCCCTATGACGGCGCGCTGACCAACCGGCCGGGCGCCCGGCACGGCCCGCGCGAGGTGCGCAACCAGTCGAGCCTGATGCGGGCGATCAATCACGCCACCCGCGTCAACCCCTATGAGCTCTGCCGCATCGCCGATGTCGGCGACGTGCCGTTCACCTCGGTGTTCGATATCGAGCACACCCATGCGGAGATCACCGCTTTCTTAAGCCGCATCGTTAAGGCCGGTGCCCTGCCGCTGTGCTGCGGCGGCGATCATTCCGTCAGCCTGCCCGTGCTACGGGCGGTCGCCGGGACGCCGGTGGCGCTCATCCATATCGACGCCCACACCGATACGTGGGACAGTTTCCAAGGCTCCAAGTTCAACCATGGCGCACCCTTCCGCCGCGCCCATGAAGAAGGCCTGATCGACGCGGCGAAGACCGTGCAGATCGGCATTCGCGGCGCCCAGAACGTCTCCGCCGGCTGGGACTATTCCGACCAGGCCGGCATGCGGGTGATGTTCATCGAGGAGGTCAAGGCGCGGGGCATCGCCGCCGTGGTCGAGGAAACCCGCGGCATCATCGGCGATATGCCGGTCTACATGACCTTCGATATCGACAGCATCGACCCCGCCTTCGCGCCGGGCACGGGCACGCCGGAGATCGCCGGGCTGACCACGCCGGAGGCGATGGAGCTGATCCGTGGCCTGCGCGGGCTCAATTATGTCGGCGCCGACATGGTCGAGGTCTCGCCGCCCTTCGATATCGGCGGCCTGACGGCGCTGACCGGCGCGACCGTGATGTACGAGATCCTCTGCCTGTTGGCCGAGGCGCGGGCGAAGGAAGCCTGACGCACTATGAGTGAGGCAGCCGACAGCATTGCCGATGCCGGCGGGCTTGCCGGCCAGTATACGCCGATGCCCGAAGCCGAGGCGCGCGCCGTGCTGGGCTCACTCTACGGGCTCGAGGGGACGCTGCATCGCTTCGCGACCGAGAAGGACGATACGTTCCGGGTCACCACGGCGGCGGGAGACCGCGTCATCCTGAAGATCGCCAATCCCGACGAGACCCGGTCCGAACTCGACTTCCTGAACGCCGTCATGGCGCGGGTCGCAAGCGCCGATCCGGGCCTGCCGGTGCCTCGGGTGATCGCGACGGCGAACGGCACCGAATTGCCGATGATCACCGACGCGAGCGGTCAGGTCCGGTTCGTCCGCCTGCTCACCTATCTTGCCGGCACGCCGCTCAGCGACACCACTGCGACGGCCGAAGGCCGCGAGAAGATCGGTGCCGTGCTGGCGCGGCTGCGCCTGGCGATGGCCGGTTTCGACCATCCCGCCGCCGGCCGGGTTCTCGCCTGGGACGTCCAGCATCTCGCCTCGCTCGAAGGGCTTCTTGCGCATGTCACCGACGCTGATCAGCGCCTGGCGCTCACCGCCGGCCTGCGCCGGTTCGACGAGATCGCGCCGCGCCTGAAAGGCTGCCGCCGGCAGGTGCTGCACAATGATTTCAGCCAGTCCAACATCGTCGTCGACCATGACGATCCCGCCTTCGTCACCGGCATCATCGATTTCGGCGACACGGTGACGACGGCGATCGCGGTGGATGTCTCCACCGCGCTCCTGAACCAGCTTCCCCGCCAGCCTCTGGCGGATCCCGACAGCAGCGATCTGTTCGCCGCCGGTCGCGATATCCTGAGGGGCTATCTCCCCCTGGCCGACCTGACCGAGGACGAGTTGCGGCTGATCCCGCATCTCGTCATGGCGCGGGTGGTGGCGCGGGCGCTGTTGACGATCTGGCGGGCGGGTCTTTTTCCCGACAACCAAACCTATATTCTGCGCAACACCGAACAGGGATGGCACCAGCTCGACTGGTTCCTGTCCCGCTCGACGGCGCAGGTCTCCGACGCGCTCAGCGACTTTCTCTGATCACAGGACCGATCGATGACAGCCCATCAGACTTCCCGAGCCCGCGGCAAGATGGTCAACGGCTTCGATCCCTCAAAGACCGACGGCCTTGCGCCCGGCACGCTTCAGCGCATCGACCGCCGCGCCGACCTGCTCGGGCCGGCCTATCGCCTGTTCTATGCCGATCCGGTGACCTTCACCCGGGCAAGCGGCGTTAAGATGTATGACGCCGACGGCAACGATTATCTCGACGCCTACAACAATGTCGTCTCGGTCGGCCACTGCCACCCGCGCGTGGTCGCCGCCGTCCATGAGCAGATGCAGACGCTGTGCACCCACACGCGCTATCTGCATGACGGCATTCTCGACTTCGCCGAAAACCTGCTTGCGACCTATGAGCCCGAGATCGGCCACCTGATGCTGACCTGCACCGGTTCCGAGGCGAACGATCTCGCCCTGCGCATGGCCAAGTACCACACCGGCAATCGCGGCATCATCGTGACCTCCGAGGCCTATCACGGCAATTCCGAGCTGACCTCGGGTTTCTCCCCGTCGATGGGCGAGAATTCCCCGCTCGGCGCCTTCGTGCGCCGCGTGCCGGCGCCGGATACGTATCGGGTCGATACCGCCGATATGGGCGAATGGCTCGCCGGCGAGGTGGCCAGGCAGATCCACGACCTGAAGCGGCGCGGCGAGGGGCTCGCCGCCTTCATCTGCGACAGCCTGTTTTCGTCGGACGGCATCTTCGCCCATTCGGAGGATATCCTGGCGCCGGTCGCGAAGGTCGTGCGCGAAGCCGGCGGCCTGATGATCGCAGACGAGGTGCAGTCCGGTTTCGGCCGGTCGGGCAGCCACATGTGGGGCTATCAGCGCCACGACCTGGTGCCCGACATCGTCACCATGGGCAAGCCGATGGGCAACGGCTATCCGGTCGCGGGCGTCGCGATGCGGCCCGAGGTGGTCGCCGATTTCGGCCACGACATGCGCTATTTCAATACCTTCGGCGGGAATACCGTGGCCGTCGCCGCCGCCGCCGCGACGCTGGCGGTGATCCAGGACGAGGGTCTCGCCGCCAATGCCGAAACGGTCGGCGGCATCCTGATGGACGGTTTGAAAGATCTCGCCGGCCGGCACGACCGCATCGGCGACGTTCGCGGCGCGGGCCTTTATATCGGCGTCGAACTGGTCGGCGACCGGGAAACGAAGACGCCGGACTCGCGCTCGGCGCTCGCCATCGTCAACGCCATGCGCAAGCGCCGCGTCCTGATCTCGGCGACGGGCTTCAACGCCAATGTGCTGAAGATCCGCCCGCCGCTGGTCTTTACGACGGCCGACGCCGATCGCTTCCTGACGGAACTCGACGGCGCCCTGAACGACACCGCCTGAACGACACCGCCTGATCTTCTCGCAAGGGGCAGACCTCAGGCCTTGCCGCGCAGGTCCTCCGGAACCTGGATGCCGCTCTGATAGGGCAGCGTATCGACGCGCGCCTCGTAGCGTCCCTCAGCCCGCAGCGTCTGGACATGGCGGGCGATCTCCTCGAGCGGCGCGAACCAGACGTCGCCGCTTTGGCGCATATGGGCGATCATCCGCTCGACTTCGCGCCAGCGCGACAGGCGGCCGCTGACGAAGGGATGCCAGACGGCGATCCACAGCCCGCCGGGATGTTCGATCATCGCATCGAACTCGGCCATGAACACCTCGGCCGCCCGCTGCGGCGGCAGGATCTGGAAGGCGTAGTTCAGATCGAAGCTGTGCACATAGGGCGGCCAGTCGTCGGTCGCCCAGCTCACCGGCATCTCGACCAGTTCGCCCGCACCGGTATCGAGGATATAGGGAACGTCGTCGCCCATCAGCGAACTGTCATAGAGGAAGCCCTCGCGCGCCAAGAGGCCGGGCGTTGCCTCCGACATGTGATAGAGCGGCGAACGATTGCCGCGCGGTCGCTTGCCCGTATGGCGCTCGATGATCTCGATCGAGCGGGCCATCCAGTGATGCTCCTGGTCGGGCGACAGGCTGTTCGGCGCCTCGTGGATATAGCCGTGATAGCCGACCTCGTGGCCGTCGCGGACGATCGCCTCGACGGTCTTGGGATAAGTCTCGATGCACCAGGCGGGGATGAAGAAGGTCTGTTTCAACTCCAGCCGGCGATAGGTCTCCAGGATGCGCGGGATCGCGACCTCCGGCCCGTAGCGCAGCATCGACGCGGTGCACATCTTGTTGCCGGCCTGCAGCGGATGGTGGATATGCACCAGGCTTTCGGCATCCATGTCGAGCGTGATCGCGCAGGCGATCCGCGCGCCGTTCGGCCAGGGGACGGGTCGTTGCAGCATCGTGTTGTCCTTATTGTGCGCGATCAGGCCATCGCCGCGCCGCCATTCGGGCTGATCGTCTGTCCGGTGAAGAAGGTCGCCTCGGGACCGGCGAGGAACCGCACCGTTGCCGCGATCTCCTGAACCGTGCCGACGCGCTTCAGCGGGATATCGGTTTCCTTCTCGCGCCATTCCGGCGACATCGCCTCGAGGCTCAGCATCGCCGTGTCGACCGGGCCGGGGGCGACCGAATTGACCAGGATCCCCGGCGCCAGTTCGCGGGCGAGCGATTTCGTCAGCCCGACGACGCCGGCCTTGGTGGCGCAATAGGCGGAGAAGTCCGCGCGGCCGAGATGGGCGAGTTCCGACGAGATCGTGATGATCCGCCCCATGCCCGGGGCCGGCGGCCCATCCTGCGTCATCAGCCGCGCCGCCTCGCGGGCGATCAGAAAGGTGCCGCGCAGGTTGACGGCGACGATGCGGTCGAAGGCCTCGACGGAGGTCTCGGTGACACGCGCCTCGGTCAGGATGCCGGCGGCGGTGACGGCGATATCGAGCCCGCCGAACGCGTCGCGCTGGGCGGCAAACAACGCCTCGATGCTCTGCGGGTCGGCAACGTCGCAGCGCGTCGCAAGCGCCTTGCCGCCGGCGTCGGTTATCGCCCTGGCGGTCTCGTCGGGCGTAAGGATATCGGCCAGATGCACCGCCGCGCCGGCTCCGGCAAGCGCTTTCGCGCAGGCAGCGCCGATGCCACGCGCGGCGCCGGTCACGAGCGCGCGGCGTCCCGATAGCGGGCCTGCCATTGACGGATCGGTCATTGCATCAGCTCCCCGCGATCGATGGTGAAGGATTGCCCGGTGATGTTGTCGGCCGCGCTGCCGGCCAGGAACAGATACATCGCCGCCATGTCGGGCGGCTCCATCAGGCCCGGCAGGGCCTGGGCCGCGACGATCTCGTCGAGCATGTCGGCCTCGGTGCGGCTTTCGCGCGTCGCCATGAAGCGCAGCGAGCGCATCGAGGCAAGCGTGCGCACCCAGCCGGGGCAGACCGCGTTCACCGAAATGCGCCGCGGCGCCAGTTCCTGGGCAAGCGAGCGGGTGAGCCCGATCACCGCGTGCTTGGAGGCGCAATAGGCGCTGAACTCGGCAACCGCCGTCTTGCCCCACATCGAGGCGGTGTTGATGACGCGCCCGCCGTCGGGGATCTTGTTAAGCAGCGCCCGCGTCACCGAGAAGGTGCCGACGACATTGGTCATGATCACCCGGTGGAACGTCTCGTCGACATGCGGCGAGGGGTCGGCGATCGGCGTGATGTATTCGAAGCCCGCATTGTTGATCAGCACGTCGACGGTCGTAACCGCCTCCTTGAGGGCCGCGATCTGATCGGCTTCGCAGATATCGCAGACGATGCCGTTCACCTCACGGCCGAAGCGGCGCGTCAGGTCGGCGGCGATGTCGGTGACGTCGGCTTCGAGCGCCGAGATCGTCACATCCGCGCCGGCCTTCAGGAACCCTTCGGCGACGCCCAGGCCGATCCCCCGGTTCGCGCCTGTCACTAGGACGCTCTTGCCTGCGAATTCGGCTGCCATGGCCTCAAGTTTCCTCCAGCATGTGGCTGTATTCCTCGCGGATGATCTTGAGGATATCCGCGCGCAGGTCGAAGAAGACCTGCGTATCGGCATTGCCGTCGCGGCGGTCCTGCGGCGACAAAAGCGCGTTGACGTCGATTTCCTCGACGATCCGGGCCGGCCGCGAGGAGAAGATAACGATGCGGCTTGCCAGCAGGATCGCCTCCTCGACATCGTGGGTGACGAAGATCGTCGTCTTCTTCTCGCGCCGGTTGATGTCCATCAACTGGAACTGCAGGTATTCGCGCGTCTGCGCGTCGAGCGCGCCGAAGGGCTCGTCCATCAACAAAACGTCCGGCGAGGAGGCGAGCGTCCGGGCGATCGCGACGCGCTGGCGCATGCCGCCGGAAATCCGGTTCGTATAGAAATCGGCATAGCGGGCAAGGCCGACCATGGTCATGTAGCGGTCGGTGATCTCGTCCTTCTCCGCAGCCGAGATGTCCTTGCGATAGCGCGTGCCGAACTTGATGTTGTTGCGCACGGTGAGCCAGGGAAAGGATGAGTAGGACTGGAACACCATGCCGCGGCGGCGGTCCGGCCCGTGCAGCGCCTCCCCGGCGAGGATCACCTGGCCGGTATCCTGTGTCTCCAGCCCGCCGGCGATCCGCATCAGCGTGGTCTTACCGCAGCCCGAGGGGCCGAGGAACATGACGATCTCGCCTTCGGCAATCGACAGCGACATCGGCGTGATCACCGGCGTCTCGACCTTGCCGTCATCGGACCAGAAGGTCTTCGAGATGTCCTTGAATTGAAGAAAATCCTGCATCGCTCACCGCCTCAGATAGCCAAACAGCCGCGCATGGGCGAAGCGGAAGGCCTGGTCGGTCAACAGGCCGATGATGCCGATGGTGATGATGCCGGCCATCACCTCTGGCGTCTTGACGAAGCGCCGAAGCGACCAGATGACGTGGCCGATGCCGGAATTGGCCGCGACGATCTCGGCGACGATCAGATAGGTCCAGCACCAGCCCATGGTGATGCGCAGGTTGTCGACCATGTTCGGCAGCGCGGCCGGGATGATGATGTGGCGCATGATCTGGCCGTTGGTGGCGCCGAGCGTATGGCCGGATTCGATATATTCCGACGGCACCCGCTTGTTGTCCTCGGCGATCAGCAGGACGAGCTGGAAGAAGGTGCCCATCCAGAGCACCGCGATCTTCGAGGCCTCGCCGACGCCGAACCAGATCACCAAGAGCGGCACAAGCGCCGGCACCGGCAGATAGCGGATGAAGTCGATGAACGGCTCGAAAAAGGCGCCAACGGCCCGGTAGGTGCTCATGTAGAGGCCGAGCGGCACCGCGATGATCACCGACAGGAAGAAGGCGAACCAGACCCGGCCGACGCTGATCGCGATATCGCCGGCGAAGTCGCGTTCGGTGAACAATAGGACGAAGGCCTGCGCGACCGCGCCCGGCGTCGGCAGGAATTCCGGCCGGATCGCGCCCGACATGGCGGTGACCTGCCAGGCCGCCAGGAACAGCGCGAAGCCGATCACGCCAAGCGTGATTTCCGTTCGGCGCGGCAGGCGTTTGCGGAAGGCGAAGAGCGTGCGCACGGCGATCAGACTATCCCCTCATCCATGAACCGTCATGCCCGGTCATCCGGTCAGGTCGACACCTTCATGCCGGCCCGACCGGGCATCGCGAATGTCAGCGCCCCTGCGCGTCAGCGCTCGTGTCCGTCGAACAGGCCCTGCAGCGCCGAGCCGTCGACATAGGGCTCGTAAGGCAACGGTGCGTCCTGGAGGTCGAGCGACATGTTGATGTCGTTGAACGCCTCGAACACCTCGTGCAGCTTGCCCTTGCCATCGGCCGACGGCATGTAGGCGACGCTTTCCTCGTAGGTCGTGTATTTCACGCCTTCGAGCGCTTCCTTCATCTCGGCGGCGGGCACGTCGAAGGCCGGCGCGGAGAGTTCGATGAACTTGTCGGGATCGGTCTGGTAGAGGTCGATCGCCTTGTAGATGCCGCGCAGGAAGGCCCGGTATTTCTCCGGGTTTTCCTTGTAGTCGTCGGTGCGCACGATGATGACGTCGGTGATCAGGCCCTCGTAATCGGCCGAGGTCAGGAGCAGATGCGCGCCCTCGCGCGAGGTGGTGCGCACGATCGTGCCCATCATCGGTTCCCAGGTGGCGACCGCGGCGATGTTCGGGTCCTCGAAGACGGCGGCTGAATCGTCGGTGGCGATGAGCTGGATGTTGACGTCGGAAATGTCCTTGCCCTTCTGCGACAGGGCGTGCTGGACCAGCGTCGTGCCGGGATGGTTGATCTCTCCGGCGAAGGTCTTGCCGATCAGGTCCTCGACGCTCTTGATTTCAGGCCCCGCGACGACGCCGTCGGCGCCCACCGAAATGTCGATCGTGCCGATCACCGTGCCGGTCGTGTCGGCCGTGCGTGGCCGTGACATGGATTCGCCGATCGTGCGCATCGTGCAGTCCGTCGACCCGTTCGCCAGCGCCGGCAGCACATTGGCGCGATCATTGTCGAAGGCCGTCCTGACCTTCAGGTCCTCGCTTTCGAAATAGCCCATCTCCTCGGCGACGAAGACCGGCGCGAAGCCGAACCAGAAGGGAAAGATGCAGCGGATCTCGTCGGTGGCCTGCGCGGGAGTGAAGCTCCCGGCAGCAAGAAAGGCGGCGGTCGCAAGTCCCCCGATACCCGACGGCAGACGTCTGAACAGCTTTTGAAGTGTCATGGTGTGTCTCCGTGTTGAACTGGAAGTGTGTTGCTCTTTGTTGTCCCGACAGGATTGGCAATCGCGAAAACCACTTAAATCCGGCGTTTGCGTATCATTGATCTATCAGGGTCGATCTATTGTTGGCCTTGCCTCTTTTTTATGCGGTTGCCCCCCGTTTTGATGGCGCGAGCGGCAGGCGACATTCAGCGATGATGCAGAATGCGCCCGATCAGGTTCATCAGAAGCTGGGCGGCGAGCGTCGCCGTGCTGCCGGTGCGGTCGTAGTCGGGCGCGACCTCGACGAGATCGAGGCCTACCACCCGGCCCTGCCGGATCAGTCCGTCGAGCAGGTCCAGCACCTCGTAATAATAAAAGCCGCCATGGCTCGGCGTGCCGGTCCCCGCCGCGATCGAGGGATCGAAACCGTCGATATCGATCGTCAGATAGTAGCGAACGCCCCTGGGGATGCGATCGAGCACGGCATCGGCGCCCAGCTTGCGCATCTGGCGCACCGAAAGGATGTCCGAGCCCATCGCCCGCGCGGCGTCATAGCCTTCCTTGGCCGTCGAGGAGACGTTGCGGATGCCGATCTGCGTCAGTCCCGACACATGGTCCTTCTCGGCGGCGCGGCGCATCGGATTGCCGTGACCCAGGCGCACGCCGTGGCGTTCGTCGACGAAATCGAGATGCGCGTCGATCTGCACGATGTGGATCGGACCGTTCCGGGCGCAGTCGGCTTCGAAGGCGTCTATGCAGGGAATGTTGACCGAATGGTCACCGCCCAGCACCACGGGCAGCGCGCCGGCGGCGAGGATCTTGCCGACGCCGTGGGCGATGTTGGCGTGGCTCCGGACCGTATCGGTATGGACGATGTCGGCATCGCCCAGATCGACGATCCGTGTCGTTTCCGCCGGCAGATAGGTGATGTCGTCCTCGTGGTCATAGGCGCCGCCATGACCGAAGGAGAACAATGTCGAGGCCTCGCGGATGGCGCGTGGCCCGAAGCGCGCGCCGGCGCGGAACTGGGTGCCGAAATCAAACGGCGCGCCCAATACCGCGACATCGGCGTCGATCGCGTCCCAGTCTTCGACATAAGGGTATTTGCCGAAGGTCGGGATGCCGACGAATGGCAGGTTGAGACGGCCGGTCTCGTAGCCGTGACTGCCCATGCGCGATACTCCTCCCTGCCTCGGTGCGCACCCGTTTTACGTCTTATGAGCGTGGCCTTGAGCCGGCCTTTGGGGCGCTTGGGGAAAGCATCGATCCTTGATTACCGCTATTCAACATGTAATGATTTGTCATTACATCGACGATGATCAAAGGAACGCGCCGTTCTCACCGCTGTCTCCGGCCCCGACATTCATCTTCTGCGCGTCTTCCTGGCGGTGACGGAGGCGGGCGGATTCTCCCAGGCGCAGATCGCGCTCAATGTCAGCCAGTCGACGATCAGCACCCAGATGGCCGATCTGGAGGCACGGCTCGGTCTCAAGCTGTGCCGCCGGGGTCGCGCCGGTTTCGCGCTGACCGAGGACGGCAAGGCGGTCTATGACGCCGCCCGGGAGCTGTTTTCGAGCTGCGAGACCTTCGCCGAGAAGGTCAATGCAAGGCGCGGCGAGATCACCGGCGAGTTGCGCTTCGCCATCGCCGATGCGCTGATCCGGCATCCCACCTTCCGCATCGATGCCGTCATCCGCGAGCTACGTCACCGGCTGCCGGCCGTCCGGCTCAACATGATGGCGCTCGACCCGCTCGAGATCGAGCGGCTGGTGCTCGACCAGAAGCTGCATGCCGGCATCCACACCTTCCCCAACCACGCGCCGGGCCTGCGCTACGTTACGTTGTTCGAGGAGCGCCAGACGCTCTATTGCGGCGAACACCACCCGCTGTTCGAGCGCGACGGCCCGCCGGAGATTGCGGAAATCGAGCAGTTCAACTACGCCGCCCGCACCTATTACGGCGGCATGCTGCGCCCCGGCGTCTTCCGGCCGGAGCGGATCGTCGCCCACAGCAGCAATATGGAAGGCATCGTCGCGCTGATCCTGTCCGGCGAGATCATCGGCCACCTGCCGGACCATTTCGCCGAGCCCTGGGTCAAGAGCGGCCAATTGCGGCCGATCCGGCCGGACGACCTGTCCTATCACTCGCAGTTCGAATGCATCTATCCCGTCGGCGCGCGGATCTCGCGTGCCGTCGCGGTGTTCGAGGAAATCGTCGTCGCCCTGGCGGCATAGGGCACAGGCAGAACAGCCCGAACAGACCGCTCTCACTGCCAGCGAAATTCGTGCCCGAGCCGCACCCGCAGGCCAAACACCGCGTCGAGCCGGTCGTCCCTGGTCTGCAGGAGCTGCAGGTCGGGCGTAATCGCGATGGCGGGATGCGGCGTGAACGTCCAGTAGATCTCGAGGCCTGTCTGCTTGCTGAAACCCTTGGCCCGGTATTCGCTGGTCGGCGTTCCCTGGAACACCGCCAGCCCGATCTGCTGGTCGTCGCGGCCGAAGGGGTCGTTCAGCGCCATGCCGGCAAACCAGCCCCAGCGCAGCGGATGGGTCTGGTCGGACGGCCCAGGCGGTCGCGCCTCGCCGCCGTCGCGGGCGGACAGGCAGGCGAAAAGCGCCACCGGCCCGGAACCGTCGACCGCCTCGGACCCGAATTCATGGGTCGCCGTCACGACCAGGCCGCGCTCGGCGGTAAGGGCCTGCGACCGGTCGATCCGGTAGGCGAGTAGCCCCGCCCGCGTCGCGCCCAGGCTCGAGCGGATCTTGGCGCCGGCCTCGCCGGCATAGAAATTCGATCCGTCCTTGATCGAGGAGACGTCGAAATAGGCTTCCTGCGCCGTCGCGTCGGTGATCATCAGGTTGGCGAACCAGCGATCGTTGTCGATCTTGAGGCCGGCGCCGAGGCCGATCCGGTCATGCCAGCGGCCGACCGGCTCGCCCGACAGGATCTGGTTGAAGAAGGTGTCGCGGTCATCGCCGAAATAGGGCGACGTCGCCAGATCGTTGCCCGGATAGAGCTTGCCCGCCGACAGGGTCGCCAGCGTCTCGTTGAAGCGGAAATCCTGGTGAAGCGCGATCAGGCCGAGTGAATCGGCGGGATCCGGCGCATCGCCGTCATTGACGTCCCACAACAGGCCGGCCCGTTCCGAGAACCGGCTCGTCGACAGCGATCCGCCCAGCGTTGCGTTGTGCAGCCACCAGAAGCTCAGCCGCAGCTGACCGAGGACGCCGTCGCCTGCCTCGCGCAGCTTAAGCTGGCCGACGATATCGACCTCGTTATTGGCGTTGGTTGCTCCGGACCGGGCCGAATGCTGCAGCATCGGCGTTGTCGAAAGCGACAGGAAATTGTCATGCGGCGCGGCAACCTCCGCGATCTCGCGTTCCGGAGGCGTCTCGTCCGCGCGGATGTCCTGCGCGGTAACGGGTCCCGCCAGGCCGGCAAGGCCGATCGCCGAGAAGGCGAGAGCGGGGGCCAGGAGGCCGGTGATCGCCCGGCCCGGCGTCTTGGTCCGGGCCAGGCGGCGTAGCGGGGGGAAGCGCATGACGGTACGCTCAGGCCGTGTAGCGGTCGAGCACGTTGCGGGTGATCCGCTCGGTCGTGCGGTCGCGCCATTTCAGGCCGAGGAACCAGTAGACCGTGCCCGCGGTGAAGATCTCGCCCTTGCCCTTCGGCGCGACGACGATCTGGGCCGAGCCATAGCGGTATTTGTCGAGCGTTTCGGGCTCCTCGTTGCCCTCGATCACGCGGGCGTAGTACCGGGTGTAGTAGTCTCCCGTGCCGATCGCGATGACCGCATCACCCGGCCCGCCGGTACTGCGCTGATCGACCATGCCCGGCGTGACCGCCAGGATCTCGGTGCCCGGCAGCGGGGTGTGCAGCTCGGAGGGATAGGGCAGCCCGTAGCGGAACGTGTAGTCGACCGAGTCGGTCTCGTAGCCGACGATGCCCTCCTCCATGCCGAACGTGTCGCCATAGAGCAGCGCGGTTCCCGCGAAGGCCCAATGGTCGGGCCGGTAGACCGTGAAGCCGGCGCTGGATCGCGGCGAGGCACCGTCATAGGCGGCATAGATCCCCTGGAGGCCGGTCACGCCGAAGGTCTGCGCCGCCGGTCGTGCGATATCCATGTGCTCCCAGATGGTCGTCAGCAGGTGCGCCTTGCCGGGTTCCCCGGCGACCGGATCGTCCTGGTCGGCGCGGACCTTGTAGCAGACCTGTTCGGTGCCGCCCTTCTCAAGCCGCACCTGCCAGAGCATGTTGGCGGCGAACCGCGCCAGCTTGCCGCCCGCCTCGAGATAGTTGTCGAGCGTATCGCGCTGGTCCCAGGACCAGTATTCGTCATGGCCGGTGATCACCACGACATCGTAAGCATCGAGCGCCGCCGGCCCGGCATCGAGATCGGTCTGGTCGAGATAGTCCATCTCGTAGCCGTTCTCCTCCGCCCACACCGCGAAAGGCCGGTTGTCGACCGCCCAGCCCGCCGAATTGGCGCCCCAGGCATAGCCCATCATGAACGGATAGCCGGTCGCCGGCTCGAAGGTGAAGCCGGGTTCATGCTTGTAGCGCAGGCGGTCGCGCACGGTGCTCAGATAGGGGACGTTGTCGGGCGCGACGAGAAAGCCGCGTTCCCAGGGACGGCTGAAGGACAGGCGCGGCGAGGGCCCGTCGCCGTCTTCGCCATGGATGCCGAGATAGTGGTTGGCTCCGCCCCAGCAGTTATAGGCGTTCCAGGTGCAGGTGGTCAGCATATAGGCGATCTTCGCCCGGCCGGACCCGCGCAGCACGAAGCCGGCTTCAGAGACCCGCTCCTCGCCGTCCCTGGTCATGCGCATCTCGATCACATAGAAGCCCGAACGCCAGTCCGCGCCGATCGGGAATTCCAGCAGCACCGGCCATCCGCATCCTCGCGAATAGGCATCCAGCGGGGTTTCGGTGAAGATGCCGGCAATGCCCGATTGCCTGTGCACCACCTCGCGCTCGGCCCCGTCCCGCCATACCGTCACGGCGAACTCCGCACCGGTTGTCGTCGCGTGCAGGCGCGCGGTATCGCCGGCGCCGTAGCTCAGCTGCTCGCAATAGCCGTAGATTTCCGGATAGTCCGGATTGTTCGACGACATCTCGTAGAAGGCCATTTCCAGGCCGCGCCAGCCCTGCGCCATGCGGAACGTCGCAGGGCCGCCGTCGGGCGGCGGCAGGTCGGTCAGGCCGAGGGTCTGCTGGGCGGCGCGGGCCTTGCCGGGCGCGCCCAGGACGGCGGCTCCGGCGCTCGCCCCGGCCACCGCGCCGGCGACGAGAACGGAGCGACGGGCATGATCGACCGTATCCTCGTCCTGTTTCGAGGGGGGATTGGAGGAATTGGGGGAATCCGTCATGGCGAACCGTCCTGGGCAATACACGTCTGGCGAGGCCGCCATTGCCGGTTCAGATGTGCCGGATCGGATGGCGACCGACCCGTTGTTGCCCGGCCGGCGCGCGCAAAAAAAGCCAGTTTCTGCCAAATGGTCGCTAGCGACGTCGCAAGGGGGTGGCAGTGCCGGGGACGTTATCCGGGCGTCGGGCACTGGTGTCCGGTTTGATTTGAGCGACGTCGACTAACCGATTGCCTGACATGACGTCTTCGACAAACGACGGTGGCGGCACACGCACTGCCGATCCACCAGCACAGCCGTCATCCCCGACTTGATCGGGGATGACGGCTGAAGGGCTGGCCAGGCTAAAAATAAGAAGCCCCGTCCCCGCTCAACCGGACAGGAGTGGGACAAGCTCGGCAATGACATCAGAGTGTACGAGGACCGGACACTCCCCCTCCCGCATCATCCCGTAATTCACGTTAGCGACTATCCGGGATCGGAGAGCTGGCACGATGAACGGCCGTGCCACGCGCCCTCACCCCGGCCCTTTGGGCCGACCCTCTCCCGCCAAGGGGGAGAGGGAAAGAGCGCGCTGGAAGGATTGGGCACGTTAGCACCGACATCATTTGCGGTATCGGCGTTTTCTGTCCGCTGGCGGTCGCGACCACCGCACGGCCTCTCATATGCACGCGCACCCTCTCCCCCTTGGCGGGAGAGGGCGGCCCGAAGGGCCGGGTGAGGGGTGAGGCATGGTCCACGAAGTGGGCGAAATGCGAGAGCATTTCGAGTGCCGAACGCGCGAGGCCCAAAGCCGAGCGCCGGGCGGCCGGGCAAGGAATCCTGCGCGTTGATGGTCCCCGCGCCCTGGCAACTAAACCGGACAGCAGTGGGTGTCGGTGATAGGCGCGGACAGGATCACCCGTCCGACCGGATGGTTTTCATCCGGCCGGCCTGGGATTGCCCGACTGTTCGAAATCGAACGCCCGAAGGGCCTGCCTTACGCCGACTTGTCCAGAACGTAGACGTCGCTGGCGTGGAGTTCCGCGCTCCAGCCGGGCGATATCAGGATCGTCGTGGTGTCTTCCTCGATGACGGCGGGGCCGTCGACCCGGTCGCCGGCGCCCAGCTTGTTGCCGTCATAGACCGGGGCCGACGTCGCGTCGCCATCACCTGCCAGGATCAGATCGCGGTGGCCCTTCCTGGCGGCCTCGGCGCCCTCGGAACCGGCCCGCGTCAGGCGCGCCGGCTTCTCGATCCGGCCGTAGATCGTGCTCTCCACATTCACCGCCTCGACCGCGTTGTGCGGCTCGGAATAGGTATAGAGCTCCTCGTGGCGCTTGTGGAAGGCCTCGCGGATGGTCGCCAGATTGGCCTCGGAGATCTCCAGATCGCCGATCTCGACGGTGCACTCGTGCACCTGCCCGACATAGCGCATGTCGAGCGAGCGGCGGATGTCGATGCGGTCGCGGGTGAAGCCATCGGCTTCCAGGTCGGCGATACCGCGCGCCTCGATCTCGGCAAAGGTGCGGGCGAGGTCGGCCGCGACCTCGGCGCCTTCGAGGCGGGCCGGAAAGGGGGCCATGTAATTGTATTTGACGTCGGAGATGATCTGGCCGTAGGCGCACAGGCCCGAGGCGAGCTTGGGGATCAGGATCTTGCGGATGCCCATCTCGTCGGCGAGCGCGGTGATATGGGCCGCCGTCGCGCCACCCGCGCCGACCAGCACGAAATCGCGCGGATCATCGCCGCGCTCGACCGAAACGCGCCGGATGCCGTTGACCATGTTGGAATTGACGATCGTGTACATGCCGTAGGCCGCACGCTCGACCGAGATGCCGAGCGGATCGGCGACATGGGTCTTGATCGCCGCGCGCGCCTTGTCCGTGTCGAGGGGCAACTGCCCGCCGATCAGGCCGGCGGGATTGAGATAGCCGAGCACCAGATTGGCATCCGACACGGTCGGCCGCTCGCCGCCGCGGCCATAGCAGGCCGGCCCCGGCGCGGCGCCGGCGCTTTCCGGGCCCATCTGCAACAGGCCCATGGAGTCGATATGGCCGATCGAGCCGCCGCCGGCCCCCAGCGTCTCCACCTGGATCATCGGAACACCGAGCCGGTAGCGCAGGAAGTCGATGTTCTTGTTGATGTTGGTGACGCCGTTCTTGGTCAGCGTGATGTCGAAGGAGGTGCCGCCCATGTCGACGGTGATGATGTTGTTCAGGCCGAACGGCTCGGCCACCTGAAGGCCCGCCTGCGGCGCCGAGGCCGGGCCGGAATTGATCGCGTAGACCGAGCGGTCGGACAGGACGTCGCCGATCGCAAGACCACCGTTCGACTGGAAGAAGCGGACCGGATTGCGCGCGCCGAGGTCGCGGAAATAGCCGTCGACGGCATCGACATAGCGGCGCAGCACGGGGCCGAGATAGGCATTCACCACGGCGGTCGAGCTGCGGGTGTATTCGCGCACCTGCGGATAGAGTTCCGAGCCGACCGTCAACAGCGCGTCCGGCATCATCTCCGCGACGATGCGGGCGGCCCGGCGCTCGTGATCGGGGTTCAGTACCGACCAGACGAAGGACACGGCGACGGACTCGACGCCCTCCTTCAGGAACAGCTCGCAGGCCGCGCGCACGTCGTCCTCGTTCATCGGCGTGTGCACGTCGCCGGTCGAGATCACCCGCTCGCGCACGCCGCGGCGCAGATAGCGCGGCACCAGCATGGTCGCCGGCGGATATTCGGCATCGTAGCGATAGCCGTCCTCCTTGTGGCCGAGCCGGATTTCCAGGCTGTCCTCGTGGCCGTGGGTGCAGATCAGGCCGGTCTTGGCGCCCTTGTGCTGGATCAGCGCATTGAGCGCCACCGTGGTGCCGTTGATGCACAGGTCGGCGCTGGAGACCAGGCTCTCCTGGCTCTCGCCGGTGGCATCGGCCATCTGCTGCAGGCCGTCGCGAATGGCCTCGGTCGGATCATGCGGGGTCGACAGGGCCTTGAACAGCGAGACCGTGCCGCCGTCCTCGGCCAGCACGAAATCGGTGAAGGTGCCGCCAGCGTCGATTCCAAGTCGGTATTTTTTTGCCATTTTCTTAAGAGCCCTCAGCCTGCCGCTCGGGCCGCGGCGGTCGCGGCCTCGTCGACGGTCAGTGTGTCGGAATCGGTGATGACGACGCCGTAGTCGGCGCGTGCGCCGTCGATCGAGACGAGCCCGTTCTTGACGTCCCAGACGACCTTTTCGACGTCGCGCTTAAAGGGATCGCCGAAGCCGCCGCCGCCGGGGTTCATGTTGGCGGCGCGCTCGCCCGGCTTGATCGTCTCGATGACGTTCTGCTTGATCACCTGCGTGTCGTCGCCGCGCGACACCTCGAGCCGGCCGACCTTGGGCTCGACCAGGCTCGACTTCGCGCCGCCGGCCCCCATCGCCGGAATGCGCCGGCCCTCGCCGAAGGTGATGAAGGTCATGTCGGAATCGAGCGGCTCGACCTCCCAGCAGGTCCCCGAGCCGCCCCGGAAGCGGCCCGCGCCGCCGGAATCGGTCATCAGCGAATAGCGGTGGATGATGATCGGATAGGAATGTTCGAGAAGCTCGATATCGCCCGACGTCAGCGCGCCGAAGCAGCATTCGGGCCCGCAGGCATGCCAGCCGTCCTGGCTCGGCGTGGCGCCGGCGCCCGAGATGATCGAGGCGAGCACCATGGTGACGTATTCCTCGTCGTGGCGCGTGTCCCAGCCGGCGATGTTGCAGCCATTGGCATGACCCCAACTCGCCGAAACCTTCTCGGGGGCGGCCTGCTCGAAGGCGAACCGCACCGCGTCGGTCAGGGTCTCCATCGGCGTCGTCGTGCAGTTGGCGTGCGGCGCCGGCTCGCGGGCGTTGCACAGCGTGCCCTTCGGCCCCATGTCGACCGTGACGCAGCGATACAGGCCCTCGTTATAGGGCGGCGGCAGCTGGGCGAACATCATCAGGCCGAGATAGACGCCGGAATAGCTGTTGCCCTCGTAGGAATTGATGAAATACGGCACCTGCGGCGGGCTTTCGATGGCGATATGGCAGGTGTCGTTGTCGATGGTCACGTTGGCGGTGATCTCGAAATCGCCGAAGCCGTGGCCGGCATCCTCTAAGATCGCCGTGCCGGAATAGGTGCCGTCCGGCACCTCGGCGATCAGCGCGCGCATCTGCCGGTCGGCCATCTCCATCAGCGTGTCGATGCAGGCCTTGACCTCGTCGACGCCGTATTTGTCGAGCAGGGCGATCAGGTTGCGCGCGCCGACCTGGCAGGCGCCGATCAGGGCGTTGAAGTCGCCCTCCTGGTCGCGCCGGGCCCGCATGTTGGTGAGCAGCATGTTGAGGATGTCGTGGCGCGGCTTGCCCTTGTCCCAGATCTTGATCGGCGGGATGCGCAGGCCCTCGGCATAGATCTCCTTGGCGTCCGGGTTGTAGCCGGCCGGCACCGGGCCGCCGATGTCCGTCAGGTGGCCCTTGCAGACGGTCCAGAACACCAACTCGCCCTTGTAGAAGACGGGCCAGTACATGCAGGTGTCGATGATGTGCGAGCCGGCATAGTCGGGATCGTTGTGCAGGATCAGGTCGCCCTCGTGCACGTCGTCCTCGAAGAAATTCCAGACCGCCTTCATCGCCGGGATCAGCGAGCCCAGATGGATCGGAATGTCCTGGCCCTGCAGGATCATCTCCGGCTTGGCGTTGAACAGCGCCGTCGAATAGTCATGCGCCAGGTTGAACACGCTGGAGCGTGCGGTCTTTTCCAGCGACACGGTCATTTCGCGCTGGGTGGTCTCCAGCACGCCGCGTACGACGCTCAGTGTGATCGGATCGACGTCCCTGACGGCCATGGCGCAAGTCCTTTCGCGAAGTGTATCCGCTTGAGGCTAATTGACCCGGCCCGCCGGTTCTATGCCGGCAGCGCAGAATTCCTGTGCAGTCAGAGCATCGGGAACGGCCCGGCGGGGCGCTTGCCTTGTATCGATGCATGCGCGAAAATTGCCCCGAAAGAGCGCTGCCCCAAGGAGCGCCTCCCAAGGACCAAGATGATCGCAGGCCCGGCGTTCTCGACAGACCAGATCGCCCCGCACCAGCGGGCGGGCGCGTGGACGCGTGCGATCGGCCAGACCTTCTTCCCGCTGCACCTGCGCTACCAGGCGCCGAAGACCTTCCGCGGAACGCTGCGGCGCTGGGACCTGGGCGATGTCCAGGCCTCCTGCCTTGCCTCCGACGCCGTGCACTACGAGCGCCGCGCCGACCATCTGCGCGACGGCGGCGAGGAGGACATGCTGCTGACGATCCCGACCGCCGCGCCGGTGCGGTTCCTGCAGATGGGCCGCGAGGTGGAATGCCATCCCGGCGGCTTCCTGCTGGAGCGCGGCAACGAGCCCTACGAGTTCAGCTATGCGCGCAGCAACGATCTCGTCGTCGCCAAGATCCCCTACCGGACGCTGGACAGGCGGCTGCCCGATCCGGGCCGGCATTGCGCCATAAGCTTCGATCTCGGCGAGGGCGTCGGCGCGCTTCTGCACGAGGTCGTGCGGGCGAGCGAGGCCCGGGCCCGGCACATGTCGGAGCGGGCCAGGGCGGTGGTCGGCCAGCAGGTCGTCGACCTCCTGGCGCTCGCGGTGGAACAGGATCCGCGCGCCAACCTGTCGGCCGACACCAGCGTGCGCCGCGCCCATCTTGCCCGGATCGGCCGGGAAATCGCCCGCGCCTTCGCCGAGCCGTGGCTGTCGCCGGACGAGGTCGCCGGCGCCTGCGGCATTTCCGTGCGCTACCTGCACGACCTGTGCCGGCGCGACGGCGCCTCCTTCCGCGACCGCCTGCGCCAGACCCGGCACGAGGCGGCGCGCCAGGCCCTGTCGGCGCTTGCCGACACCCGCTCGATCACCGAGATCGCCTATGCCTGCGGCTTTTCCGACGCCTCCTCCTTCGCCCGGTCCTACCGGGTGCAGTTCGGCGAATCGCCGCGCGAAACGCGGATGCGGGCGCGGCAGCCGGGCCAGCCATCCGATGCCTGAGCAAGCCTGACGCATGGCCAGACGCAAATCCGCTATCAAGTCCCCGGCCAGATCCAGGCCCGCGCCGGCCGTGCGCCGGTCCCGCGGCCCGCTGCGGGTGCTGGGCACCTCGGTGACCCAGACCCGGGCGATCAAGCAGGCCGCGGCCGAAGACCTCGGCCTCGCCTTCGACTTCATCACCCGCGACGGCACCGAGGCCCAGCGCCAGGGGGCGCTGCGCCCCGACACGTTCGACGTCTACGATCAGTGGTTCCACGATATCGACCTGATCTGGTCGACCGGCTCGGTGCAGCCGATCGACATCACCCGCATCACCCGCTGGGAGGAGATCAACGACCTGCCCAAGACGGGCCGGCTGCGCGCCGACCTGCCGCGTCCGCTCGGCGGCGATCCCTCAAAGCGGCTGTTCGTGCAGCTCGACGGCTCGCTCGGCGACGCGCCGTCCGCCCGGATCAGCATGGTGCCGACCGCGCACAACGCCGACAGTTTCGCGGTCATCGGCTGCGATCCGGCGACCGTCGGCAGCTGGGGCGTGCTGCTCGATCCGGACTGGTCGGGCCGCATCATCCTGCAGCGCGACGCGGCAATCGGCTGCCTGGACATGCTGCTGGCGATGCAGGCGCGCGGCGAATTGCTGGGCGCCGATCTCGGCGACCTGTCGCTGGAGGAGATCCGCGCCCTGACCGAACGGCTGCGCGAACTCGTCCAGCGCGGCCATTTCCGCTGCGTCTGGGCCGACGAGGCCGAGGCGGTGCTGGCGATGCAGGCGGCGGCGCAGTCGGGCACGCCGATGCTCGGCTCGATGTGGTGGTCGGGCCTCACCCGGCTGCGCGCCTCGGGCACGCCGGTCTCGATGGTGACGCCGGCCGAGGGCTATCGCGGCTGGTTCGGCGGGCTGGCGCTGTCGGCCCTGGTCGGCGACTGGGCGCGCGATGCGGCTTACGACTTCATCAACTGGTGGCTCGACGGGCGCCCCGGCGCGATGATGGCCCGGTCCGGCGCCTATATCGCCAATCCCGATCCGGTGCGCCGCTATCTGAGCACCGACGAATGGGGCTTCTGGTACGAGGGCAAGCCCGCGCATGCCGATATCCGCGACCAGGACGGCTCGGTGATCTACCGCTCCGGCGACCGGCGCGAGGGTGGCGACTACGTCCAGCGGATGTCGCGTGTCCGGGTCTGGGACACGGTGATGAACGAGCACAATTATCTCGTCCGGCTGTGGGAATCGGCGCTCGCCGAATCGCAGCGCCGGTTCAGGGAGCCTGTCGTTGCAGGTAGCCCGGGATCGCCGGCTCCGGAAAGACCGATATCGCCATAAGCCGCTGCCGGGTCCGCTCGGCCGACAGGCGCATATGCTCCTGAAGGCAGTCGGCCGCCGCGCCGTGGGCCTTGCGGATGACGAAATCCAGCACGATCGAATGCTCCTGAATCGCGATCTCGAAGGGCCGCGAGCCGACGAAGGAGGCGAACACCTTGTTCACCACCAGCGCGATCTGGGTCTGGCGGATCATGCGCAGGAGATAGGTGTTGGGCGAGCGCGCCAGCAGCCGCACATGCAGGTCGGTCTCCAGGTCGGCGATCCGCTCGGCGTCGAGCGTGATCCGGCCGGCGATCGCGTCGCTCACCGTTGCGCGCATGCGTTCGATTTCCTCGGGCGGCGTCAACGGGGCGCTGTCGATCAGCGCCAGCGGCTCGAGCTTGCCGCGGATCGTGAAGTAATGGGCGACGTCCCGCGCCGTCAGCGGCCCGACCACCCAATGCGAGCGCAGGTCCTTGCGCACCAGTCCGCGATCCTGAAAGCGCGACAGCAGTTCGCGCACCACGTTGCGGCTCACCGCGAAGTGATCGGCGGCGGCCTGCTCGTTGATGCGGAACTGGCCGAACGGCAGCGCGTTGGCGAGGCTTTCCTCGAAGGCGCTGGCGATGCGCTGGGCGGTCGCCGGCTGCGGCTCGGGCAGCACGTGGCCGGGCAGGCCGAGCATCTGCCGGGTCAGCGGCACCCGCACCGGCGCGGAGTTGCCGGAGCCGGAGACGACGAAGCCGCGTCCGTCGAAACGGGCGATCAGGCCATTGTCCCTGAGCAGGCCGAGCGCGGTGCGCACCGGAGTGCGGCTGGTGCCGAACAGTTCGGCGATCTGACCTTCGGTCAGGATCGTCCCCTCGCCCAGCGAGCCGGCCGAAATCGCCTGCGCCAGGGCCTGCTCTATCGTGACGTAGCGCGGCGCCGGGCGGATATGGGGGTCGTCCTGTCCTGGTATCGGCGATTGCACCTTGCGCGTCCGGCGTGCGTCCTGTCGATTGGTTCACCACATCGTAGCCGAATGTACTTCGCGGACGAAAGTCATTTTTTTCAATCAAACATGTTACTTTATAACATGATTTTTGGAAAAATTGGCTGGCAAACGACAAATTGCGCGAGAACAATTTGACTTTTGCGGACGATAGTCACACCATCAGTCATCCTAGGAAGTTTCTCGACACCGACGGAAAAGGACCCATCCGACGATGATGGAGTTGCGCGGCCTTTCGAAATCGTACGATGGCCGGTCGGCAATCGCCGACCTGTCGCTGCGGGTCGAGGACGATGAATATCTAACCCTTCTGGGGCCGTCGGGGTCCGGCAAGACGACGCTCCTGCGCCTTGTAGCCGGGCTCGACCTGCCCGAGCACGGCCGCATCAGCCTGAACGGCCAGGACATTACCGCGCTGCCGACCTACCGGCGCGGCCTGGGCTTCGTGCAGCAGAACTATGCGCTGTTTCCGCACATGTCGGTCGCCGACAACATCGCCTTCGGCCTGCGCAACCGGGTCGAAAGCCCGGTCAGCGACGAACAGGAGGTCGAGCGGCGCGTCGCCGCGATGATGGACCTGGTCGGCCTGCAGGGTCTCGGCAACCGCATGGTCGGCCAGATCTCCGGCGGCCAGAAGCAGCGCGTTTCGCTTGCCCGCACCCTGATCACCGAGCCGAAGGTCTGTCTCCTCGACGAGCCGCTGGGCGCGCTCGACGCCAATCTGCGCGAGCGCATGACGGTGGAACTGCGCAACATCCGCCAGTCGCTCGGGGTGACCTTCTTCCACGTCACCGGCAACGAGAGCGAGGCGCTGGCGATGGGCGACCGGATGATCGTGCTCGACGAGGGGCGGGCGATCCAGGTCGCCCCGCCCGACGAGATCTTCGACCGGCCGGCGACCGTTCGCGTCGCCAAATTCGTCAACAGTTACAACATCCTGGAAGGCGGCGTCACGGATGGCGTGTTCGTCTGCGGCGACCTGCGCCTGCCGGTGCCGGACGGCGGGGCGGACACCCGCTACATTGCCGTGCGCTACGATACGCCGTCCTTCGAGGCCGAGGGAACTGACGGCGCGGCCGGCCAGGCCGGCCTCACCGCGACCTTCCTGACCAGCGAATTCATGGGCAGCCGCGTGGTTTACTTCTTCCGCAGCGAGGCGGGGACGGTGTTCGAGGTCGAACGCCATCTCAGCCGCTCCGATCCGGAGACCTTCACCGGCGGAGACCGCAAACGGCTCGGCTGGCCGGTATCCGAAACCCTGTTCTTCGACGGCAATGGAGACCGGCTCGTCGTGACGCATGCTAGGGGGGCGGCCTGATGAGCCTGTCCGAAACGGCCGGGGCCAAGATGGCCGACGGCGGAACCGAGGCGCCCAAGCAGGCCTTCTGGGTCCGCAACGGCCATTTCCTTCTGCTCGCGCCGGGCGTGGTCTGGATGATCCTGTTCCTGGTCATACCCTTGATCATGATGGTCTATGTCAGCTTCTGGACGCAGACGACCTTTGCGATCAAGTCGGACCTGACCACCAAGAGCTGGGTTACCTTCTTCGCCTCGGAAACCTATTTCGGGGCGCTGCTCAGGACCCTGCGGATCTGGCTGACGGTGCTGTTCTTCACCCTGCTGATCGGCTATCCGACGGCCCTGTTCATCGGCCAGTTCGTCCGCAACAAGACGGTCCAGACGATCCTGCTGGTCGCCTGCGTCATTCCGTTCTGGACCTCCTTCCTGATCCGCGTGCTGGCCTGGCGGCCGATGCTCGGCAAGGAAGGGGCGATCAACATCGTTTTGCAGAAGATCGGGATCATTTCGGAGCCGATCGAGGTGCTGCTGTTCACCGAACTGTCGGTCATCATCGGCATGGTGCAGATCTATGTCGTCTTCATGGTCGGGCCGATCGCCTTCATGCTGGCGCGCATCGACGAGAGCCTGATCGAGGCAGCCCGGGATCTGGGCGCCTCGGCCTGGACCATCTTCCGCAAGATCATCTTTCCGCTCAGCCTGCCGGGCGTCGTCGTCGGGGCGATCTTCGTCTCCGTCATGGTGCTCGGCGAATTCGCCACCGCGGCCGCGCTGTCGGGCCGCAAGGTCAATCTGCTCGGCAACATCATCGTGACGCAGGTCGGGTCGCTGAAATGGGCCTTCGCCGCCGTCGTCGGCGTCATCCTGACCGTGGTCATGGCGATCGTCATCACGACGTTGCTGCGTGTCGTCAATCTCAGACGGGAACTGTGAGGGGGACACGCACATGCATCGACTGACCTCACTGCGCTGGATCCTGGCCTTCTATACCGCGCTGTTCATCATCTTCCTGTACGGCCCCTTCGTCGTGATGGCGATCCTGAGCTTCCAGCAGGGGCCGGAGGGCGGACCGCAATTCCCGATCATCGAGTGGTCGACCTTCTGGTACAAGCACGTGCTCGGCTTCGCCCCGCCCTCGCGGATCGCGCCGCTGCCGATCGGCGAGGCGCTGACCCGCTCGCTGACGCTGGCCTTCGCCACCATGGTCGTGTCGACCCTGCTCGGCACGCTCACCGCGCAGGCCTTCCGCACCCGCTTCAAGGGCTCGGGCGTGGTGTTCTATCTGGTCGTCCTGGGCATGATGGTGCCGGGCGTCCTGCTTGGCCTCGGGATGGCGCTGGTCGCCGACCAGTTCGGCATCCAGCGGACCTGGTGGGGCACCGCCTTCGTGCTGCACGTGGTCTACACCTATCCCTTCGCCTTCCTGGTGATGCTGGCGATCTTCAACCGCTTCGACCGGTCGATCGAGGAGGCCTCCTGGGCGCTCGGCGTGCCGCCGGGACGGACATTCCGGAAAGTCACCTTCCCGATGATCTTCCCCGGTGTCCTGTCGGCCATGCTGTTCGCCCTGACGCTCAGCTACGATGAATTCCCGCGCACGCTGTTCACCGGCGGCAACCAGGTCACCATGCCGATCGCCATCTACGGCACCTTCGCCGTCGAGATCCATCCCAACCTGTTCGCCTTCGGGGTGCTGACGACCCTGTTCTCGTTCGCGCTGCTGGTCGTCTATGGGACGTTGATGAGCCTATCCATCCGCCGTGCCCGCGCCCGCGTCAGCGGCATCCAGGAGGATGTCACATGAGCCGGCTCAGCCATCACGCGGCAGTCGTCACCGGAGCCGGCGCCGGGATCGGCCGGGCGATCGCCCTGCGGCTTGCCGGCGAGGGCGCCAGGGTCGTCGTCAACGACCTCGACGCCGCCTCGGCCGACGAGACCGTCGCCATGATCGCGGCTGCCGGCGGCACGGCGCTCGCCGCACAGGGCGATGTCAGCGTCGAGGCGGATGTCGACCGTGCGTTCGCGACCTGTGAGCAGGCCTGGGGGGGCTGCTCGCTGCTGGTCAACAATGCCGGCGTCGTCCAGCAGGTCCGGCTCGCCGAGATGGCCCCGGACGACTGGGACCGGATGATCGCGGTGCATCTGCGCGGCTGCTTCCTGGGCTGCCGCCGGGCGATCGGCCCGATGCTTGCCGCCGGCTCCGGCGCGATCGTCAACATCGCATCGCAGCTCGGCCAGATCGGCGGCATCGAACTCAGCCACTACTCCGCTGCCAAGGCCGGCATCATCGGCCTCACCAAGTCGCTTGCCCGCGAGGTGAGCGCGGCGGGCGTGCGGGTGAACGCGGTGGCGCCCGGCCCGATCAACACCGAACTGGTGCTGGCGCTGTCGGACGACTGGCGCAAGGCCAAGGCGGCGGAACTGCCGCTCGGGCATTTCGGGGCGCCGGAGGATGTCGCGGCGACCGCCGCCTTCCTCGCCTCCGACGATGCGAAAATCTATGTCGGCCAGACGCTTGGCCCGAATTCCGGCGATGTGATGTTGTAGAGGGGAAACAATGAAGACAGTCCTTATCACGGGCGCGGGAATCGGCATCGGCCGGGCCACAGCGCATGCCTTCGCCGGCGCCGGCTACCGGGTCGTCGTGACCGACATCCTGACCGATGAAGGCTCAGCCGTCGTCAACGCGATCAAGGAACAGGGCGGCACCGCCGAATTCCACGCCCTCGACGTCACCTCGACGGATGCCGCCGACGCCGTCGTCCGGATCGTCGAGGCCAGCTACGGCCCGCTCGACACGATCGTCTGCAATGCCGGGATCGCCCACAAGGTGCCGCTCGATCAGCTCACCGACGAGAAGTGGGACTTCACCTTCGACATCGATCTGAAGGGCATGATGCGGGTGGTCCGCGCCGCCGCCCCGAAAATGCGCGCGGCCAGGACCGGATCGATCATCTGCCTGAGCTCGATCATGGGTGTCGCCTATGGCTGGGACGAGCATGTCCATTATTCGGCGGCGAAGTCCGGCGTCGTCGGCCTGGTGCGCGGCCTTGCCGTGGAACTGGCCGCCGACGGCGTGCGCGTCAACGGCGTCGCGCCCGGCTATGTCCGCACCGCCCAGGCCCTGTCGGAGGAGCATTCGCTCGGCCCCGCCGGCCTCGACAAGGCATCCGAATTCATTCCGATGGGCAGGGTCGGCGAAGCCGACGACATCGCCGACGTCATCCTTTTCCTCGCATCCGATGCGGCCCGGTACATGACCGGCCAGGTCGTCACAGTGGATGGAGGTCTGTTGGTCGGCCGCTACTAGGCCGGCCGCATTCCGGTCGATGAACCAGAAGGGAGAGCAACGAATGAAACTGTTTCACCCAACACGCCGGGGCTTCCTGGCCGGAGCGGGCGCGCTGACCGCCTCCTCCGCGCTGATGCGTCCCGATATGCTCTGGGCGCAAAGCCTGGGCGATCAGGAGCTGCGCACCGTCGGTCTGTCGGTGACGGTCCAGGAGCGTATCCTCAACGACTTCAAGGAAAAGTCGGGCGTCGGCTCGGTGTCGGGCAAGGCCGACATCTTCCCCAACACCCAGACCGAGCTGCTGTCGGGCTCGAACGCCTATGACGTATGGGAAACGATCGGCGAGCGCCTGCCGGCGATGACCGTGACCAACACGATCGTGCCGATCCCGGTCGCCGACCTGTCCAACTGGGCCAATATCCGGCCGATCTTCACCGAGACCGACCCGCGCATGTCCGAGCGGGCGCAGATCTCCGGCCAGATCTGGGCCGATGCCGACCACACCGAATTGTGGATGGTCCCGACCGTCTTCAACTTCGACTCCATCGGCTATCGCCCCGATCTCGTCAGCGCCGAGGAAGCCAATACCTGGACCTCGCTGTTCGATCCGAAGTTCAAGGGCAAGACCGGCCTGAACGTCGACCCGCTGATCGCCTTCGGCGAGGCGATCCTGGCGATGAACTCGCTGGGCCTGCTCGACGTGCCGAACCCGGGCAACCCCAATGCCGAGGAGATCGACGAGGCAGCCAAGTTCCTGATCGACAAGAAGAAGGACGGCCAGTTCCGGGCGCTCTGGGGCGACTTCGGCGAGCTCGTCAACCTGCTCGCATCGGGCGAGATGATCCTTGCCGACGCCTGGCAGCCGGCCGTGATGGCGGTCAAGGCGCAGGGCATCGAGTGCTCCTACGCGGTGCCGAAGGAAGGCTACCGGGCCTGGTCGATCGGCCTCTCGCAGATCGCCAACTCGCCGAACCCCGAGGCCGTGCGCGCCTATGCCAACTACTGGCTGTCCGGGCCGCCGGCGATCATCGTCTCCGAGCAGGGCTACTATTCGCCGACGACCAATATCGAAGAGGTCATGAGCGCGGCGAAATACGGCTTCTGGTACGAGGGCAAGCCGTGGATCGGCGCGCCGGAGCGCGGCATCAAGGAAGGCGACCTGCGCGACGGCGGCTCGCTTCAGGAGCGTGCCTCGCATGTTTCCTACTGGCACCAGTGGCCGGACGAGTACGACCACCTGATCATGCGCTGGGACGAATTCCTGAGCGCCTGAGGATCGACGCAACGGGAGGGGAGCCGCCGGTGCGCCGGCGGCTCCTCGCCACCTCATCACGTCAAGCGAGAACGCTTTCATGTCCGACTTCGATCTGGAACTGGCCAGCCTGCGCAAGGTCTTTCCCGGCGGCACCGTCGCGGTGGACGATTTCGACCTGCAGGTGGAGCGGGGCGAGTTCATTTCCTTCGTCGGCCCGTCCGGCTGCGGCAAGACGACGACGCTGCGCATGATCGCCGGACTGGAGAGCATTTCGTCGGGCGGCCTGTTCATTCGCGGCAAGGACGTGACCCACGTGCCGACCGAGCAGCGTCCGACCGCCACGATCTTTCAGAATTACGCGATCTTTCCGCATATGAGCGTGCGCGAGAACATCGAATTCGGCCTGCGCGTCCGCAACCTGCCAGGGCCCGAGGTCAAGCGCCGTGTCGATGCGATGATCGACAAGCTGGAGCTCGGCGATGTCGCCGATGCGCGCGAATCGGTGCTGTCGGGCGGCCAGAAGCAGCGGCTTGCGCTCGGCCGCGGCCTGGTGACCGAGCCGGAAATCCTGCTGCTCGACGAGCCGCTCGGCGCGCTTGATGCCAATCTGCGCAAGTCGATCCAGGAAGAGCTGAAGATCCTGCAGCGCGAGCTGGGCATCACCTTCGTCTTCGTCACCCACGCCCAGGCCGAGGCGCTGAGCATGGGCGACCGGGTGGTGGTGATGAATGCCGGCCAGGTCGAGCAGATCTCCGATCCGTTCGAACTGTATACCCGGCCGAAATCGCCCTTCGTCGCGCGCTTCATCGGCCGCAACAAGATCATTCCCGGAACGCTTGCCAGCGCCGATGCCAAGACGGCGGAAATCGCCACCGATTTCGGCGCGCTGCGCGGTGTTCCAAGCTTCGATGCCGCGTCCGCCGCCGCCGGCAGCAAGGCGATGGCCGTGGTGCCGTCCGAATATGTCGACGTGCTGCCGTCCGGTGCTCCCGTCGATACCGCCGATGGCGCTCTCGACGTGGTGACGGGCGCCGTCCAGTCCTATGACCGGGTCGGACAGGTCGTCTACATCGCCGTCGAACTGACCAACGGAACCGGCGTCCGCCTGGAAACCTACCGCGAGAAGGTCGAGGACCGGGGCATCGCGCCCGGCTCGCAGGTCGAGCTGCGCTGGAAGCCCGAGCGAACGACGATCGTTCTGGATGCGGCCTGAGCCGCTGGAGCAAGCTGGTCACGCCTTGCTCACCCTGTTGTTTAAAGGAGAGTACCAACATGGCTAAGGAAATCTTCTGCGCCTTCGGCGTCGACGTGGACGCGGTCGGCGGCTGGCTCGGCTCCTATGGTGGCGAGGACAGCCCCTGCGACATCAGCCGCGGCATGTTCTCCGGCGAGGTCGGCTCGATGCGCATCCTCAAACTGTTCGAGCGGTTCGGCATCAAGTCGACCTGGTTCATCCCCGGTCACTCGATCGAGACCTTTCCCGAGCAGATGAAGGCGGTTGCCGAGGCCGGCCACGAGATCGGCATGCACGGCTATTCGCACGAAAATCCCATCGCCATGACGCCGGAGCAGGAAGAGGCGGTGATGGACAAGTCGATCGAGCTGATCGAGAACCTGTGCGGCCGCCGGCCGACCGGCTATGTCGCGCCGTGGTGGGAGTTTTCGCCGGTCTCCAACGAGTTGCTGCTCAAAAAGGGCATCAAATACGATCATTCGCTGATGCATGACGATTTCACGCCCTATCGCGTGCGCGTCGGCGACACCTGGACGAAGATCGACTATTCCAAGAAGGCCGAGGACTGGATGAAGCCGCTGGTGCGCGGCCATGAGACCGATCTGATCGAGATCCCGGCCTCCTGGTATCTCGACGACCTGCCGCCGATGATGTTCATGAAGGCGGCGCCGAACAGTCACGGCTTCGTCAGCCCGCGCCATCTGGAGGAAATGTGGCGCGACCAGTTCGACTGGGTCTATCGCGAGATGGACTATGCGGTCGTGACCTTCACGATCCACCCGGACGTGTCGGGCAAGCCGCAGGTGCTGATGATGCTGGAGCGGCTCTACAACCACATCATCCGCCATCCGGGCGTGAAATTCACCACCTTCAACGACATCGCCGACGACTACGATCGACGCTTCCCGCGCTGAGCGGCGGATACCCGTGTTTAGCCGGGGCGTTACGCGTCCCGGCCGTTTAGGGCAGGATGCCATGTGCGGCCTCTGCGGATTGCTGGGAATCGTCCACTGGACGGAGACCTCGGCCCATGCCGAGGCGTTTACCGGCGACCGCCGGCGGACGATCCGCGCCGAACGCGCCCACCGCTCCGCGGTGATCAACGCCGCGCTCAGGCCCTATCGCATGACGGTGTCTGATTTTCAGGCGACGAACTACATTCTGTCCTCGGCGACGGGCAAGCGCGAGATCGTCGACGACATCCAGGCGGTGTGGGCGGCCGTCGACCGGATGCGCGGCGACCCGGTCGACCCGCTCGCCGGCGATTGGCTCGACGCGCTCGGACCCGACAATTCCGGGTCTCGACCATGATTCCCGTCAACGTCATCACCGGCTTCCTGGGGTCGGGCAAGACCACGCTTCTGCGTGACATCCTCGCCCGGCCGGAATTCTCCGATACCGCCGTGATCGTCAACGAGTTCGGCGAGGTCGGGCTCGACCACGTCCTGCTCGAGGAGGTCGAGGAAGGCGTTCTGCTGCTCGATTCCGGATGTCTGTGCTGCACCATCCGCACCGACCTGCAGGAAACCCTGAAATCCCTCGACGAAAAGGCCGCGCGCGGCGACATCCCGCGCTTTTCGCGGGTGGTCGTGGAGACGACCGGGCTCGCCGATCCCGCCCCGATCGTTTCGACGATCGCGGCCGAACCGGTGATCCGCAACCATTTCCGCATCGGCAACATCGTCTGCACGGTCGACGCGCTCGCCGGTCTGTCGACACTGGCCAACCAACCCGAAGCATCGAAGCAGGTCTCCGTCGCCGACCGCCTGCTGATAACAAAATGCGACCTGGCGGCACCCGAAACGATCGCAAGGCTCGAGGCCGGGCTGCATCGCCTCAATCCGGTCGCCGAGATCCGGCGCTCGGAAGGCCATGACTTCGACGCGCCCTTCCTGTTCCGCGAGGAACTGGGCGATGCCGAAAGGCGGGCGGGCGAGGTGGCCCGCTGGCTCGCCAAGGCCGACGCGCTCGGCCACCATCACATCGCCGATGCCGACACCAACACCTTCGTGCTGCGCTATGCCGATCCGATCGACTGGACCGCGTTCGGTGTCTGGCTGACCATGCTGCTGCATTGCCACGGCGAGCGTGTCCTGCGGGTCAAGGGCATCCTCAATGTCCGCGAATCGACGTCTCCCGTCGTGGTCCACGGCGTCCAGCATGTCGTGCATCCGCCGATGCATCTGGCGCACTGGCCGGATGCGGACCGCAGTTCCCGGATCATCTTCATCACGCGCGGGATCGAGGAGGGCGCGATCCGCACGTCGCTGACGCGCTTCCTTGCAACGCTGACGCCTCAGGCGAATGACGCCGTGGCTTAAGCGGCCGACGGCATGATCCGCGACGCCTGACCCGCCTTCCGCTTTGCGGATGGAACGCCCCGACGCGCGCGCCGGACGCCAACCCCACCTGACCGTATGCAGAGACGTTGCGGCCCGCCTGAACCTGTGCCGCACCGGGGGTTCGCGCTCCATCATGCCCGCACCCGTCATGGACGGCCGGCGAACGATCTTGCGCCCCCAAGCCAGATTCCCCTTGACCGGTCTTCCCTCCCATATGCATAATTTGGACACGATATCCATTATGTGGATATAGCGGGAGGACCTAATGGGATTGCGCATCGCCATCGACACCGGCGGCACCTTCACCGATGTGATCGCCATCAATGACGATACCGGTGTCATGACCGCGCTGAAGACACCGTCGACCCCGGCCGATCCGAGCATCGGACTGCTCAACGGCGTGCAGATGGCGATGGAAAGCGAAGCGCAGCAGGGCACGCCGCTCGACATGCTGCTGCATGGCTCGACGGTCGCGACCAATGCCGTCCTGGAGCACAAGTTCGCGGGCCTCGGCCTCCTGGTGACGAGCGGCTTCCGCCACATGATCGAGATCGCCCGGCAATCGGTTCCCGACGGCTACGGAAACTCGTTCTTCTGGGTCAAGCCGCCGCGCCTGGTGCCGCTGCATCTCGTCCGCGAGGTGCCCGGCCGCATGCAGCACGACGGCACCGAACTGGAACCCATCGACGAAGCGGCCACCCTTGCCGCCGTCGCCGAACTGGTCGAGGACGGCGTCACCTGCATCGCGGTGTGCCTGTTGCACGCTTATGCGAATGCCGAGCACGAGCGCCGCATCGGCGCGCTGATCGAGGAACACTTCCCCGACGTGTTCGTCTCGCTGTCCTCCGTCGTGCTGCCGGAATACCGCGAATACGAGCGGGCGATGACGACGCTGATCGACGTACTGGTCAAGCCCTATTGCAAGACCTATCTGGCGAGCGCCGCCCGGCGGATCGACGAGCTTTCCGACGATGCGCCCTTCCTGATCATGCAGTCGAACGGCGGCGTGGTGAAACACTCCACCGCCAGCGAGAAGCCGGTGACGATGCTGCTGTCGGGACCGGCGGCCGGCATCCTCGGCGCCATCCACATGGCCAATCTCGCCGGCTATGACGACATCCTGACCATCGATGTCGGCGGCACCTCGACCGATGTGGCGATCATCGAGCAGCAGACGCCGATGTACACGTCGGCCTCGATGGTCGAGAGCTATCCGGTCAAGACGCCGATGCTCGATATCGTCACGGTCGGATCGGGCGGCGGCTCGATCGCCTGGACGGACCCCTACGGCAATCTCAAGGCAGGTCCCCAGAGCGCCGGGGCCGATCCCGGCCCGATCTGCTACGGCCGCGGCGGCACGGAGCCGACGGTGACCGATGCCGCAGTCGTGCTCGGCCGCCTGCCCGCGGCTCTGATCGGCGGCGAGATCACGCTCGACGTCGAGGCGGCGCGCGCGGCCTACGCCGCGCTCGGGCGGCAATACGACATGCAGCCCGAGGAGGTCGCCGCCGGCACGCTGGAGATCGCGGCGGCCAACCAGGTCTTCGGCATCCGCCAGGTCACGACGACGCGCGGCCGCGATCCGGGCGCCTATGCGATGGTCGCCTTCGGCGGCGCCGGCGGGCTGTTCGCAACCGAGGTCGCCGACTTCCTCGGCATCGAGACCATCATCTCGCCGCCCAATCCCGGCAATCTCTGCGCGCTCGGCCTGCATGTGTCCGACGTCAAGCGCGACTACATCCGCACCATGGTCCGCCAGCAGCAGGCGGCCGATACCGGCGAGATCGCCGGCGCCTGGGACCTGCTCGCCGCCGAGGGGATGCGGGACATCGAGGCCGAGGGCATCCCGGCGGACCGCATCGTGGTCCGCTACACCGCCGACATGCGCTATTACGGCGAGGGCCACGAGGTGCAGGTCGCCATTCCCGCCGACATGGCGACTACGGACGCGGTCGCCTATGCCTGGGAGACATTCCACCAGGTCCACGACGAGACCTTCGGCTTTCACTACAAGGGCGAGCAGGAAGTCGAGCTGGTGAACCTGCGGGTTCAGGCCGTCGGCACCCAGCACCGCCCGGCAATCCAGTCCAAGGAAGTAGCCCCCGACCAAGAGGGCACCCACCTGGCGGCACCCTTCTCGACCCGCAAGGCCTATTGGCGCCAGACCGGCTGGGTCGACTGCCCGCTCTATCACCGCACGGAGCTTGCCACCGGCCAGACCGTTTCCGGGCCGGCGATCATCGAGGAATACGGCTCGACCGTCGTCGTCCCGACCGCCTGGTCGGCGCGTCCGGATCGATACGAAAACCTCATCCTGAAAACGACCGCTGGAAAGGAAGGCCAAGATGATGCCGGGCACTGAAAAGCTGGGCACCGAACGGGCGCCGACGGCGCTGGGGCCGATCGAGCTCGAGGTGATCCACGGCACGATCCGCGCCGCCGAACTGGAGATCGAGGCCGCCGTCGAACGCACCGCGCGCTCGCCGATGATCCGCGACCAGCACGACTACCGCGTCGCCCTGTTCGACGCGCGGGGCCGCAAGCTGACGGGCCGGTCCTATTCGGCGATCGTCGAGCCGGTCTTCGAATATTTCGAGGACGGCGACATCCATTCAGGCGACGTGTTCTTCTGGAACGACCCCTACAATTCCTGCGGCGGCATCGGCCATGTGCCGGACCTGTGCACGACCGTGCCGATCTTCCACGGCGACCGCCTGATCGGCTTCAGCCAGGTGTTCGGCCATCACGACGATGTCGGCGGATCGGTGCCCGGCAGCCTGCCCGTCCACGCCACCGACAGCTGGATGGAGGGCGTGCTCATTCCGCCCATCAAGCTCTATGAGCGCGGCAAGCTGAACGAGGCGGCGTTCAAGATCATCACGCGTAACTCGCGTCTGTCCGATCACCTGGCCGGCGATCTCGATGCGGAGATCGGCGCTGCCCGCCTCGGCTCGCGGCGCATCGTGGCGCTTGCCGAGCGCTACGGGGTGGACACGCTGGAATCGGCCTTCGACCAGATCCTGCGCAACACCGCAGAGATTTTCCGCCGCGAGATCCTGCCGAAGATCGCCGACGGCGTTTATCGGCACGAGGACTATATCGAGGCCGACGGCGTCGACGAACCGCGCCTGCACGCGCTGCGCCTGACCATGACCAAGACGCCGGACAAGATCGTCCTGGATTTCACCGGCACGGACCCGGAGGCGAAGGGGCCGATCAACTGGTCGCTGGACGAGGTCGACGGCCGCTATTTCCGCAAGTGGCTCGCCCCCACCCTGCGCTCGCTTGCTGCGACGCCCGAACGCGCCGCCGAGATCGATTCCAACGAAGGCGTTCTCGACGTGATCGAGGTCAAGTTCCCGGAAAAGGGGACGCTGATCACGCCGACCGCCAACAAGCCGACGGGCATGCGCTTCTTCCTGATGCTGCGCTCGCTCGGCACCTTCGCCGCCTGCCTGTCCAAGGCGACCGGCGGCAAGATGCCGGCCGATCACGAGACGATCCGCATCTGGGGCCTGACGGGCGGGCGCACCTCGGAGGATTTCTACCTGTTCCGCGAAGTCCTTGGCGGCGGCGGGCCGGGCCGGCCGTGGGCCGATGGTTCGGATGTGGTCCACATCGTTCCGAATTCCCGCAACCTCCCGGCGGAGTTTTCGGAAAACCGCTATCCGATCCTGGTCGAGAAGCTCGGTCTGAAGACCGATTCGGCCGGTGCCGGCCTGCGCCGCGGCGGCTTCGGCTACGACAAGCATATCCGCACGCTCGGAGAATGCCGCCTGATCTCGAATGCCGACCGGTCGCTGCTCGGCTGCTACGGGGTCAACGGCGGCAAGGCGGGCCTCAATTATCAGGTGTCGGTGGCCGATACGGACGGGGAGACCAGATCCTATCCGGGCATGTGCGACACCGTCACGGTGCAGCCCGGCTCGGTCGTGCGCATCGTCACGACGGGCGGTGGCGGCTGGGGCAATCCGCTTCTGCGCGAGGTCGACCGGGTGGTCTATGACGTCCAGTGCGGCCTGATATCGCCGGAGGCGGCCGAAGCGCACTATGGTGTCGTGCTGATTCGCGACGGACGCCACTGGCGCGCCGATCAGGCCGCGACCGATACGCTGCGCCGCGAGCGCCTGGACGGCGAGAGCGAGACACCGATGTTCGACCGGGGACCGCATTACGACGCGCTCAAGGCCTCCGGTGAGGTCCGCTATCCGGACGGGTGGAGCGACCCGGACGCGGGATGGACCGCGACGGCGGCCGGACCGACCGGCGCGCCGGAATCGGATGCTGCGGCCTAGATTGTCTGGACGATGACGCCATGACCCCGGATCGTGCGAGACCATGCAGATAACCAAGACCTTCCGCATCGCCCGGCCGCGCGATCAGGTTTGGGCGGCCTTCGAGGACGTTCCCGGCATCGCGCCGTGCCTTCCCGGCGCCGAACTGATCGGCGAGGGCGAGGACGGAGCCTATCGTGGCCGCGTGGCGGTCAAGCTCGGCCCCTTCAATTCCTCCTTCGAGGGCGAGGCGAAGGTCGAGAGCGACCCCGACGCCTATACCGGGCGCGTCACCGGGCGCGGGCTCGACAAGAAGGGCGGCAGCCGGTCGCAGCTTGCCATGCGCTACGACCTCGCCGAGGCCGGACCTGAGACCGACGTGACGATCGACGCGGATATCAAGCTGACCGGCCCGATCGCCCAGTTCGGCCGCACCGGCGTCATCGCCCAGGCCGCCGAAGTGCTGATCGACGCCTTCGCCAGGAATGTCGAGGCGAAGCTTGAAAGCGCGCCGGAGGCGCAGGCCGGCGACGCGCCTGCCGAAGGGGCCGATGCCGCCCCAGCAAGTACCACACCGGCCAGTACCACACCGGCCAGTACCAAGCCGTCTGGCAGCAGCGCCCAGCTCAGCCTGCTCGCCGTTCTCGGCGCCATGATCACAAACGCGCTGCGCCGCCTGTTCGGGCGCGGCTGAAGGAAAGGGCACACCCGATGGAACACCGCATGGCGCATATGACGCAGATGGAAATCGGCGAGGCGATCGCCGAGAAGCGGGCCGTGATCGTGCCGACCGGCGCGACCGAGGCGCACGGGCCGCACATGCCGACCGATACCGACACCCATCAGGTCGAGCACGTTGCGGTGCTGCTCGCCGAGCGGATCGGCGCGCTGGTCACACCGCCGGTCGCCTATGGCGTTTCCAAGACCTTCGAATATTTCCCCGGCACCATCTCGCTGTCGATCCCGACCTATCAGACGATGATCTACGAAATCGGCTCAGCCCTCGTCGGGCAGGGCTTCGAGCATGTCATCCTGCTCAACGGCAACCGGCCGAACGGCACGGCCAACGACCAGGCGGCCCGCCTGATGGTCGACGATCTCGACGAGCGGTTCACCTTCACCGTCTCCGCCGTCAGCTACTGGGAGCCGGGCGCCGACCGGATCCACGCGATGCGCAAGTCGATGGTCGGCGGCATGGGCCATGGCGGCGAGATGGAAACCTCCTTCCAGCTCGCCACCCGCCCGCACCTGGTCAAGATGGACCGGCTCGCCGGTGCCAAATATGGACCCGTCGGCTGGGACCTGGTGGCGCCGACCAACCCGACCCGCACCTATTCGCGCCGCCCCCGTCCGGGCGCCGGGCACGCGGCGATCTTCGGCGATCCGACCCATGCGAGCGCCGAATCCGGCGAAAAGTTCATCGCCGCCGCCGTCGACGCGCTCGCCGAGACCTTCACCAACCTGCAAGGGTCCTATACGGACCGGAAGTAGGCTTCAGGATCGGCTCGGGTTCCAGCCCAGGTCGAAGGAGACGGAATTCGCCATCTGCAGAAGCTCCTGGATCAGCGCGTCGATGCGCTCCTTGTCAGCTGCGACCTTCTTCAGATAGACGAAGCAGATGCTGGCGGCGATCCTGCCTTCGTCGTCGAAGATCGGCGCCGAGATCGAGCCGGTGAACAGCTGCACGTCGGATTCGGTGATGGCGTAGCCGTTGTGGCGCACCGCCTCCAGTTCCTTTCGGATGCGGTCGGGATCGGTGATCGTGTGCGCCGTCATCCGCTCCAGGTCGCGGGCCAGATAGGCGTCGATGAAGGCGTCGGATTCATAGGCCAGCAGGACCCAGCCCTTCGATCCGCAATGCAAGGGGAAATGATAGCCGTAGCTCGCCTTGGTGATTTCGTCGGTCTGCCGCTGCTCGGCATGGATGACGACGGAGTGGTTGCCCATCCGCTCGACCACCTGGACGGCGACGTTCTTGATGTTGCGGGCCTGTGACAGATAGGCGAGCGCCGATTTCAGGGTGGCGTTGTTGGCCAGATACGCCGAGCCGATATGCCAAAGCCGCGGGCCGATCTCGTAGCGGCTGGTGCGGTCGTCCCGGCGCAGGAATTGCGCCCGCTCAAGCTGCGAGATCGTGCGGTGCACCGTCGCCCAGGGCAGGTTCAGGTCGCGCGTCACGTCGACCACCCGCGCCGGCTTCTGGGCGATATAGTCGAGGATCGCGAACGACCGCTCCATGCCGCGCGGCGCCCCGGCGGGCTCCGTCGGCCCGTCGTCTTTGTGGTCCGCGCCGGTTTCGGTCTGTCGGGACGGATCTGCGGCGCGGTCGGACTTCTTCATGGCGTTCAAAGGGGCCTTTGTTTGCCGGACTTAAGAATCCGTACATAGGCGAAACATGGATATGATGTCACGCCCGCGGATATCGTTGACGGCGATTTGACCGGGTCGGCATAAGGGGTGGGAACAAGGGGGGATCGACAGCATGCGCAGCCAGGTATCCGGGATGTCCGCGGCGCCGGAGCCTGTCAGGCAGGAGCGGACCCATGCCGTTCTGCCGCGATCCGGACCGGTGGCGCGGTGACGGCGAAACACCCGCTTGAGCCCGTCCTGCTGCTGCTTGCGGCCGGCATCGGCATCGGGCTCGTGTTCCCGATCAGCAAGCTCGCCGACCTCGCGGCAATCGAGCCTTTCGCTTACATCGGCTGGAGCGCGGCGGGCGCCTGCCTGATCCTGTTTACGCTGTGTATCGCAACCGGCCGGCGGCCGCGCGTCCGGGCGGAGACGGTCCGCTACGCGCTCAGGGCCGGCGCCGTGACCTATGCCATCCCGTTCGGCACCCTGGCCGTCGTCGTCCCGCATCTGGGCACCAGCATCCCCTCCATTTTCCAGTCCCTGACGGCGATCCTGACGCTCGGGCTGGTCACCGTCCTGGGCCTGGAACGGCCCGGTCGCCTGCGCACCTTCGGGCTCGTGCTCGGCCTCGTCGGGGTATTGATCATCATCGCGGTACGGGACGGCGGGGCTGGCGTGGAGGCGGCCGACCAGGTCTCCTTGCTGTGGGTTGCCGCTGCCCTGGTCACGCCGCTGTCACTCGCCTATGGCAATGTCTATCGCAGCATGGCCTGGCCTCAGGGCGAAAGCCCGCTGCCGCTTGCAACGCTCACCTTCGCCTGCGCCGCCGTGCTGATGCTCGGCGCCGGGCTGGTCGGTACGGTCGCCACCGGGAATGCCGCGCTGATCACCGTGCCGCCCGCAGGCTTCCGTGTCATCGTGTTCCAGGCGCTTGCGACCGGCATCGGCTATGCCTTCTTCTTCCGGCTGCAGCAGGTCGGCGGGCCGGTCTATCTCAGCCAGATCAGCTACGTGAACACCGCCGTCGGCCTCGGTTTCGCGGTCGTCCTGTTCGGCGAGGCGATGAACGCGGCGATGATCAGCGCGCTTGCCCTCATCGTCCTCGGCGTCGCCCTGGTCAATCGGACCATCGGACGCCTGAAGTAGGAACTGGCGGGCGCCCGAAATAGGAGCCGGCGGGCGCGCGAATTGGGAACTGGATGTTGACACCGCCAAAAGACAGCCTCTATCATTATATTAAATACGGTATCCACTATGTGGATATTCCAAGACGTGGCGATTGGGGTGCCGATGCAATCGAAATCACCCGTTCTACCGGCTCGAAACCGCGGATGTGATTCATCCGTTCCGCGCAAGGCTCTCGACTCGGGCAGGGCGACACCGTGAAACCGCCGCTCTTCGACTACGCAAGCCCGGAAACGATCGCCGACGCGGTTTCGGCGCTGTCGTCCAATCCCGGCGCCATGGTGCTGGCCGGCGGGCAGAGCCTCGTGCCGGCGATGAATTTCCGCCTGGCGAGCCCCAGCGTTCTGGTCGACCTGCAGCGCATCCCCGGCCTCGATACGATTTCCATCGACGATGGCGTGATCCGGGTCGGTGCGATGGTCCGCCACCGCGATCTGGAGCTGGACGACGCGGTCAATGCGGTCCACCCGCTGATCCGCGAGGTGATGGCCCATGTCGCCCACGTGCCGATCCGCAATCGCGGCACGGTGGTGGGCAGCCTGTGCCACGCCGATGCCGCCGCCGAAATGCCGCTGCTACTGGTGCTGACCGACGGCGCGGTCAAGGCGGTCGGCCCGAAGGGCGAGCGGATCATCGCCGCGCGTGACCTGTTCCAGTTCCACATGACGACGACGCGCGACGCCGACGAGATCGTCACCGAGGCGCATTTCCCGGTTCCCGGCACGGGCGCCGGCCTCGCCTTCGATGAATTCGCCAGGCGCCACGGCGACTACGCCATCGCCGCGATCGGCGCTCTTATCGAAAAGAATGGCGACGGCACCGTCTCGCGCGCAGCCCTTGCCGCCTGCGGCATCGGCGATCGTCCGACACGGCTTGCCGCCTCCGAGGCCGCGCTCACCGGCACCCGTCTTGACGACGCCGACCTCGAGGCGGCGGTCAGGGCCGCGCGGGACGAGATCACCGCGCCCGACGACATGCACGCCACCAACGCCTATCGGAAACATCTGACCGGCGCCTTGATCAAGCGGGTCGTCGCGGCGGCGGCCGCGCGCGCGAAATAGGGAAACGTCATGACCCAACGTGTCGCAAACGTCCCCGTCAACGCGGTTTCGCCGGATCCGACCGCAACGGTCCGCTTGCACGTCAACGGCGAAGAGGTGGAACGGACCGTCAGCGTGCGGATGCTGCTGTCGGATTTCCTGCGCCATGAACTCGGCCTGACCGGGACCCATGTCGGCTGCGAGCACGGCGTCTGCGGCGCCTGCACCGTGATGATCGACGGCCGCGCCGGGCGCTCCTGCCTGACGCTGGCCGTCCAGGCGAACGGGCACGAGATCCGCACCGTCGAATCGCTGGCCGGCCCGGAGGGGGACCTGCATCCGGTGCAGGAAGCCTTCAAGGACTGCCACGCCCTGCAATGCGGCTACTGCACGCCGGGCATGATCATGAACGTCGTCTCCCACCTGGAGGCCGACGGCGACCTCGATCTGACCGACGAGGGCATCCGGGACATGCTGTCGGGCAATCTGTGCCGCTGCACCGGCTATCTCAACATCGTCAGCGCCGTCCGGCGGGCGGCCGAATTGACCGAACAGTCCCATACCGAGCAGGCGGGAGGCTGAGGCGACCATGTCGACACGCGCATTCGGATCCCGCGTCAACCGCAACATCGATTCAAGGCTGCTGCGCGGCCAGGGCGCCTATGTCGACGACATTCCGCTGCCCGGCGCGCTGCATGTCGCCTTCGTGCGCAGCCCCTTCGCCCGGGCCCGCATCACCCGCATCGATACCGCTGAAGCCGAGGCCTGTCCGGGCGTCGCTGCCGTCTACACATGCGACACGATCGGCCATCTCGACATTGAGATGCCGCTGCTGATCCCGCACGGCTCGATGGACAATCCGCGCACCCAGCGCCCGCTTGCCCGCGACGACGTCTACTATGTCGGGCAGACGGTCGCGATGGTCGTCGCAACCGACCGCTATACCGCCGAGGACGCAGCGCTGCTGGTCGATGTCGACTACGAGCCGCTCGAGGTCGAGACCGATATCGAGAAGGCCGTCGAGGACGGCGCGCCGCTGGTCCATCCGACCAATCCGAACAATGTCGCGGCGCACTTCGTCCAGGTCAGCGGCGATCCGCAGTCCGCCTATGGCGAGGCCGAGCACGTCACCCGCATCCGGGTCCAGGTCGACCGGTCGACGGCCGCGCCGATGGAATGCCGGGCCGTGGCCGCCCGCTATGACCGGGTGACCGGCGAGTTGACCGTCTGGGACGGTACCCAGGCGCCGATCTCGGTGCGCGGCGGTCTCGCCTCGATTTTCCGCATCGACGAGGACAAGGTGCGGGTGATCGCGCCCGATGTCGGCGGCGGCTTCGGGCAGAAGGTGCTGCTGTTCTATCCCGACGAACTGCTGGTGCCGATGGCGGCGATGAAACTCGGCCGGCCGGTGAAATATATCGAGGACCGGCGCGAGAACTTCATCGGCTCGTCGCAGGAACGCACCCAGATCCATTTCATCGAGCTGCATGCGAAGAAATCCGGCGAGATCGTCGCGCTGAAGGACTTCTTCCTGCACGATACCGGCGCCTTCATCCCCTACGGCATCGCCGTTGCCCAGGTCGCCTCGACCTCGATCGCCGGCCCCTACCGGATCCGCAACATCGAGGTCGAGTTCAAGGCGGTCTACACGCCGACCGTGCCGGTGACGCCCTATCGCGGCTGCGGTCGGCCGCAGGCCTGCTTCGCGATCGAACGGGCGATGGACCAGCTTGCCGACGATCTCGGCCTCGACCGCTTCGAGGTGCGCCGCCGCAACCTCGTCCGCGACGACGAATTCCCCTTCCATCGCGAGGGGCTGCTGTTCGCCGACGGCCTGCGCGTCAGCCTCGACAGCGGCCAGTATCTGAAGGCGCTCGCCATGGTCGAGGAGGCGCTCGATCCTGCGTCCTTCGCAGCCGAGCAGGAGGAAGCCCGCCGCGCGGGCAAGCATCTCGGCCTCGGCCTTGCCTTCTATGTCGAGGGAACCGGCCTCGGCCCCTATGAGGGCGGCCATATCAAGATCCATCCGATCACCGGCAAGGTCTATGTGAATACCGGCCTGACCACCCAGGGCCAGGGGCACGACACGGTGTTCGCCCAGATCGTCGCCGACGAGCTTGGCTGCGCGGTGGAAGACGTGATCATGGTCGAGGGCGACACCAAGGCCTTCGACTGGGGCGTCGCCACTTTCGCAAGCCGGGCCGCCGTGGTCTCCGGCAACGCCATCTACAAGACCGCGAAGATCGTCCGCGACAAGACGATCACCGCCGCCGCCAACATGCTGGAGGCGGAAGCCTCCGATATCGAGTTGCGCGACGGCGCCGCCTGGATCGCCGGCACCGATCGCAAGGTGCCGCTGGCGGCGATCGCGACCGCGACCAACCCGCTGCGCTACGCCTTCAACGAGGCGGCCCAGGCGGCGACCCAGTTCGCGCCCGCAAGCCGGCACGACGGTCCGCCGCTCGACGACGGACAGCATCCGGGCCTGGAGGCGACCGACTATTTCAGCCCCGAATGCGCGACCTGGTCCTATGGCGTGCACGGCGCGATTGTCGAGGTCGACCCGGCGACCTGCCAAGTCCGGATCCGCAAATATATCTGCATCCACGACTGCGGCAACATGATCAACCCGACGATCGTCGAGGGTCAGGTGATGGGCGGCATCGCGCAGGGGCTGGGCGGGGCGCTCTACGAGCGCGTCGAATATGACGAGGACGGCAATCCGAGCAACGCCAATTTCGTCGACTTCCTGATGCCCTATGCGACCGAGATGCCGAATGTCGAGATCCTGCATCTGGAAACGCCCTCGCCGCTCAATCCGCTCGGCGTGAAGGGGGTGGGCGAGGCGGGATGCATCGCGGTCGGCGCCACGGTTGCCTCCGGCGTCGAGGACGCGCTGCGGCCGCTGGGGGGCGGTCCGTTCCGCCATACGCCGATCACGCCGAGCATGATTCACCAGGCCTTCGAGACGGCCTGATCGGGGCCGCGACGCGGCCCGGGAGTATGAGATCTGGGAGGATGAGACCCGGGAGGGTCAGGACCACGGAGCACCGACAGAAGATCGGGAGAGACAAAGAGCAGCGCAAAGGCGGAGGACCAACAACCGTCCAGGCGAAAAACGACCCGGTCGGAACCGGACAACACAGAGGATGGGACCATGAAAAGACTTCTTGCCACTGCGATGACGGCCGCGCTCGCGGTCGGTGGCGTTACCGGCGCCGCCACGGCGTCCGGGTTCAAGCTCGACGGCGACCCGAAGCCGGCGATGATCATCTTTTCCCAGAAGAATGACGGCGGCTGGAGCCAGGCGCTGGACGAGGCGCGCCAGAAGCTGGAGACCTCGCTCGACATGCGGATCCCCGTCGTCGAGAACATTCCCGAGAACGCCACCTCGATCCGGCCGGCCGTCGAACTGTTCATCGACCGCGGCCACAACATCATTCTGGGATCGGCATTCGGCTATTCTGACACCTTCAAGGAACTGGCGGAGAAATATCCGAACGTCCTGTTCCTCAATCCCGCCGGCATCACCAACGGCGACAACCTGAAGTCCTATTACGGCCGGACCTATGAGAGCCAGTATCTGTGCGGCATGGCCGCCGGCGCGATCTCCAAGACCGGCAAGCTCGGTTTCGTCGCCGCCAACCCGTTCGGCCTGGTCAACTGGACCGTCAACGCCTATGCGCTCGGCGCCCAGGCGGTGAACCCGGACGCGACGGTCACCGCGATCTATACCGGTGCCTGGAACGATCCGGTCAAGGAACGCGCCGCCGCCGAGGCGCTGGTCGAGCAGGGCGTCGACGTGATCGGCCAGCATGTCGATACGCCGACGCCGCAGATCGTCGCCAAGGAAAAGGGCATCCACGGCACCGGCCATCACCGCGACCTGTCGGAATTCTCCGATGCGACGCAGTGCTCCTCCGTCTGGGTCTGGGACCGCTTCCTAGGCCCTGAAATCGAAAAGATCGCCGCCGGCGAATTCGAGCCCGCCCCCTATGGCGCCTTCCTGTCGATCGCCGAGGGCGGCACCGACATCGCCTGCTGCGGCGACGCGGTCTCCGAGGCCGACAAGGCCAAGATCATGGAGGCCCGCCAGGCGATCCTTGACGGCAAGCATGTCTTTGCCGGACCCTTGAACGATCGCGACGGCACGGAACGGGTCGCCGCCGGCGCGGTTCTGGGCGATGGCGATCTCTGGAACATGGACTGGTTCGTCGACGGTGTCATTACACAGCAGTAAAAGCGAAATGGGGGGCCGCGTGCTTGCCGCGCGCGGCCCTTGCCGTTCTTAGAGCAAGCCGTGACCGATCCGTCCGGCACCGCACTGGCACTCGATGCCATCACCAAGACCTTCGACGGCTTTCGCGCGCTCGATGCGGCCCATGTGTCGGTGCGGCGCGGCGAGGTGCACGCGCTGCTCGGCGAAAACGGCGCCGGCAAGTCGAGCCTGATGAACGTCGCCGCCGGCCTCTATGCGCCCGACAGCGGCCGCATCCTGCTTGATGGCACCGAGGTCACGATCGACGGCCCGCTCGATGCCCGCACGCACGGCATCGGCATGGTGCATCAGCACTACAAGCTGGTGAAGCCGTTCAACGCGATCGAGAACATCCTGCTGTCCGATCCGGGCGAACGCTATGGCGCGGCCATCGACGCGCTGACCGCCAGGGTGCGCGAGGTCGCCGACGAGCTTGGCTTCGAGCTCGACGTCACCAAACCCGTCGGCACCCTGTCGATCGCCGAACAGCAGCGCGTCGAGATCCTGAAAGTCCTCGTCGGCGGCGCCTGGATCCTGATCCTCGACGAGCCGACGGCGGTGCTGACCGATGCCGAGGGCGCCCGGCTGCTCGAAACGGTGCGCGCGCTCGCCAAGGGCGGCCATTCCGTCGTCCTGGTGACGCACAAGCTGAATGAGGCGATCGACTATTGCGACCGGATCACCGTTATGCGGGGCGGCCGCACGGTCGATACGGTCGAGGCGAAGGGCATCAGCCAGTCCGACCTGACCACCATGATCGTCGGCGCCGACGTGCACGAGCAGCGCGCGCCGTCGCAGTCGATCGGCGCGCCGGTCCTGCAGGTCGCCGGATTGCGGGCCGCCCGCGGCGACGGCCACATCGCGGTCAGGGACGCCAATTTCGAGGTGCGGTCCGGCGAGATCTACGGCATCGCCGGTGTCGGCGGCAACGGCCAGACCGAACTGTCCGACGCCCTGTCCGGCCTGACCCGGAGCCTGGCCGGCATCGTGACGCTGGGCGGGACGACCGACATCACCGATGCGTCGGCGGAGGAGCGGCGCGAGAACGGCCTGGCCGCGATCCCCGCCGACCGCCATTCCAAGGCGCTGTCGGGGACCTTGAGCGTCGCCGACAATTTCGCCGTCGGCGGCGTCCTGCGCGGCCGCTTCGGCTCCTGGCTGCGGGTCCGGCGGCGGGAGCTAGAACAGGCCGCCGGCGAGGCGGTCGAAGCCTTCGACGTGCAGGGCGTGCGCTCGCTCAAGCAGCGCGCCGCGCTCTTGTCCGGCGGCAACGCCCAGAAGCTGGTGATCGCGCGCGAGTTTTCCGGGTCGCCCCGGCTGATCGTCGCCCACAGCCCGGCGCGCGGGCTCGATCTGCGCGCCTCGGCCGCCGTGCACGAGCGTTTGCGGTCCGCCCGGGACGCAGGCGCCGGTGTCCTGTTGATCAGCGAGGATCTCGATGAGATCCTGCTGTTGTGCGACCGTATCGGGGTGATGACGCGCGGCCAGATCGTGGCCGAGTTCGATGCCCCGTTTGACCGCCAGTCCGTAGGCGAGGCGATGATCGGCCATGGCTGACGAGACCGCCGGCATGGCCGGACCGCCCAAGGCGCACGGGCTGCACCGCTTCCGGCCGCGCCTGGAAATGCGTCAGACCACGTCGGGCCTGCGCACCGCGGCGATGATCGCGGCCGGCCTGGCGGTGGGGCTCGGCCTGTCGGCGCTGATCCTGGTCGCCTCCGGGGTTCGGCCCGGCGATCTTGTCAACGAGTTCATCGTCCAGATCTTCGCAAGCCCGAAGAACATTTCGGCGGTGCTGGTGCAGGCCGCGCCGATGATCATCGTCGGCCTGTCCGCCTCGATCGCCTTCAAGGCGCGGTTCTGGAACATCGGCATCGAGGGCCAGATGATCTTCGGCGCGATCGGCGCCACCCTGGTCGCGACCTTCGATATCGGGCCGGAAGGACTGCGCCTGCCGCTGATGGCGCTTGCCGCGGCGCTCGGCGGCATCGCCTGGATTGCCCTGCCGGCCGTGTTGAAGCTCAGGCTCGGCGTCAACGAGATCATCTCCACCCTGCTGCTCAATTACGTCGCGCTCAACTTCCTCCTGCATCTGCTCTATGGCCCCTGGCAGGACCCGGTCAGCGCGTTCCCCCATTCCGAGCAGTTCGAGGAGACCGAGCGCCTGGCAGCGCTTGGCTGGCAGAGCCTCAACGCCTCGCTGATCGTGGCGCTCGCCCTGACCGTTCTCGTGACGGTGGCGCTGACGGCGAGCCGGGTCGGCTATCTTCTGAATTTCGTCCACACCAACGCCACCATGGCGCGGGCGGTCGGCGTGCCGGTCGTGCTTTTGACCCTTGCCGCAGCCCTCGGTTCGGGCGCGCTGTCGGGCCTCGCCGGCTTCACCATCAGCGCCGGCATCGAATACCGGATGACCCAGTCCTTCTTCATCGGCTACGGGTTTTCCGGCATCCTGATCGCCTTCCTGGCCCGCAACAACCCGATCGGCGCGACGATCGTCGCCCTGTTCGTCGCCGTCCTGATGGTCGCCGGCCAGAGCCTGCAGGTGTTCTACCAGATCCCCTTCGCCATGGTGCAGCTCATCCAGGCGATCATCGTGATCTGCGTCGCGGCCTCGGACTTCTTCATCCGCCACCGCGTGCAATGGCTGACGGGGTAGGCGACGATGACGGATTTCCTGATCAACTGGATCGCCAATATCCCGGGCTTCGCCGTGCCCTTCGCCCTGGCCGCGCTCGGCCTGATCATCACCGAGAAATCGGGCGTCCTCAATCTGGGCGCGGAGGGCTTCATGCTGATGGGGGCGATGGCCGGCGCCGGCGCGGTGATCGTCATGGGCGGCTACCCGCTCCTCGCCCTTGTAATCGCCGCCGCCGCAGCCGCCACGCTGGCGCTGGTCTTCGCCACGCTGACGATCGGCCTGCGCGTCAACCAGGTCATATCGGGGCTGCTGATGGTGTTTCTGGCCCAGGGCCTGACCAGCCTGATCGCCACCCAGCAGGGCTGGACCAACAAGGCCTTCACGGGCCTCGGCAAGCTGCCGCTCGGGCCGCTCAAGGACATTCCGGTCGTCGGGCCGATCCTGTTCAACCAGGATCTCATCGTCTACCTGACGGTGCCGATCTTCTTCATCGCGGCCTATGTGCTGACCCGCACGCATGTCGGGCTGCGCCTGCGCGCCGTCGGCGAGAATCCCGAGGCCGCCGATGCCGCAGGCGTCAACATCACCCTTTACCGCCTTGCCGCCGTCATCATCGGCGCGGCGCTGGTCGGACTGGCGGGCGGCTACCTGACGGTCGTCGTTGCCAAGATCTGGGTCGACGGCATGGCCGGCGGGCGCGGCTGGATCGCGATCGCGCTCGTCATCTTCGCCCGCTGGCATCCCTGGCGGGCGCTGGCCGGCGCGCTGTTGTTCGGCTGTGTCGAGGCGCTGATCCCGCGCGTCGCGGCGGCGGGGATCGGCGTGCCGCAATATTTCATGCTGATGCTGCCCTATGCGGTCACGCTCGGCGTGATGGTCTGGACCAGCCTGGCGCGCTCCGGCGCGAGTTCCGAGCCGAGCGCGCTCGGCCAGCCCTATGTGCGCGAGGAACGACACTGACGCGGCCGGCCATCGAATGATGGTTGTCAGAGCACCCGTTCGCCTGCAAACATCGCGGCGGAACACCGACAGGTGAGCAAGCGATGGGCGATACGGCGGTAGGCGATACGGGGACGACCATGCCCCTGACGGTGCGGATGCGCCGCTCGCCGTTCTGGGCCCGCAGCCACGCCGCCGGCGCCAAGGGCTATATCGTCTACAACAACATGCTGCTGGCGACGAATTTCGCCAGCCCGGAAGAGGACTACCGCCACCTCAAGGCGGCCGTGCAGGTCTGGGACGTCGGCTGTGAGCGGCAGATCGAGATCGCCGGTCCGGATGCCGCCCGGCTTGTGCAGATGTCGACGCCGCGCGATCTCGCGAAACTGCGCGACGACCAGTGTTTCTACATCCCCACCGTCGATCGCGACGGCGGCATGACCAACGATCCGGTCCTGCTGCGCGTCGACGAGGACCGCTACTGGATCTCGATCGCCTCCAGCGACCTGATGCTGTTCTACAAGGGCATCGCCGCGGCCCTCAACCTCGATGTGTCGATCCGCGAGCCCGACGTCGCGCCGCTTGCGATCCAGGGGCCGAAGGCCGACGATCTCGCCCGCCGGATCTGGGGCGACCAGGTCCTCGACATCCGCTTCTTCCGCCACCGCCGTGTCGACGTCAACGGCACGGCGATGATCCTCGCCCGGTCGGGCTACTCTGTTCAGGGCGGCTACGAACTCTATTTCGAGGGCATCGACGGCGGTGATGTTCTGTGGGATCAGTTGATGGAAGCGGGCCGGGATCTCGATGTGCGCGCCGGCTCGCCCTGTCTTGCCGAACGGGTCGAGGCCGGCTTGCTGTCCTATTTGAGCGACATCACCCGGGACATGACCCCGTTCGAGGCCGGGCTCGGCCGGATGTGCGATATCGACCGTGACACCGGCTGCCTGGGCCTTGCAGCGCTGCGTGCCAGACGCGCGCCGCAGCGCCAGGTCAGACCCGTCGAAATCGCCGGCGAGCCGCTGCCGCCGCAGGGCACGTTCTGGCCGGTCACCGCGGGGGAGCGGCCGGTCGGGCGCATCTCGTCGTCCGCCCGCGCCTACGACTTCGGCGTCAACGCATCGATCGGGCTGATCGATCGCAGCCATTGGGATCCGGGCACGGCACTCACCGTGCACACCTCCGCCGGCCCGCGCGAGGGGATCGTCAAGGAAAGATTCTGGGGCCGAAAGGCATGACGGCTGTGCCTTACGGGCGGGCTCGCCAAAAACAGGAAAGACCGGTGCGATGACCGAACTGGACCGCGACCTGCTCACCGCCAACCATTGGGGCACTTACCGCGTCGATGTCGATGACGGGCGGGTGACGGGCCTGCGCGACTTCGAGCAGGACGGCGATCCCTCGCCGATCGGCCACGGCATCATCGACGTGCTGGAAGGACCGACGCGCATCACCGCGCCGATGGTGCGCAAAAGCTGGCTCGAAGGCGGACCGGGCACGGCGGGCGAGAAACGCGGCGAAGACGACTTCGTCGCGGTCTCCTGGGAGGAGGCGAACCGGCTGGTGGCCGGCGAACTCGACCGCGTCCGCCGCGAGCATGGCAACGAGGCGATCTATGCCGGCTCCTATGGCTGGGCCAGCGCCGGGCGGTTTCACCACGCGCAAAGCCAGCTCAAGCGGTTCCTGAACTGCATCGGCGGCTATACCGATTCCAAAAACACCTATTCCTTCGCCGCCGCTGAAGTGGTGGTGCCGCGTGTGCTCGGCACCTTTCGCGGCCATCTCGACAGGAGCACGAGCTGGGAGACGATCGCCACCGATTGCGACCTGTTCGTCGCCTTTGGCGGGGTGCCGCTGAAGAACGGCCAGATCAGCCCGGGCGGCGTCGGCGCGCATGTCCAGAAGGCCGGATTGACCACGGCCCGCAAGGCCGGCGTCGATTTCGTCAACGTCTCGCCGATCCGAAGCGACCTTTTGGACACGGTGGAGGCTAACTGGCTGGCGCTCCGGCCGGGCACCGACGTCGCGCTGATGCTGGCGCTGGCGCATGTGCTGGTGAGCGAGGGTCTGCAGGACCAGGCCTTCCTTGATCGCTACACTGTCGGCTTCGATCGCTTCGCCGCCTATGTCCGGGGCGAGACGGACGGCATCGCCAAGACGCCGGACTGGGCGGCGGAGATCTGCGAAATTCCGGCGGAGACACTGCGCGACCTCGCCCGCCGCATGGCGACGAGCCGCACGATGATCTCGGTCGCCTGGGCGCTGACCCGGCAGGATCACGGCGAGCAGCCGTTCTGGACGGCGATCACGCTTGCCGCGATGCTCGGCCGGATCGGTCTGCCGGGCGCGGGGATCGGCTTCGGCTACTCGGCGATGAACAATACCGGCCTGGCCCGCCGGCCGATGCACTATGCGTCCTTTCCGCAGGGGCGGAACCCGGTGAAAAGCTTCATCCCGGTCGCCCGGGTCACCGAGATGCTGGAGAGCCCGGGGGCGCCGTTCGACTATGACGGCGAGCGCCACAGCTATCCGGATATCCGCCTTGTCTGGTGGGCCGGCGGCAATCCGTTTCACCATCACCAGGACCTCAACCGGATGCGCAAGGCCTGGGCGAAGCCGGAGACGATCATCGTCAACGAATGGTGCTGGAACGCGCTTGCCAGGCATGCCGATATCGTCCTGCCCTGCACCACGGCGCTGGAACGCGCCGACATCGCCATGTCGCCCAAGGACCCGTTCCTGGTGTCGATGGACAAGGCCATCGATCCGGTCGGCCAGGCGCGCGACGACCACGAGATCTTTCGCGGCATCGCTGCTCAAATGGGCGTCGAGGCGGCCTTCACCGAGGGCCGCAGCGCCGAAGAGTGGCGGCGCTGGCTGTGGGACGTGTCGCGCCAGCAGGCTGCCCGCGAGGGCGTCGAACTGCCCGACTGGCAGGCCTTCCAGCGCGACGGCTGGTTCAAGGTGCCGGCACCCGAGGCGCCGACCGTGATGATGGACGCCTTCCGCGCCGACCCTGAGGCCAATCCGCTCGCCACGCCGAGCGGCCGCATCGAAATCTACTCGGAGACGATCGCGGGCTTCGGCTATGGGGATTGCCCCGGCCACCCGGCCTGGATGGAGCCGGCCGAATGGCTCGGCAAGGCCGAGCCGGATCAGCTCCACATGATCTCCAACCAGCCGCACAACAAGCTGCATAGCCAGCTCGATCACGGCTCGGTCAGCCAGGCGCATCGGCCCAAGGGGGTCGAGCCGGTCACCATGCATCCGGACGACGCGGCAGCGCGCGGTCTGTCGGAGGGTCAGATCGTCCGCATCCACAACGCCCGCGGCGCCTGCCGCGCCGAACTGCGGTTGAGCGACACGATCCGCCCCGGCGTCATCCAGATCGCCACGGGCACCTGGTACGACCCGGACGGCGACACCTGCCTTGCCGGCAATCCGAATACGCTCACCCTCGACAAGGGCACGTCCTCGCTCGCCCAAGGGCCGATCGCCCATTCCTGCCTGGTCAAGGTCGAGGCGGCCGAGGCCGGCTGAGCGTTCGTGTCAGGCCGTTTCGGGGTTGTTGACGCCGCGCACGTAGGATTTCGTGGCGTCGAAGAACGGCTGATAGTCCCAGTGGTAGCCGTCATTGGTCGACAGCGCCTCGTGCAGGAAGGCGCGCGTGCGCTTGCTTGCCGCCGCCCGCGCGGTCATCGCCTCCACGTCGTAGCGGCCGAGAAGGCGCTCGCGCAGTTCGGCCCGGATCGCCGCATGGGCCGGGTAGCCGGCGAGGCTCACCTGCTCGCCCGGATCGGCGCTCATGTCGAACAGCAGGTCGTCGTGATTGCGCGTCCAGACATATTTCCAGCGGCCCTTGCGGATGGCCATCCACGGCTCGATGACGCCGGGGCCGTAATATTCGGCGATCGCCTCGTCCTTGACGCTGTCGCTGTCGGCGGTGAGCAGTCCGAGGAAGCTCGCGCTGTCGGGACTGCCATGGGTGTCGGATATGTCCCTGGCGCCGCCCAGTTCGGCAAGCGTCGGGCAGAGATCGGCGAGCGTCACGCATTCCGATCGTCTGCCCGGCGCGAAGCGGGCCGGGCAATGGGCGATCAGCGGCACCTGCAGCGAGCCCTCGTAGAAGGTGCGCTTGAACCACATGCCGCGCTCGCCCAGCATGTCGCCATGGTCGGAGGTGAACACGATCACGGTGTTGTCGTAGAGCCCGAGATGCTTCAGTTCCGCCACCAACTCGCCGACATAGTCGTCGAGATGGCTGATCATCGCGTAATAGGCCCGCCGCGACAGGCGGATCGTCTCGTCGTCGGGCGGGAACCGGTCGATGCCGTGATGGATCTTCAGCCACTCGGTCGTCGCATGCGGCGTCTCGTCTTCAGGGATCGCCGGCAGCGCGATCTCGACGTCGTCGTAGCGGTCCCAATAGTCGGGGATCGACTGGTAGGATTCGTGCGGCTGGGTATAGGAGACGTGCAGGAAGAACGGGTTGTCGGGCTTCTCCAGCGCCTCGTGGCGGAGATATTCGACGGCGCGGAACTGCACTTCCGTGTCGTAGAGGATCTGGTTGTTGGTGCGGCACAGCCCGCTGACGCCGAGTTTCTTGACCGACGTGCCGGGACGATAGATCGGTCCGAGACCCCAGTCGATGGTCCAGTCGAAGCCGGAAGGGTACATATCCGTCGTCAGCCGCCTGTCGAAGCCGTGCAGCTGGTCGGCGCCGATGAAGTGGCACTTGCCGGAGACGACGCAGCGATAGCCCGCCGCGCGGAGGAAATGCATCATCGTCGGCAGGTCCGAGCGGAATTCCGCGCCGTTGCCCCACACTTCGTGGCTCGACGGCAGCCGGCCGGTGAATTTCGAGGCGCGCGAGGGACAGCAGATCGGCGAGTTCGAATAGGCGTTCTCGAACACCACGCCGTCGGCCGCGAGCGCGTCGAGATGGGGCGTCTTCGCCTGTCCATTGGGTGAATAGGTCGACAGGACGAAGGCCGCCATCTGGTCGGCCTCGATCAGGAGGATGTTCGGCTTCATCATACCGGCAGTCCCTTGGCGGTGCGCGCTGCGCGCCGCATCAGCTTGAGCGCGTTGTTGATCGGAGTGGGCGAGGCCTTGCCCTGACCGGCGATGTCATAGGCGGTGCCGTGCGCCGGGGTGGTGATGGGGAAGGGCAGGCCGCCGAAATAGGTGACGCCCTCGTCGAAGCCGAGCAGCTTCGTCGCGATCTGGCACTGGTCGTGATACATCGACACGACGCCGAGATACCCTTCCTCGCGGACGGTCAGGAAGATCGTGTCGGGCGGATAGGGGCCGCTTGCATCGATCCGCTCGGCGCGGGCCTCTTCGACCGCCGGGCCGATCGCGTCGATCTCCTCGCGCCCGAACATCCCGCCGTCGCCGTTATGCGGGTTCAGGCCGGATACCGCGATGCGCGGGCTCTCATAGCCGAAGCGGCGCAGCTCGCGGTCGAAATAGCGGATGATCCGAAGCACGTTGTCGCGGGTGACGAGGGCCGGCACCTCGGCGATCGAGACATGCGAGGAGACGCGCGTCGTCCACAGCGAGCCGATCGTGTTGATCTCGGCGGCCGTTGCCGTCTCGCCCAGATAGTCGGCGATATAGGCCTTGTAGCCCTCGAAATCTGAGCCGCCCTTCTTCAGCGACAGCTTGTTGACCGGGGCGAAGACGAAACCGTCGATGACGCCCGCCCGGTAGAGATCGGCGGCATGGCGGCCAAGCGCCAGGTCGAGTTCGCCGGCCTCGCGTGAGGCCGCGCCGAGCGGCACGCCGCCAAAGCCGGTCGGGTTGTCGTCGACGAGGGCGACGGGCGCGCCCGAAGCGATTGCCGCCTCGACATCATCGAAGATCGGGATATCGGGCACCGCCCCAGCGATTTCACAACCGGCCTCGAACAGCGCCCGCGGCCCGACGATCAGCCGGACGACGCCCTTAGTCAGCGCCGGATCGGCGAGCGAGCGGGCGACGAGTTCGGGACCGATCCCGCCGGCGTCGCCGAGGGTGGTGAAGATCACGGGCGTTCGGGTATTGTCAGTCATCGTCCCCTCGGAGCATTTCGGCGGCCTGTTTTTCGCGCCAGCCACCCGCCGCCCTGGCGATGAACGGCCCGCAGATCCCGGCAAGCGACAGGAGCAGGAAGGTGAGCGCGATCGGCTGCTGCAGGATCGCGAACAGGTTGCCATCATAGATCAGGTAGGACTGCTTCAGCGACGACTCGATCAACTCGCCGAGGATCAGCCCCATGACGATCGGCGCCGGCGCATAGCCGTGCCGCCGCATGAAATAGCCCAGAAAGGCGAAACCCAGCATGATGCCGACATCGAACAGGCTCTGCTGCAGGCTGTAGGAGCCGAGCGCTGCGAGACAGAACACCGCCGGCCAGAGGATCGTGGTCGGGATGAGCGTGATGCGGCTGAAATATCTCGCCCCGATCATGCCGAGCGCCAGGAAGCAGATATTTGCACCCAGCATCGCGCCGAACAGCCCGGCCAGCAGGTCCGGCTGCTCGGTGAAGAGCTGCGGGCCCGGCCGCAGGCCGAGGATCAGCATCGCCGTCAGGATGATCGCGGTCGAGCCGCCGCCGGGAATGCCGAGCGCCAGCGTCGGCACCATGGTGCCGCCGGTCGCCGCGTTGTTGGCGGCTTCCGGCGCCGCGACGCCCTCGATCGCACCCTTGCCGAACTGATCGCGATTGGGCGACCAGCGGCGCTCCTCGTTATAGGCGATCATGGCGGCGACCGTGCCGCCCTCCGCCGGCAGGATGCCGATGAAGGTGCCGATGCCGGTGGCGCGCAGCACGGTGCGCCAGATCCGCCGGAAATCCTCGCGCGAGGGCAGCCTGGCGACCGCCTCGGCGACGATGTTGCGCTTGACATGGGTGAGCGTCGCCTGGCGCAGCAACTCGCCGCCGGCGAAGATGCCGATCATCATCTGGACGACGGCGATGCCCTCGCTCAGATGGGCCTGGTCGAAGGTGAAGCGCTCGACGCCGGTGGTCAGGTCCGTTCCCATGGTCGCCAGCAGCACGCCGAAGGCGCCGCCGATGAAGTTCTTGATCATCGACTGGCCGCTGATCGAGGCGAGCATCGACAGGCCGAACACGGCAAGCGCGAAATACTCCGCCGGGCCGAACTGATAGGCCAGACGGGCAAGCAGCGGGGTGGCGATGATCATCACGATGATGCCGATGATCCCGGCGATCGCGCTGGAAAAGGTCGCGACCCCGAGCGCGCGGCCGGCCTCGCCGCGTTCGGCCAGCGGATAGCCGTCGAAGGTGGTGGCGGCGGCCGCGGCGGTGCCCGGCGTGTTGATCAGGATCGCGGTGATCGAGCCGCCATAGGTGGTGGCGCAATAGACGATGCCGCACAGCGCGATGCCGGCGACCGGGTCCATCCGCACCACGAAGGGCAGCATCAGCGCGATCATGATCACCGGCCCGAGCCCCGGCAGCGCCCCGACCAGCACGCCGACGAAGGTGCCGCCGACGATCAGCGCCAGGTGATAGGGATCGGACAGGAACCCGAGGACGAGAATGAGCGTGTCCATTGTCGTCCTTTAGGGCAGCGGGACGTTCATGATCAGGCGGAACAGCCCGTAGATGAAGGCGATGACGCCGGCGAAACTGAAGGCCATCAGCCGCCAGCGCCGTTCGCCCCACAACAAGGCCAGCGCCGGACAGAACAGGATCAGCGTCGGGAACGTGCCGATGAGCGGCATCGCGACGAGGAAGGCGATCAGCACCGCGCCGGTCAGATAGACGATCAGCGGCACGGGTTTGAGCGCCGCGATGTCGCTCGGCGAAACCCGCAGCGCCCTTATCGCCTGCAACGCGGCGAGGCCGAACAGCACGACCAGAACGGCGCGCGGGAACACCGCCGGCTGAATGCCCTGGGCCAGCACCGGCGGGACGCGGTCGAAGGTGAACGTCACGCCGAACAGGGCGGCGGCGACGGCCATGATGACGGCCGACTCGGCCAGCAACTGACGGTCGACGGCACGCGGGTCTGGTGCGTTCAGGGACATGGGCGGGGTCCGGATCGGGCTTAAATGGGGCGCGGCCGGCCGGTGATACGGGCCGGCCGCTCGCTGTTACTGCTGGCCGAGCAGGTCGCGGGCGACGGACTGGAAGTCCGAATTCATCGCCGTGAACTGCTTGCCGAAGGCCTCGCGGCCGGCGATGCTCGCCGCCGTCTGGCCCGATCCGGCGAGATAGTCGAGATAGGCCTGGCTGTTCATCGATTTCAGCAGCGCGGCCTCGAGCGCCTCGATCACCGGCTCGGGCGTGCCCTTCAGGACGCCGATGCCGCGCACCACCGAGATGTCGAGCGGGATGCCGATCTCGTGGCCGGTCGGCACGTCGGGGGCGGCGGCCGAGCGTTCCGGCGCCAGGATCGCCAGCGGCACGACCTCGCCGGCGGCGGCCTGGGATTCGTATTCGGCCTGGTTCAGGAGCGCCACGTCGATATTGCCGTTGACGAGATTGACGATGATCTCGCCGTTCTTCTCGAAGGGAACATAGACCTGATGCGCCATGCCGACGGCGTCGCGCATCAACAGCGCGCTGACATGCGGATAGCCGCCGACATTGGTGCCGGCCTGCTTGATCGCGCCGGTCTTCGCCGCCTCGATGAAGGCGGCCGCGTCGGCATATTTGCCGGCCTTGACCACAATGAATTCGGGGTCCTCGGTGCCGCGCACCAGCGGCACGATGTCATCGGCCGTCAGGTCGGTCGTGCCGCGCAGGATGGTCAGCGCGGTGCCGGCATTGACGATGAACAACGTCTGTCCGTCGGCCGGCTGCGCGGCGACATGCTTCAGCGCGGTCGTGGCGACACCGCCGGTCTTGGAGAGATGAACGAACTCGGTTCCAAGCGTCTCGGCGGCAGCGTCGGTGGCAAGCCGCAGGAAGATGTCGGAGCCGCCGCCGGGCTTCGAATTGTTGATGACCTCGATCGGTCCGTTCGGGAAATCCTGCGCGCCGGCGGGTGCGTGGGCGACGGCCACAGCCAGCAAGGCGGCGGGCAGCAAGGCGGCGGGCAGCAAGGCGGTCAGTGACTTGAAATCGCGCAACATTCGGTGTCCTCCCCAGGGTCCGTTGCAGGTCTCGAGCCGGACCGGCCGGCCCCGCCCTCTTGACATTTCATTTGGTATACGGTTTTTGGTATACCAATTCAAGCGGGATTGAAACCCTTAATGGCCACGCCCTCGACAACCACGATCGCAACGATCGGTACCGTACGCTCCGGACATCATGCCGGACGCCGGGCCCGATATCGCGCGGCGGCGGGCGGCGCCGGTGACGATGCTGAAGATCCGCCGGCGTATTGTCGCGCCCTGCCCGCTCCATTACATCCGGAGGCGCGCACGCGCCGCCGGCTCAGTCGCCTCCCGGATCCGGCCGGTCTGATCGGGAGGCGAACGAGATGGGCCATGTGATGTCGCTGAAGGACCTGCTTGCCGAGGAACTGACGGCCGAACGCTACCCGAGCCTTTCCGACCAGGCCGCCGACAAGCTGCGGGACCTGATCCTGCTGGAGAAGCTGCCGCCCGGCCTTGCGGTCAACGAACGCGAATTGTCGGACCTGCTCGGCATCAGCCGCACGCCGGTGCGCGACGCGATCCGCAAGCTCGAGGCCGAGGGGCTGATCGACTACTCCGAGACGCGCCGGCCGCATGTCGCCGATCCGTCGATGGAGACGCTGTCGCACTGGCTGCTCGTGCAGGGCGCGCTCGAAGGCCTTGCCGGCGAGCAGGCCTGCCGGCTGGCGACGGACGACGAGCTGCAGGAGATCGCCGGGCTGCAGCGCGAAATGATCGACCTTGCTGAAAACGAGGACAGGCTCCGCCTGTTCGGCCTCGACATGGCGTTTCACCGGGCAATCGTCGCGGCTGCCCACAATCCGCCGCTTGTCGAAACCCACAACCAGTATAACCGCCGGCT
>JANQKY010000054.1 GCA_028280885.1 Tepidamorphus sp.
GATGCATGGAACAGGCTGATCGCACAACCGCAGACAATCAAATCGATCGGAAAACGCGAATGGGCCCACGTCGGTCAATGCAAATGACCGATGTTATAACACCCAAACCGTTACCCACAAATAGAGGCGCTGCAAGGGTCTGCGGCGTGCCGCTATGAGCAGACTGATCCCGCTAAATCATTGAAATTCAACGATTTATGATATGGTATGGTCTGCTATGAGAAGGGGAGATGGTGCCCAGGGGCGGAATCGAACCACCGACACGCGGATTTTCAGTCCGCTGCTCTACCAACTGAGCTACCTGGGCATCCGGTCGGCACCTAGGCCCGCCAAGGGGCGCCGGGCGCGCGAAGACGGCGGTTTATAGGCAATCCCGATGGCGCTGTCCAGCGCCTCGCGCAGGTTCCGCCAGGCGCGGTGGATATCGTCGATCCGCAGACGCGGGCCAGGCCCGGTCAGCCGGTCTCGCCGGGCAGCGGCCGGTCGCCGTCCTCGTCGTCATCCTCGGTGACGGGGATCGCGTATTGGCCGGTCAGCCAGCGGTTCAGGTCGATATTGGCGCAGCGCGACGAGCAGAACGGGCGATGCCGGTCGACCGCCGGCAGCCGGCAGATCGGACAGCGTTCGACCGGCGCCTTCGCGCTCTTCTCGCCTGCCTTGCGGTCCATGGCCACCGGTCTTTGCCCTCTAGCCGTATTTCAGCGTGACGCCGCCATCGACGACGAGATCGAGGCCGGTCACGTAGCGCGATTCGTCGCTTGCCAGAAACACCGCCGCATGGGCCACGTCCCAGGCATCGCCCATATGGCCCATCGGCACCTGCGCATCGCGCACCCGCCACATCTCCTCGACATCGCCATCCGCGTAGCTCGCCGCAAGGCCCGCCGACCGTTCGACCATCGGCGTCTTCATCAGGCCGGGCAGGATCGTGTTCACGCGGATCCGGTCCGGCGCATACTGAACCGCGGTGGTCCGCGACAGGTGGTTCAGTGCCGCCTTGGTCGCGTAGTAGGTGGCGTAGGGGACGCCGGTATAGCGGATCGAGGCGATCGACGAGATGTTGATGATCGAGCCGCCGCCCTGGCGCTGCATCAGCGGGATCACCTCCTTCATCGCCAGGAAGGCGCCCTTCAGGTTGATGTCGAAGACCCGGTTCCAGTCGGCCTCGGTGAGCTCGACCACCCCGCCGACATCGGCGATGCCGACATTGTTGTCGAGGATATCGATCCGGCCCCACGCATCGACCGCGTCGGCAACGGCGCGACGGATATCGGCGTGATCGGTCACGTCGCAGCCGATCGCGCGGGCCTCGCCGCCCTCCGAGGCAATGATGGCGGCGGTGTCGCCGGCCGCGTCCTCGTCGATATCGGCACAGAGCACGCGGGCGCCCTCGCGCGCGAACGCGGCCGCCGTCGCCTTGCCGTTGCCCCAGCCGGGGCCGATCGCGCCGGCGCCCATGATGAGCGCCACCTTGCCGGCGAGCCTGCCGGCCCCGTCAGCCCGTTCCATTTCCGGTCTCCTTCGCCCGTGCGCCATCGCTTTCGCGCAGGGCCGTCTTGAGGATCTTGCCGTAATTGTTCTTCGGCAGCCGGTCGACGAAGACATAGTCCTTCGGCCGCTTGAACCGGGCGATCCGGTCAAGGCAGAGCTGATCGAGATCCGCAGCGCCCGCCTCGCCGACCACATAGGCAACCACGATCTCGCCCCAGTCCGGATCGGGCCTGCCGATCACCGAGACCTCGCGGATCGCCGGGTGGGTCAGCAGCACCTCCTCGACTTCGCGAGGATAGATGTTCGAGCCGCCGGAAATGATCATGTCCTTGGAGCGGTCCTTCAGCGTGACGAAGCCGTCTTCGTCCATCACGCCGACATCGCCGGTATGCAGCCAGCCGCCGCGCAAGGCCGCGGCGGTGGCGTCCGGATTGTTCCAATAGCCGGGCACGACGCAATCGCCGCGCACCAGGAGTTCGCCGATCTCGCCGGCCGGCAGCGGTTTATCGTCGGCGTCCGCGATCATGACCTCACAGGCCGAATTGGCGATGCCGGCCGAGCCGATGCGCTGAAGCCAGCGCGGGTGGTCGCGGTCGGCGATCATCGCCTTCGACAGGACCGTGCCCGTCATCGGCGTCTCGCCCTGGCCGTAGATCTCGGCAAGGCGCGGGCCGAAGCGGTCGACCGCCTGGCGCACATCCTCGACATACATCGGCGCCCCGCCCCAGATCAGCGTGCGCAGGCCGGCCGGATCGAAATCGGCTGGATGCGCCACCATCCGCTTGATCATGGTGGGGGCGGCGAACATCGAGGTGCCGGGCCGGGCCTCGATCAGCCGGAAGATCTCGTCGGGCTCGAAGCCGCCGGATTCCGGCACGACATTGAGCGCGGCCCGGCAGACATGCGGCGGGATGTAGCAGCCCGATCCATGGCTCATCGGCGCCGAATGCAGGATCGCGTCGCCGGGGGCGGTCGGATCGACGTCGGCGAGATAGCCAAACGTCATGGCGACGATGTTGCGGTGGGTGATCATCGCGCCTTTCGGCCGGCCCGTCGTGCCGCTGGTATAGAACAGCCAGGCGAGCGCCTCGGGCGAAACGGATGCAAGCGCCCCGCCTTCATCGGAAAACAGGCGCCCGTAATCGGCCGTGCCGATCTCGATCAGATGGGCAAGCCCGTCGGGCCGATGCGTGTCGATCGCCTGAGCCTGCGTCGCGGTCGCAAGGCAGACGGTCGCGCCGGCATCCTCGATCATCCAGGCGAGTTCGCCGCCATGCAGCTTGGCATTGGCCGGCACGGCGGTGAAGCCGCCCCACCAGATGCCGAACAGGCATTCGATATACTGCGGACAGTTGGTCGCCGCCAGGGCGACGCGGTCGCCCGCCGCAAGCCCGAGCGCCGCAAGCCCCGCCGCAAGTCGCGCGGCCCGGTCGGCCAGCGTGCCATAGGTCTGGTAGAGCGCCGGTCCATGGGCGATCGCGGGTCGGTCGGGATGTGTCCGGCCCGCGCGCGCGAGCCATGTTGCGATATTCATATGCCCTCCCCGAAGCGCTGATCCGGTGTGCCTGCCGTCCGGTATGGCTGACGGTTCGTTCAGGCCGATCCGCGCAGCCAGTTGAAATAGACCGGATAGCCCTCGCCGTGCAGCATCGATACGGTTTCGTAGAGCGGCAGGCCGACAACGGCGGAATAGGAGCCGATCAGCTTGACGACGAAGCTGCCGGCGATGCCCTGTATGGCGTAGCCGCCCGCCTTGCCGCGCCATTCGCCGGCGGCGAGATAGCTTTCCATCTCCTCGCGCGACAGCCGCTTGAACCGGACCCGCGTCTCGACCAGCTTCTGGCGGATCGCCCGCGACGGCGTAACGACGCAGACGCTGGTGAAGACCTTGTGGTTGCGTCCCGACAACAGCCGCAGGCAGTTCGCCGCCTCGTCGACCATCTCCGCCTTGGGCAGGATCCGCCGGCCCATGGCGACGACCGTGTCGGCGGTGACGATATAGGCGCCGCTGGTCGCCTCGTCGCGATCGGCCTGGCGGAAGGCCACCTCGGCCTTGGTGCGGGCCAGGCGTTTGGCCAGCGTGCGCGGCGTCTCGCCCTTGGCCGGCGTCTCGTCGATATCGGCGGGGCGCAGCACGTCCGGCTCGATGCCCGCCTGCTGCAACAGGCCGAGCCGGCGCGGCGATCCGCTGGCGAGCACGAGAGGCGGGCGATCGGTCATGGATTTCAAGCGTTCCGTTGCGGGGTGTCGGCGGCGGGCCGGAATTCAGGCGCCGAAACCTAACCAATTGCGCGGGCGTTGTGAACGGGGGAGGCAAAACGGCAAGGGCATCGAATGCCTCACCTTGTGTGACGCGCTGGTGCATGATTAGCTCCCCCGCCGCCAGGGCGCCAATACAGACGGGAAGGGGACGGCCATGACGCCGAGGATCGAGTATTTTTTCAGCTGTGTCTCACCATTTGTCTATCTCGGCCATGACCTGTTCACGGATATCGCCGCCCGATACGGCGCCGAGGTCACCTACAAGCCGACCAATTTCATGCAGGTGTTTCCCGAGACCGGCGGCCTGCCGCTGCCCAAGCGCGCGCCGGCGCGGATCGCCTACCGCACGGTCGAATTGAAGCGCTGGCGGGAAAAGCGCGAACTGCCACTCAACCTGCAGCCGGCGCATTTCCCCGCCGATCCGACGCTTGCCGATTGTTCGGTCATTGCCCTTGCCGAGGCCGGCAGCGATCCCGCGCCGTTCATCGCCCGGGCCTGCCGCGCGGTCTGGGCCTATGACCGCGACATCGCCGATCGCCATGTCGTCGAGGGCCTGCTCGCCGATTGCGGCCACGACGCCCACGCGATCCTCGCCGCGGCGACGTCGGAGCCTGTCCGCGCGACCAACGAGGGCAATGTGCGCGAGGCGATCGACCGTTCGATCTTCGGCGCGCCGACCTATGTCCTGAACGGCGAACTGTTCTGGGGCCAGGACCGGCTGGATCTCCTGGAAGACGCCCTGAAGAGCGGGCGCGCGCCGATTTTGTCCTGACCGCGATCTGGTCTATATCGTTTGCGGGGCAGGATACCGGACAAGGAGCTGTCGATGCGGACCGTCATCATCGCCGTTGCCCTCCTCGCGCTGTCGGTGCCGGTCGCAAGCGCCCAGCAGTCGCGGCCCGATAGCGAGGCCGGCCGCTACGTTCTCAAGAAGGTCGAGGACGGCTTCCTCAGGGTCGAGCGCGAGAGCGGCGCGACGTCGCTGTGCCGAAAGCGCGACGCGCGCTGGGTCTGCGAGGCCGTCGCCGATGACCGGGCCGCGCTGGAAGAGGAAGTCGACCGGCTGGTGCGCGAAAACGGCGATCTCGCCCGCGAGATCGGCCGGCTGAAGGAACGCATCGCCCGGCTCGAGGGTGGATCGGTTAGCCGGTCCGACGACGAGCGGCCGCTTTTCGACGTTCCCACCAACAAGGATGTCGACCGGGCGATGGAGAGCTTCGACAAGATGATGCGCCGCCTGCTCGATACGATGAAGGAACTGCGCGAGGACTACGACCAGGGCACGTTCTGACCGGCGCCGTATTCCTGATACGCAACGGGCCCGGGCCTTACCCACTGCTGTCCGGTTCAGTGATACCGGGTTTTGGTTTTCGGCTTGACCCCACACTCGGACGTCATCGATTCGGCTTTCCACGATGGGAGCGGTGTCTTGGTATCGCCCGCCAATCCCCCTCCGTGTCATTGCCGGGACAAGCCTGGCAATGACAGCGGAGGGGGTTGCAGAGGGGCGCATACCCCTCTCCCTCGCTATCCCGGACAGCCGGCACGATGAACGGCCATGCCACGGGCCCTCACCCCGGCCCTTTGGGCCGACCCTCTCCCCCTTGGCGGGAGAGGGTGCGAGTGCATCTGAGATGCCGTGTGGCGGATGCCACCGCCGGCGGACAGAAAACGCCGATACCGCAAATGATGTCGGTGCCAACTTGCCCGATCCGTCCAGCGCGCTCTTACCCTCTCCCCCTTGGCGGGAGAGGGTCGGCCCAAAGGGCCAGGGTGAGGGAGCCGCGGCCGTGCAATTAATCCTGCGCGTAGATATGTGCCACGCCCTGGCAATAACAGACCTGAGCCCCGCTAAACCGGACTACAGTGGACGTATTCTGGGGATGACGTCCAAGGGGGTGTTTACGTGAGTCAATGTCCCGCAAGCGTGGCTTACCGAAAACGCAATGACAGGCAATCGGTTCATTGATGTCGCCGGACTTAATCCGCACAACAGCGGGGCTTACCCGGCAGACGCCTCGCGAATGCGCACCGCCGCGCGGTCCTGGACGAAATCCGGCAGCGAGGCCGCCCGGCGGGCATCGAGGTCCATCAGCAGGCCGGTCGCCTGCAGGATCGCGAAGACCTTGCCGGTCCCGGTGCTGACGAAATGGTTTTCGAACGACAGCGTCGCCCGTCCCGTCGAGACGATCCGGCAGACCACGTGGATCGGATCGCCGCAAAAGGCCGGCGCGATCCGGTTCGCCTTGATTTCCATCGCAACCCGCCCCAGCCGGTTCTCCTCAAGCCACGGCGTCTCGATGTCGACCAGCTTCCAGAAATGCGCCGCCGAATCGGAATTGCAGGCAAACAGCGCCGCATCGCTCATCGCGCCGGAACTGTCGCAATGCTGCGACCGGAGCATCGTCCGCAGCACCACCTGTCCGCCGGCCGGCGCGCGGCCGCCGGGATCGGCCGGTTTGGGCTCTGTTGGAAAGCTGCGCCCCGCCGCCGCCTCTGGCAGGTCGCCGGGATGGGTCTCGATCGCCTGCGAGAAGGCCCGCGGCGCGTCGGCGAACACGTCGATACAGGTCGCCGACAGCCGGCCGCTCGTCATTTCGTAGAGTTGATGGACGACCCGGTCGGCCGCCCCGTCCTGGCGCGCAATCGCATGCGAGAGGACATAGACCGCCTCGTTGACGCGCAGCTCGCTGTGGAACCGCACATGCCGGACGGCCGGCCGCTGCAGGTTCGCCTTGGCGATCCCGCACAGCGCCTGGAACTGCACGGAAGCATCCTCGAAGAAGGCGGCGAAGAACTGGACGTTCAGGTGGTCGTTTTCGTCAGCGCACCAGGTGTTGACGAAGCTGCGAAGCGTTTCGATGCTCATGCGCTGAAAATGCCCTTCAGAAAGCTGTCGATCCGGTCGAGGCTTTCCGCCGCAAGGACGCCCGCAAACCCCATGAAGACATGCGCGCCGCCGGGATAGACGGCCAGTTCCACATCGTTTCCGGCCGCCGCGTAGCGTGGCGCGAGAAACAGTGAATCATCGAGCAGCGGATCGAGCGTCCCCACCGACAGAAGCGCCGGCGGCAGGCCGGCAAGATCGGCAAAGAGCGGCGAGACGTCGGGATCGGCCGGGTCGCCGCCATGGCACAGGAAGTTGCCGATGAAATTGCGCATGTCGCGGGTGGTCAGGATCAGCTTTTCCGATCCCCAGTTGGCCGCGCTCGGGGTCAGGCGCAGGTCGTAGCAGCCGGCGACCAGGTTGGCGGCGCTGAATGGTGTCAGGCCATGCCTGTCGCGCAGGCGGACCATCGTCACCAGCGCCAGTTGGGCGCCCGCCGATTCGCCGCCGACCGCCAGCCGGTCGGTGCCGAACAGGCGGCTCGTCTTTCTGACAAGCCACAGGGCGGCGGCCTCGCAGTCGTCGGGGCCCTGCGGATAGGGATGTTCCGGGGCGAGCCGGTAGTCGACGGTGACGACCGCCAGGTTGCAATTGTCGACGAGCCGCTCGTGGCGCGGATCCTGCTCGTCATGGGATCCGACCGTCCAGCCGCCGCCGTGAAAGTGCAGGTAGACGCCCGACGGCGCCTCCGGCGCGATGATCCGCAGGCCGATTTCCCCGTGCGGACCGTCGATCGTCATCTCCCGGGCCCGGTCGGATTTCGGCTGCAGCGGAAACACGCCCTGTCCCGCCGCGCGTGCGGCGCGCACCTCGGCCGGCGGGAAGGACCACGGATCGGGGCTCGCGGACAATTTCTCGATGATGCCGGCATTGATGGCGCGTGTTTCGGCGGATATGGCTTCCGCTTCGAACACGTCCGGCGACGGAAAGACGATACGCGCCATGGCTCTACCCTTCTGTACTGTTCGGCCGGCGCATATCACCCGAAGTCGCTTGGCAGGTCCAGTCCGTTAACAGGTCCAGTCCATTCAGGCGCGCGGGCACCGGGGAAGGATACGGGATGATGGAACAGCGGATGGGGGCGATGGCGGTGCGGACGGCCGGCCCCGGGTTTACCGACCTGTCGGGCGATCTGGCGCGCTGGCTTGGCGATAACGACGCCGGCGACGGCCTGCTGACCATTTTCCTGCGCCACACCTCCGCCTCGCTGACGGTCCAGGAAAACGCCGATCCGGATGTGCTGGCCGACCTTGCCGACGCGCTCGACCGGCTCGCGCCCCGCACGCATCCCTATCGGCACGGGCTGGAGGGCCCCGACGACATGCCCGCCCATATCCGTACGATGGTGACGGCCACGTCCCTGTCGGTGCCGGTCTTAGGCGGGCGGATGCTGCTGGGGACCTGGCAGGCGGTCTATCTGGTCGAGCACCGCGACCGGCCGCACGACCGCGAGATCGCGCTGCATTTCAGCGGTACGGTCACCGCCCAAAGCTAAAGGGACACGCTCTAAGCGGTCGACCGCCTCTCGCCGGCCGGTTCGGACCGCTGCTCCACCACGCTCTCGGTATCGGCGATCGTCGCCCCGCGCGGTGTGCGGATCCGGTCGAGCCGCGTTCCGAGCGTTGGCGCCGGCGCCGGCGTCAGCAGGCTGACCACGATGATCACGGCAAACCCGACCGGCAGCCCGAACAGGCCGGCGGCGGCGGGATCGACCCCGAACCAGTCCGGCATGTCGCGCCAGGTCGTCATGAAGCCGTAATAGAGCGTGACGCCAAGGCCAGCCGCCATGCCGGCGGCGGCGCCGTAGTGCGTGCACCGTTTCCACCAGATGCCGAGCACGAGGGCGGGAAAGTTTCCAGCCGCGGCAAGCGAGAAGGCGAACGTCGCTGCCTTCAGCACGTCCGCCGTCCGCTCAAGCGCCAGCCAGGCCGCGCCGATCGCGACCGCCAGGACGAACAAACGGGCGACAAACAGGCGCCTGGAGGTCGACGCGCGCCGGTCGAGGGTCTTGTAATAGGCGTCATGGGCAAGGCTGCCGGCGATCGCGAGCAAAAGGCCCGTCGCCGTCGAGAACACGGCGGCAAGCGCGCCGGCGGCGATCAGACCGGTGACGATATAGGGCAGGCCGGCCATTTTCGGCAGGGCGAACAGGATCGCGTCGCGGTCGATGTCGATATCGGCGGGACCGAGGATATCGGACGCGGTTGTTCCGCTGCAGGCCTCCTTGACGGTCGCGACCAGGTCGGCCGGCGCGCCGCAGATCGAAATCCGGCCGTAGTCGCCGAACGCGAAGACCCAGTCGGGCAGGGCATCGACCGACATGCCGACGACCTGGATGTAGATTTCCAGCTTCGCGAACGCGGCATAGGCGGGAACGGTCAGCAGGACGGCGGCGACGAAGACCAGCGCCCAGTTCGCCGACGCGCGCGCCTCGCGCACCGAGGGCGTCGTGCCGAAGCGCATCAGGATATGCGGCAGGGAGGCAGCCCCCGCCGCCAGGCAGGCGATCAGGGCGAAGACGTTGAGCGGCGTCATCGCCGAAAACGGGGCGAGATAGGCGGGGGCGTCGAAGTCGCTGGTAGGCAGGGTCGCCTCGATCTCCGCGATCGCCTGCAAAGTCTGGCCATAGGCAAGCTGCGGGACCGGAATGCCGTGATGGCGCAGCGACAGGACGATCGCCGGCACCAGGATCGCCGCGAGCAGCACGCCGTATTGCGCGCATTGCGTCCAGGTCACCGCGCGCATTCCGCCGAGCAGCGTGCTCACCACGATCACCACGAGGCTCGCCGCCACGGCGATCTCGAAATCGATGCCGAGGATTAGTTCGCCGATCAGGCCGGCGGCATGGATCTGGGCTGCGAGAAGCCCAAGCGAGCAGCAGATCAGGATGACGAGACCGAGCCAGCGCGTCAGCGGTCCGCCGAACCGCGCGGCGAAGAAGTCGGGCAGCGTGTAGGCGCCGTGCTTGCGCAGATAGGGCGCGATCAGTATGGCGATCAGGACGAAGCCGCCGCTCAAGCCCACCACATAGGCAAGCCCGTCATGGCCAGCGGCATAAAGCGTGCCGACGAGGCCGATCAGCACCGCGCCGGAGATCCAGTCGGCCGCCGCCGCCATGCCGTTGAAGACGGCGGGAACGCTGCGGCCGGCGGCGAAGAATTCCGATGCCAGCAGCGTTCGCGAGGCGATGCCGATGCCGAGGAAAACGGCAGTGACCGCGACGATGACCAGATAGCCGATGACCGTATCCGGCACGCCGATCCGCTCGAGCACCGCCAAAAGCACCAGATAGAGCGCGAAGGCGCCGCCGAGCAGGGCGGTGCGCAGACCGAGCGTCCGGTTCAGGCGGGCGTATTCGGAGGCAGGATGCGGCATCGGCGGCGGCTTTAGAAATCGTCTTCGGCCGCGCCGAAGTCACGGTCGATCGCGTCCTGACGGTGGCTGAACCACACGGCGAGGACGATGAAGACGACGATCGCGCCATGGGCCGTGAGCAGATAGGAGGCCGGAAAGCCGAGCAGAGTGCCGCTCAAGGCTGCCGGGCCGAGGACGGGCAGGACGAAAGCCATCACGCACCAGATCGCCACCGCGATCAGCATCAGCCGCGTGGTCTGCCGCCAGCGGCTTCGGTCGTTTGCCTCCGTCATCCTGTCCCCGTCGCTTGTGAACGGTGTTGCCCGTTGACGTTGCCAATAGCACAGCGGGTCATCGAGATCATCGCAAACGGCGCCGTTGCGCCGTTTTGTTCATGCGGCGGAGTGCGATAGACTAAAGTCTATGAGCGCAAAGCGCCGCAGCGGAATGCGAATATGACATGACCGCGCAGGACCAGGGGGAAGTTTTGGAAACGTCATCGGGCTCCACCATCCTCATCGCGGATGATCATCCGCTGTTTCGCGACGCGCTGAAGCATGCGCTGAGTGATTCGCTCGACGGCGTGCGCATCGCCGAAGCCGGCTCCATCGACGAAGTGGCCGGGCGGATCGACACGGAAGACGATGTCGACCTTGTCCTGCTCGACCTCAACATGCCGGGCGTCAAGGGCTATTCCGGCCTGCTTTATCTGCGCGCCCAGTATCCGGCGCTCCCCGTCGTCATCGTGTCCGCCCACGAGGCCCCCGACGTGGTCCGGCGCTGTCTGGAATTCGGCGCGCTGGGCTTCATTTCCAAGTCGCTCGACGTCGCCACGATCCGCGAGGCGGTCGCCGCCGTGCTCGACGGCGAGATCTGGACGCCGCCCGATCTTGCGCCGGACGGCGAGGAGCGCGCCGATCCCGACCTCACCGCCCGGCTCGCCTCGCTGACGCCGCAGCAGGTCCGGGTGCTGATGATGCTGAGCGAGGGGCTCCTGAACAAGCAGATCGCCTACGAACTCAGCGTGTCGGAGGCGACCGTCAAGGCGCATGTCTCGGCGGTCTTGCAGAAACTCGGCGTCGACAGCCGCACCCAGGCCGTGATCGCCGCGAACCGCCTGGGCGCCGGGCAGTGGCCGGGGTCGGAACTCACCTGAGGCGAGCGGCGTCTGGCCGAGCCCTATTCCGCGGCCTCCCGGCGGATCGCGTATTGCGCCAGCAGGGCCCTGAGCGCCGGCGCCTTGACCGGCTTGTGCAGGATCGTGATGGACGCCGCCTCGGCGGTCTTGCGGACGGCGGCCGACCTGTCGGCGGTGATCAGGACGACGGGAAGGGTGTCGCCCAGGTCTCCGCGCAACAGCGCCGCCGCCTCGATCCCGGTGCCCTTGTCGAGGTGGTAGTCGACCAGGACGACGTCGGGCGCGATGGCGTCGGCCTGCAGCCGCTCAAGCGCGCCGGCCGCGTCGGCCGCGCAGATCGTCCGGCAGCCCCAGCCCGTCAGCAGCGCCTCCATGCCCGCGCGGATCGTTTCCTCGTTGTCGATGCACAGGATGGTCAGGCCGTGCAGATTGAGGCCGGGCCGCCGGGCCGGAGCCGGCGCGGCTGCGGGGCGCTCCGGCGCGACCGGAACCGTCACCGAAAAGCGGGTTCCGCGGCCGGGCTTGGAGCTTAAGCCGACCGGATGATCGAGGACGCGGCCGATCCGGTCGACGATCGACAGGCCGAGGCCGACCCCGCGCGCGCGCCGGGCGCCGTCCTCCAGGCGCTGGAATTCCTCGAAGATGCGTTGCTGCTCGGATGGCGGGATGCCGTCGCCGGTATCGTGCACCTCGATGCGCAGCGCCTCGCCCTGCCGGCGGCAGCCGACGAGGACCTTGCCGGTATCGGTGTATTTGATCGCGTTCGAGACGAGATTGCGCAGGAGCCGACGCAACAGGCGGCGGTCGGAGCGGATCGTCAGTGCGCACGGCAGCACCCGGAGGTCGAGATCGTTTTCCCGGGCCGCCGGCTCGAACTCGATGCGCAGCCGCGACAGCATGTCGTCGAGCGGGACGGCGGCGATCTCCGGCTTCAGCGCCCCGGTATCGAGCCGCGAGATGTCGAGCAGGGCTGCGAGGATCTCCTCGACGGCCTCGAGCGAGGCATCGACATTGCCGGCAAGGCGCCGGTCGCCGGCTTCGAGCGGCCGCTCGGCGAGGCTTGCCGCGTAGAGCCGGGCGGCGTTCAGGGGCTGCAGGATGTCGTGGCTGGCGGCCGCCAGGAACCGGGTCTTGCCGACATTGGCCTCCTCTGCGGCCTGCCGGGCGCGCTCCAACTCGTCGTTGAGCTGCTCCAGTTCGTCGGTGCGCTCGCGCACCCGCCGCTCCAGCGTCTCGTTCGACCGGGCAAGCTGTTCGGCGGTGCGCACCCGGTCGGTGATGTCGGTATAGGTCAGCACCAGCCCGTCATTGGGCATCCGGTTCGGCCGCACTTCAAGCACGGTGCCGAGCGGTTCGAGACGTTCCTGAAACGTCTCCAGCCGCTGGGCCATGCGCCGCAGCCGCTCCTCGACCAGCGCTTCCTCCGGCCCAGGTCCGAAATCGCCACGCCTGGCGCCGAAGCGGAGGATCTCGGAAATCGGCACGCCGACCCGGCCAAGCGACGGCGGCAGGTCGAGCAGGTCGCGGAAGCGGCGGTTCCAGGTGGTCAGCCTCAGGTCGGCGTCGAGCACGACGATGCCCTGGCCGACATGGTCGAGCGCCGTCTGCATGACGCCGCGATTGTAGACGATCGCCTCCGATGCGTCGTCGAGCAGCCGCTGCGCCTGCCGCGTGCTGACGTCCTGGCGCCTGAGCAGCAGCGACAGCACGAGCCGCGCCGACGGGGCGCCGATGGCGCTGGTCAGGAGACGCTCGGCATAGCGCAGCACATGCATGTCGATCTCGCCGCGCCAGTCGAGGTCGAGGCCGCGCTCCTCGGCAAAGCCCTTCAGCGCCCGCAGCGTCCGCTCCTCGCCGAGATAGCGCGAGACGGTGTCGCGCAATTCGCCGAGCGACACCGTGCTGCGCCACAGCCGGTTCGCCGGGATCGGGGCGAGGTCGGCGCGCACGAAGACATTCGCCTGATGCCGCTCGATCGGCTCCGGCCGCCGGGCAAGCGAGACGAGCACATAGACGGCGACGTTGACGGCCAGGCTCCACAAAACGCCATGGGTGAGCGGCGGCAGGTCGACGCCGAACAGGGCCTGGGGCTTGAGCACCGCAATCCCGAACAGGCCGCCATCGACCACGCCCGATGACAGCAGCCCGGACTGGGCGAAGGTCGGCAGCATCAGCGTATAGGCCCACATCGCAAAGCCCGACAGGATGCCGGCAATCGCGCCGCTCGAGGTCGCCCGCCGCCAGATGAGGCCGCCGAAGAAGGCGGGCGCGAGCTGCGCGACCGAGGCCATCGACAGAAGGCCGATGGAGGCGAGCGCGGCGGTGTTGCCGGCGGTGCGATAATAGGCATAGGCCAAGAGCAGGATGGCGAGGATGGTGATGCGCCGCACCAGGAGCAGCCGCTGGCCGACGTCGCGGCGCTCCATGTCGGCGCCGCGATGGCGCAACAGCAGCGGCACGACGATGCCGTTGCAGACCATGATCGAGATCGCCACCGCCGAGACGATGACCATCGCGGTCGCCGCCGACAGCCCGCCGACAAAGGCGAGCAGCGTCACCCAGTTCGAGCCCGCCGCCATCGGCAGCGCCAGCACGAACATGTCGGCGTCGACGACGCCCTCGCCGAAGGTCAGGAGGCCGGCGATCGCGATCGGCACGACGAACAGGTTGATCGCCACGAGATAAAGCGGAAACGCCCAGGCCGCGCAGCGCACCTCATTCGGCGAGTGGTTCTCCACCACGGTGACATGGAACTGCCGCGGCAGCAGCAGGATGGCGAACAGGCTGAGGGCGGAAAGCGTCACCCAGGAGCCGATATTGATCTCCTGGCCGAAGCGCGGCAGGATCGTGCGCACCGCGTCGGCCTTCGCCCATAGCGCGCCGGGGCCGTCGAACATGACGAAGGTGACGAACACCCCGACCACCAGGAAGGCGGCCAGCTTGACGATCGATTCGGTCGCGATCGCCAGCATCATGCCGTCCTGATGCTCGGTCGCGTCGATATGCCGGGTGCCGAACAGGATCGCGAAGGCGGCAAGCGCCAGCGCCACCAGGAAGGCGCTGTCGGCGAGGATCGGCGCGTTCGCAAACGCACCGTTCTGCTGCAGGTAGCCGAGCATGGTGGCGACGGAGACCGACACCGCCTTCAATTGCAGCGCGATATAGGGCAGGGCGCCGATCACCGCGATCACCGTCACCACCGCGCCGACAAGCTGGCTCTTGCCGTAGCGGGCGGCGATGAAGTCGGCGATCGAGGTGATGTTCTGGTCCTTGGCGAGCCGTATGATCCGCAGGATCAGCGGATAGCCCAGGCCGACCATCAGGATCGGGCCGAGATAGATCGGGATGAAATCGAAGCCGGTGCGCGCCGACAGCCCGACCGACCCGAAAAAGGTCCAGGACGTGCAGTAGACGCAGAGCGACAACGCGTAGATGAACGGCCGGGCGCGGCTCAGGCGGCGGCGCATGGACAGCCGGTCGCCGTAGCTCGCCACGGCGAACAGGAAGGCGATGTAAAGCACGACGGTGGCAACAACCACCCAACCTTGCAGCACGCGTCCTCCCGAACGTCATTTGCGCGGTGCGGAAAACCGCCCGCGTTTTGCCTCTTTATACAGGGTTTTACCCGGTTCATGAATTATCTATCTCGCGGCTGTTCCTCGCTTCGCTCGGGCCTGCGATGGCGCGGCCTGGCCGGCCGGCGCGCGGTCGCGCTTGCGAGCCCTTGCGGGCTCGAACTCTCTCCTCGGTACGCCAGGCGTGCGGCACTGCGGCCTCTCGCCGACCACAGCGTGATGTGCTAGGCAGGCCGAAAGCTTTGATTACGAGGGCCTTTCAAGGGCGGTCGCACCGACCGCTCGCGGTTGCCGACCGGACCGATGGATCAGAAGACGTCCCCCGACTTGACGGCGCCCCAGACGCCGCCCGCGACGACAACCGTATCCGAGGCGCGGCTGCGCAGCGTTCTCGACACGGCCGTGTTCGGCATCATCGTCGCCGACCAGGCGGGCCATATGCTGCTCTTCAACAAGGCCTGCGAAGCGCTGTTCGGCTTTTCCGCAGAAGAGGCGATCGGACAGAACCTGTCGATCCTGATGACCGGTTTCGATGCCGGCCGGCACGACGGCTACATGCGCAACTACATGAGCACGGGCGAGGCGAAGATCATCGGCATCGGCCGCGAGGTGCGCGGGCGCCACCGGGATGGCACGGAGTTTCCCCTGCAGCTTGCCGTCGGCGAGGCGCAGACGCCGCAGGGGCGCCAGTTCATCGGCATCCTGCGCGACCTGCGCCAGGAAATCGAGGCGGCCGAGCGGCTCGAGGCCGCCCAGGCGCAACTCGTGCGCATGGCGCGGATCAACGCCGTCGACGAGATGGGGGCCGCGCTTGCCCACGAACTGAACCAGCCGCTGACCGCGCTGATGCTCTATCTGCAGGCGGTCTCGCGCGCCGTCAGCAAGCGCAGTGCCAACGCTCAGGCCGGCGATCAGACCGTTGCGGGCGCCCTGCCGCCGGAAATCGCCGATATCCTCGACAAGGCGCTCGCCGAGGCCGACCGGGCCGGCAAGATCATCCACCGCATGCGCCGCTTCGTCGAGAAGCGCGAAAGCATCCGCCAGTCCGTCGATCTGCCGCAACTCGTCGACGAGGCCGTCGCGTTCACCGCGATCGGCAGCAAGGCGCGCGAGGTCACCTTCGAGCGCAGCTATGCCGGCGGCCTGCCGCCGGTCGAGGTCGATCCGGTGCAGATCCAGCAGATCGTCGTCAACCTGATCCGCAACGCCATCGAGGCGGTGAGCCAGGCGCGGGAGAAGCGGATCCGCATCGAAATCGTCCGCTCCGGGCCGCTGCTCGCCCTGTCGATCGAGGATACGGGACCCGGTGTCGCACCGGAGATCGTGCCGGAACTCTTTCGCGCCTTTGCGACCGGCGCTAAAGGAGGGATTGGCTTGGGGCTGGCGATCTCCCGGTCGATCGCGCAAAGCCATGGCGGCGACCTGCATGTCGATCCAGGCGGTGTCGTGGATCCGGGCGGCGGGGATGATTTAGGCGGTGGGCGCGGGGCCCGCTTCACGCTTGAATTGCCGGCCCGTGGCGACGTATCAGAACACGAACAGACCGGCCCGGCCCGCAACCCGGCAGGAAACAGCGATCGCGCCTGATGCAGACCGCGCAGAAGACCATCTTCATCGTCGACGACGATCCGGCCATCCGCGACGCCCTGTCCGTGGTGTTCACGCTGGAGGGCTTCAGCGTCTGCGTCTATTCCAATGCCGGCGATTTCCTCAACGCCGCCCGCCTGGGCGCGCCCGATTGCGTGCTGCTCGACGTCCACATGCCGGGCAAGTCCGGACTCGACGTTCTGCAGGAACTGGGCGCGGAAGCCTTCTCGGCGCCGGTCTTCATCATCAGTGGCCAGGGCGACATACCGATGGCCGTCCGCGCCATCAAGGACGGGGCGTTCGATTTCATCGAGAAGCCGTTCGACGCCGACACGGTGGTGCGCCGGGTCGACGAGGCGATCGTCGCGGCGGTGCGGCGGGCGCCGGCGCCCGACAACGGCGCCCCGGGCTATTCGGGCGACCATTCGGGCGTGCTGACGCCGCGCGAACAGGATGTCCTGCGCGAAATCACCGGCGGTGCCACCAACAAGGAGGCCGGCCGACGGCTCGGCATCAGCCCGCGCACGATCGAGGTCCATCGCGCCCGCATCATGGAAAAGCTCGGCGCGCGCAACACCGCCGATCTGATGCGCATCGTGCTGGCGGGCGAGTGAACATGACATCTGCGTGATCGGGCACCCTCTTTGATCCGCATCAAGGCGCCAGGACGCTCCTGCGACGAAAGTCCGACGGGCGTTCTTTGGAACGTCCGGGGGGCTCGATCAGGGAGGCAGTCTTGGCGTACCACGTCATCGAAGACGATCCGGGCGTAGCCGACGCGCTCGTCCTGATGCTGCGCGCGTTCGGCCACGAGGCGACCGCCTTCCGTGACGCCGAATCGTTTCTCGCCGCCGCCCGGCCCGGCCCGGACGACACGCTGCTTGTCGATCTGGCGCTTCCCGGCATGAGCGGCGCCGACCTGATCCGCAGGCTCAAGCACAGCCTGCCGTCGGCCCGCGTCGTCGTGGTGACCGGCCAGTCCCAGGCCCAGCTTGAAAAGGACATCCGCGGCCTCGGGGTCGAGCACCTGGTCCGCAAGCCTGTCGAAGCCGACGCCCTGCGCGACTTTTTATAGGCCCATCCCCGCCTGCTCCTTTCGGCCTACGCGTTTTTCCGTACGTAGCGGTCCGAATAGTCGCCCCTCCGGTGACTTGTTACATCTGTAACCAGGAGAGGCGCTGGCGCCTCAGGAGGGGAGATGGCAGACATGAACACCGCAGTTGACCTATCGCTTCTGAACGATGCCGTTCCGTTTCCCGGGTGCCTGCCCAAGGCCTTCGATGGCGAGACCAGAGACGATTTCACGCGGCACAGCGTCGTTTCCCGCTACGGCCAGCACGAGACGATCTTCTTCGAGGGCGATCCGGCCGACGCGATCTGCCAGGTCGATGAGGGCGCGGTCATGCTCTACAAGCTGCTGCCCGACGGGCGCCGCCAGGTGGTCGAACTCCTGAGCCAGGGCGACGTGTTCGGCTTTGCCCGGGGCGACTATCGCGACTGCTCCGCCGAAACGCTGACGCCGGCCCGCATCCGCCTGACCGAGCGGCGCACCGCCGAACGGTCCTGCTCCTTCCAGCGCGTGCTGGCTCGCCAGGTGCTGCTGCAGCTCGAAGCCATGCATGAGCATGCCGTGCTGCTCGGCCGCAAGTCGGCGATGGAACGCGTTGCCAGCTTCCTGCTTCGCCTGGCCGGCGAGGATGTCTCCCCGGAGGAGGCCCCCGTCATCGACCTGTCGATGACGCGCCAGGAAATCGCCGATTACCTGGGGCTGACCATCGAAACCGTTTCCCGATCGTTCTCGGAACTGAAGCGGCGCGGGTTGATCGCGCTCGAAAAGCAGGACCGGGTCCGCATCGCCAATTACGACGCGGTCGAGACGCTCGCGACCGCCTGTTGACCGCATTCGCCGTGCCGGCCGGCACGGCGTGCACAGCCTCTTGCCAACTGGCCGCGTCTTAGGCGCGGCTTCTTTTTTGCGCGGGTGAGGCACGGTCCACGAAGTGGACGAAATGCGCAGCATTTCGAGTGCCGAACGCGCGAGGCCCAAAGCCGAGCGCCGGGAGGCGGTTGCGCCAGCACGGGACTGATTTCAGATGCTGAACGCGCGAGGCCCAAGCGGAGCGCAGGGCATCGCTTTGGCCGGCAAGACGCCGGAGTGCTATCTATACAGCGACCGAATGCCGTCCGACGCCGTTCTGCAGATAGGCGTCGAAGGCTGACGCGACCAGGCGCGCGTAGCTGCGCATCGCGGGCGGGATCCGCAGGATGGCGCCATCGCGTTCGGCGAGCCCGTCGCGGATCAGCGGCGCCAGGATCGTATCGGCATCCTCGAGTGCCGCGACCGGCAGGCGGTAGCGCATGAAGATCGCCTCGGCGTCGACGGCGAAATCGCACATCAGCCGCTCGATGATATCGGCCCGCGCCCGGTCGTCGTCGTCGAGCGCGCGGCCGCGCACCACCGGCAGCGTGCCGGCCTCGACCGCCCGGCGCCAGCCGCCGATATCGGGTGCGTTCTGGCTGTAGCCCTGCGGCATCCGGCCGATCGAGGAGGCGCCGAGCCCGATCAGCGCGTCGGCGGGATCGGTGGTGTAGCCCTGGAAATTGCGCCTGAGCGTGCCGTCGGCCGCCGCGATCGCCAGCGGATCGTCGGGCAGCGCGAAATGGTCGATGCCGATCGCCACGTAGCCGCGCGCGACCAGCCGGTCGGCCGCCGCCTCGGCCTGGCGCAGCCGTTCCATCGCGCCGGGCAGGGCGGCGCTGTCGATCAGCCGCTGGTGCTTCTTCATCCAGGGCACGTGGGCATAGCCGAACAGGGCGATCCGCGACGGCGCCATGCGCACCGCTGCGTCGACCGATCCAATCACGTCGTCGACCCCCTGATGCGGCAGGCCGTACATCAGGTCCATGTTGATCGCGTCGATGCCGGCGGTCCGCAGGCTGTCGACGACGGAGCGCACCAGCGCCTCGTCCTGAACGCGGCCGATCGCCTGCTGGACATGCGGATTGAAATCCTGGACGCCGAGGCTCGCGCGGTTGACGCCGCAGGCGACAAGCGTCTCGACCAGGTCCCCGGTCACCGTGCGCGGATCGAGCTCGATCGCATGCTCGGCATCCGGTTCGAGATCGAACAGCGCCGTCAGCCGCTTAACGATCGCGCTGAAATCGGCGTGGTCGAGCAGGCTCGGCGTGCCGCCACCCCAATGAATATGGGATAGCGGCCGGCGGTCGGCGGCGCCCAGATGCTGTCCGACCAGGTCGATTTCCCGTTCCAGCGTCCGCGCATAGGCCGAGACCGGCTCGGGTCGCAGCACCGCCTTGGTGTGGCAGCCGCAATAGTGGCACATCGTCCGGCAATAAGGCACATGCAGATAGACCGACAGGCGCGCCTCGGGCGGCAGGTCGGTCAGCCATCGCGCATAGGTCCCATGCCCGACATCGCCAGAGAAATGCGGCGCGGTCGGATAGGATGTATAGCGAGGAACGCTTCTCGCTGCATAATCGAGCAGGGTCTGGTTCATGGCAGAGGATCAAAGCAGGTCCTGTCCGGTGCGTCCTTGATCTCGGTCATGTAGGACTGCAAGCCGCAATTCGCCCGCCCGCCGGCGGAAACAGGATAGGGAGCCCCAGTGCTGTCGCGCTTCATCGGTATCGCCGTTCGGGACCCCGCGCCCAGGGTCTACGTCACGCTGTTGCTCGCCGGCGTCGGCGCGTTGGCCTTCGATTTGCTGTCGATCCCGGTCGCCTGGCTGTCCGGCAGCATGATCGCGGTGGCGATCGCCGCCCTGGCCGGCGTCCCCGTCACCGTTCCGAACCTGCTGCGCACCCTCATCTTCTTCGTGCTCGGCATCAATATCGGCGCCGCCGTCACGCCGGAAACCGTCCAGGGCCTCGCGACCTGGCCCATGTCGATCCTCATCCTGCTGGTCTGCGTGCCGATCGTCTCGCTCGCCTGCGCCCTGCCGCTCATCTTCTGGCGCGGCTGGAAGCGCGACGATGCACTGATGGCGAGCGTTCCCGGCGCCCTGTCGCTGATTCTGGCGCTGGCCGATTCGACCGAGGCCGACGTGCCGCGCATCGCCATCGTGCAGGCGGTCCGGGTCGCCGTGCTGACCGCGATCATCCCGCCGCTGATCGCGGTGACCGCCACCTCGGAGTTCGAGATCGGCCTGCCCGACCTGCCGCTCGCCGGTCTCACCGAGCTTGCGGTGCTGATCGCCGGCGGTGTGATCGGGTCGCTGGCCTTCCGGCTGATCCGCTTTCCCGCCCCGACACTGATCGGCCCGCTTATCGTCAGCGCCGTCCTGCACGCAACGGACCTGGTGTCCGGCACCATGCCGAGCGCCATCCTGGTCGCGGCCTTCGTCGCCCTTGGCGCGTCGGTCGGCGCGCGCTTTGCCGGTCTCGGCCTGCGCACGCTCAGGCGCACCCTGGCCGACGCGCTGATGACGCTGACGATCGGCTTTGCGATCTCGGTCGCCTTCGCGATCCTGGTGACGCGATGGCTCGGCTTCCCGTTCTCGCAGACCCTGATGGCCTTTTCGCCGGGCGCCTTCGAGGTGATGGTGGTGATGGCCTTCGTGATGGGCGTCGACGCGGCCTATGTCGGCGCCCATCACACGATCCGGTTCTTCGCGCTGGCGCTGCTGGCACCGGTGCTGTTCCGACGCCAGCGAAACGCCAAGCGATCAGACGAGACCGATACGACTATCCCTTGAAGCGGGCCGCGAGGGCATCGGCGCCCTTGGCCAGGACCCCGGTGTCGATGCCGACGGCGACGAAGGTATAGCCCCAGTCGATATAGCGTTCGGCATCGTCGGGATCGGCGGCGAGGATGCCGGCCGGCTTGCCGGCCGCCTTCAGCCTGTCGGCGGCATGCCGGATCGCCGCCTGCACCTCGGGATTGGACCGGTCGCCGATATGGCCGAGCGAGGCGGCGAGATCGGAGGGACCGATGAACACCCCGTCGATCCCCTCGACGGCGGCGATCTCGTCGATCCTCGCAAGCGATTCGCCCGTCTCGATCTGGACGAGCACGCAGATCTCGCTGTCGGCGGATTTCAGATAGTTCCGGACGCGGCCATAGCGGCTCGAGCGGGCGCTGCCGGCGGTGCCGCGGATGCCGTTCGGCGGATAGCGGCTGGCCGCGACCGCCTGGGCGGCCTCTTCCGGGGTCTGCACGAAGGGAAGCAGGATCGACTGGGCGCCGGCATCGAGCACCCGCTTGATCATCACCGTGTCGTTCCAGGGCGGACGGACGATCGGCGTCGCGGTGCCGGTCGCCGAGGCCTGCAACTGGGCGACAAGGTCGCCAAGGTCCACCGGCGTGTGCTCCATGTCGAACAGGAGCCAGTCGAAGCCGGAATCGGCCACGATCTCCGCGCCGATATTGCTGCCGAGGCTGCACCAGAACCCGATCTGGCGGGTGCCGGCGGCGATTGCGTGTTTGAAGCTGTTGCGATTGAGGTCCACGGTCGATCCTTTTCGTGATTTGGAAAGCAAGGACTGGAAGAACGGGCGCGGCCCGCCGCGGGGAGCGAAAGGGGCCGCAGCGGATGGAGCCGAAGCGGATGAAGCCGAAGTGCGGGGAAGCAGCCGGCACCGGTACCGCTCGTCGATACTTGCTTTGTTAATTAAGACAGAATCCGCTCCCTGTATACAGGCAGCGATGCAAATGCGCACCAGTCGGCCCGCCCTTTCGGTGTAGAGTGTTGTCGCGATGCCGCGACAACCGGCTGCGCGACCGTGCGACGCAGCGAGATCGCGCCGGACACGCAGTAGGTTGCCGCGGATTCGTGCAACACTCAGGCTGCCGGGCCGGCGACATATTCGCCGATGGGCCAAGGCGTTGACTCAGGTCAATGCGGTTCAGGCCGCCACGGCGTTGTTTCGACGCGGATCTTCGCGCCCTTCCGTGCGCGCAAGGCCCTCACCCCCGAGACGGATTCGGAACGGACCCGACATGGCAACATCACATCAGGCAAAATCGTTTACGGCGAGCGAAGGCGGTGTCATCGCCCTGCTCCTCGTCTGCGTCCTCTTCAGCCTGCTCATCGCGGCCAAGACCCACGACCCGACCATGGCGTTCCACGCCTGGCTCGGCCTCGCTGCGGCCGGTATCGGCGCTTTCGCGGTGTTCAACGGCTATTTCAAGCGCACGCACAACGTCCCCGAAGAGATCGACGGCAAGCCCAACTATCAGATGGGTCCCGTCAAGCTGGCCACCGTGGCATCGGTGTTCTGGGGGGTTGCGGGGTTCCTGGTCGGGCTCATCATCGCCCTGCAGCTTGCCTGGCCGTCGCTCAATCTCGACCTGCCATGGACGAGCTTCGGGCGGCTGCGGCCGCTGCACACCTCGGCGGTGATCTTCGCCTTCGGCGGCAATGTCCTGCTGGCCTCGTCCTTCTATGTCGTCCAGCGCACCTGCCGGGCGCGCGCGGCCGGCGGCCTGTGGCCGTGGTTCGTCGTATGGGGCTACAACTTCTTCATCGTGATCGCCGGCACCGGCTACATCCTCGGCATCACCCAGTCGAAGGAATATGCCGAGCCGGAATGGTATGCCGACCTGTGGCTGACCGTCGTCTGGGTCATCTACCTGCTGGTCTTCCTCGCCACGCTGTGGAAGCGCAAGGAACCGCATATCTACGTGGCGAACTGGTTCTATCTCGCCTTCATCGTCACGATCGCGATGCTGCACCTGGTCAACAACGCCACGGTGCCGGTGTCGCTGACCGAGCCGAAATCCTACATCGTCTGGTCGGGCGTCCAGGACGCCATGACGCAATGGTGGTACGGCCATAACGCGGTCGGCTTCTTCCTGACCGCCGGCTTCCTGGCGATCATGTATTATTTCGTGCCGAAGCGGGCCGAGCGGCCGGTCTATTCCTACCGCCTGTCGATCGTCCATTTCTGGTCGCTGATCTTCCTGTACATCTGGGCCGGCCCCCATCACCTGCATTACACGTCGACGCCGCAATGGGCGCAGACGCTCGGCATGACCTTCTCGATCATGCTGTGGATGCCGAGCTGGGGCGGCATGATCAACGGCCTGATGACGCTGTCTGGGGCCTGGGACAAGCTCAGGACCGATCCCGTCCTGCGCATGCTGGTCGTCTCGGTCGCCTTCTACGGCATGTCGACCTTCGAGGGCCCGCTGATGTCGATCAGGGCGGTCAACTCGCTCAGCCACTATACCGACTGGACCATCGGCCACGTGCATTCCGGCGCGCTCGGCTGGGTCGGCTTCGTCTCCTTCGGTGCCATCTACTGCCTGGTGCCGTGGCTGTGGAACAAGAAGCAGCTCTACTCGCTGAAGCTCGTCAACTGGCACTTCTGGATCGCCACGATCGGCATCGTCCTCTACATCACGTCGATGTGGGTCTCCGGCATCATGCAGGGCCTGATGTGGCGCGCCTACACGAGCCTGGGCTTCCTCGAATACTCGTTCATCGAGACCGTCGAGGCGATGCATCCCTTCTACATCATCCGCGCCATCGGCGGCCTGCTCTTCGTGATCGGCGCGCTGATCATGGTCTACAACCTGTGGATGACCGTCCGCCACGGCGAATACGCCGAGGAAGAGGTCGGCCATCCCACCGCCGTGCAGCCGGCCGAGTGAGGAGGATCAGACAATGTCGCTCATGAACAGACACGCGATCTTCGAAAAGAACTCGATCCTCCTGACCGTCGGTATCCTGATCGTCGTGGCGATCGGCGGCCTGATCGAACTGGTGCCGAACTTCTACCTGAAGTCGACCATCGAGGAGGTCGAGGGTATGCGGCCCTATACGCCGCTCGAACTGGCCGGACGCAACGTCTATATCCGCGAGGGCTGCTACAACTGCCACTCGCAGCAGATCCGGACGTTGCGCGACGAGGTCGAGCGCTACGGCCATTACAGCCTGGCCGCGGAATCGATGTACGACCACCCCTTCCAGTGGGGCTCGAAGCGGACGGGGCCCGACCTCGCCCGTGTCGGCGGCAAGTATTCGGATCAGTGGCATCATGATCATCTGGTCGACCCGCGCTCGGTGTCGCCGGCCTCGATCATGCCGAGCTATCCCTGGCTTGCCGACTACGAGGTCGATCCGCGCTTCATCGAGACGGATCTCGCCGTCAACGCGCTCATCGGGGTGCCCTATTCCGAGGAGATGATCGAGAACGCGGTCGCCGACTTGCGCGCCCAGGCCAATCCGGACGACGACAATGTCGACGCCTTCCTGGAGCGCTATCCCGGCGCGCAGGTGCGCTCCTTCGACGGCGATCCCCGCAAGCTGACCGAGATGGACGCGGTGATCGCCTATCTGCAGATGCTCGGTACCCTGGTCGACTTCTCGCTCTACGACGACCAGGCCGACGTGAACCTGAGGTGAGCGGACATGTACGAACGCCTTGCCGAATTCGCCCAGACCTGGGGTCTCGTCTACTTCGTGATCCTGTTCGCAATCGTGCTCGCCTACGCGCTTTGGCCAAAGAACAAGAAGCGCTTCGACGACGCCTCCAAGATTCCGCTTCGCGAGGATTGAACCATGGCTGAAAAGGAAATCGACAAACTCTCCGGCGTCGAGACGACCGGCCATGAGTGGGACGGGCTGAAGGAGCTCAACAACCCCCTGCCGCGCTGGTGGCTCTGGGTGTTCTACGCCACCGTCGTCTGGTCGGTGATCTACTGGATCCTGATGCCGTCCTGGCCGATGCTGACCGACTATACCCGCGGCATTCGCGGCCAGTCGCAGCGCGCGGTCGTGATGCAGGAGGTCGACGCGCTCAAGACGTTGCGCGCCGAGAAGGGCGCCGGTCTCGCCGACGCCGACCTTGCCGAAATCCAGCAGACGCCGGCGATGCTGGAATTCGCCATGGCCAACGGCCGCTCGGCCTTCGGCGACAACTGCGCGCCCTGCCACGGCAGCGGCGGCGGCGGCTTCAAGGGCTATCCCAACCTCAACGACGATGCCTGGCTGTGGGGCGGCTCGCTCGACGACATCCACCAGACGCTGCTCTACGGCATCCGGTCGGATCACGACGAGACCCGGTTCGGCGACATGCCCGCCTTCGGGCGCGACGAATTGCTCACCCCCGACGAGGTCTTCGATGTGGCAAACTACGTCCATTCGCTGGCCGGCATGGACACCGCCGCCGATGCCAATCTGGAGGAAGGCAAGACCCTCTACATGGACAACTGCGCGGTCTGCCACGGTGACGAGGGCAAGGGGATGCGCGAAGTGGGCGCCCCGAACCTGACCGACGGGATCTGGATGTATGGCAGCGATCTGGACACGATCGTCGACGGGATCAACAACGGCCGCGGCGCGGTGATGCCGGCCTGGGTCGACCGGCTCGACCCAGTCACGCTGAAATCGCTGGCCGTCTACACCCACAGCCTGGGCGGCGGCGAGTAGCCGCCGGCCAGTATTGAACGGAGACCGTCCGGACTCGGGGGAGCCGGACGGTTTCGACCCGCTACATCGTGTGTCCCGGACAAGCCGGATGACATGGGGCCCGAACGACACGGGGCCCGAATGACACGGGCAGGGCGGATTGGAGAGCAAAGGAATGAATGCCGATACCACCACCGGTGACTCCCCCGCGCCATTGTATGCAGCGCGCAAGAAGGTCTATCCCCAGAAGATCCAGGGCCGCTTCCGCAACATCAAGTGGGCCCTGATGCTGCTGACGCTCGGCGTCTATTACTTCACGCCGTTCATCCGCTGGGATCGCGGCCCGAACGCGCCGGACCAGGCCGTCCTGATCGATTTTCCCGGCCGCCGCTTCTATTTCTTCTTCATCGAGATCTGGCCGCAGGAAGTCTACTACATCACCGGCCTTCTGATCCTCGCGGCGATGGCCCTGTTCCTGATGAACGCCGTCGCCGGCCGGCTGTGGTGCGGCTATCTGTGCCCGCAGACGGTCTGGACCGACCTGTTCTATGCCGTGGAGCGGCTCGTCGAGGGCGACCGGCGCGAGCGCATGAAGGCCGACAAGGGCGGCTGGACCATGACGCTGGTGATGGAGAAGCTCACCAAGAACGCGTTGTGGATCCTGATCGCCTGGTGGACCGGCGGCGCCTGGGTCCTCTACTTCGCCGATGCGCCGACGCTGGTGCGCGACCTTGCGACCTTCAACGCCTCGGCGATGGCGTATATGTGGATCGGCATCCTGACGTTCACGACCTTCCTGCTCGCCGGTTATGCGCGCGAGCAGGTCTGCGTCTATATGTGCCCGTGGCCGCGCATCCAGGCAGCATTGACGGATGAATGGGCGCTCAACGTCACCTATCGCTATGACCGCGGCGAACCGCGCATGTCGGTCAAGCAGGCCAAGCGGACCGAGGCGAAGGGCGAGCATGCCGGCGACTGCGTCGACTGCTACCAGTGCGTCGCCGTCTGTCCGACCGGCATCGACATTCGCGATGGGCTGCAACTCGAATGCATCCAGTGCGGCCTGTGCATCGACGCCTGCGACACGGTGATGGACAAGATCGGCCGCCCGACCGGTCTGATCGGCTACGACACCGATATCAACATCGCCCGCCGCGAGGAGGGCAAGCCGCCGATCTACCGGTTCATCCGGCCGCGGACGATCATCTACGCGGTGATCATCGCGCTGGTCAGCGCGATCATGCTGTGGTCGCTTGCGACCCGCCAGCAGCTCGACGTCAGCGTCATCCATGACCGCAATCCGCTGTTCGTGCAGCTGTCCGACGGCGGTATCCAGAACGGCTATACGATGCGGATCAGCAACAAGCATCTTCAGCCGACCGATTTCGAATTGTCGCTTGCCGATCTGCCGGGCGCGTCGCTCAATGTGATCGGCATCGAGGCGACCGACACGCCGTGGCCGGTCATCCCCGTCGACCCGGACACGACGCGGGAAGTCCGCGTCCTCGTCTCGATGCCCGACGGCACGTCGCTGCCGGCCACCCATCCCTTCTCCTTCGTCATCACCGACCTGGAGACGGGCGAACAGGCGACGACGAGCGACTTCTTCCGGGCGCCGGAACCGGCGAACTGACAGCATTTGAGAGGAACCAGCATGACACCTGTGCAAGCGATGAATGAGCAGAGCGGCTTTCGGGTCACCGGCCGGACCGTGCTGTTTGCCCTGATCGGCTTCTTCGGGCTGATCTTCGCCGCCAACGGCGTGATGCTGTGGCTGGCGCTGTCGAGCCACACCGGCACGGTGGTCGGATCGTCCTACCGGGCCGGCGGCACGTTCCAGGCCGATGTCGACGCGGCCCGCGCGCAGGCCGAGCGCGGCTGGGCGGTCAGCGCCGATCTGCTGCGCTCGGGTCCGGGCGCCGTCGTCGAGATCGTCGTCAAGGATGCCGGCGGCGCGCCGGTCTCGGGCCTTGCGGTTACGGCCGGGCTCGCCAACCCCACACAGGCCGGCAAGGACATCGCGCTGAGCCTCGTGGAGAGCGAGACCGGGCGCTATGGCGGCGCCATCGACACGCTCGAGGCGGGCAACTGGCGCCTGGTGATCGAGGCGGCCCGCGGCGACGAACGGCTCTATCGGTCCGAGAACAAGGTGATGATCCGGTAGGGGCGGTCGATGGCTTGTGTTTGGCGGTTGATGGTTTGGGGCCGGTATCGCTTTGACCGGCACCGAGCCGGTCAAAGCGATTTCCCCTCACCCCGACCCTCTCCCGCGAGGGGAGAGGGGGCGATAGCGGCGCGACATGCGGTTGAATTGATGCGCCTTGCTGTTTGCGAGGCGCTGGAGCCAAACGGCACGGCGGTAGCACTCCCTCTCCCCTTGCGGGAGAGGGTCGGGGTGAGGGGTGCCGCCCGCAGGGCGGCTTCGAGAGCGCCGGAGGCGCTATCGAACCTCCGACCTCCACGTCCTCTACAAAGATACAAGCATCACGCACTGATCCCGGCGCCCGGCCTGAACCAGACAGCGCCTTCACCAGGATAACGCGCCATGGGCTATCACGACCGCGATCTCTCCAGCTTCGTGACCGATGTCGGCGACGGCATCGTCCACATGGATCTCGCCGTCGAGGGCGTGCGCTGCGCCGGCTGCATGGCGAAGATCGAGAAGGGGCTCGCCGGCCTGCCCGGCATCACGAGGGCCCGGCTCAACTTCACCTCGAAGCGGCTCGCGGTCGAATGGTCGGACGGGGCGATCGCGCCGGACACGGTCGTCGGCACGCTCCGCGATCTCGGCTATCGCGCCCATCCCTTCGATCCGGGCGCCGCCAAGAGCGCCGAGGCGGCCGAAGCCAGGCGGCTGTTGAAGGGCATGGCGGTCGCCGGCTTCGCGGCCATGAACATCATGCTGCTGTCGGTGTCGGTGTGGTCGGGCAACATCACCGACATCACCCCGGAAACGCGCGACCTGTTCCACTGGATCTCCGCGCTGATCGCGATCCCAGCGGTTGCCTATGCCGGCCAGCCGTTCTTCTCTTCCGCTTTCGCCGCTTTACGCGCGCGCCGCGTCAACATGGACGTGCCGATCACGCTCGGCGTGCTGCTCGCCATGGGCATGTCGCTGGCGGAAACCTTCACCGGCGGCCGGCACGCCTATTTCGACGCTGCCGTGATGCTGCTGTTCTTCCTGCTGGTCGGCCGTTTCCTCGACATGAACATGCGCCGCCGCACGCGCGCCCAGGCGGAAAATCTCGCAGCACTCAAGGGCGAGACGGCGACCAAGATCATGCCCGACGGATCGACGCGCCTCGTTCCCGTCTCCGCCATCGATCCGGGCGACCGCGTCCTGATCGCCAGCGGCGACCGCCTGGCGGTCGACGGCGTCGTCGACGTGGGCACCTCCGAGATCGACCAGAGCCTGGTGACCGGCGAGACCGCCTATGCCGCCGTCGCGCCGGGCGACCGCGTCTATGCCGGCACCTTGAACGTCACCGGCAGCCTGACCGTGCAGGTGACCGCGGCGGCCAAGGGGACGCTGCTCGACGAGGTCAACACGCTGCTGGAGGCCGCCCAGACCGCGCGCTCGAACCGGCTGCGCCTGGCCGACAAGGCCGCGCGCTGGTATGCGCCGACCGTCCATACCGCCGCCGCGCTGACCTTCCTGGGCTGGGTGTTGCTGGGCGCGAGCTGGCAGATGGCGCTGACGACGGCGATCGCCGTCCTGATCATCACCTGCCCCTGTGCGCTGGGTCTCGCGATCCCGGCGGTCCAGGTCGTCGCCTCCGGTCTCTTGTTCCGCTCCGGCGTGCTGCTCAATGCCGGCGATGCGGTGGAGCGGCTCGCCGAGATCGACACCGTCGTCTTCGACAAGACCGGCACGCTGACCCTGCCCGAGCCGGTGCTTGCCGATCCGGGCGCGGTCGCGCCGGAGGCGCTGCGCATGGCGGCGCGGCTTGCCCTGTCGAGCAACCATCCGCTCGCCGCTGCGCTGAAAGTCCACGCCGACGGCCTGGCGCCGGTCGCGGGCGCCCGCGAGGAGACCGGCCGCGGCGTCGCCGCCGCTATTGACGGGATCGAGCATCGGCTCGGCTCGGCCGGCTTCTGTGGTGTTTCCGCCGATGCCGCGAGGGCTGCGGCAACGGACGCAAGTTCGCTCGTTTGGTATCGGGCCGGGGAGGCTTCGGCCGTTCCGATCGCCGTGTCGCAGGGCATCCGGCCGGACGCGGAAGAGGCCGTCCGCCTGATCGCCGAACGCGGCCTGGCAACCATGATCCTGTCGGGCGACCGGGCCGCCGCCGTCGACGCGGCCGCCGACAGGCTCGGCATCGAGGATCGGCGCGCCGGCCTGACGCCCGCCGACAAGATCGCCGTGCTGGACGCGTTGAAGGCCGCCGGCCGCAAGGTGCTGATGGTCGGCGACGGCCTCAACGACGCCCCGGCGCTCGCCGCCGCCCATGTGTCGCTGTCGCCGGTAACGGCGGTGCACCTGTCGCAGGCGGCAGCCGACGCGGTATTCCTCGGCGATTCGCTGATGCCGGTGGTGCGGTCGATCGATATCTCGCGCCGGGCGCGCCGGGCGATGGACCAGAACCTCTGGTTCGCCGCGCTCTACAATGTCCTGGCGATCCCGATCGCCGTGCTCGGCTTCGTCACGCCGCTTGTCGCAGCGCTCGCCATGTCCGGCTCCTCGGTCCTCGTCACGCTGAATGCCCTGCGTGTCCGCATGGGGCCCGACCGGCTCGGCATCGCGCCGCAGCCCAAGGACGGCGCCTGATGGACATCCTGTTCATCCTGATCCCCGTCGCGATCGGCCTCGGCCTTCTGGGGCTCGCGGCGTTCCTCTGGTCGATGAAGGCGGGCCAGTACGAGGATCTCGATGGGGCGGCCTGGCGGGCGATTTCGGACGATGACCTGCCGGAGGACGAGGGCAAGCGCGACTAGCGCCCGTCCGGCAGACAATCCGCCGTGCCGCTATTTCAGCTTGTACTTGATGTTGATCCCGAAAACGGCAATCGTCTGGCAGGTGTCTTCGACAAGGGTGTGATCGCGTTCCACCGAGAGGGCCAGGGCGTCGCCGCTCTTGAGCCCGGCAAGATCGCCGCCGGGCTTGATTGTCAGTTTCGCGATCGCAACGCCTTCGTCCAGCTTCACATCGAATATGCCGCCGTTTTTCGCGGCGAAGCCGGACAGGCTGCGGTCGGCCCTCTTGCCGTTGCGAAACTGAAACAGGCGGGCGGGGCTCATATTGAACGAACAGGGACCGACAGCCTGCTGGTCGTAGACGACAAGCTGGACGACGATCGCGCTGTCGTCCCGGTAATCCTTCGGCAGGGTGAAGCCGAACCCGAAGGCCCCGCTGCCGGTGAACTCGACGCCCAGGCCCGCTCCTGCCCCGCCGCTCGCGAACACGGCCGACGGCGAAATGCTGAAGGAAGCCGTCTTCGCAGCCGCCGGCAGCGCAAGAAAAGCTGCGACCACGGCCAATGTCAGTCCTGCAAGGAAACGCGGCATCCTGTTCTCCCTCAATACCGTGAGGGAACACGGTAGCACCAATTGACGGGATGCGGTTGCAAGGATTTGAACCCGGACACGATCAGCCCGGATCCGCCTGCCTCTGCGTCCTCTTTCACCAAGCGGAAAAACAGGGAATAAGCGGAAGCGAAATGGTCGTCCTTGCGGCGATTCGTCGAAACCGGACCTCAGATCGAAGATAGGACAGATGTCAGAAAATCAGCTTAAAGCAGTGGTCTTCGATTGGGCCGGCACGGTCGTCGATTTCGGTTCGCGCGCGCCGATGGGGGCCTTTGTCGAGGTGTTCCGCCGGTTCGGCGTCGAGATCACGATCGACGAGGCGCGCGGGCCGATGGGCCTGCCGAAGTGGGATCACATCAAGGCGCTCGGAGAGACCCCGCGCATCGCCGAGGCCTGGCGTGCGGCGAAGGGCGCGGACTTTACCAATGCCGATGTCGATGCGATCTACGCGGTCTTCGTGCCGCTCAATGCCGAGGTCGTCACCGACTATGCCGAGTTGATCCCCGGCGCCGCCGAGACGGTCGCGAGCCTTCGCGCGCGCGGCCTGAAGATCGGCTCGACGACCGGCTATACCCGCGAGATCATGGCCCGGCTGACGCCGCTTGCCGCCGAGCAGGGCTTTGCGCCCGACACCATGGTCTGCGCCGGCGATCTCGCCGAGGGCCGGCCCGGCGCGCTGATGATGTATCGCACCTTCCTCGATCTCGGCGTCTGGCCGGCCTGGTCTTGCGTCAAGGTCGACGACACCGAGCCCGGCCTCGCCGAGGGGCTGGCCGCCGGCACCTGGACTATCGGCGTCGCCGCCTCCGGCAATGCGATGGGCCTGTCGCGCACCGAACACGACGCGCTTGAGGGCGAGGACTATCTCAGGCGCTATATCGATGCCGAGCGCAGCCTCTACCGCGCCGGCGCCCATTATGTCGTCGCGTCGGTCGCCGACCTGCCCGATGTCATCGACCAGATCGAGGGCCGCCTGCTGCGCGGCGAACGGCCATAATTTCGCTGACTAGATAATTGGCTCGAATCCGGCTTCCGGTATGGCCGTGATCCCCGGACGTGTTCCACTGCTGCCCGGTTCAGCGGGGACGGGACTCTTTGATTTCAGCCTGGCCACCCCTCCGGGCGTCATCCCCGCGACGGCGGGGATCCAGTAACCCCGTGCGTTTGCTTGGTTTTTCCGCCGTGCTCCAGATGCCGCCGCAGGGGGTACTGGATCCCCGATCAAGTCGGGGATGACGGCTGAGGGGGTGGTTAAGCGAGTCCATATCCCGCGACCGTCATTTGCCGAAAAAGTCATGTCAGACAAACGGTTAATCGACGTCGCCGAAATTAAACCGGACAGCAATGGACTTGTTCCGAGGATCCATGACCACCGCCGTTAGAATGGGCGCTGGCCCCTGTGTTCATGGATTGCCGGGACAAGCCCGGCAGCGACACTGAGGGGGAGTGGCGGGCGACATCAGACACCGCTTCCATCGAGGAAAACAGAGCTGGTGGCCTCCGAGCGTGTGGCGGGGCTGAAAACCAGAACCTCGCCCACGCCAAACCGGACAGGAGTGGTTCGAATGCGATCTATGAAAATCCGGCTAATTTAGAATGACCCTGGTGAACGGAGTCTAATCGCAAACGCCGCCGCCGGTATCCGGCGGCGGCGCTTCGGCCAGTTTACGGAAATGCCGTCAGGAACCGGGCTGCGGGACGATCCGGATATAGGGCTTGGGCTCCTTCCAGCCTTCCGGATAGCGCTCCTTGGCCTGCTCGTTCGACACCGAGCCGGCGATGATCACGTCTTCGCCGTTCTGCCAGTTGGCCGGCGTCGCGACCTGGTGGTTGGCGGTGAGCTGCAGCGAATCGATGAGCCGCAGCACCTCGTCGAAATTGCGGCCGGTCGTCATCGGATAGGCGATGACGGCCTTCACCTTCTTGTCCGGGCCGATGACCATGACGTTGCGCACCGTCTGGTTGTCGGCCGGCGTGCGGCCCTGCGAGGAGTCGCCGGCGGATGCGGGCAGCATCCCGTAGAGCTTGGCGACGGCCAGGTCCGGATCGCCGATCATCGGATAGGTCACCGCATTGCCGGTCACCGCCTTGATGTCGTCGATCCAGCGCATGTGGTCGTCAACCGGGTCGACGGACAGGCCGATCACCTTGGTGTTGCGGCTTTCGAAGTCGGGCATCATGCCGGCTACCGCGCCGAGTTCGGTTGTGCAGACCGGCGTGAAGTCCTTGGGATGGGAAAACAGGATGCACCAGGAATCGCCGATCCAGTCGTGGAACGAGATCGTGCCTTCGGTGGTCTCCGCCTTAAAATCAGGCGCGGTATCGCCGATCTTCAAAGTCATGGGTTCGTCTCCTTAGCTGACGCAAAAATGCCCCTACCTCAGGTAGGAGGATAAAGCACGCGGCCCGCCCTGGTGTCGATAGCCTGGTCGCTGCGACCATTCGCCTGTCGAAACCTGAGGCGCGCCGTCTCCTGAAACCGGCCGTCTCCCGAAACCGGGCCCTCTCCAGAAACCAGATTGCCCCAGGTTGCCATGGCCAGGTTTCGCGAATGTATCTATAGCAGGTCCGGCAACGCGATCACGCTGGTTTGAACGGAGAATAAAATGACGGTGGTCCGCTCGGTCGACGAACTTGAAGCCCTGTACGGCGCGCCGGGCGAGACGTCGCTGGTCAAGGAGGTCGACCGGCTCATTCCGCATTACCGCGCCTTCATCGAGGCCTCGCCCTTCGTCATCCTGGCGACGGCGGGACCGGAGGGGCTCGACTGCTCGCCGCGCGGCGACGAGCCCGGTTTCGTGCGCATCGGCGACGACAGGACGCTGATGCTGCCCGATCGCCGGGGCAACAACCGGGTCGATTCCCTGAAGAACATCATCCGCGATCCGCGTGTCGGCCTGCTCTTCGTCGTGCCGGGATCGGGCAACACGCTGCGGGTGAACGGGCAGGCGCAGGTCGTAGTCGATCCGGACCTGCTCGCCTCCTTCGCCGTCAAGGGCAAGCCGCCGCGCACGGTCCTGGTGGTCGGCATCGAGGCGGTCTATTTCCAGTGCGCCCGCGCCATCCTGCGCTCGAACCTGTGGAACCCGGAGCATCACGTCGACCCCGCGTCGTTGCCGACGCCGGGCCGCATCCTCGCCGATCTCAGCAACGACCGGGTCGGCGGCGCGTCCTATGACGATGGCTGGACGGAGCGCGCCCGCAAGACGCTCTGGTAGGCCGCTATGGTAGGCAGGGACAGATCTGGCGCGGTCAGCCGGCGGCGGGCATCCTGAACGGCTCGCCGACAAGCTCCTCGCTGACCGACCACAACCGTTTCGCGGCGGCTTCGTCGAGGGCCCTGTCCTCCACCAGCGCATCGCCGACCGGGCCGCGCGCCTCGCTCATCTTCTGCGGGCCGTAATAGGCGCCGCGCCGTGCTTCCGGGCCGGCGGCAGCAAGCACCGTCGGGATCGCCCCGGCTTCCGCCGATTGGCTCAGGAGCGGATTGAGCGCCTTGTAGAGGAGGTTCAGAAATCCGCGCGGCCCGGTGCTTTGCAGGTTCGTTCCGCTATAGCCGGGATGACAGGCGATCGCGATCGCCTTGCAGCCGGCGGCCTTGAGCCGGCGGTCGAGTTCGAAGGCGAATACCAGATTGGCGAGCTTCGACTGGAAATAGGCGCGCGAGGGCGTGTATCCGGATGTCAGCATCAGGTCGTCGAAATGCAGGCGGCCGTATTTATGGGCGATGCTGGAAACGACGACGACACGGCCTTCGGCGGCCTCGACACGGTCGATCAGCAGGCTGGTCCACAGGAAGTGGCCGAGATGATTGGTCCCGAATTGCAGCTCGAAGCCGTCCTTCGTCTTCGATGGCGGTGTCTGCATGATCCCCGCATTGTTGATCAGCCCGTCGATCTTCGTCCGGCCGGCGCCGACCGCTTCCGCCGCCGCGCGAACCGAGGCCAGGTCGGACAGATCGAGCTCAACGACGTCGATGCTGCCCGAAACGTCCCGGCTCAGGTCCTGCCTGGCCGCTTCGGCCTTGTCGGTCGACCGGCAGGCGAGGACGAGGTCGGCGCCGGCTTTGCCGAGCATCCGCGCCGCCTCCAGCCCGATGCCGCTGTTGCCGCCGGTGATGACATAGGTCTTGCCGGCAAGATCCGGCAGCCGCGCCGGCCTCCAGTCACTGAAACCGCTGTCTGCGATCCTCTGGGCCATGTTAGATCTCCAATCCGTGATGCGCCCGGCGGCGCGGCAGTACTCCTGGGCGTTATTTACATTCTATGCACATAATGTCAAATACGTGAAATGCCAGACGATATCCGATTCCACGCGATCCTCGAGGTTTTCGGCCGCTACGGTTTCAGAAAGACGTCAATGGACGATCTCGCCAAGGCCGCCGGAGTCTCGCGCCAGACAATCTACAACCGCTTCGGGTCCAAGGAGGTGGTGCTCGACTGGGCCGTTGCTGGCTATGTCGAACAGGCCTATGAGAAGGCCGTCGCCGCGCTTTCTGACAGCAATGCCGCGCCCGCCGATGCCTTGGTCGAGGCGTTCATGCGCTGGACGGGCGATGGCGTGCCGCTCCTGCATGGGCCGGGGCATGGCGCCGAGATCCTCGAATTGGGGATGGACGCGATCCGGCGCGCAGAAGACGATCCGGATGCCCGGTTCGGCCAGGCATTGGCCGGGTTCCTGCTGGAGCGCGGCCAATGCGCGGGCGAAGCCAGGGCCGCCGACATCGCCCATCTCCTGCAGATGGCCTCGAAGGGCGTTCTGCTGAAGTCCGGCCGGATCGAGGATTTCCGGACGGCAATGACCCGGATCGTCGCCACGGTTCTGGACTGTAGGCCGGCTTAGGGTCAGGACCCGTCCGGCCCGATGCCGGATTCGCACGGTGGGCGGGCTGTGCTAGGCTTCCCGCTACGACAGCGATGCGAGGCGGAGGAACCGGATGGCACTGGCGGACTACGGGACGGCGCTCGTGACGGGCGCGACGAGCGGCATCGGGCAGGCAACTGCCCTGGCGCTTGCTGAACGGGGGCTGACCGTCCATGTGGCGGCCCGCCGAGCCGACCGGCTGGAAGGCCTGAGCCAGGCGAAGGGTATCGTCGCGCATGCCGTCGATCTGCGCGATTCCGATGCGATCTATGCGGCCTTTTCCGACCTTGAGGCCGATATCCTGATCAACAATGCCGGCGTCGCGCGCGGCTTTGCCGGCATCGTCAATTCGACGCCGGAAGACCTCGACGCGACGATCGATACCAATGTCTCCGCCGTCTTCCACCTGCTCAGGGCCGTGCTGCCCGGCATGACGGCGCGCCGCCGCGGCCATGTCGTCAATATCGGTTCGGTCGCTGGGCTCTATCCGATCGCCTCGGCGATTTATGGCGGCAGCAAGGGCGCCGTTCACCTGCTCAGCTCGAACCTGCGCATCGAATTGCAGGGCACCGGCGTGCGGGTCACCGAGATCTGTCCCGGCCGGGTCACCACGGAGATCTTCGATCACGCCTTCGACGATCCCGAGGCGGTCGCCCGCGTCAAGGACACCGGGATTTCGGAATTGCGGGCGCAGGACGTCGCCGACGCGATCCTGTTCGCCCTCGACGCGCCGGCGCATGTCAATATCAGCACGCTGGAGATGGCGCCGACCGAGCAGACCTTCGGCGGGATGGCGCTTGCACCGCTTAATCGGCAGTGAGGGGAGAGATGAGCCGCGCGCGCATCAACGCCATCTGCGAAACCCTGCCGGGCGCCGAGAAGTCGGACCCTTGGGGCGGTGGTCACGATGCCTGGAAGGTCGGCGGCAAGATGTTCGCCTGCATCGGCTCGGTCGCGCCGGGGGTCTCGGTCAAGACCGATTCGATCGAGACCGCCGAGATGCTGATCGAACTCGGCGTCGGCGCCAAGGCGCCCTACTTTCACCGCTCCTGGATCAATCTGCCCTTCGACGCCCCGGACGAGGACCTGCGCCACCGGCTGACCGAATCCTACCGGATCGTCCGACGAAGCCTGACGAAGAAGCTGCAGGCGCAACTGCCGCCGTTCGAGTGAAGCGGTGCGGCAAACATAGCGTTGGGGATGTGGGGCTCTGCCTCTCGGTCGTCATCCCGGCCAAGCGTCAGCGCGCCGGGATCGGAGAGCTGACACGATGAACGGCCGTGCCGCGGGCCCTCACCCCGGCCGGGCATGGAACTCTGCGCACAGATGTTCCCCGCGCCTTGGCAATTAAACCGGACAGCAGTGGAACACGTCCGGGCATGACGTCCGAGTAGGTGGCCCGGCTGAAAACAGAAGCCCCGTTTCCGCCGACCCGGCCGCCCGTCTCACTCGACGTCGGCGAGTTCCTTGCTGTGCAGCCACTCGGCGTGTTTGGGCGCCCGCTTGGTCTTCGACCATTCCTCGAGCATGTCCCACTTCACGTCATTGAGCTTCTCGAGCATCGCCTCTTCTTCCGGATCCGGGCAGGCGAGTTCGACCCGGTGGCCGCTGGGATCGAAGAAATAGATCGAGTGGAAGATCGAGTGGTCGGTGACGCCGAGCACGTCGACGCCGTTGTCCTCCAGGTGTTTCTTGTAGGCGAGCAACGCGTCGCGATCCTTGACCTTGAAGGCGATGTGCTGGACCCAGGCCGGCGTATTCGGATCGCGGCCCATCTCCGGCTTGGTCGGCAGTTCGAAGAAGGCCAGGATATTGCCGTTGCCGGCATCCAGGAACAGATGCATGTACGGGTCGGGCTCGTGGGTGGAGGGCACATGGTCCTCGGCGATCGCCAGCACGAAGTCCATGTTCAGCATCTTGCCGTACCACTCGACCGTCTCCTTGGCGTCCTTGCAGCGATAGGCGACGTGGTGGATCTGTTCGATTTTCATCTGGGCGCTCCCTAATTAGTTTCATTTGTAACTATATCGGAGAGCGAAACGACGGCCTTGATCTGGGTCAAACCGGTCCGGCCGGGGCGATGCGCTGTGGCGCGGTCTTTACCCGACGGCTTCCGATGTGGCGTAGCCGCGCGTGACCGTGCACTCCAGGTCGCGCAGGCGGCCGTCCTTCAGGCCGTAGATCAGGCCGTGCACGCGGATGTCCTCGCCGCGCGCCCAGGCCCGCTGCAGGATCGGCGTCTCCGACACCCGCCGCACGCCTTCGGCGACGTTCAACTCGGCGAGCCGGTCCCGGCGGGTCTCGATATCCTCCAGGCAGGACAGGTCGATGGCATAGGAGCGGGCCAGGCGGCGGATCGGTTCGAGCCAGTGATCGGCAAGGCCGTGCGGAAGATCCTCGGTCGCCGCCTTGACGCCGCCGCAGCCAAAATGGCCGCAGACGATGATCTCGCGGATATGCAGCGCATCGACGGCGAATTCCAGGGCCGACAGCAGGTTCATGTCCGAGGAGTGGATCACGTTGGCGACGTTGCGATGGACGAAGACCTCGCCGGGATCGAGGCCGGCCACGACATTGGCCGGCACGCGGCTGTCCGAGCAGCCGATCCAGAAGAAATCCGGGCGCTGCCGGGTGGCAAGCCGGGCGAAATAGCCCGGTTCCCGCACATTCTGTTCCGCCGACCAGGCGGCATTGCGCTCAAGCAGGGCGTCCAGCATGGCGGGTTCCGTTTTCAGTGTCCGTATTGAGCCTCACGCCCGTGATATCCGCTTCAGCCGCCAGGCGACGGACGACGCCTTGCGCCGCGCGCGCCCAGGCCGATTTCTCCATGGCCTCGGCAAGCGGCCCCTTCACCGCCTCGAAGGGCAGCCGCCGGCCTTCGGCGACGGCATCCAGGCGGATCACGTGCCAGCCGTGCCGGGTCGGCACCGGATCGGGCGTGATCTCGCCCCGCGACAGCGCGCGGATCGCGGCCTCGAATTCGGGAACCGTGTCACCCGGTCCGATCTGGCCCAGTACGCCGCCGGCCGACCGCGACCCGCAGTCGCTCTGCGAGCGTGCGATACGGCCGAAGGCCTGCGGATCGTCCCGCAGTTGCGCCGTGATCGCCGAAGCGCGGGCGCAGGCCTCGGCCATGCCGGCGGCGTCGGTTGGCGTGCAGGCGCACAGGATGTGCGCGACCTCCCAGAGCGGCGGCGACCGGAAGCGGTCCGGATCGCGCGCCCATTCGGCCCGGACCGCCTGTTCGTCCGGCGCGGGAACGTCTATGTCCTGTTCGAGCAGCGCCCGGATGGCCGCTTCCTCGTCGGTTTCGTGGCGATCCGGCCCGACCTGCCGGGGCGTCGGCGCCAGTCCGCGCCGCCGCGCTTCCTGCAACAGCAGGGTCCGGATCGCCAGGGCGTTAGCGGCGGCCTCCCAGGCCTCCCGCCTGCCGCGCCCGGCGGCGACATGATTGCGCGCCTCCGCGGCGATTGCCGGGATCGGCACCACCTCGCCGTTGACGGTGACCGCAGACAGGCCGGCGCCGGACCGGGGCCCTAATGCCTGCCTGCCATTGACCGTGAAGAGCACGGCCGGTGATCCGGTCATCGGCCTCACTCCGCCGGATTGGAAACCGTGCCGGCAACGGCGCCGGGCCTGCGGACCGGCGCCTTTTGCGGCAACGCCACCGGCCCGGCATGTTTCGGCAGCGGCGCGGTGCGGCGCGAGCGCACGATCTGGTAGCCCGGCCGGACGATATAGCGCACCGGCGCCGACAGCATGTGAACCAGCCGCGTGAAGGGAAACAGCAGGAAGATCGTCAGCCCCAGGAACAGGTGCAGCTTGAAGATCGGTGCGACGCCATGAAGATGCGCCGCCGCATCGGCCTGGAAGGTGAAGATGCCTTGCGCCCAGTTCATGAACTTGACCATCTCCTCGCCGTCCAGGTGCTGCAGCGAGACGAAAATGGTGCCGAGGCCGATGACGAGCTGCGCCAGCAGCAGGGCCAGGATGCCGATATCGGCGACGCTCGAGTTCCGGCGGATGCGCGGGTCGGTCCAGCGGCGATGGAACAGCATGCCGCCGCCGATCAGCGCCATCACGCCGGCGACCCCGCCGACCAGCACCGCGAGACCCTGCTTGGCGCCGTGGCTGATGCCGATCGCATCGAAGATCCAGATCGGCGTCAGCAGGCCGACGAGGTGGCCGAAGAAAATGATCAGCACGCCGACATGGAACAGCACCGAGCCGATGACGAGCTGCTTGCGGCGCAGGAGCTGGCTCGACGCGCTCTTCCAGGTGAAGGGA
>JANQKY010000007.1 GCA_028280885.1 Tepidamorphus sp.
CGCCGGGCGCCCGCCGGCGAAGCGCCCTTGCCCGATGCGCGGCATCGCGCTGCGGTCGTTTCACCGCCGGATCGCCACAGCGCAAACAAGCAGAATGCATCTGATTTATCGCCCGACGCTCTAGGAACGCGCACCCGCCGGCGGCTCAATGAAAATTCCGCCCCTTGGGCATGGCCTTGTGGGTCGCCTTCGCCAGCCGCTCCAGGTCCCCATCCAGATCGCCGCCAGGATCCGGCGCCTCCTTGAGCACGTGGCCGGGCCGGGAGCGGCGGGAGAGCTTCTCGGCCATATCGGGGATCGGCCGGCGCACCTCGTCGCAGCGGGCCAGCGCCTCCAGGTCATCCGCATCGTCGGACAGGGTCGCCAGCATCGGGGTCAGATCCGTGATCGTCTCGGCGACCACGTGGATGACGGACTGCTCGTTCTGCAGGCGCCCGGTGGCGGCGATCAGCCGGGCGCCGATCACCTGCGGCCGGAACCGTTCGAACACCTTCGGCCAGACGATGATGTTGGCGACCGCCGTCTCGTCCTCGAGCGTCATGAAGATGACGCCGCTGGCCGATCCCGGCCGTTGCCGCACGAGCACCAGGCCGGCCACGGTGACGCGCCGGCCGGGACGCAATTCGCGCAGGGTCGCGTTGCGCGTCACCTTCCGCGCGTCGAGGTCTGCGCGCAGGAAAGACACCGGATGGGCCTTCAAGGACAGTTTCAGGAAGCGGTAGTCGTTGACCACCTGCTCGCCCAGCGGCATCGGCGGCAGATCGACATCGGGCTCCCGGCGCAGATCACCATCGGCCGCGGCGGCAAACAGCGGCAGGGTCTCGGCGGGGCTGCCCGTATCGAGGCCGCGCGCTGCCCACAGCGCCGCCCGCCGATCGAGCCCGATCGAGCGGAAGGCATCGGCATCGGCCAGCCGCTCGATCGTGGCCGCGGGCAGGCCTGTCCTGAGCCAGAGGTCGCGGAGGGAATCATAGCCCTGGCCGCGCCGCGCCAGGATCAGGCCGGCCTCCTCCTCGCCGATGCCCTTGATCTGGCGGAAGCCGAGCCGGATCGCGTGGTCCGACCAGACATCGTCGCGCATTTCGGCGTGGAGCGGATGCAGGCGGGTGGCCGGGCCGGTATCGCTTTGACCGGCATCGAGCCGGTCAAGGCGATTGCCCTGCGCTCGGCTTTGGGCCGAGCGCGTTCGGCACTCGAAATGCGTCCGCATTTCGTCCGCTTGGGCGGACCGTGCCTCACCCCCCACCCCGACCCTTCCCCACAAGGGGGGAGGGAGAGCCGGGGCCGTACCGGGTGACTTTGAAGCCTTTCGACGAGAAAAGCGGATCGAATTTTCGACATGCCACGCAGCTATCGCCCCCTCCCCCCTTGTGGGGGAGGGTCGGGGTGGGGGAACCTTGGCACGGTCTATGCCGGACGCGCGCGGGCCAAAGCCACGCGTCGGGAGGTGGCAACGGCTTCGAGAGCGTCGAAGACGATATCGAAGCAGCCGCCGCTGACGCGATTTCGACGGAGGCGCTGCCAGGGGGTGTCGAGCGCAGGTCATCGATCCGGACATGTGCGAGGCTGGCGGAAAGCGGTTTCCGCCAGCGGACCAGAATTCACGCTCCAGCGTGTTGTCCCAATCCGACAGGTTCACATCGACCGGGCGTGCCTCGATGCCGTGTTCAGCCGCGTCGCGGACAATCTGGGCCGGTGCGTAGAAGCCCATCGGCTGGCTGTTCAAGAGCGCTGCGGCGAAGACGTCCGGGTAATGGCATTTCAGCCAGGAGGAGGCATAGACCAGCAGCGCGAAGCTTGCCGCGTGGCTTTCGGGAAAGCCGTAATCGCCGAACCCCTCGATCTGCTTGAAGCAGCGCGCGGCGAAGTCGGGGTCGTAGCCGCGGGCGCTCATGCCGTTAATCATCTTGGCCTGGAAGGTGCCGATCGTGCCGACGCGCCGGAAGGTCGCCATGGCCCGGCGCAGCCGGTCGGCCTCCGACGGGGTGAACCCGGCCGCGACGATCGCGATCTTCATCGCCTGCTCCTGGAACAGCGGGACGCCGAGCGTCTTGCCCAGCACCTGCTCCAGTTCGTCCTTGTCGCCTTTCCCAGGCGCCGGGGAGGGATAAACAACCGTCTCCAGGCCCTGCCGGCGGCGCAGATAAGGATGCACCATGTCGCCCTGGATCGGACCGGGCCGGACGATCGCCACCTCGATCACCAGATCGTAGAAATCCTTCGGCTTCAGGCGCGGCAGCATGGTCATCTGGGCGCGGCTTTCGACCTGGAACACGCCGAGCGAATCGGCCCGCTGCAGCATCCGGTAGACCGAGGCGTCATCGGAGGGGATCGAGGCGAGCGTCAGGTTGCGTCCGTAGCGGTCGCGCAGCAAGTCGAAGGCCTTGCGGATGCAAGTCAGCATGCCGAGACCGAGAACGTCGATCTTCAGCATGCCGAGCGCGTCGAGATCGTCCTTGTCCCACTCGACCACCGTGCGGTCCTCCATCGCCGCGTTCTGGATCGGCACCGTCTCGTCGAGCCGGTCGCGGGTGATGACGAAGCCGCCGACATGCTGGGAAAGGTGACGCGGAAAGCCGATGATCTCACGGGTCAGCGCCAGCATCCGGGCAAGCGTCGGATCGTCCGGATCAAGGCCGCGCCGGCGCACCTCGTCGGGGGTGATCGATTTTTCCGACCAGCCCCAGATCGCCCCGGCGAGCCCGCCGGTGGCGTCCTCGGACAAGCCAAACACTTTGCCGACTTCTCGAATCGCCGAGCGAGCCCGATAGGAAATGACGGTGGCGGCGAGGCCGGCCCGCTCGCGGCCGTATTTCTCGTAGATGTACTGGATCACCTCCTCACGCCGCTCGTGTTCGAAATCGACATCGATATCAGGCGGTTCGCGCCGTTCCTCCGAAATGAAACGCTCGAACAGAAGGTCCATGCGCTGCGGATCGACCTCGGTGATGCCGAGGCAGAAGCAGACGGTGGAATTGGCCGCCGAGCCACGGCCCTGGCAGAGAATGCCGCGAGCACGGGCGAAGCGAACGATGTCACACACCGTGAGAAAATAAGGCGCATAATCCAATTTCCCGATCAGCGCGATCTCATGGTCGATCCGCTTGCGTATTTCCGCCGGTACGCCATCCGGATAACGACCGATTGCACCCTCATTAGTAAGTCGAGTTAGCTCCTCCTGCGGCGTACGGCTCATGCCGGTCGGTTCGTCGGGATAAATGTAGCTGAGCTGGTCCAATGAGAAATTTATTCGGCTTGTTATATCTTGAATCACTCGCAATGCCTGCGGATAGGCGCGGAACAGCCGCGCCATTTCCGACGGCGATTTCAGGTGCCGCTCGGCATTCTGTGCTAGTAATAATCCGGCTTTCTGTAGTGTCACATGCTCCCGGATACAGGTCACCACGTCCTGCAGCGGGCGGCGTTCGGGCGTGTGGTAGAGCGTCTCGTTGGTGGCCAGAAGCGGCGTGCCGCAGCGCTCCGCCAGGCCGGCGAGCAGGGCGAGCCGCGCCCGGTCGTCGCCGTGGTAGGCAACGCGGGCGGCAAGATACACTGCCCCGGGAAAGGCCTCGACCAGGACGCGCAGCGTGTCTTCAATGCCTGCCAGCCTGTCGAAGCCGGCCAGGTGTCCCGATGGCGGTGCGACCGCCATCACAAGCCCTTCACCCCAGTCGAGGAGGTCGGCGAGGTGGAGATGGCAGTCGCCCTTTTCGGCGCGCCGGTTGCCGGTGGTGAGCAGCCGGCACAGGCGGCCATAGGCGGCGCGGTCCTCGGGCCAGACGAAGATGTCGGGCGTACCGTCGCAAAACACCAGCCGGGCGCCGACGATGATGCGCAAGGGGGCATCGGGGCCGATCTGTTCGTCAGTCGGGTTGGCTGTCTCGCGCGCTGCCACATGGGCGCGCACGACACCGGCGAGCGAGTTGCGGTCGGTGATGCCGAGGGCGGGATAGCCGAGCTGCATGGCGCGGGCGACCAGTTCCTCCGGGTGCGAGGCGCCGCGCAGGAAGGAGAAGTTGGTGGTGGTCGCCAGTTCCGCGAAGACGGGTGGTTCGGGCCGGACCCCTTGCGCGCTCATCCGAACAGCCCGTGCAGATACCAGCGCGGGGCCGCCGTTTCGCGGCCGTAGAGGCCGGCCCGGTAGACCCAGTAGCGGCGGCCGGCCTCGTCCTCGACGCGGAAATAGTCGCGGGTGAGCGCATCGCCGTCGCCGCCGGGCCCTGTCATGCGCCACCATTCCGGCGCGATCCGCTCCGGCCCCTCGGCGCGGACGATGCGCCGCTGGACCCGACGCCAGTAAAATCGCACCGGCGGTCCGTCCGGCACCGCGGCGATCGCCTCGATCGGTTCGGGCGTCTGCAAAAGCCGCAGGGGCCGCTCCGGCGCCCGCCCCGGATGCGGCCGGAAGCGCGCTGCCGCCTCGGGCCGATCCGGGTTGGGTCGGGCCGGGTTGGGTCGGGCCGGGTTGGGTCGGGCCGGGTCGCACCGGTTCCCGAGGGCCGGCGCCGTTGCCATCGCGCGTTCGGGGATGTGGCTGTCGCGCCGGAGGATCCGGACGACCCGGTCGCGGCCGAGCCGGGCGGTCAGCCGGTCGGCCAGATGCGCCAGCGCGACGTCGTCCCGCCCGCCCGGGTCCGGGGCCAGGCCCGATGCCGGTGAGGCGCCGGCCGCCGGCGCGCCGGTCATCTGCCCGCCGGTCATTTGTTCTGGCCCCAGCGGATCGACGGCCTCGGCGGCAAGGCGGACCTGCTCGATGCCCTCGCCGCTGTCGAACCCGTCCTGGAAGGCGGTGAGCCGCTCGCGCAGGAGCGCGGCCATCACGGCGGCATCGCGGCTTGGCCGGCTCAGGCCCGTGGCGATGCGCAGGGCGGTGGTGTCGAGCCGGAACAGGGTGAGCACCAGCTGGCGGGCGCCCTGGCCATGCCGGACGAGCGGTTCGGTCAGGCTGGCCGCGAGATGGTCGATCGTCCGCTCGACATCCTCGATCAGCCGGATCGGCTCGGCGAAGAGACGCTCGACGGTGAAGACGGGCGGGGATTTAAGCGGCGACAGCGGTTCCCCGGCCCGCCCCAGCGCCCGGTCGAGCCGGGTCAAGAGGTCGGTGCCGAAGCGGGCGGCGAGCGTTTCCCGGGGCAGGCCGGCAAGCTGGCCGATCCGCTTCAGGCCGAGCCGGTCGAGCAGGGCGGCGGTGGCCGGATCGGCTTCCAGCGCCTGGGCGGGCAGCCGGCGGACGGCTTTTTCGTTGCCGCCGGGCGGAACGACCGGCGGGCTGTCGGTGATATGGCCGCTTAAAAGGATCGCCCGGGCGGCCGCCGGCGTGTCGGCGATCGCCGCGGCCGCCGACAGACCGCGCCGGCCAAGCCGTCCGGCGAGATCGGCAAGCAGGCCGGCCTCGCCGCCGAACAGATGGGCGCAGCCGGTAATGTCGAGGACCAGGCCGGGCGCCGCGCGTGTCGCTTCATGGGCGCTCCGGTCGATGGCGACCAGCGGCGTATAGCGGCTGGCCCAGTCGGCGAGTGCCGTCAGGGCGCGGTCGTCGGCGGGCGGATCGGCGGGGTGGATCTCGAGATCGGGCCGGCGGGCCCGGGCATCCGACAGGGTGAGACCCCGATCCAAGCCGGCTTCGGCGGCTGTCCGGTCGACGGCGGCGAGCCGGATGGCGTTGCCGGTGGTCTCGATCGTCGCGCGGGGTGTTGGCCTGGATGGTGCCCTGGATAGTACCCTGGATAGTACCGGGCCACGCTTCGCCGGCCGCCTATCCGGCGTGCCTGATCGGGATGACGGAGCCGCCTGTTGTGGCGCCAGCCGCTCCAGCGGCAGATGCGGCAGGCGCAGCGCCAGATAGCGCCGCCCTTGAGCCGTTTTGTCCGTATCGGTCACCGGATCGATGGTTGGCAGAGAGGGATGCGGCATCGGTGAAGCGGTTGTCATGGGCGGTCCACATCAGGCTGAAGCGGCCGCCGGGCCGGGAGGCGCCCGGGGCGGCGTTGCGTTCCAGGTCGGCCTCCCAGGCCGGCGGCGACAGACAAAGGGGAAACGGAGTTGCCAGCGGCGTTTCCAGTGAAGCTTCCGATGGAGCTTTAGAGGGGGCTTCTTCGGATGAGAGCGTCGACGCGGCGGGGTCGGTGACGGCATGCGGGACGATCCGCCAGCGGGTCCGGGCCGCGCTCAGGCCGTCCGCCGTGCCCGGGCGCACCAGGATCGCGGTGACGCCGGAACGGGCCGCCCGCAGGACCAGCCGCCGCGTCGCGGTCAGGTCGACGAGCGGCGGATCGCCGCGGATCTCGGTGACGACGGCCGAAAGCGCCCGGCAGGCGAGCCCTTCCTCCGCCGCCCAGAGCGCCTCGCGCGGGCGGCGCGCCTCGACCAGCAGCAGGGTGTCCGGATCAAGGCCGAAGGCGGCGAGACCGGGGCCATAGGGCCGGCCCCACTCGCCGGCGCCGTCGAAGGTGCTGACGATCAGGGTCGTGCCCCGGAGAGGACTGTGTGGGGCAGGACTGTGTGCTGAAACCTCGCGGTTCGCGGCCGTCAGGCGGGCGGCGAGGGCAAGCGCGAAGCCGAAGGCGAGCGGCCCGTCCGCGTCGGCCGAACGGATCTCGTGCAGGGCGCCGGGCAGAAGGCCGCCGCCGAGCCGGTCATCGAGCCGGTCGACGCCGAGCGGAACCGCCGGCCGCGCGGCGAAACGGGTGCTTGCCGGTGTGTCGAACCTCGTCTTCGCCGCCTCCTGCGCCTCCAGCCGGGCGATCCGGTCGCGCAGGGTCGCCAATTCGGCCCGCTTCGGCATGAGGGCCGGATCCGGCGGGCTTTCGCCGGTCCCGCCCGCTTCCGGGCTGTCGAAGGGCTCTGGTGCATGACCGGCGCCCATGTGTTGAGCGGCTATGGACACAATACCTCTCCGGTCCGGCGCGCAAGCCCGCCGGATGGCGCCCGCCATCAAGGCGCGCGTGTAAATGTTCCTGTTATGTTCCTATATGGATTCCATCGATCGGCGCCGGAGTCAATGCTGTCGTTTATATTTGAGCCGGCTTGTCGGCTCGTGGTCCATGGTTGGGCTTTGCATGTCCGGCCTGGTCTGTATGAAGCCGTCTGCACCGATATATCCTCATCGATATCCACGGCTTTTCGATTTAAGCTCGGCGGCGTGGTTTAACCTATTGTATAGAATGGCTTTTGCGGCGGTGAGGCATACCTTCTCCATGGGCCTGGGCTGTGAACCAAAGTCCGGTCCTGCTAAACCGGGCAGCCGACGGCTGATCCGGGATTGGAGGGCTGGCATGATGAGAGGCCGTGCCACGGGCCCTCACCCCGGCTCTGCGAGCCGACCCTCTCCCCCCTTGGCGGGAGAGGGTGCGAGTGCATCTGAGAGGTGGTGCGACAGTCGCCACCGCTGGCGGACAGAAGACGTCGATACCACGAATGATGCCGGTGCTTATTTGCCCGGCCCTTCCAGCGCGCCCTTACCCTCTCCCCCCTTGGCGGGAGAGGGCGGCCCGAAGGGCCGTGTGAGGGTGAGGCATGGTCCGCGTAAGCGGACGAAATGCGAAAGCATTTCGAGTGCCGAACGCGCGAGACCCAAGTCGAGCGCCGGGAGGTGCTTGCTATCGGTCACAGGCCGCAAACAAAGGCGCTTTACCCCTAACCCGGACAGCCGCGATCGATATCCGCGACGTGCTTCCGGTCAGCCGGCCTTCGCCGCGTCGGTTTCGGCGATGATGCGGTCGGCTTCCTCGATCGTCAGCCGGGGCGGGTGCCAGTCCTTGCCGGGCGCGGCGTCGAGCAGTTTCCGGGTATAGGGGTGCTTGGGCGCGCTGAAGACATCCTCGGCGGTGCCGAACTCGACCATCTCGCCGCGCTCCATCACCGTGATGTAGTCGGAGATCTGGGCCGCGACGCGCAGGTCATGGGTGATGAAGATGATCGCGGTGTCCAGCCGGCGCTGCAGGTCGTTCATCAGCCGCAAAACCTGTTTCTGCACCGACAGGTCGAGCGCGGAGACGCTTTCATCGGCAATCACCACGTCCGGCTCCATCGACAGCGCCCGGGCAATGCCGATGCGCTGGCGCTGGCCGCCGGAGAAATTGCGCGGAAACCGGTGATAGGCCTGCCGGGGCAGGCCGACCAGTTCGAGCAGGTCCTCGGCGCGTTTCCTCGCCTCGTCCTTCGCAACGCCCATCAGGACGGGGCCGCGGGCGATGATCCAGCCGACCCGGTGGCTTGGATTGAGCGAACCGAAGGGGTCCTGGAAGATCATCTGGATTTCCCGCCGGGCCGCCTGCAGGTCCTTGCCGGCAAGTTGCAGGAAGTCGCGCTCGTGGATCACGACCGACCCTTCCGTCGGCTCGGTCAGCCGGATCAGCGCCTTGGCGAGCGTCGACTTGCCCGATCCGGATTCGCCGACGACGGCGAGCGTCTCGCCCCGCCTCAGCGCGAAGCTCGCGCCTTTCAGCGCATGGACCTCGCGGTCGCCGGTGTCATAGACCTTGTGCAGCCCGCTGACCGCGACGATCGGCTGGTCGTGGCGGCCCGCATCCGGGGTCCGCGTCGTCTCCAGGGCCGGCATCGCGTCGACCAGCAGCCTGGTATAGTCCGCGCGCGGGTGCATCAGGATCTGTTCGGCCGGGCCCTCCTCGATCAGCCTGCCCCAGCACATCACCGCGACCCGGTCGGCAATATCGGCGACGACGCCGAAATCATGGGTGATGAAGAGGGTGCCGTTGTCGTAGGTCCCCTTCAACTCCTCGATCAGCGACAGGATCTGGCGCTGGGTGGTGACGTCGAGCGCCGTGGTCGGCTCGTCGGCGATCAGCACATCCGGCTTGCAGGCAAGCGCCATGGCGATCACCACGCGCTGGCACTGGCCGCCGGAAATCTGGTGGGGATAGGACCCGTAGATGCGCTCCGGCGCGGGCAGGTGCATCTCTTCGAACAGTTTCAGCGTCTCGGCGCGCCGGCCCGCCGGCGAAATGTCGGGCCGGTGAAACCGGAACACCTCGTCGACCTGGTGGCCGACCTTCATCGCCGGATTGAGCGCGGCCATCGGCTCCTGATAGATCATCGCGATGCGGGCGCCGCGCATCTCCCGCAATTGCTCGGCGTCGAACTCAAGGACGTTCTCGCCCCTGAACAACACCTCGCCCGAGGTGATGGTGAGCCCCGGCGGCACCGCGTTCATGATGGCCGAGCTCATCACAGACTTGCCGGAGCCCGATTCGCCGACGATGCAGAGGATTTCCTTGCGGTTGAGCGTCAGCGAGACGTCTTCGACGGCGAAACGGCGGTCCGCCTTGGCCGGCAGCGCGATCGACAGGTTGCGGATTTCGAGAACGGGATCGCCGGTGTCGGTCATGCTCCAAAGGCCCTTCGCCCTGTTGGCGTTCAAGCAGCGCAAACCCGGCGTTCAGGTCGCGTGTTTGGGTTTCCGGTCGGCAAGCGGTCGCGGCGCGGGGCGCTTCCAGCGGCGGTTGAGCGCCTTCAAATCCGCGTCGATGCGCTCCATTTCGCCGCCCAGGCGCCGGGCCGCCACCGTCAAAAGGGCGGGGTCGTTGCCTTCCAACAGCAGCAGGCCACGGCCGAGCAGAGCGGCCTCGTCGTCGCGGCGGCCGGCGCGGACGACGGACATGATCGCCTCCTCATGCGGCAGCACCGTCGCCCGGCAGCCCGGACAGACCGGATCGGAGAACTGAAAGGAACTGTTGCGGCCGCGGCGGATCGCGGTCATCAGCGCGGTGACGCCGGCGACGAGGCAGGGGCCGTCGCGCTGTCCGAGCACCGTATCGGCCCGGGCAAAGGCCTGCTCGAAGCCCGAACTGGTGGCGCGGCTGTAGCCGACGCACAGCCAGCGGATGATCTCGAGCGTGAAGCTGTCGATCCAGTCATAGCCGCACTGGTCCAGGCCGGGCAGAGCGTCGCGCTTCTGGCAGTGGGACTTGCTGGGGGACTTTTCCGGGGTCTTTCCGGGAGATCTATCGCGGGGGCTGTCAGGCACGGCAGGTCGCATCCGTTAATATGATAAAAAAAGTCATATTAACGGATGCAGCGGAAATCAAGTGATTTCAGATGTTTGGAATCATTTGAAACGGCCGGCCGGTCGATTCACGCCTGGGTGCCCAAAATCTGCGTGCCCGAAATCGAGGCCGATGGATCCACCAATGGCAATGGGGACGGGTGCCGCGCCCTGACCCATTCGTCTCGCCTGCTCGTCTCGGCCACCCGTCTCAGCCGCATTTCGAATAGCCGCAGTCGAGGCAGGCAAGGCAGCCTTCCTTGTGCAGGAGGCTCGGCCGGCCGCAGCGCGGACAGGTGGCGCCGGCGGGGACTGCCTCGGGCAGAACTGCCTCGGGCAGCACGGTCTCGGGCCGCATGGCCGCAGCCGTCCCGTCGGGGTTCACTGTCGCCGGAGCCCCCGGTCCGCCGAGGCGGCCGGTGTCGGAGGCTTCCAGAAAGCCGATGTCGATCATGTGTTTCTCGATGATGTCGGCGATCGCGGCGAGCAGGCTCGGCACGTAGCGGCCGTTCATCCACTGTCCACCGCGCGGGTCGAACACCGCCTTCAGCTCCTCGACCACGAAGGAGACGTCGCCGCCGCGCCGGAACACGGCGGAAATCAGCAGCGTCAGCGCCGCCGTCCAGGCGTAATGGTCGACATTGCGGGAATTCATGAAGATCTCGAAGGGCCGCCGGCGCCCGTCGCGGACGATGTCGTTGATGGTGATGTAGAAGGCGTGCTCCATGTCCGGCCAGCGCAGCTTGTAGGTGAAGCCGGGCAGGATCGCGTCGCGCTTCAACGGGTCCGCCAGCCGCACCACCGACCCCCCGCCGGCATCATGGCCGCCAGCGGAGGCGGACACAGGGCGTTCGCCAGACGGCGCTTCGGGCGCGGGCAGCGGCAGGCTCGACTGATCGCCGCCCTCAGGCAGCCGCGGAGGCTGCGATGCGCTTTGCTCCGGGGATGCGCCCTGCTCCGGGGATGCGCTTTGCTCCGGGGCGGCCTTGTCTGCTTCCTCCGCGACGCTCAGGACCGAGCCGGTCACCGCGTTCGGCCGGTAGGTCGTACAGCCCTTCAGGCCGTGCTCGTAGGCTTGCCTATAGACGTCCTTGAAGGCGCCGAAGGCGATATCGCGCGGCACGTTGATGGTCTTGGAGATCGAGCTGTCGACGAAGGGCTGTATCGCCGCCTGCATGACGAGATGGGCGCCCGGATCGAGCGTCTGGGCCGTGACGAAGGCGCGGGGAGGCTGTGAGCACACATCCGGCGCCTTATCCACATCCGGCCCGTGCCGCGCCGTGTAGAGCCGCCAGGCATGGTCGCTGACCTCTTCCTCGCGCCGGCTGCCGTCGGGCTGCAGCACCGCGCGCCGGTAGGACAGCGAGAAGATCGGCTCGATGCCCGACGAGACGTTGTCGGCGAACAGCGAGATCGTCCCGGTCGGGGCGATCGAGGTCAGGTGGCTGTTGCGCAGGCCCTTTGCGGCGATCTCCGCCCGCACGTCCTCGTCGAGCCGCGCGACCGTCGGGCTTTTAAGGAAGTCATCGGCTTTGAACAGCGGGAAGGCGCCCTTTTCGTCCGCCAGGCCGGAACTGGCGCGATAGGCCTCGTTCTGGATGATGCGCATCCACTCGCCCGCCGTCGCCGCGGCTTCGGCCGATCCGTAGACGAGGTCCAGCATGGCGAGCGCATCGGCCAGTCCGGTGACGCCCAGGCCCAGGCGGCGCTTGGCCTCAGCCTCGTCGCGCTGGGCCTGAAGCGGGAAATTCGAGATATCGACGACATTGTCGAGGAACCGGACGGCCGTCGCCACGGCCGCACGCAGGCGCCTTTCGTCGAGCGCTGCTTCATGCGTGAACGGATCGGTGATGAGGCGGGCGAGATTGATCGAGCCGAGCAGGCAGGCGCCATAGGGCGGCAGCGGCTGCTCGCCGCAGGGGTTGGTCGCGCCGATCGTCTCGCAGTAGCGCAGGTTGTTCTCCGCGTTGATGCGGTCGATGAAGATCACGCCCGGCTCGGCATAGTCATAGGTCGCGCGCATGATCCGGTCCCACAGCGCGCGGGCCCGGACGGTCTTGTGCACCGTGCCGGCGAAGACGAGGTCCCAGTCGGCATCCGCCTTGACGGCCGCCATGAACGGGTCGGTGACGAGCACCGAGACGTTGAACATCCGCAGCCGGCCGGCGTCGGCCTTGGCGTCGATAAAGGCCTCGACATCGGGATGGTCGCATCTGAGCGTGCCCATCATGGCGCCGCGGCGGGAGCCCGCCGACATGATCGTCCGGCACATCGCGTCCCAGACATCCATGAAGCTGATCGGGCCGGAGGCATCGGCGCCGATCGATTTCACCGCCGCGCCCTTCGGCCTGAGCGTCGAGAAATCATGGCCGATGCCGCCGCCCTGCTGCATGGTCAGCGCGGCCTCGCGCAGATGGGTGAAGATGCCGGCGAGGTCGTCGGGGATCGTGCCCATCACGAAGCAGTTGAACAGCGTCACCTTGCGCCCGGTGCCGGCCCCGGCGAGGATGCGGCCGGCCGGCAGGAAGGCGCCGGATGTCAACAGCGCCCTGAACGCCTCCGTCCAGCCGGCGCGCCGATCCTCGGGCTCGGCCTGCGCCACCGCCGACGCGACCCGGGTAAAGGTGTCGTCGATCGACGCCTCCACCGGCGTGCCGTCGCCGTCGCGCAGGCGATATTTCATGTCCCAGATCTCGTGCGCGATCGGGGATGGCGGCACCAGGGTGCCTGTCCCTTGCGTGATATCAGCCATGGTGACGCTCATACACGGGCATGATCCTGTCGGGCCGGCATTAGGGTTTAAGCGATATTGTGGGCCGGCTCCGGTGAAGAGTCAATGAATGTTCTTGTTTTGTGCCAATTAGCATAGTGATTCACGGATGAGGCCTTGCGTCTGGTGCGTGCGAAAACGGCCGGCCGGCTCATCGACATCACCCGCAGCGAAAAACAGCGCGGCCGGAGCCGTCATTCGCCACGCGTACGCAACCGGTGACCGAAATTCGGCAAAGCCTCCAGGCACATCCGCAGGCAGGCATCGCTGCCATGGTCAAGCATGGGGAGATGGGTGTGGCCGGATGGCAGTCCGTTGCCGGTCTCCAGCAGGACCGCCGCCCCGCCGGCTGTATTGACGGCGTGTGCCCAGTCCCGCCAGCCTTGCCGTCTTTCCCGCCAATGGTCCGCCGCGTCCAGATAGTCTCCGGCCAGCAAAACCGTCGGGATCCGGGCTGCGATATGCGGATCGACCAGGCGGGTCGACGGTTCGACCGCGATCACCCCGGCAACGAGATCCGGCACCTGCCCGATTGCATCGAGTGTCGTCTCGCCGCCCTGGCTGTGGCAGATCACCAGGGCCGGGCCGATCCGGCGCAGGACCGCGACCAGGGCCGCCACCTGCAACGGTGCCGTCGACAGCCAGCGCGGCACCAGCATTCGCGAAAACCGGTCGAAGCAGGCCACCGGAAACCGCGTCCCCGCAAACGGTGCCCGCCCGGAAAACCCCTCTCCCGGTCCGATCCGAAACAGCGTCCACGCCTCCTCCTGCGACCGGAGAATCGGATCGCCGTCCCACAGGCCCGGCGCAAATCCGCTGCGGCCGCGCTCGACATTGTCGAGGACATGGACCTCGAAGCCGTGCCCGACCAGCAGGTTCAGCCAGCCGGGCCGGCCGTCCGGCGTGGTCTCCCAGGTGCTGCCATGCATGCCGCCGCCATGGACGAGGACGACCGGCGGGCCGGCGTTGCGGCGGGCCGGCACGAAATACTGCACATAGGCGTGCTCGACCGCGAAGTGGCCGCGCGGATCATAGGTGTAGCTGGCGCTGCGGGTGAAGTTGACGTCTCTCGGCTCTCCGGTAGTCACCTCATTGACGCGGCCGGCCACCGTATAGCTGCCGAAATCCCGCAGGCTGTAACTCACCAAAGCCGCTCCGATGCCATCGCGGCGCCGGCGGCAAGCGCTTTCAGCTTCTCCCAGACGATGCTCTCGATCACCGGGTTGTTGGGGCCCGCGAAGGTGGCGAAGCCGCAATCGGTCGAGGCGATCACGCGCTCGCGCCCGACCGCGTCGGCCCAATTGCAGATCCGCTGGGCGACGAGCCGCGGGTTCTCGACAAAGTTCGTCGTCGTATCGATGACGCCCGGGAACAGCACCTTGTCGTCGGGCAGGCCGAGGCGTTTTAAGTCCTCCCACTCGTGGGCATGGGCGGGATTGGCGCCTTCGACCAGCAGACCGGCCGGCCGCGCCCTGATAATGACGGGATGGAGGGAGGCGAGCGGAATGTCGTGGGTGTGCGGGCCTTCGTAGTTGCCCCAGCAGACATGCATCCGCATTCGGTCGGGCGCGATGTTGCGGGTGGCGTGATTGAGGGCGTCGACATTGCGTTCGGCGATCTTCAGGAAGCCGGCTTCGTCGAGGTCCTGATACTGGTTGTGCCGGGCCGAGCCGAAATCGGGCGCGTCGATCTGCAGGATGAAGCCGGCCGCCACGATCGCCTCGTATTCGACCGCCATCGCATCGGCGAGATCGGCGATATAGGCCTCCTCGTTGCCGTAGTGCATGTCGGGAACGAATTTCGTCAGCACGCCGGGCGAGGCGGAATTGACGAAGGCCTCCTCGATGCCGAATTCATCGCAGGCCGCGCGGAGGTTCTTCAGGTCCGTGTCGAGCGGACCCCGATCGCCATAGCGCACCGGCCCGATCGCCGCGGGCGGCTTGGCCCGGTCGAACCAGCTCATGCCCTGGTTGATCCGGGCGGTGCGCTCGACCAGCCCGGGATGATCCATGAGGTCGCGGTGCTGAGCTGTTTTGGGAAGGGATTTTTCGGGCGGCTTGGGGCCGACCCCGTCCAGGCGGTCGCGGACGTAAAGCGTGTAGGAGGTCTTGGAATTCTCACCGTCGTTGACGATGTCGACGCCCGCCTCCCGCTGCGCTGCGACGCTGTCGAGGATCGCCTGTGCGATCCTGTCTTCCAAGGCCTTGTCATCGACCGGCTCGCCGGTTTCCTTGGCCTCCAGCAGGTCGAGCAGATCCCTGGGGCGCGGCAGCGAGCCGACATGCGTGGTCAAGATCCGGTCCTGGCTCAGCCGCATCGGCACGCCTCCTTCTTCACTAGGTTGGCTTCAATAGGCTGGGAGGCCCCGCTCCCGACGGAACGGGGCCGGTGGCTGTTTGGATCGCGATCAGTTGAGGTCGGACAGCGCCTGGTACTCGTTATAGGCGTCCGCATAGGCGCGGTAGCTGTCGATGACCGTCTTGAACATCGGGTCCTCGGCCGACTTTTCGGCATAGACCTCATCGGCGGCGGCCCTGAGCGCCGCCATCACGCTGTCGGGAAAGCGTTCGACGGCGACCCTGTTGCCGCGAAACGCCTCGAGGATGGCGCTTTGCGCGCCGGCCGCTATGCCCATCGCGTAGAGGTTCGCGTCCGCGCACGAGACTTCGATCGCGGTGCGCTGGGCGTCGGTCAGCGCGTCCCACTTGTCCTTGTTCATGTAGAACTCGATGAAACCGGCGGGCTGGTGCCAGCCGGGGAAATAGTAGTGCTTTGCGACCTTGTCGAAGCCTAGAAGCTTGTCGACCAGCGGGAAGCTGAGTTCGGTCGCGTCCAGCCGGCCGGTCTCCAGCGAGGTGGAGATTTCACCGGCCGGCAGCGACATCGCGTTTGCACCGAGCTTGCCGAGGATTTCGCCGCCGAGCCCGCCGATGCGGATGTTGAGGCCCTGGAAGTCCTCGGGCGCGTTAATCGGCTTGGTGTACCAGCCGCCGGCCTCCGACAGGATGACGCCGCAGGCCATCGGGACGAGATTGTAGGGTTCGTAGATCTCCTGCCAGAGTTCGAGCCCGCCGCCATGATGCAGCCAGCTCACGTAAGAGAGCGGATCACCGCCGAACGGCACCGATCCGAAAAGGGCCGCCGCCGGTTCCTTCCCCGACGCGTAGGCAGCATAGGACCAGCCCGCATCGATGGCGCCGGTGCCGACATTGTCGAAGATCTCGAAGGGCGGCGACAATTGCCCTGCTAGCAGGTATTCGAACTCGACTTCGCCACCGGTGAGCGTCGATACGTTTTCAACGAACCGCTTGGCGGTCGGGTCGAGGACCGGCAGGCCGCCGAATGCGCTTTGCATCGTATAGTCCTTCGCCACGGCGTCGGATGCCGCAAGCGCCGCCATCATGGCGACGATCAGCGTTTTCTTCATGCGTTCTCTCCCTTTTTCATATCAGTCCGGTGATCAAACCCGGGAAGACGATCAGCAGGGCCAGCACCAGCACCTGCAGCGCGATGAAGGGGACGACCCCCTTGTAGATGTCCGCGGTGGCGAGCTGGTCGGCGGCGGCGCCGCGCAGATAGAACAGCGAAAACCCGAAGGGCGGCGTCAGGAACGAGGTCTGCAGGTTCACCGCCACCAGGATGCCGAACCAGACCAGCAACGCCTCGCCCGACAGCGCGTTGCCGAAATCGAGGCCGGCGACGATCGGCGCGAAGATGGGCATCAGGATCAGCGTGATCTCCAGCCAGTCGAGGAAGAAGCCGAGCAGGAAGATCGCCCCCATCACCAGCGCCAGGATCATGTAGGGGCCGTCACCGAAGGCGAGCAGGCCGGCTTCGACGAGGTCATCGCCGCCGATGCCCTTGAACACGGCGGAGAAGCAGGTCGCGCCGATCATCACGAAAAGCACCATCGCGGTGGTGACGACGGTCTGCCGCGCCGCCTGCATGAGCATGGCGAGGGAGAAGCTGCGATAGAGGACCGTGATCAGGATCGCTCCGAACGCGCCAAGGCCGCTTGCCTCCGTCGGCGTGGCGAGCCCCGCGACGATCGAACCGAGCACGGAGACGACCAGCGCCAATAGCGGCCCGAGGTCGAGGAGCAATCGCCAGGCCGGCATCCGATCCGCCCGCGATGCCGGCTTGAGGGTGCGGGCGCGCCAGGCGACCAGGCCGGAATAGGCCGCAACCAGAAGCAGGCCGGGGCCGATCGCGCCGGCGAACATGTCCGGCACGGATGTCTGCAGCTGATCGCCCAGGATGATCAGCATGACGGAGGGCGGAATGAGGATCGCCAGCGTGCCGGATGCCGCCACCAGCCCGGCCGAGGTCGGCTTGTCGTAGCCGGCCTCCTGCAGCCGCGGCAGGGCAAGCAGGGCCAGCAGGACGACCGAGGCGCCGACGATCCCCGACGAGGCCGCCAGCAGCACGCCGATCAGCAGCACGGAGATGCCCATGCCGGCAGCGCTGCCCCCGAAGACCCGCTGCACCGCGCGCAGGGACCGTTCGGCCACCCCGGACAGCTCCAGTATCAGACCCATGAAGATGAACATCGGGATTGCGACCAGGAGCCAGTTCGACAGCACGTTGGCGTAGATCCGGCTGGTCAGCAGGTTGAAGAAGGCAATCGGCAGGTCGGAGACGAGGATGAAGATCGCCGCCGATCCCGCCAGCACCATGCCGACGCGATACCCCGCCAGAATGCCCGCCATCGTGAGGCCGGCCATCGCCAGGGGAAGGGCGAACTCACTCATGCCGCTTGCCTGCCAGACGCACGGTCTCGATCAGAACGGCAAGCGCCAGCAATGAAATCCCCAAAGGCAGGACCGCCTTGATCAGCCACAGATCATTCAGGCCGCCGTTTCGCGAGCCCTCGCCGGATCGCCACGCCCGCTCCATGAAACTCCAGGCCGCCGGGATCATCAGGACGAAGAACGGCACCGCGAAGAGACTGTTTCCGGCAAGGTCGATGAGCCGCTTCCGCGATCCGGGCAGTCCCGCATAGAGAAAATCGACCCGGATATGCTTGTTTCGCAGCCAGACCAGGCCGGCTGGAACGAGCCCCACGATGACCAGGAGATGCCACTGGAAGTCCAGAAGCGAGTTCAGTGTAATCGCATCGCCCAGAAGCGGCAGCCGCTTGGAGAAGGTCAGGACCGGATTGATGTCCAGTGCACTGAACAGCACCTGCGCGACGATTGCGAGCATCAGCAGGACAAGCGCGATCGCCAGTGCCTCCAGGCTCCGCGCGGAGAGCTGTTTGAGCACGCCATCCTCCCCGATTTATCTCCATTTGGAACAATAAAGTTCCATGTGGAGCAATTTGTCAAATCGATTATTCTGGCCGTCATGAAACTGATCGACATCCTTGGGGCGACCGCGATCCCGGTGAGCTACCGTCTCGCGTTCGTGACGAATTTCTGGCGCGAGCCGCTGCTGCGCTGGATGGAGCGGAAGTTCGGACTGATCCGGCCGGAGCTTACGGTTCTGATGTGTCTGAGCTTCCGGCGCGACCTGAACGCGCGCGATATCTGCGAGATCACCGAACAGCCGTCGAACACCGTCAGCCGCGCGGTCACGTCGCTTCAGGAAAAGGGGCTGATTTCAAGGATCCGCGACGAAGTCGACACAAGGCGCCGGATATTGAACATCACGCCCGCCGGGCAGGAGGTCCATGACCAGTTGATGGCGCATTTTGCCAAGGCCGAAGCGAAGATGCTGGAATCGCTGTCGGCTGATGAGGTTGAGACCCTTACCGCACTGCTCGACAAGCTCGCTCGAGACGTCTCCCGCTGGCGCCCCGGGTGAACCGGATCTCAAGCATCGCACCGAAAGACGGGAACCGGTGCTCGGACAAACCCGATGCGCCAAAGAACAGTTAGACAGTCCGCGTCACTCGGCCAGGTGACAGGCGACCAGCGCGTTGCCCACCTTCCGGGTTGCCGGGCGTTCGCGGCGGCAGATGTCGGTGGCGATCGGACAGCGGGGATGAAACGTGCAGCCCGACGGCGGGTTGATCGGATCGGGAATCTCGCCCTGCGGCGGCGGCACCTCGCGGCCGAAGCCATCGACGCGCGGCGCCGCGTCCAGAAGCATCTGCGTGTAGGGGTGCTTCGGCGTTTCAAACAGCGAGTGCGGATCCGCTTCCTCCACCAGGCGCCCGAGATAGAGGACGCCGATCCGGTCCGCCATATGCCGCACGACGGTCAGGTCATGGGTGATCAGGAGATAGGTCAGGCCGAGTTCATCCTTCAGGTCGCTCATCAGGTTGAGCACCTGCGCCTGGACCGACACATCCAGCGCCGAGGTCGGCTCGTCGCAGACGATCAGGCGCGGTTGCGAGGCGAGCGCCCGGGCGATGCAGATCCGCTGGCGCTGCCCGCCGGAAAACTCGTGCGGGAACTTGCCCGCATCCGAGGGATGAAGGCCGACCTGCTGCAACAGTTTTTCGGCCAGCCCCTCCAGATCACCGCCCTGTGTCAGAACAGGCTCCGTGATGATGTCGCGGACACGCCATCTCGGATTGAGCGAGGCATAGGGGTCCTGAAAGATCATCTGGATCTTCGCCCGCACCGACGCGACCTTCGCCGGATCCTCTTCCCGCGCCAGATTGATCCCCTCGATCTCGACATCCCCGTCGCTGGGGCGCAGCAGGCCGACCAGCATGCGCCCGATCGTCGACTTGCCCGATCCGCTCTCGCCGACAAGCGCGTAGGTCGTGCGCTCCTCGACCTGGAAGTCGACATCGGAGACGGCGGTGAGAAAGGCTTTCCCGCGCCGTTCCAGCACCCGGTTCAGCCAGGGCTTCGAGACGTCGAACACGCAGGTCAGCCCCTTGACGGTGACGAAGGCGCTCATTGTGCCGCCTCCGCCAGAAGCGGGAACCAGCAGGCGGCCCGTCCCCCCGCCGTCGCCGTCGCCGGCAGCGGAGCGTGACGGCATTTCTCCTGCGCGTGCGGGCAGCGGGGGTGAAACGCGCAGCCTTCCGGCATCTGGTCCAGACGCGGCATGGCGCCGGGGATCTGATGAAGGCGCCGCTGTTTCTGCGCAGCCAGCGGCGTCGACGCCATCAGGCCGTGGGTATAGGGGTGCTGCGGCTGCGTCAGGACATCGCGAACCGGGCCGAGTTCCGCCAGGCGCCCGGCATACATCACGGCGACACGGTCGGCTGCTTCCGCGATCACCCCCATGTCGTGGGTGATGAGCATGATGGCCGTGCCCCTTTCCCGGCAGAGCTGCTTGAGAAGCGAAATGATCTGCGCCTGGACGGACACGTCGAGCGCCGTGGTCGGCTCGTCGGCGATGACGAGGCTCGGCTCGGCGCACAGCGCCAGCGCGATCACCACCCGCTGGCGCATGCCGCCGGAAAACTCGTGCGGATAGGAGCCGATCCGCTCCGCCGCGCCGGGAATGCCGACTTCCTTGAGCGCGGCAATCGCGCGATTGTGCGCCTCGGCCCGGCTGATCGGCAGATGGGTCATCATCGTCTCGGCGAGCTGGTCGCCGATCGACAGGAGCGGATTGAGCGAGGTCAGCGGATCCTGGAAGACCATGCCGATTTCCTTGCCGCGCAGCCGCCGGACCCGGTCGCCTTTCAGGGTGTCGATGCGGTGGCCGTTCAGCCAGATCTCGCCGCCGGAAATATGGGCGGGCCGGTTCAACAACCCGATGATCGCATTGCCGGCCATCGACTTGCCCGCCCCGCTCTCGCCGACCACGCCGAGGATTTCGCCCTTGGCGATGTCGTAGCTGACGCCGTCGACCGGTTTGACGACGCCGGTCCGCGTCGGGATTTCGACGCAGAGGTCGCGGATGGACAGGACGGGATCGGTCAACGGAGCCTCGGATTGAGTGCGTCGCGCAGCCAGTCGCCCAGCATGTTGACGCTGAGCGCCAGCGCCAGGAGCGTGCAGGCGGGGAAGAACAGGATCCACCACTCGCCGGAGAACAGGAAGCCCTGCCCGATCCGGATCAGCGTTCCAAGCGAGGGCTGCGTGGGCGGCGCGCCGACACCCAGGAAGGACAGGGTCGCCTCGGCGATGATGGCCAGCGCCAGCGAGATCGTGGCGATCACCAGGACGGGCGAGAGGGCATTGGGAAGGATATGCCGGGTCATGATGGCCCAGGGGCTGCGCCCGATCAGCCGGGCAGCCGCGACGTAATCCTTGTTCTTTTCAACGAGTGTCGCCCCCCGCACCACGCGGGCGAACTGCACCCAGTCGGACAGACCGATGGCGAGGATCAGCACCCAGATCGCCATCTGGTCGCGATATTCGATGGGGGTGACCCCCTTGGCGATGCCGAAAATGAGCATCGCGACCAGGATTGAGGGGAAGGTCAGCTGCACATCGGCGACCCGCATGATGACCGTATCGGCCCAGCCGCCGAAATAGCCGGAAATCAGCCCCATCACGATTCCAAGAACCATCGCGAAGAGGACCGCCGCGGCGCCGACGAAGAGCGAGATGCGCATGCCGTAGAGGATGGTCGAGAACACGTCCCGCCCCTGATCGTCCGTTCCCATCAGGAAGCTCGAGCCGGTAAAGGCGTTCGGCTCCATCGGCGGCGTGAAACCGTTCATCAGATCGAGGCTGGCCGGATCGAACGGATTGGTCGGCGCAATCAGCGGCGCAAAGATCGCCGAGAGCACGAGGACGCTGACGACGCCAAACGACACCAGCGCGACCGGGGAGCGCTTGAACGCATAGAAGAAGTCGCTTTCGCGGAACCGCTCCCAGCGTCCCTTCTCCCGAGCCTTCGCGGTTGCGGGCAATGGCGCGTCCGTCATCAGTGCGCTCCCGAACGATCGGCCCGAAGCCTGGGGTCGATGAAGATGTAGAGAATGTCGACGATCAGGTTGATCCCGACGAACATCACCGAGATCAGCATCAGATAGGCGGCCATCACGGGGATATCGACGAACTGGATGGCGTTGATGAAGAGCAGCCCGACGCCCGGCCACTGAAACACCGTCTCGGTGATGATGGCAAACGCGATGATCGCGCCAAGCTGCAGGCCGATCACGGTGACCACCGGCACCATCGTGTTCTTCAGCGCATGGCGGAAGTTGATCACCCGGCCCTTCAGGCCGCGCGCATGGGCGAAGCGGATATAGTCCTGCCTGAGAACGTCCAGCATCTCCGAGCGCACCAGGCGCATGATCAGCGTCATCTGATAGAGCCCGAGCGTGATCGCCGGCAGGATCAGCGCCTTCAATCCGCTTTCGGTCAGGAACCCGGTCGTCCACCAATCCCCCAGGCGGACCGTCTCGCCGCGCCCGAACGATGGAAGCCAGCCAAGCTCGACGGAGAACAGGTAGATCAGCAGGATGCCGATCAGGAAGGTCGGCAGCGACACGCCGATCAGCGAGGTGGCCATGATCGCGTTCGCCGCCACGCCATTGCGCCGGATGGCCGTCATCACCCCGAGCGCGATCCCGAACACGATCGCGAAGATCCCCGACACGGCGGCCAGTTCCAGCGTTGCCGGCGCGCGCTCGCGGATGATTTCGGAGACCGGGCGGCCCTGTCGGTAGCTCACGCCGAAATTGCCCTGCGCCGCGCCCTGCAGGAACCTGAAATACTGCACCGGAAAGGGCTGATCGAGGCCGAGTTGCGACCGCAGCCGCTCGACATCCTCGATCGTCCGCTCCTGGCCCAGCATGTTGTCGATCGGGTCACCGACGAAACGGAACATCGAAAAGGCGACCAGTCCCACGATCAGCAGAACGAGGATCGATTGTCCGATACGCCGGATGATGAACGCCAGCATAAGTCGTTGTCGTCCTTTCCCCCCGCGCCCGCGAGATCCCCCCGCGCCCGCGAGATCGCTCCGGTCAAGCCCGCAAGCGCTGGATCCCGCAGATCAGTTGACGCTCACCCAGCGCAGGATGAAGAAATTGTCCGGCCTCTGGGTGAGATCGATAATGTTTCGCGTGCCCCAGAGAAGCGGTTGCACGTAAAGCGGCACACAGGCCGGGCCGTCCTGCAGGATCTTATGTGTCTCGTCGATCATGGATGACGCTTGGCCGGCAACGCATCATCGCCTTATCGGGCTGCAGGGGCATCGCAAGGCCGGCCCGGGTCCTTGCCCGAAACGCCGCCGAAACGCCCTGGGGGAGAGAGATGTCCCCCGGGGCGGTCGGCGTGCAGCCGACGGGATTGATCAATTCACGGTGAAGTATTTCACCTTCGGCTGATCTTCCGGGTCGACCTCGATCCCGACATTGTCGGCCATGCCCCAGTTCAGGACCTGGTGATGGATCGGGATGTAGACCTGCTCGTCCTGGACCACCCGCCAGATGTCGGCGATGTCGTCGTTGCGCACCTCGAGATCGGTGTTCGAGGCGAGCGACTTGATCTTGGCGTTCAGCTCCTCGTTGTTGAAGCCGGTGCCGTTCCAGGTGCCGATATCGCTTTCGCGGCCATGGACGAGGAAGTTGAAGATATATTCCGAGTCATAGGTCGGAACGCCCCAGCCCAGCATGTAGAAGTCCGTCTTGTCGTCGGTGATCAGCGGAAAGTGCTGCGCCTTGGGCTTGGCGTCGAGGTTCACGGTGATGCCGATCTGGCCGAGCATGCCGACCGCGGCCTGGCAGATCGCCTCATCGTTGATGTAGCGGTCATTCGGGCAGTCGAGACGGATCGAGAAGCCGTCACCATAGCCGGCCTCCTCCATCAGCGCCTTGGCGCCTTCGATATCGGTCGCGCTTTCGGCATCCATCTCCTTGGTCCAGCCGTTGACGAAGGGCGGCGCAATCATGCCGGCCGGCTCCGACTGGCCGCGCATCACCACCTTCTGGATGGCGTCGCGGTTGATCGCCTTCGACATCGCCTTGCGGACCCGGACGTCGGCGAGCGGGTTGGCGCCGGAAACGTCATCGGCCTCCAGATCGTCGGCGCCCTGGTTCATGCCGAAGAAGATCACGCGATTTTGAGGCGCCTTCTTGACGACGAGCCCGTCGGCGTCGTTCACGCGCTGAAGGTCCTGAACCGGCATGTCCTGCAGGAAATTCACCTCGCCCGACAACAGCGCGGCGACACGGGTGGCGGCATTCTGGATCGGCGTGTAGACGATCTCGCTGACCTCCATCGGGAACTGGTCCCGGCCCCAGTAGTCGTCGTTGCGGGTCATGACCGTTTTGACGTCCGGCTCGCGGCTGGTCAGCTTGTAGGGGCCGGTCCCGTTGGCGTTGGTGGTGGCGTAGGTGATCTCGCCGCCTTCGAAATCCTGCACCGGCACCGTGTTGTTGGCCTCGGTCCAGCCCTTGTCCATGATGAACAGGTTGGTGAGGTTCGACGGCAGGATCGGGTTCGGTCCGTCGGTCACCATCTCGATCGTGTGGTCATCGACCGCGCGCACCTCGACGATGGAACCGATCAGCTCCTTCATGTCCGAGTTCGGCTGCTTGGCGCGCTCGAAGCTGAAGACCACGTCCTCGGCCGTGAAATCGGCGCCGTCATGGAACTTCACGCCCTCGCGCAGCTTGAATACCCAGACATTCGGATCGTCCGCGCTCGGGGCCCATTCGGTGGCGAGCGCCGGTTCGAACGCACCGGTCGTGTCGCGGATGATGAGCGGCTCGTACATCTGGTGGCGGATCGTGTGGCTCGGCCCCTCGTTCTGGGAATGGGGGTCGAGGGTCAACGCATCTCCCGCGCGTGCCCAGCGCAGGGTCTCGGCGCTTGCCGGAAAGGCGACCGCCGCGATGACGGAGGCCAGGAGGGCTTGCTTGACAGTACTCATTTCAATTCCCCGACTGTTGTTTTGAAGCGCTACTGTTTGCCAATTTTGCAGAAATCGCAAGCTCTGTTGAATGCCCGGTCAAACCGGCCTCGGCACACGGCATGCCTTCGCTGCTTAACCAGCTATGTCCTCCCGCCACGGAAGCGATCGGCGGGATGCGGTCGGTCAAGGCGCTTTTTGCTTGGGAATCGACCTGAATGGGTCGCGCCTGGTCGGGTCTCTCAGGGGTGGCGGCTCATCTTTAGCCGCTCACCACGCCCGATGTCTCGTCGCGCTGAACAGCACACCGATAGCCGCCGAAGCGACGCGCGTGCGGGTATCGTCGGCGCGGCTGGTCAGGAGGATGGGCACCTGGGCGCCCAGCACGATCCCGGCGGCCTCGGCGCCGGCCAGGTACATCAGCTGCTTGGCGATCATGCTGCCCGCCTCGAGGTCGGGCACCACCAGAATGTCGGCCTGACCGGCAACGGACGACGAGATGCCCTTGCTTGCCACCGACCGCATCGAGACCGCGTTGTCGAAGGCCAGCGGACCGTCCAGCACGCCGCCGCTGATCTGGCCCCGGTCGGCCATCTTGCACAGCGCCGCGGCCTCGACCGTCGACTGCATCCGCGGCGTGATCATCTCGGCAGCCGACAGGATCGCCACCTTCGGTGCGTCGATCCCGATGGCGCGGGCAAGGTCGATGGCGTTGCGGACGATATCGGCCTTGGTCTGCAGGTCCGGCGCGATGTTGATCGCCGCGTCGGTAATCAGCAGCGGCTTGGGATAGGTCGGAACGTCCATCACATGGACGTGGCTCATCCGGCGCTCGGACCGCAGGCCCTTCGATTTCGCAACGACGGCGGCCATCACCTCGTCGGAACCGAGCGCGCCCTTCATCAACGCGTCCGCCCGGCCGTCGCGAACCAGCGTCACCGCCATTTCCGCCGAGGCATGGCTGTGCGGCGTGTCGACCACGGGCAGGCCCGCGACGTCCAGACCCGCCTCTTCCGCCGCACTGCGGATCCGTTCTTCGGGGCCGACCAGAACGGGATCGATCAACCCCAGGTCGCGCGATTGCAGCGCGCCTTGCAGGGACGCCGCGTCGCAGGGGTGGATCACGGCGGTGGGCAGGGCGGGCAGGCTCTCCGCCCGCGCCAGCAGGCGGTCGTGCACGGCGCCGCGGCGATGCAGTAAGAGATCCGGCATCGTGACGCGCGGCCGGCGGATTTTCCTGTCGGGCGCGATGACCACCGCCTGCCCCGTGATGACCGGCTTGCCGTCGCCATTGGTGCACCGGCAATCCAGGGTCACCCGGTTCTTCTCGCTGTCCTTCCGCGTAACAGTGACCCGCACGGTCACCGTATCGCCGATCCCCACGGGTTTGAGGAACTTCAGCGACTGATCGAGATAGATCGTGCCCGGCCCGGGCAGTTGCGTGCCCAGCACGTTGGAGATCAGCGCACCACCCCACATGCCATGGGCGATGACCTTGTGGAAGATGCCGTCCTGGGCGAATTCGGGGTCGACATGGGCCGGATTGACGTCGCCGGACACAACCGCGAAGGCATCGATGTCACGGGCGGTCAGCGTCCGCACCAGCTCGGCATGATCGCCCACCTCGATCTCGTCGATCGGGCGGTTCTCGATATATCCGATCGTCGCGCCGGTTCCGGGCAAACCCGTCTCCGGCGACCCCCGCTCAGAAGGCCCCGTCTCAGATGGCCCCGTCTCAAACAGCCTGGCCTCAGACAACGTGATGCCCCCCGTCGATATAGGCGGTGTTGCCGCTCACCGAGCGCGCGAAGTCGGACACCAGGCAGGCCGCCATCGCGCCGACCTCCTCGATGGTGGTCAGGCGCTGCAGCGGCGCGCGCGCCTTGGCGTCCTCGATGAGTTCGTCGAAATGGGCGATACCCGACGCGGCCCGGGTCCGAAGCGGACCGGGAGACAGCGCATTGACGCGGATATTCTGTGGCCCCAGGTCGACCGACAGGTAGCGCGCGGTCGCTTCGAGCGCCGCCTTGACCGGCCCCATGATGTTGTAGTGGTCCACCACCTTTTCCGCGCCGTGATACGACACCGTCAGGATCGTGCCGCCTTCCCCCATCAGGGGCTCCGCCCCCCTGGCCAGGCGGATCAGCGAGTGCACCGAAACATCCATGGCGATCGCAAAGCCGTCCCGCGAGCAGTCGACCACCCGTCCGTGCAGATCCTCGCGCGGGCAGAAGGCAACCGAATGCAAAAGGAAATCGAGCCGGCCCCAGCGGGCGCGGACGGCATCGAAGACGGCTTCCATCTGCGCGGCGTCGGTGACGTCCAGGGGCATAAGGATGTCCGCGCCCACGGCGTCGGCGACGGGGGCGACGAACTTGCGGGCCTTTTCGCTCTGATAGGTCACCGCGAGATCCGCGCCGCAAGCCCGGAACGCGCCGGCGCATCCCGCCGCGATCGAATGCTCGTTGGCGATGCCGACGACCAGGCCCTTCTTGCCCGCAAGGAGGTCAGACATGGGCTGCATCCGTTACTCCATCAGGACGTATGTGCCGGGCGCGCCGCACAGGCCGCCCTTGATCGCCGGCGCCGCGGTCTTCGGACCGGAATGGCCAGCCAGCCAGCGGCTCCAGGCCGGCCACCAGCTGCCCTCCTCGCGCCCGGCCGCGGCCAGCCAGTCATCTGCCGACAGCGCCTTGTCCCGGTCCGCGGTCGTGTGAATGCGATAGTGGCGGCGCCGGTGGCCCGGTTCGGACACGACGCCGGCATTGTGGCCGCCGTTGGTCAGCACGAAGGTGATATCGGCATGGGCCAGACCGTGGATCTTGAACACCGATTTCCACGGGGCGATGTGATCGGTTTCCGTTCCCACGCCGAAGACGGGCAAGCGAATGTCGCGCAGGGAAACCGCCTGCCCGTCGACCTCGTAGCGGCCGGAGGCGAGATCGTTGTTCAGGAACATGCTGCGCAGATATTGCGAATGCATGCGCGCCGGCATGCGGGTCCCGTCGGCGTTCCAGGACATCAGGTCGTTCATGGGCGCGGGATCGTCGCCGAGAAGATAGGACCGGACCATCCGCGACCAGATCAGGTCGTTCGAGCGCATCATCTGGAAGGCGCTCATCATCTGTCGTGAATCGAGATAGCCCTGGGCCGCCATCATGTCCTCCAGGAAGGACACCTGGCTGTCGTTGATGAACAGCATCAACTCGCCGGCCTCGCTGAAATCCGTCTGCGCGGCCAGAAGCGTCATGCTGGCCAGCCTGTCGTCCCCGTCGCGGCCCAGTTTCGCAGCCGCGATAGACAGCAGCGTGCCGCCCAGGCAATATCCGACCGTATGTACCTTCGCCGCGCCGGTCGCCGGCCTGACCTGATCAAGCGCTGCCAGCGGCCCCAGGCGCAGATAGTCCTCCATGCCCAGATCCGCGTCCTCGGCATCGGGATTGCGCCACGAGATCATGAAGACCGTGAAGCCCTGCTCGGTCAGGTAGCGGACCAGCGAGTTGTTCGGGCCGAGGTCGAGGATGTAGTACTTCATGATCCAGGCCGGAACGATCAGGATCGGCTCGGGATGGACCTGCGATGTCGCGGGCTCGTACTGGATCAGTTCGATCAGATGGTTGCGATAGACCACCGTTCCGGGGGTGACGGCGACATCCCGCCCGACCGCCTTTTCGGGACGCGGCCCCTGGCCGCGCAGGGTCGCGCCCAGGTCGCGCGCCAGCGCCGCCGACCCATGAACCAGGTTCATGCCGCCCTGCTCGACCGTACGGGCGATCGCCTCGGGACTGGTCGCCAGGAAGTTGGACGGCGCGACCGCATCCATCATCTGCCGGGCCAGAAAGGTCATCGCCCTGTCGTGGTCGGCACTCAGTCCGGGAACGTCGGAGGTTGCGTGATCGACATAGTCCTCGGCCAGCAGAAAGGCCTGCGCCATGGCCGCGAAGGGCGCCTGCGTCCAGGTCTCGTGGGCAAAGCGCCGGTCGTGCGGCCGGGGCGCGATCGGACGGTCCTCCTCTTCGGCGGGACACCCCTTGGCGACGTAGCGCAGCCAGCCCGACCAGCTCTCCGACGCCTTCCGCGCCAGCGAGATCTGCTTGTCCGGCGCGCTGGCCAGATGCAGGGCCCAGTCGTTCATCATCGTGAGCATCGATACCGGCGACGTGCCCATCGTCGAGAGGGCGAGACGCTCGCGGAATGGTCGCCCGGAAGATGATTGGTCGGAGTGCGGCGGCGCATCCGGCACGAATGGCTCCGAAGAGCCCCTGTTTTCGGTGGGAACTTTCATTGACATGCCTTGCGGAATCGCGTTTCGAGCCGAAATACCGCGAGAACATGACAGTCTTGTTGCCGATTCCCCGGTTTACGCCGCGACCGGCATCCGCGTCTGCGTCTCGAGCCAGGCGGCGAAGGCGTCGAAGCAGGATCGTTTCGGCGATCGCGGGTCGTAGCCGACATAATAGGTCTCGCCGGCGATGGTCCGCCCCGGAAAGACTTCGACGAGATGTCCGTCCTCCAGGAACTGGGCGACGATTTGGAGCGAGGCGACAATGGCCCCGCGCCCGGCCAGCGCCGCCTCCAGCGCGATGTAGTTATGCGGATAGCGCTCCGCGATTTCGGCCGCCTGTCTCTCCAGGCCGGCCATTTGCAGCCAGGCGTCGAGCTCTCCCGGCCTGGTATCGGCGCTGATCAGGTCGCCGGCCCGAAGCCCGCCCTGCGCGCGCACCCTGTCGGCCACGGCCTCTGTCGCGATCAGCCCCATCGTCTCGGTGAACAGCGGCCTCGGCGCCAGGTGGCCCGGAATGTCGGCGCCGCGCCGCAGCACGATATCGAACGTACCCGCCAGCCAGTCGTCGGGCGTATGGGTCGGGCGGATCTGCGGGCGGATATGGCCGTATCGGCTGGCGAAATCGGGCAGACGCGGAACGAGCCAGCGCATCGCGAAGGTCGCCGGCGCGGCGATGTTGAGCACGACCGCGGTCCGCCGCTCGGCGATGCCGCGCAACGCGCCGTCTATCAGGTCTTCGGCCTCGCGCACCGCCTTGGCCAGGATCTCGGCTTCCATGGTCGGCGTCATCGTCCTGCCGACCCTGTTGAAAAGCTCGTATCCTAAATAGCCTTCCAGAATAGACAGGTTCTTGCTGATCGCACTATGCGTCACGGAGAATTCCTCTCCTGCCATTTTTACGCTTTTGTGACGCACTACACTTTCGAAAACAAGAAGCGCTTTCAACGGTAGTCTTGACCACGGCGATCTGTGAGCGGAAGGAACAGTCATTTTCCTAATTTTCACTTTACGGAGACCATCGCGCTGGGCACTCTTTCTCGCAGAAACCGGCAAGCGCTTGATCGCTCGAAAGGCTAATCGATGTTTGCGACAGAGGGGTTACGGGCCGCGACGATTCCCGGCGCCGTGGTGGAGCGCACCGTTCCTGGCGGTGTCGGCAGTGCCTTCCCCAATTGCAATCGCGGCATCCCCGGCGTCGCGCGCCACGGGACGCGGTGACAGATGCGGCGGGCAATCACCCTCATTCTCGACGGCCTTCGGCGCGATTTCGTCACACCGGAGTTGACGCCGCGCCTGGCGGCGTTCCGGGACAGCGCGGAATGGTTCTCCGCCCACCGCAGCGTCGCGCCGTCGGTCACCCGCGTCGCCTCCTCCTCGGTCGCCACCGGCACCTATCCCGCCGCGCACGGGATCGAGGGCAACGCGCTGGCCCTGCTAGAGGCGGGGCGGCTGACCGTGCACGATGTCGGCCTGCCCGAGTTCCTGCCGCATCGCCGCCGCGTAACGGGCCATGCGCTCGACCGCCCGACGATGGCGGAACGGGTGGCGGACCATGGCGGCACCGTCATCTATTCCAACGTCTCGCCCGGCGCCGCCTATGTCCACGACCCGGACGGCCACGGCCATGTCTTCCATCGCGCCGGATCACGCGGACCGGGCCGTGTCGACCTGCCACCGCTGCCGGTCAAGGGCAATATCGACGGCGATCGGCTCATGACCGATCAGTTCCTCGAAACGATGCTGGCAGATGAGACCGCTCCCGCCTACGGCCTCATCTGGATGGGGGAACCCGACACCTGCCAGCATGCCCTGCCACTGGGATCGCCCGAGCACCTCGAGATCCTGCGCGCCGCAGACGCCAATGCCGGCCGGGTGATCGACGCGGTGCGGCGGCTGCGCGATCGCGACGATATCCTCCTTGCCGTCGGATCGGACCACGGCCACCAGACGGTGACGGCGGTGATCGATGTCGTGGGCGAACTGGAGCGGCTCGGCTTCGGCGCAGCACTCGCCGCCGGCGACCTCGTCGTCGCGCCCAACGGCACCGCCGCCCTGATCTACGCAACCGAGCGCGGGCGCGACCAGCTTCCAGCGCTCGCCGACCAGGTGGCGGAGGCGGCCTGGGCCGGAGAGGTCGTTGCGGCCGACCGCCTCGCCGAGATCGGCCAGGACGACGGGCGGGGTCTTGCGCTCTACGTCTCGATGGCGGCGAGCGAGGACGAAAACAGCTACGGCGTCCCGGGTCTCAGCCAGGCCGTCAAGCCGATGGCGGGCAAGGCCGACCGCCTCGGCTGCGGCCAGCATGGCGGACTGGGCCGCTACGAGCAGTCCCCTTTCCTGATGATCGAAGGCGACGGGTTTGCCGCCGGCGCGGCCCGGACAGAGCCGACCAGCCTGGTCGACCTGGCGCCCACCATCCTCGCGCATCTGGGCCTGCCCGCCGAGGGCCTGTCCGGCCGCGCGTTGTCACGGCCGTCCTGAAGACGGCCCCACCCGGAAAGGAAGCACGATGCTCAAATCGACCCTGACGCGGCGCTCGGTATTCGCCGGCGCGACCGCGCTCGCCCTCACCCTGTCGGCCGGTCAGTTTCCAGGGGGCGGTCTCGTCGCCGCCGAGACGCCGAAGCACGGCGGCATGCTGACCTTCGCCACCCTCGGCCTCGACACCGCCGACCCGCACCGCCACACCGGCTCGATCGGCGTGCAGCAGGTCTATGCCGAGGCGCTGACCTCGATCGCCAATGACGGTTCCGTCAAGCCGTGGCTTGCCGAGAGCTTCGACGTGTCCGAGGACGGCCGGACCTACACCTTCACGCTGCGTCCCGACGTCGTCTTCCATGACGGCACGCCGATGACCGCCGACGCCGTCAAGGCGAATTTCGACCGGATCAAGGCCAACGTCACCAAGGGCTGGCTGGCGAGCGCCATGAAACAGGTCGACGGCTTCGAGGCGCCCGACGCCACGACCTTCGTCGTCCGGATGCAGAAGCCCTATGCCGCCTTCCTCAACCTGATCTCGGAGGCCTGGATCCTGTCGCCGGCCTCGCCCGGCTGGGACGACACGATCACCACGCCGATCGGCACGGGCCCGTTCAAGTTCGGCACCTGGACCCCGAAGGTCGAGCTGATCGCGCCGAAGAACGAGGCCTACTGGCAGGCGGACCTGCCCTATCTCGACGCCGTGCATTTCGACCTGCGCGACGCCGTCGACGAGAACGCCCTGGCGCTGCGCGCCGGCGACCTGCATGTCGCGCGCGTTCCCGGTGATGCGCTGCCCGAGTTGCGCGCCGACGACGATATCGACGTCCAGTTCCTGAAGGACACGACGTGGTATTTCTGGTCCTTCAACAACCGCTCGCCGAACCCGCCCTTCGACAACGTCAAGGTTCGTGAAGCCGTCGCTTACGCGCTCGACAAGACCGCCTACATGAACTTCATCGCCGGCGAGGACGGCATCGTCACCAACCAGATGGCCATTCCGGGCAACTTCTACTTCGACGAAGCCCTCGACGCCGCCGACGTCCACGTCAAGCCCGACCTCGACAAGGCCAGGGCCATGCTGGCGGAGGCCGGCGTCAACCCGGCGGAGACGACCGTGAAGATGGTGTCCTGGCAGGAGCCCTATGCCGAGGTCGCCGTTCAGATGGTCAAGAAACTCGGGTTCAATGTCGAGCACACCGCGCTCGACGATCTCGGCACCCAGAAGCTGCTCAGCGAATACCAGTGGGATATCGCGCCGATGGCCTCGGGCCCGCGCGCCGACATCTTCCTGCGCTTCGTCCGCTTCATGTCGGATGGCCCGAACCCGGTTCTGTGGGGCGGCGTGCAGGATCCCGAACTCGACGCCATGATCACCGACGCGGTGACGACGGTGGATGACGATACGCGCCGGGCGAAATATCTCGACGCCTGGAAGCGGATCATGGACCGCTACTACACCAAGGTCGTCGGCCATGCCTCCAACGCCTTCGGTGTCCGCTCCGACGTCAAGGGCTTCGAGACCGGCTTCACCTGGTCGCCGAACCGGGTCGACGGTGGGCTGGCCCACACCTGGCTCGACAGCGGTAAATAAGCGCGATGGCCGAGGGCGCTTTGGACAGGACCGCCGCGAAGGCTCGGCCCGCGGACGAAGCGTCCCCCCTTCGATACGACAACGCACAAGGCCCGGTTTCCATACCGGGTCTTGCCCGCCGGCTGATCGCGTCGATCCCCTATGTCATCGTCGCGGTCGCGGTATTCGTTGCCATCGCCGGCCCGACGCTGAGCGGGGTCGATCCCTTCGAGCAGGACCTCCTCAACCGCAATCAGGGTCCGAGCGACACCTATCTGCTCGGCACCGATCATCTCGGCCGCGACGTCCTCGCCCGCCTGATCGTCGGCACCCGGCTCAGCCTGGAAGCCGGCCTCGGCGGTGTCCTCGTTGCCCTCCTCCTCGGCGGGCTCTTGGGCTTCGCCGCCTCGGCGGCGGGCGGTCCGGCCGAGACGGTATTCTATGCCTTCGTCGACCTCATCCGCGCCATGCCCGGCGTTCTGCTCGCCCTTCTCCTCGTCGTCGCGCTGGGGGCCGGCCTCGGCCCGGTGACGATTGCGCTCGGCGTCACCTTCGCGCCGATCTTCGCGCACGTGGCGCGGGCGACCTATCACCGCGAACTGGCGATGGACTATGTCACCGCGGCGGAGAGCTTCGGCGCCGGCCGCTGGCGCATCCTGTTCACGCACATCCTGCCGAACGTCTCCGGCGCCTTCGTCACCCAGGCGACGATCGTGCTGCCGCGCTGCATCGTGACCGAATCCGTTCTCAGCTTCCTCGGGCTCGGGGTGGAGCCCGACACGCCCACCTGGGGCCGGATGATCGCGCAGGCCGCCCAGTATATAGAACGCAATCCGGTCGCCGTTCTGGCGCCGGTGATCGCGCTGTCGCTCCTGACCATCTCGCTGGCGCTTCTCGGCGACCGCCTGCGCCTGCGGCTCGACCCGCGCCGCCTCGTCGACGAGGGCGCGCGGCCGTGACCAGCCGTTTCCTCATGATCGCCGCTTCGGCCTTGCGCGCCCTCCTGCTCGTGCTCGGCATAACGGTGCTGATCTTCGTGCTGGTGCGGGTGGTGCCCGGCGACGTCGTCGACCTGCTCGGCATCGAAGGCGGCCTCACCGAAGAGGCAAAGCAACAGATGCGGCAGGAACTCGGCCTCGATCGCAGCCAGGCCGAGCAGTTGCTGATCTGGCTTGGCCGGGTCGCGCAGGGCGAACTCGGCCTGTCGATCCGGTTCCAGCGGCCGGTCGCCGATCTCATCGTGCGGGCGCTGCCGACCACGCTGACGCTCGCCTTCTGGAGCTTCGTCATCGGCCTGACGCTGGCGATCGGCGTCGCGGTCGCCGCCGTGATCTGGCCGCGCTCGCCGCTGCCGGCGCTGGTCAACGCCATCAATGTCTGGTCGATCGCCATGCCGACCTTCTGCGCCGGCATTCTCGCCATTCTGGTCTTCGTGCTCTGGCTCGACTGGATGCCGCTTCTGGGCAACATGGTCCTGCCATGCGTGATCATCGGCATCGACGTCGCCGGCCAGATCGTCAAGCCGCTGCACGAGGACCTGAAGGAGACGGCGACCGCCCAGTTTGTCCGGACCGCGCATGCCAAGGGCCTGGGGCGGGCGGCGATCGTCTGGCGCCACATCCTGCCCAATTCGCTGAGCGTGGTGATCGCCCTGTCCGGCCTCGTCCTCACCGGCCTCGTCGGCGGCACCATCACCATGGAGGTGCTGTTCGGGCTTCCCGGCATCGGCAAGCTGGCGCTCGATTCCGTGCTTGGCCGCGACTACCCGACCATCCAGGCCGTGGCCGTGCTGCTGGCCGCCTCCGTCGTCGCAATCAACGCCGTCACGGGCATCGTCGCCCGCCTGCTCGACCCGAAGCTCCGGACATGAGCCAGACTGCCACCAGGTCCGGAACGATCCTCACCGTCCGCGACCTCTCGGTCACCTTCCGGGACCGGCAGGGCACGACACGCGCCGTCGACGGTGTGTCGTTCGAAATCCGTCGCGGCGAGACCCTGTGCATCGTCGGCGAATCCGGCTCGGGCAAATCGGTGACGGCGCTTGCCGTCCTGCGCCTGGTGGAGCTCGGCGGCGGCCGGATCGAGCGTGGCGAGATCCTCTTTTCCGACCAGCGCGATGCTAAGCCGGTTGACCTTGCCCGGGCCGACAGGACGACGCTGCGCGGCCTGCGCGGCAACCGCATCGCCATGGTGTTCCAGGAGCCGATGTCCTCGCTCAATCCGGCCCACACCGTCGGCGCGCAGATCTGCGAGGTGATCCGCCGGCACGAACGCACCGGCCATGCCGAGGCCAGGCGCCGCGCTGTCGCGCTGCTCGACCGGGTACGCCTGCCCGACGCAAGCCGGCGGTTCGATGCCTATCCCCATGAACTGTCCGGCGGCATGCAGCAGCGGGTGATGATCGCGATGGCACTCGCCTGCAAGCCGGCGCTGCTGATCGCCGACGAGCCGACGACGGCGCTTGACGTCACCATCCAGGCGGAGATCCTCGACCTGATCGCGGAGCTCAAGGCGGAAACCGGCATGTCGGTGCTGTTCATCACCCACGACATGGGCGTGGTCGCCGAGATGGCCGACCGGGTCGCGGTGATGCGCCATGGCCGGGTGGTCGATGACGGCGATGTCGAGCCGCTTCTGACCGCGCCGACGCACGCTTACACCAAAGAACTGCTGTCGGCGGTCGTCGTATCCGGCATCGGCAGGCAACCCGCCACACCCGCGCAAACCATTGCCGAAGACAGCGCGCCGCCGATGCTCCAGGTCCGCGATCTGGTGACGGAGTTCCGGCTGAAAGCCACCGGACCGGGGCACCGAAAAGCCCGTTTCCGGGCCGTCGACACCGTGTCGCTCGATCTCGCTGCCGGCGAGACGCTGGCGATCGTCGGCGAATCCGGCAGCGGCAAATCAACGCTGGCCAAGTCGATCCTGCGGCTGATCGAGCCGACCGCCGGCGCGGTGCGCCTGGACGGCACCGATGTGCTCGGCCTGCTGCGGCGCGACTTACAGACCATCCGGCGGCACATGCAGATGGTGTTCCAGGATCCCTTCGGCTCGCTCAACCCGCGCCGCACGGCCTTTGCCCAGATCGCCGAACCGCTGGTGATCCACCGGGCGGCCAGGGGCAGCGAGCTTGCCGACCGGGTGGAAGGGCTCGCCCGCCGCGTCGGGCTGGCACCCGACCTCCTGACCCGCTATCCGCATGCCTTTTCCGGCGGGCAGCGCCAGCGGCTGTGCATCGCCCGCGCCCTTGCCCTGTCGCCGAAGCTGATCGTCGCCGACGAGGCGGTGTCGGCGCTCGATGCGTCGATCCGCGCCCAGGTCCTCGACCTGTTGCTGGAGCTGCAGCACGATCTGGGCCTTGCCTATCTCTTCATCTCCCACGACATCGCCGTCGTCCGCCGGATCAGCCATCGCGTCGGCGTCATGCAGGGCGGCCGGCTCGTCGAGATCGGCCCGTGCCAGGCGGTCTGCGAAACGCCCGCCCATTCCTATACGCGCACGCTGCTCGACGCCGTGCCGGTCGCCGATCCGCGCAGCAGTCGCAGCCGGCGGCGGACCGCCCGGACCGGCAGCGCCGCGCCGAACGACATCGCCGCACCGAACGGCTGAAGCCTGATCAGACGTTCAGCGCGACCGGCTGCCGCCCTGTCCGAGAAAGGCGCCGGCGATCCCGCGCGGCAGGAATATCACGACGAGGACGACCGCGATGCCGAGCAGCAGCAGCCGGTAGTCGTCGAAGGCGCGCAGCAGCTCGTTGCCGATCACCACCACGAAAACACCGATTATCGCGCCCGGGAACCGGCCCATGCCGCCGATCGCCAGCATGACCATGGCCATCAGGAAGAACTCGGTGCCGAGGATCTTCGGCGTGACCACCGCGGTGTAATGGGCGTAGAGGCCGCCGGCGATCGCGGTGAAGAAGGCGGAGATCATGAAGGCGGCGAGCTTGTAGCGCACCGCGTTGACGCCGATCGCCTGGGCGAAGGCGTCGACATCGCGCATCGCGATGAAGGCAAGCCCCGCGCGTCTGCGCAGGATCAGGAAATAGACCGCGTAGACGCACACCGACCCGAAGGCGAGCGCCAGCCAGAACCAGGCCTGCTTGTCGATCGTCGAGAGCGTCGTGCCGAACAATTCGACCCTGGGAATCCCCAGAAGGCCGGTATTGCCACCCATGCCGATCGACCGCCCCTGCTGGATGATCGGCGGCAGGGCCAGATGGATCGCGAAGGTGTAGAGCGCGATGTATTCGCCCTTCAGCCGCAGCGTCGGCAACGCGACGAGCACGCCGACCACCGCTCCGCTAAGCCCGGCGATCGCAATCGAGAGGAGTGGCGTCGTATCGGCATAGATCGACAGCATCGCCGCCGTATAGGCACCGAAGGCGAAGAAGACGAGCTGGGCGTAGTTGAAGATGCCGGCATAGCCGAGGATCAGGTCCCAGGAGGCGATCACCACGCACCAGATGAAGACCAGGATGAAGATATGCAGCACATAGCTGTCGCCGATCAGCCCGCCGGCAAGCGCCAGCAGCGCCACGGCGGCCCAGAAGAGGCCACTGTCGCGGCCGAAGCGGTCGCCCTTGAAGACCGACCGGATCGACGTCGGGCCGTTCGCCGTGCCGGGGTTGGTCGTTTCGCTCATGTCAGCTCTCCCAGACCCCGAACAGCCCCTTCGGCCGCACCGCGAGCACGACGATCAGCACCAACAGCCAGGCCGGCATCACCCAGTTCGGACCGATATAGAAGATGACGAAGCCCTCCAGGATGGCGAGGACGAAGGCGGCCACGAAAGCACCCTTGGTGCTGCCGAGCCCGCCGAGCACGACGATCACGAAGGCCTTCAGGAAGGGACCCCAGCCGCCGACGGGCGAAATCAGGAAAATCGGCGCAAGCAGGATCCCCGCGAGCCCCGCCAGCACCACCGAGAGCCCGAAAGTGAAGGCGAAGACCTGGTTGACATCGACACCGACCTGCTTGGCCCCCTGGATGTCCTGCGAGACGGCGCGCACGGCCTGGCCGTAGCGGGTGCGCGCCAGGAAGAATTCGAGCGCCCCGACAAGCGCCAGCGAGATCACGAACATCCACAGCTTGTAGGACGAGATCGTGATCGTGCCGAGCGTGACGGTGCCCTCGATGAAGGCGGGGATCGACTTGGTGCCCGGGCCGAACACCAGTTGCAGCGTGTTCTCGATGATGAAGGCGAGCCCGAGCGTCGCCATGATCGTGTTGATCCGCCAGTTGCCCCAGCTGCGAAGCGGCCGGATGACCAGCCGCTCGATGCCGACGCCGGTCGCAAACAGCAGCGGGATCGCGATAACGACCGCGAGCCACAGCGGCAGGTTGAAATAGCCGACGACAAGCGCCCAGGCGATATAGCCGCCCAGCGAATAAAGCGAGCCGTGGGCGAAGTTCAGGATGCGCGACGCGCCGTAGACAAGCGACAGGCCGACGGCGATGAGGCAGTAGACGGCGCCCTGGCTCAGGCCCCCGATCAGGATCTCGATGGTCTGGCTCATGCCGGTGATCCGTCCACTGGCGCGCTTTCCCTTAATACCCCCTCCTCGATCGCGAAGGTCCGGTCGATCAGGCCCTCAAGCTGGGCGATGCTCTGCTCAACGATCAGGATCGTCAGCCCGTCCTCGTTGAGCGTGGCGATGGTCTCAAGCATCTGCGCGGTGAGATTGGGCGCAAGGCCGAGCGAGGGCTCGTCGATGGCAAGCAGGGTCGGGTTCGACATCAGGCCGCGGCCGAGCGCGACCATCTGCGATTCGCCGCCGCTCAGCGTCCGACACAACTGGCCGCGGCGCTCGGCCAGGCGCGGGTAGAGCTCGAAGACCCGCTCCAGATTGCGTTTCTCGTGCCGCCGCGCCTCGGGCCGGAACGCGCCAAGCTGCAGGTTTTCCAAAACCGTCATGTCGGGAAACAGCCGCCGGTCCTCGGCGACATAGACAAGGCCCTCGCCGATCAGCGCCGGTGGCGATCGTCCGGCAATCTCCCTGCCCCGGAACGCAATCGCGCCGGAGCGGGCGGGCATCAGCCCGCAGATCGTCTTCAGAAGCGTGCTCTTGCCGTGGCCGTTTGCGCCGATCACCGCCACCATCTCCCCCTCGGCAACCGACAGCGAGACGTCGTGCAGCACGTGGAAGTCGCCGTAGAAGACGTTGATCCGCTCGACCTCAAGCATCGTGTTTCCTGCCCAGATAGATCTCCACGACGTGGTCGTCGTTCAGGACGACCTCAGGCCGGTCGAGCATGACGAAGCGTCCGAAATTGATGATCAGGATGCGATCGGCGATCTCGGCCAGCGCCCGCGTCTTGTGCTCGACCATCACGACGGTGACGCCGAGCCCGTCGCGGACGCGGCGGACAGTGTCGAGCAGGATGTCGATCTCGTCGGCATTGAGGCCGCCGAGCGGCTCGTCCATGAACAGGATCTTCGGCCCGGTCGCCAGCGCCGCCCCCAGCATGATGCGCTTGCGCGTGAGCAGGTCGGCCTCGGAGGCGGGCCGGTTCAGCGCCGCTCCGAGATCAACCGTGCGGATCGCCGTATCGAGATCGATAGCCGGCGCCCGGCCGGACGCCTCGGCGCCGAAGAGATGGCCGGCAAGCAGGTTCTCGCCGACGGTGAGCGAGGACAGGAGGGTCGGAATCTGGAAGGTCTGCGCGATGCCGAGCCCGCAGCGGCGGTGCCGCCCGGTCTTCGTGATATCCTGTTCTTCGAAAATCACCCGCCCGCCGCTCGCCGCGAGCCCGCCGGTGCAGACATTCATCAGCGTGCTCTTGCCCGCGCCGTTCGGTCCCGCGACGCCAAGGATCTCGCCTTCAAGAATCGCAAAGGAGAGATCGCTAAGCGCCTGGAAGGCGCCGAAGCGCATCGACACGGTATCAAGCGACATCAGGGCCATGGTGAACCGGCTTTCCTGCGGGGCGGACGCATCCATCCTTAAAGGACAACCGGCCCCGGCATCTTGCGGGGCCGGCCGTCTGTCTGGTCGGTTGGACGGTGTCCGATCAGTTGGGGTCCGATCAGTTGGACCAGTCGGGTGCGCGGATCTCGCCGGCCTTCTCCTGCCCGATCATCAGGCGGACGCGATTGCCGTCCTGAACCTGCAGGAGCTGGGCAGGCTGCGTTTCGGACCCGGTTTCGATGAAGTTCCGCTCGTTGAAGACGTACTTCCCGGCAATCCCGTCATAATCAAGCGTGCGGATCGTGTCGGCAATGGCCGCATAGTCGGACGGATCGCCGACCGCTTCGACCGCGGTAGCCCAGATCCGCACCATGTCGTAGACGGCCGCGGCGAGGCTCAGCGGCGGCTCGTTGTCATAGGCCGCCTTCCAGCTCTCGGCGAAGGTGTCGCCGGCCGCGTCTTCGAGATGGGCATTGAGCGTGAAGGCGAGCACGCCCTCCGCCTTGCCCTGCGCGATCACCTCGTCGAGGCCGGGCGTCGCGCCGATATAGCCGACGCTGACCAGCGCATCGTCGATCGGCTGATTGCCGAACTGGTCGATGAAGGTCGTCGCGACGGCCGGCTCGAGCGCCTCCAGGTGGATGAGCGCGGGATTGGCCTCGCGGATCTTCGACTGGATGCCGGTCCACTCGACCGTGTCATAGGGCACTTCCTCGGTGAAGACGACCTCCCAGCCCGCCTCCTCCGCGGCTTCCGCCATGCCTTCGGCGAGGCGAATGTCCCATTCGAAGTCGCCATGGACGATGGCGATCGTCTTGCGCTCGAAGTCGTGACCGGTTCCCAGGATCTGCCTGAACACCTCCCCGCCGTAGCTGTAGTCGACGTCGGAGGCGTTGAAGATCGCGCCGCAGCCCATCCGTTCGGTGAGCTCGACGACGCTGGTCACCGCATCGTTGTGGATATAGGGAATGTCATAGGGGCAGAAGGCCGGGATATCCGGCCCCATGCCGCCATAGCCGTTGATCAGGACGCTGACGCCCTCACGCTCGATCAGGTTGGAGGCGGCCGCGGTCAGCTTGTCCGGCGTCAGGTCGCCGATATCGAAGGTGATGACCTCGACCTGCTTGCCGAGCAGGCCGCCATCGGCATTGATCTCGTCGACGGCGAGGCGGATCGCATGTTCCATCGTCTCGCCGTCGGCGGCGAAATAGCCGGTCAGCGGGATCGGCGCGCCGAGCCCGATCGTGTCCTCGGCGACAGCCGGCCCGGCCAGGCTCGCGGCGGCAAGCGTCGCGGCCGCCATATGTCTCAACAAACGCGGGGTTTTCCTGATCATGTCGGTATTCCTCTCCTATCGGGTGTTTTGTGCCGTGGGTCGCGGCGCGGTGAGACCGACAGGCCTCAGGCCCAGCGCTTTGCGTCGCAGCCGGCGGTCAGGATCTCCGCCCCGGTCTCGGTGACGAGGACGTCTTCCTCGTAGTTCGACGCGCCGACGCCCGGCTTGCTGACGAGCGCTTCGACGGCAAGCGTCATGTTCGCCTCGATCACGGTCGTCTCGTCCTCGGTGATCCAGGGCCCGTCGATGCCAAGGCCCAGCGCGTGGCCGAAGCAGGGGAAGAGCTGGCTGAACGCGTTGGTCTCGTCGCCGGTCGTCTTGTGGTTGGCAAAGCCGTTGTCGTCGAGCCAGCGCGAGCCGCGCCGGTAGAGATCGCCGAAGGTCGTCTCGCCCGGCCGGATGCCCTCGATGATGTGATGGATCAGCGCGACATTGCCGTCGAGCAATTCGCGCTGGCCATCGCTCGGCTTGCCGCCGACGACGGTGGAGCGGGCGAAGTCGGTGTAGTAGGCATCGACCGGCCCCCATTGGTCGATATGGACGAGATCGCCGGTCTCCAGCGGCCGGGTGACGTTCCAGTGGGGCATGCCGGAGCTGCCCATGTAGTGCATCGAATTGGGGCCGCTGGCGATCGCGATATCCTGCTGCGTGCCGCCATTGGCGGCGAGAACTTCAAGGCCGGCGCCGACGGCGTCGCCCTCGGTGTTGCCCTCCACGACCGCGGCCATGGTCGCGTCCATCCATTTGACGCCGACCCCGGCCGACCAGCGCATATGGGCGATCTCGGCCGGGCTCTTGATCAGGCGCAGCCGGTCGAGGATGGCGTCGGCGTCGACGAAGTCGATCGTCTGCCCGGCGCGCGCCTCCATGCGCTTATGCGCGCTGACGAGATAGGACATCATGCCCGCCATTCCGAGCCGCTTGTCGAGGAGGCCCGTCTCGCGCAGCACGTCGGCGACGCCGGCGGCAAGGTCGATGGACAGGCGCACGTCGGCGACCTTCACCCGGTCCTCGGGATCGTCGAGATAGTCGGTGATGAGGATCGCGTCGCCGTCGACGGGCAGGACCAGCGCGCCATGGCCCCGGCTCGACCAGGTCGCCCGGTCCGGCACGCAGGGAAACAGCGAGACGAAATTGGTCAGGTAGTAGAGATCGCCATAGGCCTCGACCGCATGCCCGCTGCGCGACCAGACGACGAGCGCGTCGAGCCCCATCTGCTTGGCCATCTCCTGGGTGCGGCGGCGGCGGTCGGCGAATTCACTGTCGGGGATTCTCGGTGCGAACATGCGATGGGTCCTGTTGGTGGGGAAGGGGAAGCGGCAACGGTTCGACGACAGCCTCGACTGCGCCGGCAAGCGCGAGCGTTGCTTCGTCGGCGAAGGGCGGACAAGGGCTCTCCTTAATCGGGATATTTGCGACAAGAAGAGGCTGCGGCGCGGCAATGCTCAATGGTGACAACTGTCATGCCGCCGTCCGAAGAACGAGCGCAGAAACAGTCTTTTCATCGAGATTTCAGTTAGTTATTCTGCCCTCGTGGATCGCGAAACACATCTCACAGAAGACCGTGAGCGCGCCGCCTCGGATGGCTATCGAGGGTTTCTGGAGGGGCTCGCATCGGTCATCGACAGCGTCGGCAGGGACGATTTCTACGATCGCCTCTCCGAAAGCGTCGCCCGTTTCGTCGGCTGCAAACGCTGGCTGGTGATCCGCTATGCGCGCTATGCCAAGCCGAAGTTTCTCGTCAACCGGTCGATGCCCGAGGAGGCCGTCGCCGGCTATCTCGACACGCACTACCGGATCGATCCCTTGCTGCGCATGGTCCGCCGCGGAACGGCCGAAGCGGTCGTGACGTTCGAGCAACTGCGGCGGAACGCGCAGGATACGGTGTTCTACGACGAGATGTTCCACACGGCCCTGATCAGGGACGAACTGGTGTTTCTGCTGCCGGCGATCGGCGGCGTCAGCATCGCGCTCTGCCTCGACCGGGGCAAGCGCAGTTTTTCGGCATCCGACATCGCGAGGGCGCGCCACATCCACGCGACCCTGGAGCGGCTCAATCGGCTGCACGTCAACCAGAGCCTGTGGGCGCGGACCGGCCATACCCTCGACCAGCCGGACGTGGCGATGATCATTCTCGACACCGGCGGCAACATCCTCTTTCGCACGGCAAGCTGGGCAGCCAGCGTTACGCCCGACAGCGAGGCGGACTTCGCCGCCGACGCCGGGCGGTCGGCGCAGGGCTCGCGCCGCGTCGCGCCGGAACGCATGCTGCATTGGGAAACGCTGGAGCCCTCGAACGCCATCGCGCCGGGCGGCACCTGCGTGGTGCTCGAGCAGGTCTCGCCCGGCTACATGTATGTCCCGACCGAGGACTGGCGCAGCCAGTTCGCCGCCAGCTATGACCTCACCCAGCGCGAGATCGACATCGTCTCGCGGCTGTTGACCGGCGAGCCCACCGCCCGCATCGCCGAGGCGCTCAACATCAGCGCCGGCACCGTGCGCAACCACAAGCACAGGCTCTATTTCAAGCTCGACATCACGTCGGAGCGCGAGCTTTTCTCGATGATCTTCGACGAGCTTGTCGGCGGGACGAAGCAGGGACGGTAGCGTCTCTATCCCGTCGCGGCGACCAGATGGCCGTCGCCGACATCGCGTAGCGACAGGATTTCGGGCTCGTGACCGAGCGAGAAGATCGGGCTCGGCACCTCGCCGTCCAATAGCGGAAGCGTGTCGCGGCGTCTGGCCGGGTCGGCGACGGGAACGGCGTCGAGCAGGCGCTGCGTATAAGGATGCCGCGGATCCTCGAAGACCCGGTCGCGCGGTCCGGTCTCGACGATCTGGCCGAGATACATCACCGCGACGCGGTGGCTGATCTGCTCGACCACCGCCATGTCGTGCGAAATGAACAGATAGCTCAGGCCCTGCTCGTCCTGCAATTCCCGCAACAGGTCGAGAATCTGCGCCTGGACCGATACGTCGAGCGCCGACACCGCCTCATCGGCGATGATGACCTTCGGATTGAGCGCCAGCGCGCGGGCGACGCAGATGCGCTGGCGCTGGCCGCCGGAGAACTCGTGCGGGTGCCGGTTCATCATCGCCGGATCGAGATGGACCCGGCGGAACAGGTCGGCGACCCGGTCCTTTCGCTCCGAGCCATCGGCGATGTCGTGAATGACAAGCGGCTCGCCGACCAGGTCGCCGACGCTCATGCGCGGATTGAGCGCCGCGTAAGGGTCCTGGAAGATCAACTGGATGTCTTCGCGCACCGGCTTCATGGCGCCCGCCGACAGGCCGGCGATCTCGCGGCCGGCGATCCGGATGCTGCCCTGCCAGGTGATGAGGTTGACCAGCGACTTGCCGATCGTCGATTTGCCGCAGCCGCTCTCGCCGACCAGCGAGACGATCTCGCCGGCACGGATATCCAGCGACACCCGCTCAACCGCATGGACCCGCTTGACGGGGCGCTGCAGCAATCCGCCCGTGATATCGAAGCGGACGGTCAGGTCGCGGATGGAAACGACCGACTCGCCGCCGCCGTCGTTCAGGCTCGCCGCGGGTTCGCCCCTTGTGCTGCCGAGCTTGGGAACGGCGGCCAGCAGGTCCTGCGTGTAACGTTCGCGGGGGGCTGAAAACAGCTCCCGCACCGGCCGTGCCTCGACGATCCGGCCGCCATTCATGACGATGACCCGGTCTGCCATTTCGGCGACCACGCCCATGTCATGGGTGATCAGCAGGATGGCGGTGCCGAACTCCGCCTTCAAATCGTTCATCAGCGCCAGGATCTGCGCCTGGATGGTGACGTCGAGCGCCGTCGTCGGCTCATCCGCGATCAGCACCTTGGGATTGCCGGCCAGCGCCATAGCGATCATCACCCGCTGGCGCATGCCGCCCGACAGTTCGTGCGGGTATTGCTTCAGGCGGCGGGCGCTTTCCGACAGGCGCACGGCATCGAGCGCTTGAAGCGCCTTGCGGCGGGCCGCCGCCCCGCCGAGCCCGTGATGGATGCCGATCGCCTCGGCCAGCTGCGCCCCGATCGTCATGATCGGATTGAGCGACGTCATCGGCTCCTGGAAGATCATGGCGATGTCGCCGCCGCGAATATGCTGCATCTCGCGCTCGGACAGCGTCAGGAGATCGCGTCCCTCAAGCCGCACCTCGCCGGCGCTGACCCGGGCCGACGGCGGCAGCAGCCCCATGACCGAGAGCGAGGTGATCGACTTGCCGGAGCCCGATTCGCCGGCAATGCACAGCGTTTCGCCCGGCCTAAGGGCGAGCGAAACATCGTCGACCACCGTTTTCGCGCCCTTCGGCGTCGCAACCTGCGTCGTCAGGTTGCGGACGTCGAGGACAGGCGGCGCACCGGACGTGTCCGGTGCCGCCGCCTCACTTTGCGTTTGCGCCAACACGCTACTCCAGGACGACGCGCGGGAAGTAGAACGAGACGATCCAGTTCGGAATGTCGACGATTTCGTTGATCCTGAGATCGCCACAGACCGAACACAGCATATAGGCATCGACCGGCGCCATATTGTAGCGTCCGGCGATGAGATCGACCATCTGGCTGAGCGCGTCTCGAGCGCCCTGATACAGGTCCTCGCCGATCCCGGTCGTCACCTCGTAGCCCTTGGCGTCGAGATGGCGGGTGACCGGCCCGGGCGTGGTAAAGCGCGGCATCCTGAGATTGGCGCCCTTGACCAGATCGACAGTGACGGCGACGTTCACCGGGCTTTCGATTGCCGTACCGCAGACTTCGCCGTCGCCCTGGGCCGCATGGGTGTCGCCAAGGGAAAACAGCCCGCCCGCGACCTCCACCGGCAGATAGAGTTCGCTGCCCGCGGCAAGGTCGCGAATGTCCATATTGCCGCCGATCCGGCGCGGCGGAACGACGGAATGCAGGCCCGGTTCGGCCGGTGCAACGCCCATTGTGCCGGCGAAGGGCTTCAGCGGCACCCGGCCGCCCGGCCCGTAGGCCGCCGGTGTCAGCGCCACCGGATCGTAGGACCAGATTTGCAAGGCCGGGTCTTCAAACTGGTCCGCCAGCAGTCCGAAGCCTGGAATGTTGCCGGTCCAACCGAAGCCGGAGGGTTCGAAGCGGTCGATGGTCACCTTTATGGCATCACCGGGCTCCGCACCGTCGATATAGACCGGCCCGGTGACCGGATTGATCCTGTCGAAATCCAGTTTGGCCACATCCTCGACCGTCGAATCGGGCGTCAACTGCCCGGCAGAGGAATCGAGGCATTCGAAGAAGAGCGAGGATCCCGGCGCCACGGTCGCAACGGGCGGGATCGAATGATCCCACCCGAAGTGATGATGTTCACGCCGGATCGTATGGTCAGCCGATCCGCTCATGATGTCACTGCGCGTCCTTGGCGCTGACATAATCGTAGTGCACGGGAATGTGCACCGGATCGACGAAGATGCCGGCGGGACCGTCGAGCCGGTCGGAGCGGATGGTGAAGCGCTGCTCGTTGAAGATCGGCACCCAGGGGGCGTCGTCCTGAATGGCGGTGAAGATCTGCTTCCATTCCTCGATGCGCGCTTCCGCGTCCGCCGGATCGGTCATGGCGTCGGCTTTCTTGGCCCGCTCGTCGAGTTCCTCGTTGCAGTACCACGACCAGTTCCAGCCCCCCTTGACGGCGCCGCCGCAGCCCAGGATTGGACCGTAGAAGTTGGACGGGTCCGGGAAGTCGGCGATCCAGGCCATGCCGCCCGACCAGATCATCGGCGCCTGGTCCTCCTCGCCGCCGGCGGCGATGACGTTGGCCTGGGCGAGCGACTTGATCTCGGCCTTGATGCCGATCGCGGCGAGATCCTGCTGGATCGCCTGGGCGATGCGCGGCTGCGGATCGGTGTTGGCGACATAGAGCTCGGTTTCGAAGCCGTCGCCGTATCCCGCCTCGGCCAGCAGCGCCTTGGCGCCCTCGACGTCATAGGCCTGGCCCTGGTACTCGGTATCGTAGCCGGGCATCAGCGGCGGCAGCGGCTGGTTCGCCGGCACCGCGCGACCGTTGATGATGCGCACGATCCGGTCCTTGTTGATCGCCATGGCGACCGCCTTGCGCACCCGCGCGTCGTCGAACGGCTTCATCTTGACGTTCATGGTGACGTAGCCGGTGTGAAGCTGCTTGCCCTCGACGATCTGGTCCTTGAACTTCGGATCGTTCATCGTCTGCAGGAACTTCGCCGGCGGAATGCCGTCGCCGGCGATATCCACCTCGCCGCGCTCGAGCCGCAACAGGGCGACGATCGGCTCCTGGCCGACCTCGAAGGTGATCTTGTCGAGGCGCGGCAGGCCCTCCTGATAGTAGTCGGGATTGCGCTCGAAGACGACATGCTGGCCACGGGTCCAGTCGGTCATCTTGAAGGCGCCGGTGCCGACCGGGTTGGTGCCGAAATCGGCGCCATGCTCCTCGACCGCCTCCTTCGGCACGACCGAGGCGAAGTTCAGCGCCATCACGTGCAGGAAGGTCGCGTCGGGACGCGACAGGCTGATGCGCACCGTGTGGTCGTCGAGCACCTCGACGCCCGACAGGCCGTCGGCGTCGCCGGCGGATGCCGCGTCGAAGCCCTCGATCGAGCCGAAGAAGCCGGCGCCCGGGCTCTGGGTCTTCGGATTGACCGCCCGGTCGAGCGAGTATTTCACGTCGGCCGCGGTCATCTCCCGGCCGTTGTGGAACTTGACGCCCGGCCGCAGCTTGAAGGTGTAGACCAGGCCGTCGTCGGAGACCTCGTAGCTTTCGGCAAGATCGGGCACCAGTTCGGTGGTGCCGGGCTCGTAGTCCATCAGCGCGTCGAACAGGCTCTTGATCATCGACCAGTTCTGCCAGTCGTAGCCGATCGCCGGGTCGAGGGTGGACACGTCGTCCTTGTAGGTGACGATCATCGACCCGCCCTGCTTGTCCTCGGCCTGGGCCATGCCGGCGGCCGTCAGGAGCGCGGCGCCGGCGGCGCCCGCGAGAAGCCATGATTTCATTTCAGTTCCCCTTTTTCGGTTGGTTGGCGTTGGTGGTTTGCCGCATCACTTGAGCTTGATCCTGGGATCGATGAAGAGGGCGATGATGTCGGCGAGAAGGTTGCCCATGACGATGAAGAAGGCGGCGACCAGGGTGACCGCCATGATGATCGGGATGTCGACGCGCTGGATCGCCTGCCAGGCGAGCTGGCCGATGCCGGGCCAGCCGAAGACGGATTCCACGACGACGATGCCGCTCATGAAGATGCCGATGTCGATGCCGATCATCGCGATGATCGGTAAAAGCGCGTTCGGCACCGCGTGGCGCAGCACCACCCTGACCTTCGACAGGCCCTTGGCGCGCGCGGTGCGGACGAAATCCTGGCCGAGCACGTTCAGCATCGAGGAGCGCATCATGCGCGAGTACCAGCCCGCCCCCATGATGCCGAGCGTCAGCGCCGGCAGCACCAGATGGCTCGGCGTTCCGTAGCCGCCGATCGGGAACCAGCCGAGCTGCACGGAAAACACGTAAAGCAGCAGGATACCGACGACGAATTGCGGCGCCGAGACGCCGATGAACGAGATCACCATCAGCGTCTGGTCGGTGGCGGAGTTGCGCCGCACCGCCGAGATGATGCCCATCGTCAGGCCCATCACCAGCTCGGCGAAGATCGCCGCCGCCATCAAAAGCAGGCTCGCCGGCAGGCGGGCGAGGATCAGTTCGCTGACCTCCGAGCGCTGGATGTAGGAGCGGCCGAGATCGCCCTGCAGAAGCGACGTCAGATAGCGCCAGTATTGCTGGTAGAAGGGCAGGTCGAGCCCGAGCTGCCGGCGGATGCTCTCCACCGTTTCCGCCGTGGCGCTGCGGCCGGCGATCTGGCGGACCGGGTCGGCGGGCACCAGATAGAGCAGCGCATAGGTGACGAAGGTGATGCCGATCAGGATCAGCATCGATTCGGTCAGCCGCCGTGCCAGATACGCCGCCATCAGTGCCGTCCCTTCATGGTCGGGTCGAGCACCTCGCGCAGGCTGTCGCCGACCAGGTTGAAGGCGAGCGCCAGCGTGACGATGGCAAGACCTGGAAAGAACACCAGCCAGGGCGCGGTGGCGAAATAGGTCTGGTTCTCGAAGATGATGTTGCCCCAGCTCGGCGTCGGCGGCTGCACGCCGATGCCCAGATAGGACAGGGTCGCCTCCAGGAGCACCGTGGTGGAAATGCCCAGCGTGCCGAAGACGATGATCGAGGACAGAAGATGCGGCGCGATGTGCCTGATGAGGATGCGGCCGCGCGAGGCGCCTAGGCTGCGCTCGGCCTCGACGAAATCGCGCTCCGACAGCGACACCGTCTCCGAATACATGATGCGGGCGACCTGGACCCAGTTGACCATGGCGATCACCAGCGCGACGATCCACAGGCTCGGCTTGAAGATCGCCGCCAGCACGATCGCCAGCAGCAGCGCGGGAAAGGCCATCATCAGGTCGGTGAGCCGCATCAGGGCCGCGCCGATAAAGCCGCGGGTGAAGCCTGCGACGATACCGACGACCGAACCGATAAGGACCGAGACGCCATTGGCGACGATGCCGATGATCAGCGACGTCTGGGCGCCGTAGATCAGCCGCGACAGCAGATCCCGCCCGAGCAGGTCGGTGCCGAGCAGGAAGCGCTCGCCCGGCGGCAGCGGCGCGCCCTCCAGCGTCAGCCCGTCGAAGAACTGCTCGTCGGGATCGAACGGCGCGATCCAGTTGGCAAGGGCCGCTGCAACCACCGCGATCGTGATGACGATCACGCCGAACAGGGCGAGCCGGCGTTGCAGCAAACGCCTGAGAATATCCATCAGCGCGTCTGCTTCCGGGGGTTTACCTGGTCGGCGAACAGTCTGTCGATGGCGCCCGGATCGAGCGTCGCGCAGAAGTCCTCCACCGTGACGCGCCGGGCCATGGCGGCGGAGCGGATACGCGCATAGGCCGCCGTGTCGTCGATGCCGCAGGCCGCCATCAGCGCGACCACGGCGCGGATGACGGCGGGGCGGCCGTCGAGCCGCGCGGTCAGCGCGTCGATCAGGCGCTGGGTCTCCCGCGCCGCCTCGAAATTGGCAAAGGCGATGACCAGCGCGCTGAACACGCCGCTGGACTGGACCGGCTTGACGACATGGGAGGAAACGCCCTGCCGCATCGCCCATTCGAGCCGGCCGGGCAGTTCGGAGCCCAAAAGCGCGACAAGCGGCATCGGCGCGGCCCCCGGCGCCCAGGGGAACAATTCGTCGAAGGCGTTGTCGGCATCGAAGAAGATCACGTCGGCATAGCTGCCGTCGGCCGGAAAATCCGGCCAGTGAACGTCGGTCTTCATGCCGAGCCGTTCGAGCTGGCGCACCAGCCGGTCGATGGTATCGCCTGGCTTGTGCAGGATGATCGCGTGGCGATCGCGGAAATTGGGGGTGCGAAAGCCTGTCATTTGATGACCTTCAGATAGCCGCCGGATTTCTGCCGGGCCTGTGCCGCGACCGTCTCGGCAAAGCCACGCGGATTGAAATCGACCAGGTAGGGATCGGCGACCACGGCCGATCCGGCGCTGTCGATGATGTCGAACCCGAGTTCGGCGTTGATGCGTCCCAGATACGGGGTCAGCGAGGCGTGGTTGGTCTTCTCGTCGATGGTGATCGGCCCCATCGCCGTCTCGAACGTGCGCGCGAACAGCGCCTCCTTGACCGGGCCGATCTCGTCGGTGCCGGCCGCCGCGATCGCCTGCGCCAGCATGTGGATGGCCTCGTAGCCGGCGACCAGGAAGGTCGACAGCGGGCGCCCGGCGCCGAACCGGGCGGTGACCTTTTGCCGGAACCGTCGGTTGAGGGGGCTGTCGAGCTTTTCGAAATAGACGGCCGAGCATAGATGCCCCGCTGCGGCCTCGGCGCCGATTTCGGCGAGTTCGCACTCCGTCAGGTCGCAGCTCGTCACCGGCCGGTGCTCGGCCCGGAAGTCGGGGTCGCGCTCGGCCAGCCGATGATAGGCCTTCAGGAAGGCGTAGCTGGACGTGCCGATCAGGTTGTTCAGGATGAAGTCCGGCCGCTTGCGCTCGATCTCGGCGATCATCCGGTCGACATCGGTGTCGTCGAGCGGCAGATAGCGTTCGCCGAGGATCTCGCCGCCGGTCGCCGCGACCAGTTCGCGGGCGATGCGGTTGACCTCCCAGCCCCAGACATAGTTCGAGCCGGTGAGGTAGACCCGGTTGCCGTAGCGCGCCAGCATATGGGCAAACAGCGGCAGGATGTGCTGGTTTGGCGCGGCGCCCGTATAGATGACGTTCTCGCAGGCCTCGAAGCCCTCCCAGGGCAGCACGTACCAGAGCAGGGCGTCGTGCTTTTCGATGGCCGGGATGATTTCCTTGCGCCCGATCGAGGTGATCGTGCCGATCACATGGCGGCAGCCATTCTCGCGCAGCATCGTCCCCGCGCTGCGGTGATACTGCTCGATATTGCCGCCGGGATCCTCGGAGAACACCGTGAAGCGGACGGCGCTTGCCGGATCGCCGTTGATCTCCTCGACGGCCAGGAGGGCGCCATCCTGCGCGTCCTTGCCGATCGCTCCGTACGTTCCGGTCACGGAGTACAGAAGGCCGATCGAGACGTCCTGCGGCATTTCTCGATGCTCCAAACAAAAAAAGCCCACCTGTCGGATTCAGCGGAGTTGAATCGACAGTTGGGCTTCGTCGCCGACGGCGACCGCGGGTCGCCGCATTCCTGCCCGGGGTTCCGGGCACGTTCAAAAAACCTAGGGCGATTGCGGCGCCCTTGTCAAATGGCCGGGATGAGCAATCCGGATGACGCCTCGTCATCAATCCGGCCTCCTTGACTCCGGGTCCGTTGACTTGATGTTTCAGTTACGCTCATATGAAGGAAGAAAATGAAAGGCTGCGATGAATGGCAGGCGAAACGAGATCGCTGTTCGGTCCCAAGGAGCTGCGTCGCATCGGACATCAGGTCCGCATGGCGCGCGAACGCGAACGCCTGACCCAGAACCAGGTGGCGAACGCCGCCGGCATTTCGCCCCGGGCCATTCGCGAGCTCGAGGCCGGCCGCTCGAACCCGGCGCTCGCGACCATCGTCGCGATCGTCGACCAGCTCGACCTGACGCTCGATGAGCTCGTCGAGGCCGCCCGCTCGGCGCCGCCGGGACCCGACATCACCCGGGCAGGCGATGTGGGAGACGGCGAAACCGCGCTGGTGCGGACGCTGGCCGATCCCCGCATGACATCGCGCATCGTCCGGCAGGGCGAGCCGACCGCCGTCGCCCCCCATCCAGGCGTTCCCCATCCAGGCAACGCCGCCTTCTATCACGTGCTGGCCGGAACCATCGCCGTCGACGTCGACGGTCACGCGCTCAGGCTCAAGCGCGGCGACAGCCTGCATGTCGACGCCGGCGTCGACGGCAACTGGCGCCCGGAAGGCGGCGAAAGCCGCGTCCTCATCGTCGAAGCCGGCGGTGCCCCCGGCGGTGTCCCCGGCGGCGTCCCCCACACCTGAGCAGGGCACCCGATCCGCGCCCAACATAAAAGGATATCCGGCCGCATGTCCGAGACCACCTACCTTGTCGCGACCGACGTTGGCGGCACATGCACCGATACGATCATCGTCGCCTCCAACGGCGATATTCATATCGGCAAGGCGCTGTCGACCCCGCCGGACTTCGAGACGGGCGTCGTGAATTCGATCCGGTCGGCCGTCGAGATGATGGGCATCACCCTGGAACAGGCGCTGGAGAACACCACGCTGTTCATGCACGGCTCGACGGTCGCCGACAACACGCTGCTGACCCGCGCCGGCGCCCGCACCGGCCTGATCGCGACGGAAGGCTTCGAGGATACCCTGCTGGTCACCCGCGGCGCCTATGGACGCTGGTCGGGCCTGACCGAAGACGGCATCAAGAACCCGGTGATGACCAGCCGGGCCGAGCCGCTGGTCGCAACCGACGCGATCGCCGGCGTCCGCGAGCGGGTCGATTGCGACGGCGACGTCGTCGAGGCGCTCGATCTTGCCGGCGCCGAGAAGGCGGTGCGGTTCCTGATCGAGGAGCGGCAGGTGGAGGCCGTCGCGGTCTCCTTCCTGTGGTCGTTCTTCAACGCAGCCCACGAACGCGCCGTCCGCGACATCATCAAGCGCGTCTCGCCGCAGACCTATGTGACGCTCTCCTCAGACATCGCCCCGGTTCCCGGCGAATACGAGCGCACCTCGACCGCCGTCATCAACGCCTATGCCGGCGCGATCGCCCACGACTACCTCAATGCGCTGGAAGGCCTGCTGCGCACCCACGGCTACCGGGGCCAGACCATGGTGATGCAGGGCTATGGCGGCCTGCTGCCGGTCAAGGAGGCGGCCGACCGGGTCGTCGGCATGATCGAGTGCGGGCCGGCCGCCGGTGTCATCGGCGCGAAGTTCCTCGGCGACATGATGGGCGATGCCGACATCATCGCCGCCGACATGGGCGGCACGACCTTCAAGGTCGGCGTCATTCAGAACGGCGAGATCGAGTTCGCCCGCGAGCCGCTGGTCGACCGCTTCCACTACGTCGCGCCGAAGATCGACGTGGTTTCAATCGGCGCCGGTGGCGGCAGCATTATCCAGCTCGATCCGAAGACCCATCTGCCGACGGTCGGGCCGCGCTCGGCCGGCTCGCGGCCGGGCCCGGTCTGCTATGGCCTGGGCGGCGAGGAGCCGACACTGACCGATGTCATGCTGCTGATCGGCTATATGGATCCGGGCTCATTCCTGCGCGGGTCGATGGAACTGGATCGCGAGAACGCGCGGCGGGTGTTTGATGAGAAGATCGCCCGGCCGCTCGGGGTCACGGTCGAGGAGGCGGCGATCGGCATCTACCGGGTCGCGGCCGCCCAGATCACCGACCTGATCCGCAAGATCACCGTGGAGCGCGGCCTCGATCCGCGCGAGTTCGTGCTGCATTCCTTCGGTGGTTCCTGCGGCATGCTGGCCTCGGCCTTCGGGGCCGAACTGCAGGTCCGCCGCATCGTTATCCCCTATACCGCGTCGGTGAACTGCGCCTTCGGGCTCGTCACCGCCGATGTCCGGCACGAATATTCCACCACCACGACCCTGCCCGCGGAGGCCACGCCGGACGAGGTCAACGCGATCTTCGCGCCACTGGCCGAGCAGGCGCGGGCGCAATTGCTGAGCGAGGGGTTCCCCAAGGACCGCGTGTCGCTGACCTGGTCGGTCGACCTGCGCTATCGCCGCCAGGTGCACGAGGTGACGACGCCCGTCGCCGCCGCAACGCCGCTTGACAGAGCCGGCCTTGACCGCCTGATCGAGGACTTCGAGGCCCTCTACGAACGCAAGTTCGGCAAGGGCTCGGCCTATCGCGAGGCCGGCATCGAGATGACCATGTTCCGGCTGACGGCAAGCGGCATGATCGAGCGGCCGAACCTTCCAAAGCAAGCCGAGGGCGGTCCCGATGCCGGCGCGGCCAGGACCGGACGCCGGCCGGTCTTCTCGGAGAAACACGGCGCGCTGGTGGAAGCCGATATCTACGACTTCACCCGGCTTGAACCCGGCAACCGGCTGGCCGGCCCCGCCGTCATCCACACGCCGATCACCACCATCGCGGTACAGGCCGATCAGACCGCCCGGATGGACGGCTACCGCAACATCATTCTCGACCTGGAGGGCTGAGCGCGATGGATCCGATGACCTTCTCGATCATCCGCCACCGGCTGTTCCGCATCGTCGACGAGGCGGTGATCACGCTGAAGCACGTCTCCGGCAGCGCGATCACCAATGAAGGCCACGACCTGATGGTGTCGCTCTACCGGGCCGACGGGTCGCTGCTGATGGGCGGCGTCGGCTTCCTGCACCATCTGACCAGCGCCGCGGAGGCCTGCAAGTCGATCATCCGGCGCTTCGAAGGCCGCATCCGCGAGGGCGATATCTACCTGCTCAACGACCCCTACACGGCGGCGCTGCACACCTCCGACATCTATCTGGTCGCGCCGATCCATCATGACGGCGAACTGGTCGCCTGGAGCGCCTGCTTCGTCCATGTCTACGATATCGGCGCGATGAATCCGGGCGGCTTCAGCCCGCAATCGCCGGATATCTTCACCGAGGGCTTTTCCTCGCCCGGCATCAAGATCGTCGACCGGGGCGAGATGGTCGATGATGTGCTCGACACGATGCTGAACATGGTGCGCTCGCCGGAAATGGTGACGCTCGACCTGCGCTCGATGATCGCCTGCAACAATGTCGCGCGCGAGCGCATGCAGGCGCTGATCGGCAAATACGGGGCCGAAACGGTCGACGCGGCCGGGTCGGAGCTGATCCGCCAGTCGGAGGACCTGTTCCGCGCCCGCCTGCGCGAGCTTCCCGACGGCGAATGGCAGTCGCGGCAATATCTCGACGTCGACGGCGAGACGGCCGTCGTCCGGCTGACCATGACCAAGACCGGCGACCGGCTGGCCTTCGACTTCACCGGATCGAGCCCGCAGAGCCGCTATGCCATCAACTGCACCAGATGGGCCTCGCTCGGCGGCCTGTTCGCGCCGCTGTTTCCGCTTTTGTGCTACGACATCACCTGGAACGAGGGGGTGATCCGGCCCGTCGAGATGATCGCGCCGGAGGGCTCGATCGTGAACTGCACACGGCCGGCGCCGGTTTCGGTGGCCACCGTCGCCGCCATCCAGTCGGTCAACAACGCCGCCTGCGCGACGATCGGCAAGATGCTGGCGGCCAGCGACACCTACCGCGCCCAGGCAACCGCCGTCTGGCACGCCAACCACTTCGCCATCTTCAAGTTCGGCCGCAACCAGAAGGGCGGCGAGGCGATCGGCATCCTGACCGAGACCTTCGCCGGCGCCGGCGGCGCCCGGTCCTTTGCCGATGGCGTCGAGATCGGCGGCGAGATCCCCAATCCGATCTCGCGCATGGCCAATGTCGAGACGGTGGAGGCCAACTTCCCGATCCGCTACCTGTTCCGCAAGCGCATGATCGATTCCGGCGGCCCCGGCGAATGGCGCGGCGGCACCGGCGGCGAGATGGCGATCACCCCGCACAAGGCGCCCGACGGCGGCATCCACTACGTGATTTCCGGCAAGGGCGCCCGCCACCCGATGAGCGACGGCCTGGCCGGCGGCCTGCCCGGCGCGCCGAACCGGTATCTCTGGATCAAGCCCGGCGAATCCTCGGGGGAAGCGTCGGGGGAAGCGTCGGGGGAAGCGTCGGGGGAGGACGGGGGTGATGAGCGCATTCCCGGCGCCGCCAACCCCGTCTCCTGGGGCGTCTTTCCGCTGATGGGCGAGGATGCCCTTTACGTCAGATGGAACGGCGGCGGCGGATTTGGCGATCCGCTGGCGCGCGATCCCGACCGCGTCGCCGAGGATGTCCGCAAGGGCCTGGTCAGCCGGACGGCGGCCGAGGACATCTACGCGGTGGCGCTCGGCGATACGGGTGCGGTGGATCGTTCGGCGACGGAGCGGTTGCGCAGCGGACGCCTGGCCGCACGGCTTGAAGGGGAGCAGGTATCATGAGTGACAGGCGCCCCTATTCGGCGACGATCGATCGCGTCGCGGTCCCCGGCGGTGAAGACCTGGTCTGCCGGTCCTGCGGCCATGGCCTGGGCTCGGCCGACGCGGTCTGGAAGGAAGTCGCCCGGCTCGACGAGCGCCCGCTCTGCGAGGCCGGCGGCTCAGTCTTCGAGGCGACCGACCCGAAGCTGCTGCTGCGGCGCTTCTACTGTCCGGGCTGCGGCGCCGCGCTCGATACCGAGACCGCCCTTGAGGGCGAGCCGTTCCTTGTCGACCGGGTGCGGGGCTGAGCGATGGCGAAGGCCGGGCAGACCGAAGCAGCCAAGGTCGCCGACACGCTAGGCCTCCGGCTCCGGCATCTGCGGCAGAGCCAGGACATGAGCATCGCCGCGCTTGCCCGGCGCTCCGGCGTGCCGGCCAGCACGATCAGCAAGATCGAGAACGGGCTGCTCAATCCCAGCCTCGTCAACGCGATCAACCTGGCGACCGCGCTTGACGCCAATCTGGGCTTCCTGCTCGACCGCACCCGCACTCGCCACGCGCGCTATTCGGTGGTGCGCCGCAATCAGCGCGGACGCCGGTCGTTCCCGGAGATCGCCCTTGTGCTCGAGGACCTGAGCGGCGGCTTCGTGCCCGGCCTCCTGGAATCGCGCATCGGCACGATCAGTCCAGGCGCCCATTCCGGCGAGGAATACATGACCCATCCCGGCGAGGAACTGGCGCATGTCCTGTCCGGCACCGTGACCTATGACATCGACGGCACGATCGTCGAGATCGGACAGGGCGATTCCCTGCAGTTCAAATCGGATACGCCGCACCGCTGGTACAATGACAGCGACGGCCCCGCCGAGCTTCTCTGGGTCTTCTCCGACGGTCTGTCGTTCTGAGGCCCGCACTTTCATGCCCGTACTTTCATGAAGGACAAGAAAATGATCAGTCAGCACATCATCGACCGGGTCGTGGCGCGGCGCGGTCGGCTGCATCTGTTCGACGACATCGATGCGGACCGTGCGGCGATGGTCGTCATCGACATGCAGAAGACCTTCTGCGAACCCGGCGCGCCGGCGGAAGTGCCGGCCTCACGCGACATCGTGCCGGCGATCAACCGGCTGGCAGACGGCCTTCGCCGCGCCGGCGGCACCGTGATCTGGTGCACGCACGCCAATGTCGGCACCCGCGACAGCAGCGACTGGCGCAATTTCTTCGATTTCTTCGTTTCCGACGACGTCCGCGCCCGGACCATCGAGAGCCTGTCGCCAGGTGGCTCCGGCCAGGACATCTGGCACGAACTCACCGTCGAGGATAAGGACATCAAGCTGTTCAAGAACCGCTATAGCGCGCTCGTCCCGGGCTCCTCCCAGCTTGAGCGTGTGTTGCGCAGCCTTGATATCGACACGCTGCTGATCTGCGGGACGAAGACCAATGTCTGCTGCGAATCGACTGCCCGCGACGCGATGATGATGGATTTCAAGGTGGTGATGGTCTCGGACGGGACCGCTGCCCTGTCTGATGCCGAGCACCGGGGGACGCTGGAGAACATCATCCAGCAGTTCGGCGATGTGCTGAGCGTCGATGAAATACTGGAAAGGCTGAACCGCTGACGCCCGCCGGCGCCTTTCAGCACCAACGATAATCCTGGCGGCACCAACCTGAAAAAGGGGAACTGACATGTGGAAACTGATCGCAGGGACGGCGCTTGCCGTCGTCATGGCCGCGGCCTCCGCCCAGGCCGAGACCAAGCGCGTGGCTCTGGTGCTTCCCGGGCCGATCACGGACGGGACCTTCAATTCCGCCGCCAACAAGGGCATCGAGGCGGCCAAGGCCAATTACGACATCGAGGTGGCGATCCGCGAGAACACCGACTTCGCGCAGATCCAGGAGGCGCTGCGCTCCTATGCCGAAGAGGGCTATGACATGGTCATCGGCCATGGCTTCCAGTTCGCCGAGCCGGTGCTGGAAATCCATGCCGAGTATCCCGACACCTGGTTCGTCGTGAACACCGCGCAGGTATCGGCTGAACCCAATGTCGCCTCCTTCGACAACCGCTGGGGGGATGCCGGCTACATGGCCGGCGCGGTCGCGGCGCTGTTCTCCGAAAACGGCAAGATCGGCCATATCGGTGCGATTCCGGTCCCCGTCATCGAGGACTACAATCTCGGCTTCGAACGCGGCGCCAAGGCGATGCGCCCGGAGACCGAAGTGCTGTCGGCCTATGTCGGGTCCTTCTCCGACATCGCCCGCGGCGCCGAGATCACCACGTCGCTGATCGAGCAGGGCGCCGACGTCGTCACCTCGACCGGCAACGAGAACGTGGTCGGCACCATCCAGTCGGCGCAGAAGGGCGACGTGCTGGCCATCGGCACGGCCTTCGACAGCCACGCCATGGCGCCGGAAACAATCATTACCACCGCGCTCATCAACATGGATGTCAATATCGACCTGGCCGTCGGCAAGATGATCGACGGAACGCTCGAGCCGACCGTCTATGTGCTCGGTCTCGAGGAAGGCGGCATTGGCCTGGCCCCCCTGCGCGACTTCGAGGGCAAAATCCCCGCCGAGGACAAGGCGCGCCTCGACACGCTGGTTAAGGACATCCGCGCGGGCAAGGTCAAGGACCTGCCCTGATCGGGCACGGCGCGCCACCGCCCGAGGGACCGGCCGTGACGGAGACCGGATCCGTACCACTCGTCGCCCTGCGCGGCGTGACCAAGCGGTTCGGCGACGTCGTCGCCAATCGGGCCGTCGACCTTGAGATCGGCCGGGGCGAGGTCATCGCCCTGGTCGGCGAGAACGGCGCCGGCAAGTCGACGATCGTCAACATGCTGTCCGGCGTCTTTCCGCCCGACGAGGGCACGATCGAAATCGACGGCGCCGCGACCGGTTTCACCGGTCCGGCGGCGTCGGTTGAGGCCGGTATCGGGGTCGTGCACCAGCACTACATGCTGGTCCCGACCCTGACCGCGCTCGACAATATCGCGCTGCAGGCGAGCGAACTGGGCCTGTGGAAGATCGACCGCAGGGCGCTGGGAGACCGGGCCGGCGCGGTGGCCGAAGCGCTCGGCTTCCGCTTCGACCGGGATCAGCGCATCGACAGCCTCGACGTCGCGCACCAGCAGCGCATCGAGATCATCAAGGCGCTGATCCACGAGGTCCGGCTCTTGGTGCTCGACGAACCGACCGCGGTGCTCGGTGCCGACGACAAGGCGCGGCTGTTCGACACAATCAGCGGCCTGAAGCGCCAGGGCGTCTCGGTCGTGCTGATCACGCATAAGCTCGAGGATATCTTCGCCGTCGCCGACCGCGCGGTGATCCTGCGCAACGGCGCGGTCGCCGCCGACCTGCCGGTAAAGGACCTGTCGCCGGAGACCATCGTGACGCATATGGTCGGGTCGGACGCCGAGGCCCGCTCGGAACTGGAGATACAACCGGAAACGGTACACCCCGAGCATCCGGTTGGAGAGGCCGTCTGCCGGGTGCGCGACGTCACCCTGCGCCGGCCGAACGGATCGGTCGCGGTCAGCGGGCTGTCGCTTGACCTCCACGCCGGCGAGATCGTCGCGGTCGCCGGTGTCGATGGTAACGGCCAGAGCGAGTTCGTCCACTGCCTGGCCGGCCTGCAGCGCCCCGACGAAGGCGAGATCGACTGCCTCGGCCTTAATTCGCGCGCGCGCACGTGGTCACCCGCCCGGCTGCGGCGCGCCGGCGTCAGCCACATCCCCGAGGATCGCCGCCACTCCGGCATCGTCGCCGAGATGACGCTGGCGAAGAATTATCTGCTCAGCCATCTCGACCGGCCCGACGTCTTCCGCCTGGGCCTTCTCAGGAACCACCATCTGGGACAGGTGGTCGACGGCCTCCTAAACGCCTTCAAGGTGCGCGCGCCGGGCAGCGGCGCCCTGATGAAGACGCTTTCCGGCGGCAATCAGCAGAAGATCGTGCTGGCCCGCGAGCTCGACGGCGACCCGAAGCTGATCCTCGCGACCCACCCCTCGCGCGGGCTCGACCTCAACACGATCGCCTTCGTCCACAAAACGCTTGAGCAAACACGCGACGCCGGCAAGGCGATCCTGCTCTTGTCCTCGGATATCGACGAGATCCTCAAAATCGCCGATCGGATCATCGTCTTCGCCGGCGGACGGACCTTCGGCCCGGCGCCCTGCCGCGACCTCACCCGGCAAACGATCGGCGCCTGGATCGCCGGGCACGAGGACATCGAGGCATGACGGGCACCGCGCTGCGCATGCCGGCCCTGTTGGTCATCGGATTTCTCGTCGCGATGGTCATCGCCGCGATCCTGCTCGCCGGCGCCGATCCGGCAAGCGTCGCCTACGGCATTATCGAGCGGGCGCTGTTCACGCGGGCCGGCCTGCTCGAGGCCCTGCTGCGCGCGATCCCGCTGACGATCATGGGCCTCGGCATCGCGATCGCCTTCAAGGCGCGCATCTTCAATATCGGCATGGATGGCCAGTTGATCGCCGGCAGCGTGCTCGCGGTGGTCGCCGCACCGCTTCTGCCAGGCAACATCGCCGGCATCGTCTTCTTCCTCGCCCTCGGTTTCCTGGGTGGCGCGGTCTGGGGCGGCATCGCGGGCGTCATCAAGGCGCGGTTCGGCGGCAACGAGATCATCGCCACGATCATGCTCAACTACGTCGCCGTGCAGTTGCTGTCCTGGCTGGTGCGCGGGCCGCTGCAGGAGAAGATGAAGATCATCCCGCGCTCCGATGCGATCGATCAGGCGCTGCGCCTGCCCGTCCTGTTCGACGGCACCCGGATCCATGCCGGGCTGATCGTCGCGATCCTTGCCGTGGCGATCGTCGCGCTGGTGATGCTGCGCGGACGGTTCGGCTATCGGCTCGCCGTGGTCGGCGCCAACGATCATGCCGCGCGCTATGCCGGGATCAGCCCGGCGTGGATGGCAGCCGCGGTGCTGATCCTGTCCGGCGCGCTTGCGGGCCTTGCCGGCGCCGTCGAGGTGGCCGGGCTCTACGGCCGCTTGCAGGAGGGTTTCGCGCCCGGCTTCGGGATCGCGGCAATCGCCGTGGCGCTGGTCGCCCGGCTCAATCCGCTGCTCGTGCCGGTCTCCGCCTTCGGCTTCTCCCTGCTCTATTCCGGGCTGGGGGCGCTGGCACGCAACGGCGTCGTGCCGTTCCCGCTGATCAACATTCTGGAAGGCGCCATCATCCTGGTCTTCCTGGCCGCCACCGTCGCCCTGCGCCACGGGGGTGGCCAGACGAGGGAGGCCCCCGAGAGTGGAGCACGGGCCGATGGATGAGGTGGTCTTCCTGAGCGGGCTGCTCGCCGCCGGCATTCGCCTGGCGGCCCCGATCGCGCTTGCCGCCATCGGCGAAACCCTGTCGCAGCGCGTCGGCGTCATCAATGTCGGCATCGAGGGCATCATGCTCGTCGGCGCCTTCATCGCCGTCCTGCTCGCCGTGCAGTCGGGCAGCCCCTGGATCGGCCTGCTTGGCGCGATCCTGGCCGGCATCGCGATGGCGAGCCTGCACGCCTATTTCGTCGTCACCCTGAAGACGGAGCAGATCGTCACGGGGATCGCGCTGTTGTTCCTCGGCCTCGGCCTGTCGGGATACGGCTATCGCCTGACGCTCGGAGAGCTGGGCGCAGCCGTCAAGGTGCCGGGCTTCCGCGAGCTCGATATTCTCGGGCTCGCCGATCTCCCGGTGATCGGGCCGATCCTGTTCGGCCAGCACGCGCTGGTCTATCTGGCCGTCGCGTCGGCCATCGCCATGGCCTGGATGTTCCGGGCGACCCGGCTCGGCGTCATCATCAAGGCGGTCGGCGAGACCCCGGCGGCAGCCGATTCCGCCGGCATCCATGTCGACCGGGTGCGGTTCCTGTGCGTGCTGGCGGCCGGCGGCTTCGCCGGCGCGGGCGGTGCCTTCCTGTCGACCGCCCACCTGTGGGGCTTCGTCGAGAACATGACCGCCGGCCGTGGCTTCCTGGCGATCGCCTGCGTGGTGTTCGCGCGCTGGAACCCGGTGCTGGCCGTCCTGGTGGCGCTGGTCTTCGGCATCGCCGATGCAGCCCAGATCAGGCTCCAGTCGATCTTCCCGGCCGTGCCCTACCAGTTCTTCGTCATCGCGCCCTATGTCGTGGCCATCGTCTCGCTGGCCGTCGGCTCGCGCTCAAGCCGGATGCCGGCCGCCCTGGGCCTCCCCTTCGCCAAGCCACGGTAAGCGGCCCGCCGGGCGATCCGTGTGGTCGCCCTACGGGTGTCGCGGACCTGTCCCGCCACCGGCCTCAAGCCGGCGGTCGCGGCCGTGCGCGCGCCCTCATCCCGTCCAGAACGCCTTCGCGCAACCGCGGCACGCGCCGTCCGGCCAGCCCGTTTGTTGACAAAACGGGATTTCCAGATAGTCTGTCCTGAATATAAAACTATAGTTCAATATATAGGAACAACTCAGATGGCCACCGAAGGGCCCGTCAGAAACGTGATGCGGGTTGCGGATGCTCTCGATGCCATGGCGGCCGGGAACAACCGGCTGTCGAGCATCGCCCGCGAACTCGGTGTCAGCAGAAGCTCGATCCACCGCATTCTGAAATCGATGGAGGCGGCGGGACTGGCGCTGCAGGACCCGGTCGACGGCGGCTACTACATCGGCCCCCGGATCATCTCGCTGCTCGGCGCCGCCTCGGTCTCGCACCAGTATCTTTCGATCAGCGCCCATTCCGAGCTCGACGCCCTGGCGCGGGAATTGGGCGAGACCGTCTCGCTGGTGGTCAGGACCGGTCTGGAAAAGGTCGTCGTGGACGAAGTCCTTGGCGGGCAGGGCGCGAAGATCTCGGTCGGCCACGGCTTCGTTTCGACGCTGGCCCTGGGCGCGACCAGCCAGGTGCTGCTGGCGCAGCTCGACCCGAATGAACGCGACGCATTGCTGCCGCTGCTGCTGCCGGAAGCCTCCAAGGATGCCCTGACGCAGACGCGGACCCGGATCGAACAGACAGCGCGCAACGGCTACGACATCAGCTACGGCGAATACCTCAAGGGCGTCTGCGCAATCGCCGTTCCGATACGCGGCTACTCGACGCCGGCGGCCCTCTCCATCCTGACGCATATCGACAGCATGACCGACCAGCGCCGCGACGCCCTGGTCGCCAGCATGCAAGAGGCCGTCGTGAAGATCGAAGCCAAGCTGGGGGCGGCATCCCGATGAGCCCGGCAGCGGTTACCGGCGGCGATGCCGCAAGGAAGGTCGTGGTGACCGGCGCCGCCGGCCTGCTCGGCGGGTGGATCGCGGAAGCCTTCGCGCGGGACGGAGCCGCGCTTTGGCTCGTCGACAGGGACGAGGCCGGCCTGAATGCCACCGCATCCCGCCTGGAAGGCAATGGCGCGGTCCGGGTGTCCACGGTGGACCTGACCGATCCCGCCGGGATTGCCGCGCTGCACGAGGACATGGCGACGCACTGGGGCGCTCCGCACGCCCTGATCAACAATGCCGGACTGTATCCGAGCCAGGCGCTGCTCGATGTCACCCAGGCGGACTGGGACGGGTTGATGGCCGTCAACCTGCGCGCCGTGCATCTGATGACGCAGGCAAGCGCCCGGCTGATGATCGAGCACGAGGTCGCCGGAGCCGTGGTCAACATCATTTCGCGCTCGGCCCGCATCCCGCGGGCGCACAGCGTTCCCTACGCGGTCACCAAGGCGGCGGTCGAGATGCTGACGCGGGGCTATGCGATGGAACTTGCCCCGCACGGCATTCGGGTGAACGCGGTTTCGCCCGGCCTCATTCCCGGCGGCAAGGACAGCCGGCTTGGCGAGGGCTACGTGGCGGCGGCGACCGCCAACATTCCGCTTGGCCGCCCGTCGGGGCCCGAAGACGCGCCGTCGGCCATCCGCTTTCTGTGTTCTGACGACGCCGCGTTCATTACCGGCACGTCGATCTTCGTCGATGGCGGCAGCACCGCAGGCGACTGGAAGCTGCCGCCGCAAACGGCGCCAGAACCACAAACAGCGCCCGAGACGGAGTAGGACCATGGTGGTGTTTCTTCCGCTCGTCCTGCTGTTCGTCTTCCTGGCGGTGGGCACACCCGTCTTCCTGGCGATGGGCGTCTCGGGCGCCCTGGGCCTGTATCTGATGGGCGGCCCGCAAACGCTGCTCGGCGTGTTCTCGACCTCGGCCTATACGAGCGTTGCCCATTACGAATTGCTGTCGATCCCGCTGTTCATCCTGATGGCGCAGTTCCTGACGGTCTCCAACCTCACCAAGGACCTGTTCGGCGTCGCGCAGAAATGGCTCGGCCACCTGCCCGGCGGGCTTGCGATCGCGACCGTGATCTCCGGGGCGGGCCTGGGCGCGCTGTGCGGCACCAGCACCGCCTCGGCCAGCACGCTTGCCTCCGCCGCGGTGCCCGAGATGAAGCGGCACGGCTATTCCACCCGCCTGTCGATGGGCGCGGTCAGCATCAGCGGAACGCTGGCCATCATGATCCCGCCGAGCGGCACGCTGATCATCTTCGGGCTGATCTCCGAATATTCGATCACCGACCTGTTCCGCGCCGCCATCATTCCGGGCCTCATCACGGCGCTGTCCTATTGCGTCGTCGTGGTCGTCTGGCAGAAGCTGTGGCCGCAGGACGCGCCGACGCTGAGCGAGCCGGTATCGATGCGCGAGAAGGTCGAGGCGACCCGGCATCTGTGGCCGATCCTGCTGTTGATGGTCGTCGTCTTCACCTGCCTTTATTCCGGCTTCGTGACGATCACCGAAGCCGCCGGGATCTCGGCGCTGGGCGCATTCCTGATCCCGCTGGCAATGGGCCGGCTGACGCTTGCCAAGATCCATGTCTCTCTGCGCAAGTCGCTGGTCACGACGACGATGATCTTCTCGATCATCATCTGCGCGGCCTTCTTCGGCTACTACCTGACGCTCACCCAGATCACCTCGCAGGTGGTCGACTATATCAGCGCGCTCGATATCGAGCCCGCGCTCATCGTCCTGTCCCTCGTCGTCCTCTACGCGGTGCTGGGCTTCTTCATGGACCAGGTGGCGATCCTGTTCCTGACCCTGCCACTGTCGGTGCCGATCGTCGAGAACCTGGGCTTCGACGTCTATTGGTTCGCCGTTCTGATCGTGGCGGCGGCGGAAACCGGGCTGGTGACACCGCCGGTCGGCCTCAATTGCTACGTGGCCTCCGGGGCGGCGAATGAGTCGCTGGAGGAGACCTTCGCCGGTGTCGGGCCCTTCCTGATCGCGCAGGTCGCCGTCATCGCGCTGTTGTTCAGCGTGCCCTGGCTGTCGCTGGCGCTGATCTGAGGAGGGGCACGATCGCCATGCTGAACAGAATAGACACCTTCTTCGTCGGTCTGGCCTGCCTGAGCCTGTTCGCCGTCATGACGATCGTCGGCATCGATGCCCTGGGCCGCAACCTCTTCGACCAGCCGATCACCGGCGCCTATGTGCTGATCGAGGAATATCTGATGCCGGCGATGATATTCCCGCTCATCGGCTATGTCTGGCTGATCCGCGCGCATGTCGGGATCAGCCTGCTGCGCGACCGGATGCCCTCAGCCATACGCCGGGTGCTGCGGGTTAGCGATACCCTCTTCGGCCTGCTGATCTTCGGCCTCATCACCTATGTCGGCTGGCAGAACACGGTCGCTGCCTACCAGGGCGGCGAACTGACGTCGGGACTGATCCGCTGGCCGATCTGGCTGGCGCTGGTCTGGATGCCGCTGGGCGGAAGCCTGTTCTGCCTGCGCCTTTTGTCCGAGCTGCCGGGCCTTCTCACGCGCGATACCCCGCCGCCCTCGGGCGACCCGATCTGATGTCCGGACCTTTCCCAAAACGTTTCCATAAAGGAGGAAATCGATGAAACTTGATCTCACACTCGGTGCGGCCGCCCTTGCGGTCGTCGCATCGGGCCTGGGCGTCTCTCTCGCGCAGGCCGACGATGCCGAAACGCTGCGCTTCGGCACCCATCTCACGGTTCAGCACAACCTCACCGTCAACGCCGTCGAGCCCTGGATGGAGCGGGTCACCGAACTGAGCGACGGCAAGGTGCAGTTCGAACACTTCCCCAATTCGCAGATGGGCAAGGCCAAGGACATCTACCGCCTGGTCGGGGCCGGCGCGCTGGATGCCGGCTACACGCTTTATGTCCAGAACAAGCTGCCGCTGATGGACATCCCGATGCTGCCGAACCTCTACGAGGACGTGGCGGCCGGGACGCTCGCCTGGTGGGAGGTGCTGAACAAGGCGCCGATGTCGGACTATCTGGCCGAACTGAACCTGAAGCCGATCATCCCGATCATCTGGTCGACCTACTCGATCTCGATGGTCGACGGAAAGCCGGCCTCCATCGACGACTTCTCCAACCTCAAGCTACGCACCTCGGGCGGCCTGCACGACCAGGCCGCCGCCGCGCTGGGGATCATCCCGGTTGCCGTCAGCGCCTCGGAATCGCTTGAGGCCCTGCGCAAGGGAACCGTCGACGGATACTGGGGATCGAGCACCTCGCTGATCGACTATCAGTTCGTGCAGGTCCTGGACAACGCGGTCACCAACCTGCCGCTGAACGGCTGGGGCGGCGTCTTCTCGATCAATCTGGACCGGTTCAACAGCCTGCCCGAAGCCTCGCAGAAAGCGATCGAGCAGGCGAGCGAAGAGATGGCGCGCGACATCGGCGCCTATGTCCATGACTACACCAGCGGCTCGTGGGACCGGGTCAGCGAGGCCGGGGTGGCGCTGTACGAAGTCGACGAGGAGGTCGTTGGTCAGGTCGCCGAAAAGCTGGAGCCGATCACCAAGGCCTGGCTCGCCGAGCAGGACGCGGCCGGCTACCCGGCAACCGAAGTCTACAACCAGTTCCGCGAGGCCTACGAGCGGAACCTCAAGACGCAGTAATCCCCAAGGCCGGGTCCGCTCGCGCGCGGAGCGGGCCCGCCAGGCCAGTCCCCCACTAATCCGGTTCCATGCAAGACCTCAAGCAACAGATAGACGCCAGGCGCACCGCGCTTATGGCCCTGATCGAGCGGCTGGTTCGGCTGGAAACGCCGAGCGACGACAAGGCGGCCAACGACCGCATGGCTGACATGTTGCAACGCGAGATGCATGACCTGCTCGACTGCCGGACGGACGTGATTGAGACACGGGACCACGGCAACCACCTGGCGGTCAGAATGGGCTCCGGCCCGCGCCAGATCCTGATCCTCGGGCATTTCGACACCGTCCATCCGGTGGGAAGCCTTGCCCGGTCGCCGTTCCGGATCGAGGACGGCAGGCTCTTCGGGCCCGGTGTTCTGGACATGAAGGCAGGCATTGCCCAGGCGATGTTCGCCCTGCACGCCTTGCAGCAAGATCGCTACGGCCGCGAAACCGTGCCGTACCGGGTCGTCTTCCTGTTGTCCTCGGATGAGGAAGTGGGCAGCCCGAGCTCGCGCCCGCTTCTGCTGCGCGAGGCCGGGCAATCCGATTCCTGTTTCGTGCTCGAACCCGCAGCCGGGGCGCAGGCAGCACTGAAGACCGGGCGCAAGGGCGTTGCGACCTACCGGGTCACCGCCCATGGCAAGGCCGCCCATGCCGGCCTGAACGTAGCCGATGGCCGCAACGCCATCGCCGAAATCGCCCATCAGATCCTGGCCCTGCAGGCGCTCAACGATGATGTCCGGGGCGTCACGGTAAACTGCGGGCTGGTGCATGGCGGGGTCGCCAAGAACACGGTCCCGGACACCGCCCGGCTCGTCGTGGACGGGCGCGCGCCGGACCCGGAGGCGGCCGATGAAATCGACGCCAGGCTGCGGGCGCTGTCGCCGGCGACCGCCGGGACCCGCCTCGAGGTCAGGGGCGGCTTCTCGCGTCCGCCGATGCCGGAGACGGCCGACACGCGGGCCCTGCTGTGTCTCGCGCAGGATCTCATGCGCAGGATCGATCGCGACATAACGGGCATCGCGGTCGGCGGCGCCAGCGATGCCAATGATGTCGCCGCCCACGTTCCCACCCTGGACGGGTTGGGCGCCGTGGGCGCCGGGGCCCACACACCCGGGGAATATGTCCTTGCCGACCACCTGACCGAACGGGCCGCATTGCTTGCCGCCCTGGTCGACAGATGCGGCCGCCCGGAGCACGCCGCCTTAAGGAAATCGGAATGAAGATCACGGTCATCGGCGCCGGCGCCATTGGCGGCGTCATCGCCGCACAGCTTGCATGCGGCGGACGACAGGTCGAGATCGTCGACCTGGATGCGGCGCATGTCGCGGCGATATCGCAAAGCGGCCTGCGGATACGCGGCGGGAATTACAGGGTCCGCCTGCCTGCCTGGACGCCGGCCGAGCGCCTGGCAAGGCCCGGCGGCTTCGAGTGCATCCTGCTATGCGTCAAGGCGCAGCATACCGTCGCCGCGCTGATGCCCTTCGTCGACCGTCTGGACGAAGACGGTTTCGTCGTCTCCATCCAGAACGGCCTGTGCGAAGCGGATATCGCAGGCCTCGTCGGCGCCGATCGCACGGTCGGCGGATTTACCAATATCTTCGCCGACTACGAGGGCCCCGGCGTCATTTCCCATGGCGGCAAGGGCGCGCTGAGCATCGGCGAGCTGGACGGCCGGGAGACGCCCCGCATCCGCAGGCTTGAGCACGTACTGTCCTGCCTGGATCGCATCACCGTCAGCGATAACGTGCTTGGCCTGCTCTGGTCGAAGCTCGCCTACGGGGCGATGCTGACGGCCACGGCCCTGACCAACGAGGAGATCGCCGACGTCTTCGCCGCCCCTGCCTATGTCGATCTGATGGCCGACCTGGCCGGCGAGGTCCTGTCCGTCGCAGCCCACGAGGGCATCGCGCTCGTGGCCTTCGACGACTGGGATCCCAATCTCGTTCACCCGGCGGACAGGCGCGATACCGCCCGGATGACGGCGCAGATGATGCTGCATGTGAACCGGCTGCGCGGATATTCCAAGGTGCGTTCCGGGATCTGGCGCGACCTGGTCGTGCGCAAGCGCCCGACCGAGAAGCACTACCACTACCGGCCGGTGTTCCAGGCCGCGCGCAGGCACGGTCTCGACCTGTCGCTCAACGCGCGGATGCTGGACCTGCTGGCGCAGATAGAAAGCGGCGAGACCACGCCCGATATCGGGCATCTCGACACCCTGAATGCGCTGAACGACAGCCTTCACTATGCCGCGGCGGGCTGAGATGCCGGCCGACTACGATAGGGCCGGCTGCGGGCCGCCGGATAATTTCTCCGACACCCAGGTCGTCCGCAAGACGGTCACCTGGACGCAGCAGGGCGTCGTCGCCTCCCAGCACAAGCTTGCCTCTCGGGCCGGCGCCGAAACACTGGCGGCCGGCGGCGACGCGATCGACGCGGCCGTCGCCGTGTCCTTCGCGCTGGGCGTGGTCGAGCCCTGGATGAGCGGCCTTCTCGGCGGCGGCATGATGACCATCTGGCGGAATGCGGAGTGCAGGGCCAAACAGCGAGCGGAGTGCATCGAGTTCGGCATGCGCGCGCCGCTGGCGCTCGATCCCGCCGACTATCCGCTCGATCCGGATCGGTCCGGCGCGCGGCTTTCGCCCTGGCCGGCCGTGGTCGGCGACCGCAACATCTATGGCGCAACGGCGATCGGCGTGCCCGGCGTGGTGGCCGGGATGGACACCGCGCATCGATGCTGGGGCCGCCTGCCCTGGGTGGATGTGGTGCGGCCGGCCCGGGACCTTGCCCGCGCGGGACTGCGGCTCGACTGGTTCGCCTCGATGATGATCGCCTATGCGTCGCGGTCCCTGGCCCGCGATCCCGACGCGGCCGACCTGTTCCTCGAGGACGGGCAGTGGCCGAATATCGGTGGCTGGACCCCGAACGGCCAAAGACGGCTCGATCAGTCCCGGCTGGCCGACGCGCTTGACCGCATCGGCCAAGCCGGGGCGGGCGATTTCTATCGCGGCGATCTGGCCCGGGCGGTCGTCAAGGACGTGCGGGACAAGGGCGGATGCCTGTCGGACCACGACCTGTCCGGCTACTCGGCCAAGCGCGTGCCGCCGCTGTCCTTTGGATACCGCAACGCGCGCGTTCACGTCCCCGCGGGACTGTGCGTTGGCCCGGATCTGAAAACCGCGCTGGAGCACTGCGAGGCGGCATTCACGCCGGGAGGCGACGCTGGCGCAGCACGCTTCGTCGCCCTGGCGGACGCCCTGGCGCACGCGCAACGGGACAGGCTCGCCCATGCGGGCCACGCGGCCGAACGCCCGGAAACCTGCACGACGGCCTTCTGCGTGGTCGACAGGGACGGCAACATGGTGTCGGTGACGCAGACGCTGCTCTCCGTCTTCGGAGCCCACACCCTGTCGGCCTCGACCGGCTCGCTGATGAACAACGCGATCATGTGGTTCGAGCCCGTGCAGGGCCGCCCCAACGCGTTGCAGGCGGGCCGGGACTGCCTGATGAACATCTGCCCGACCATTATCGAAGCGCCCGGCGGCCGATACGGGCTTTCCGCCTCCGGTGGCCGCAAGATCCTGTCCTGCATCGCCAACCTGACCAGCGGCATCGTCGACGACGAGATGTCGCTGGAAGAGGCCTTTCACGCTCCGCGTATCGATATGAGCGCGGTCGAACTGCCGGTGCTCGATCCCCGGCTCGCGGACGCGGCGAAACGGGCGCTCCGGGCGCGATGGCCGGGCGCGCAATACGGACGGCGGGGATCCTATCCCTATCTCTTCGGCGTCCCGGCCGGCGTATGCGACACCGGGCAAAGGCGCGCGGGCTGTAGCGAACCCCATTCCGCCTGGGGCGATGCGGTCCGAGAGGAGGAGGTCGGCCCATGAGGTATTCCCGCCACGCCCCTCGCACCGGTCACGAAACCAAAGACATAGACGTAAAGAGATACAAAATGCAGGACGCAGAACCCTGGCAATGGTCCGAGGCCACCTGGCGCTGGAAGGTGGATCAGGTGCGCGCGGGACGCGCGCTGAAGCCGGAAAGATGGCCGGACGACGCGCGCTGCGTCGTTGCCTTGTCTTTCGACGTCGACCACGAAACCGCCGAACTGCGGGAGGGCGCGCGGTCGATCAACAATCTGAGCCGCGGGCAATATGGCAGCCGTCAGGGCATTCCCCGCATCCTTCGCCTGCTTGAGCGCCATGATATCCGCGCCAGCTTCTTCGTCCCTGCCGTCGTCGCCAAGCTCTACCCGGAAGAAACCCGCGGTTTCGCCGAGGCCGGCCACGAGGTCGGCCTGCATGGCTGGATTCACGAGCGCAACACGACCCTGCCCGACGGCGCCGAGCGCGACCTGCAGATGCGCGCCGCCGATACGCTCGAACAGATCATCGGTTCGCGGCCGGTCGGCATCCGAACGCCATCATGGGATTTCTCGGACCAGACGCTGAGCATCATCCGCGACATGGGATTGCTCTATGACAGCTCGCTGATGGCGGACGATGATTGCTATGAACTGCTTTTGAACGGCGACCCCACCGGCGTGGTCGAGCTTCCCGTCGACTGGATCCGGGACGACGCGGTCTATTTCAACATGAACCGGTTTTCGACCCTGCGCCCCTACACCGCGCCCGACGCGGTGTTCGACATCTTCCGGCGCGAGTTCGAGGTCGCCTACGAGGAGGGCGGCCTCTTTCAGCTGACGATGCATCCGCACCACCTCGGCCACCGGTCACGCATATGGATCCTGGAAGAGCTGATCGACCTGATCCGGAGCCGCGGCGACGTTCGCTTTCTGACCCACGCTGACGTCGTCAGGCAGGTCTCGGCGCGTGACTGATCAGGTCCCGGGCACCCCCGTCACGGCTTGCGCACCGCGGCGAAGATGAAATCCCGAACGGAGCCGGCGATCCCCGCGATCGCGACGCCGCCCAGAACGCTGCGATAGGCGCTGCCTTCGATCAGTTCGAGGATCAGCCAGGCCATCTGGGGCGGGTCGGCGATCGCGCGCAGGTCGCCGTCCTCAAGGCCGCGCCGGATCACATCGGTGAGCGCTGCGACGAGTGCCTCGCGGTTGCCCACGAACATCGCGGCGATGTCCGGCTTGCGAATGGCTTCGCTGGTGATCTCGATCGTCAGGATGATGTTCTCCGGCACGGCGAGATAGGTCGCATAGGCCTCGATGAAGGCATCGAGCGTCTCAAGCGCCGGCGCCGGTTTCGCCAGAAGCCGCAACAGCGGCTCGGTCTCGGCGCGCTCCAGCGTCGCGATTTCGGCCAGCACGTCGTGCTTGCCGGGGAAATGGTTGTAGAGATTGCCCAGGCTGACCCCGGCACGCTTGGCGATGTCGCGTACGCCGGTCTGGTGATAGCCCTTTTCGAGAAAGCACATCACCGCCGCCTCGAGGATCGTCTCCCGCCGCCGCGCCGCTGACTCCCTCCGGGTGGGCGATTCCCTTCGGGTGGATGTCTCTTTCCGGGCGGAGGAGGTCCGCCCAGAGATTTCCCTCTCGGATGGGGTTTCTTTCTCAGATGGGGTTTCCGGCCCCGAAGAGGCTCCCCGCCCCGCCGATGTCTCCCGCCCGGCTTCGGGCCCGCCTTGCTCTTTCGACATTTTTCGCTTATTCCTATTGAGCGAACGATCGTTCATTATATATGGTCTTCATCGGACGCGACAAGTGGACTTTTCCGGTCCGCGGCGCCGGCAGGAATTCGTCATGACCGATACCTCTGCAAGCCACTCCGTATCGCAGGACGCCGACCTTGAGGCCCCCTCTCCAAAGGAGGCCTCCCCGAAGGAGGCAAACTCGAAGGCGGCAAACTCGAAGGAGGCACGGCCCGAGGACGCCCCCCTTGAGGAACCGTCCCGGCCCCGCAGGCGGTGGCTCTGGATAACCCTGTCCGTCCTTTTCCTCATCGCGGTCATTACCATGCTGCTGGAGACCGAAGATACCGCGAACGTCACCCGCAATCCCGCGCCGCCGCCCGCCCAGACCGTCACGGTGGTGACGGTCGCGCCGGAAGAGACGATCGCGACCGTGACCGCCTTCGCCGGCCTGCGCCCGCGCTGGGACGCGGAGATACGCGCAGCCGTATCGGGCCGGATCACGGCTGTCCAGGAGTCCGCGCTGGCCGGCCAGCGCGTCAAGGCCGGCACGCCGCTGTTCTCGATCGAGAAGACCCAGTATGAAACCGCCGTGGCGGCCGCCGAACTGGGCCTGGAGCAGGCCAAGCTCGCCCATTGGCGCGCCAAGAACGCCGTTGCGCTGGCGCGAGCCGAATTTGAACGGGCCGGCACGACGCCGCCGAACGATCTCGCCCTGCGGCTGCCGGACCTGCGCATCGCCGAACGCACGGTGACCTCGGCGGAAGCCGAGCTTGAAGCGGCCCGGCGGCAACTGGCCTATACCGAGGTGACGGCGCCCTTCTCCGGCTTCGTCATCGAGCGGATGGCGAGCCTCGGCCAGACGGTCACCGCCGGCGAGCCACTCATCCACCTGTCCGACGATGATCGCTACGAACTGGTCGCCGAACTGAGCCACGCCGACTGGGCGCTGCTCGACCATCCGATTTCCGGCAAGGACGCCAGGCTGTTTCACCGCGACGGGACGCCGCTCGGCTCCGCCCGTATCCGCCAGGGTGGCGGATTTCTCGACCAGCAGACCCGCCAACCGCGCGTCTTCATGGAAGTGACCGATCCCGGCGACGGCGTGCTGGCCGGCGACTTCGTGCGCGTCGCCTTCACCGGCCGGCCGATCGCCGACACGCTGGCGCTGCCCGAAACCGCGCTGACCCGGTCGGGCCATGTCTGGTTCGTCGACGATGAGGACCGGCTGCAACGCATCGAACCGCAGATCCTGTTCCGCACCGGCGATACGCTCGTCATCAAGGCGCCGGTGAGCGAGGATCTCGGCGAGGACGGCCCCTGGCGCGTCGCGACCACGCCGCTCGCCTCCTTCCTGCCCGGCCAGCGCGTCGCCCCGCAAGAGGCGTCCGCCCTGACGCAAACGGAGGACTAGCCGATGCATGCCCTGACCGGCTGGTTCATCCGCAATCCCGTCGCCGCCAACCTGCTGATGGCGCTGATCCTCTTTCTCGGCGTGCTGACCGTGTTCACGATCCGCATCGAGGGCTTCCCGCGCGTTCCGCCCGAAACCGTCGAGATCGCGATCGAATATCCCGACGCAACCGCCGAACAGGTCGACCGGCTGGTGACCCAGAAGGTCGAGCAGGCGCTCGAAGGCCTCCAGGGCGTGCGCAGCATCACCTCGCGGTCCTATAACGAGCTCGCCACCCTGTCGGTGCGCCGGGCCGGCGGCGAGAAGCTGCAGGCCGTGCTCGACAGGGTGCGCCTGCGCGTCGACGGCATCACCGATCTGCCCGAGGACGCGCGTCGTCCGGTCATCGAGGCGGAGGGCTACGACTTTCCGGCGCTCTACGTGAACCTGCACGGCCCCGCCGACGAGGCCACCCTGCAGACCGTCGCGCAGCGCCTCAAGGAGGAGCTGCTGGCCCAGCCGGAACTGTCGCGCCTGCAGATCTGGGGCCTGATCCCACGCAACCTGCGCATCGAAATCGACCCGGAACGGCTGCGGCTCTACGGGCTCACAGTCGCCGACATCGCGGCGGCGATCGGCGCGAATTCACTCGACTTCCAGGCCGGCCGCCTGCGCACCGACGGCGGTACCATCTTCCTGCGTGCCGACAATCGGGCGCTCTATGCGCCCGAATACGCCGCCCTGCCGGTGATCGAACGCGCCGACGGCTCGAACGTCCTGCTCGGCGAACTGGCGACCATCGAGGACGGCTTCCTGGAAGGCGACTTCATGTTCCGCTTCAATGGCGAGCCGACCGTCGGCATGGAGGTCCTGGTCGGCCAGAAGGAAAACCTGCTCGAGGTCAGCCGGGTCGTCAACCGGGTGGTCGAGCAATTCCAGCCGCAGCTGCCGCCGGCCGTCACCGCCACGGTCTGGGGCGACAGCGCCGGCTATATCTCCGACCGGCTGGCGCTGTTGCGCTCAAACGGCATACAGGGCCTGATCCTGGTCACCGTGATGCTCGCCATCTTCCTGAACGTCCGGCTCGCCTTCTGGGTGGCGATGGGCATTCCCGTCTCGGTGATGGGCGCGCTTGCCGTGTCCGGCTCAAAATGGGTCGATTATTCGCTCAACGACGTCACCACCTTCGGCCTGATCATCGCGCTCGGCATCCTGGTCGACGACGCCGTCGTCGTCGGCGAGAGCGTGTTCGAGGAGCGTCGCAAGATCAAGGACCCGATCAAGGGCACCGAGCGCGGGGTCGAGCGGGTGGCGGTCGCGACCGTCTTCGGCGTCCTGACGACGATCGCCGCCTTCTTTCCGATGCTGCTGATCGACAATCCGCTCGGCAGGGTGCTGGCGAGCTTTTCCGGCATCGTCATCCTCGCGCTGATCTTCTCGCTGATCGAAAGCAAGTTCATCCTGCCCGCCCATCTGGCCGCCGTGCCGCTCGACGGCGAGCGCCGCCACCTGCCGGCCCGGCTGTGGGGCTATATCCAGGACGGCGCGCAGGCCGGCCTGACGTGGGTTCGCGACCGGGTCTATCAGCCGCTGCTGGTGCGCTCGGTGCGCCACCGCTATGCCGTCCTGGTCCTGTTCATCGCCGCTGCGACCGCCGGCCTCGGCCTGATCGCCAAGGGCAAGGTCCAGACCGTGTTCTTTCCCGACGTTCCAGGCCAGGTCATCACGGTCAGCCTGGAAATGGACGCGCGCGCGCCCTTTACCCTGACCAAGGCCAATGTCGACCGCATCGAACGCATCGGCCACGCGCTGAACGAGGACCTGCGCGTGCAGGCCGGCATGGACGAAGCGCCGATCCGCACGGTCTTCGCCCTCGTCGACAGCGCCGGAAGCGCGCAGATCTACGCGGAGATGCTGCCGGTCGCCGAGCGGCCGGACGTGCCGATCCTCGACGTGGTGCGCGACTGGCGCGAGCGCGTCGGCCAGGTGGAAGGGGCGACCGAACTCCAGTTCACCGGCTCGGAGGAGCTCGCCGGCGGCTTCCAGATCCGGCTCGTGTCGAAGGATACCGACCTCCTGCGGCTGGCAAGCGAAGAGTTGCGCGACTTCCTGGCAGGGATCGAGGGTGTCTCCAACATCCGCGACAGCCTTGCCGGCGGCCAGCCGGAATTGCGGCTCAAGCTGCGGCCGGAAGCACGCAATCTCGGCTTCACCGCCGAGACGCTGGCCGCCCAGATCGGCTACGGCTTCGGCGGATCGGAACTGACCCGGGTGCGCCGCGACGGCGCCGAGCTGCGCGTCGTGGTGCAGAACGCGAAGGCGGCCCGCGACACGATCGACGACCTGATGCAGACCCGGCTGCGCAGCCTGAACGGCGCCTGGGTGCCGCTGCTCACCGTCGCCGAGATCGAGGGCGCCTATGCCGCCGGCGTGGTGACCCGCCGCGACGCCAAGCGCATCGGCACGATCGCCGCCTCGATCGACCGCGCCGTGGTGGCGCCCGAGGAGGTCGGCCAGGCGATATTCGAAGAGATCGTTCCGACGCTCAGCGCGAAGTACCCAAGCGTCGAGGTGATCGCCGCCGGCGAACTGGAGGAAATGGGCGAGATCCGCGGCGGCCTGGTGCGAGCGCTGATCCTGGCCGCCGTCCTGATCTACGTGCTGATGGCGGTGCCGTTGAAGAGCTACTGGCAGCCCTTCGTGATCCTGGCGATCGTCCCCTTCGGCTTCGTCGCCGCGGCGATCGGCCACCTGATCATGGGCGTGGCGCTGTCGATCCTGTCCTTCTTCGGCATGCTGGCGCTGACCGGGGTGATCGTCAATGACAGCCTCGTCATGATCACCCGCTACAACCAGGCGCGCGAGGAGGGCGACAGCGTCGAGGACGCCCTGCATGCCGCCGGCATCGGCCGCTTCCGGGCGATTTTCCTGACCACCGCCACCACGGTCATCGGCCTTATGCCGCTGCTCACCGAAACCTCCGAACAGGCGCAATACCTGATCCCGGCGGCGATCTCGCTTGCCTTCGGCGAACTGTTCGGGACGGCGCTGATGCTGATCCTCGTCCCCGTCCTGATCGCCATCACCGAGGACGTCATCGCCCTGTTCAGATCCTCACCCCGCATCCAGAACGCAAAGGCCCCCTCCTCATGAAGACACGTCTTGCAGGGTTTGCCGCCACCGTTGCGGCCACGGCGATCGCAACACCGGCCCTGGCCGAGGGCCTGACCCTGACGGTCGACGGCGTTCGCAACGCCGATGGCAACGTCGTGGTCATGGTCTTCGACCATCCCGAGGCCTACGAGTATCTGGAGTGGCGCTATGCGGTTCAACTCGCCGAAATCCCGGCCCGCCCCGGACAGGTGACGCACCACTTCCCCGATCTCACCGAAGGTCCCTACGCGATCTTCGTCTTTCATGACGAGAACGGCGACCGGGACCTGAACTACGACAACGATCGCCTGCTCGAGGGCGTCGGCGCCTCCGGCGAGCAAACGTTCGACGCGACCTTCGCCGAGGCCGCCGTCGGGCCCGGCACGGTCATGGTGCCACTATACTACGACGAGTAGGCCGCCATGCTGGACGGGCATCATCTGAGCATTATCACGCTGCTGCGGGTCTTCCGCTGGCGCGCCGGTCTGACCTGGATCCTGATCCTGTGCGAGACCACCCTGATGGCGCTGATCCCGCTGTTCATGGGCTTCGCCATCAACGGCCTGCTGGCCGGCGAGATCGAGCCGCTATGGCATCTGGCCACCCTGATGGCGGTGTTGATCGTCGTCGGTGTTTCGCGCCGCATCTACGACACGCGAGTCTACGGAACCATCCGGGTCGAACTGGGCAAGGCCCAGGCGGCCCGCGCGTCCGAGCTGCCGATCTCGGCGCTGAACGCGCGGCTCGGCATGGGGCGGGAGCTGGTCGACTTCATGGAGGAGACCCTGCCCGGCGCGATGGCCTCGAGTGTGCAACTCGTCATCGCCGTCGTCATCCTCTATGCCTTTTCGCCCGTCCTGGCGCTGGCCGGCGGCCTGGCGGCCGGCCTGATGATCGCCATCTACGCCCTGTTCCACCACCGCTTCTACCGGCTGAACGGCGCGCTCAACCAGCAGACCGAGCGGCAGGTCAACATCCTGGAAAAGCGCATGGCCGGGCTGACCTTCGTCCACCTGATCCGCCTGCGCCGCCTGGAGGTGCGGATTTCCGACACCGAAGCCGTGCTCTATGGCGCGATCTTCGTCGTTCTGCTGGCCCTGGTCCTGTTCAACCTGTGGTTCGCGACGACCGAGATCAGCGCCAAGGCCGGCACGATCTTCTCGATCGTCAGCTATTCCTGGGAGTTCGTCGAAAGCGCGCTGGCCCTGCCCATGACGCTGCAACACTGGTCGCGCCTGTCCGAGATCATCCGCCGCATCAATTCGCCCTACGCGCCCGACGAGGCCCGGTCCTGATCCATTGGCGTTCGGGTCAGCGGGGATGTGGCTTTGGTTTTCGGCCTGACCGCACACTTAGACACCGTCCCCGACCTGGTCGGACACCTGTTGTTCATGGAGGACCGGAACACGCTCGGGAAGGACACCCTTTGTAGCGGTTGCACCACCGCATGACCTCTCCCTCGTCATCCCGGACGGCCGTCAGGCCGAGCCGGGATCGGGGAGCCCGTGTCGGTGCTGGATATCGAGGCCGAGAGAACTCCGAACCGCCCGGGTTCTCCGATCCCGGATATTCGCTCACGCGAATTCCGGGATGACGAGGGAGAGGGTCGTGTCCGGTCTCCGCACACTCTGCTGTCATTGCCGGGCTTGTCTCACTGGTGTCCGGTTAAGCGGGAACGGGGTTCTTTGTTTTCAGCTTGGCCACCCCCTCGGCCGTCATGCCGGGACAAGCCCGGCAATGACCCCCGGGGGACAAGCCCGGCAATGACACTGAGGGGGAATGGCGGGCGATATCAAGACACCGCTTCCATCGAGGAAAACAGAGTTGATGACGTCTGAGCAGGTGGTTGAGTGAGCCCGTGTCCAGCGACCGGATCTCGTCAAAAATCCATATTCGACAAAGGGTTAATCGACACCACGGGGATTGAACCGGACACCGGTGGACTTATTCCGGGCACGACATCCGAAGAGAGCGGGCGCCCATCATCCCTGACTTGGCCGGGCACACATGCAAGGCTTTCCAGCCGCCTCCTCACCAGCCCCTAAAGCGCGTGGTTCCAGGCAGCCGCCGGGTCTTCCTCGGCGAAGACGCGCAGCCGCTCGACGCTTTCGATCGAGGCGTTGTTGCGGGTAATCCGCACGCCGACGCCGCGCAGCTTGGCGAAGGCCCGGCTCAGGCTTTCCGGCTTCATCCCCAGCCGCCCGGCGATCAGTACCTTGTCATAGGGCAGCGTGACGACACAGCTTCCCGTTTCGACCGGCGCCAGTTCGATCAGGAACTCGGCGACGCGCTGCGTGCCGGTCTGGGCCTTCATCTGCTCGATCTGCTGGACCAACTCGTGCAGGTGCTGGAACGTCGAGGCCAGGATCGACATGCAGATGCCGGGCTCGTCGCGCATGATCCCGATCAGCGTCGCGGCGGGGATCTGCGTGACGGTACAGTCGGTGACCGCTTCCGCCGAGACCGGGTAGTCGAGATCGCGCAGCGCCACCGCCTCGCCGAAACTGTGCCCCCGGGTGAAGACGTTGACGACGGCCTCGGTGCCGTTCGGCGAGATCCGGTAGAGCTTCACCCACCCCTCGACGACGATATGGATCGCCGCGGCCGGCTCCCCCTGCAGGAAGAGCGTCTCGCCGCGGTCGTAGCGTTTCTCGACCGCGCTCGCCAGCACCGTGTCGACGATCGGCGCGGGCAGGCTCTTGAGAATGAGAGAGGATCGCACCGCAGCGCGCGTCGCGTCATCTGGCATCGGTTCGGCGTCTCCGTTCGCGGCTCTGAGCGTCCCATCCATCGCAGATAGTCGATATGATTAGCATCAACCGTGTCAAAATACCGCTTATGATAGCCGTATTCGGAATAGGCGAACGACGCCGATTGATGATAATCAAGGCGGACACCGATCGGCCGGCTACAAGTCGGCCAAGTGCAGGAGAAGGGTTCGGTGATGGACGACTATTTCAAATCGCGGCTCGAAGCGTTGCGTGCCGAAGGCAACTACCGCGTCTTTACCGACCTGTCGCGGCATCGCGGCGCGTTTCCCGCCGCCACCCGGCATGTCGACGACGAAACCCGCGATATCACCGTGTGGTGCTCGAACGACTATCTCGGCATGGGCCAGCACCCGTCCGTGCTTGCCGCCATGCACGAGGCGATCGACCGCTATGGCGCGGGCGCCGGTGGCACACGCAACATCTCCGGCACCACCCACGAACACGTCCTTTTGGAGCGCGAGCTCGCCGACCTGCACGGCAAGGAAGCCGCCCTCCTGTTCACCTCCGGCTACGTGTCGAACTGGGCAGCGCTTGGCACACTGGCCTCGCAGATCCCCGGCTGCATCGTCTTTTCCGACAGCCTCAACCACGCCTCGATGATCGAGGGCATCCGCCATTCGCGGGCGCAGAAGGTGATCTGGCGCCACAACGACGTCGCCCATCTGGAGGCCTGCCTGAAGGCGGCGCCGGCCGACGCGCCGAAGCTGATCGCCTTCGAGTCCGTCTATTCCATGGACGGCGACATCGCGCCGATCGCCGAGATCTGCGATCTGGCCGATGCCTATGGCGCGATGACCTATCTCGACGAGGTCCACGCGGTCGGCCTCTACGGCCCGCGCGGCGGCGGCATCGCCGAGCGCGAGGGCCTGATGGACCGGCTCACCGTCATCGAGGGCACGCTCGGCAAGGCGTACGGCGTCGTCGGCGGTTATATCGCGGCATCCGCGGACCTCTGCGATTTCATTCGCTCCTTTGCCAGCGGCTTCATCTTCACCACCGCCCTGCCGCCGGCGGTCGCAGCCGGCGCGGCTGCCGCCGTTCGCCATCTGAAGACGTCGTCGAGCGAGCGCGACCAGCAGCAGGCCCGCGTCGCCGAGGTTCGCCGCCGGCTCGACGAAATCGGCATCCCGCATCTCGACAATCCGAGCCACATCGTCCCGGTCATGGTCGGCGATCCCGTAAAGTGTAAGGCGCTGTCCGATCGCCTGCTTGATGAACACGGGATCTATATCCAGCCGATCAACTATCCGACCGTGCCGAAGGGCACCGAGCGGTTGCGGATCACGCCCTCGCCGGTCCACAGCGCCGCCGATATCGATGTGCTGCTCGACGCGCTCGGTGATCTGTGGCGGCAGTGCGAACTGGCCCGCCGCAAGGTCGCGGCCTGACAGTCCGGACCGTACTGATCGGCACACCTCTGCGGGCTTCGGGCCTCAGGCTCTACGGCGCCGGCTGTATTTCCGCGTCGAGCACGAGCCGTGCCAGCGCGACCCGGTTGTCGACCCGGGTCTTGCGATAGATCGCCTGGATGTGGTTGCGCGCGGTCGCCGGCGAGATCTCGAGGCGGCGGGCGATATGCTTGTGGCTCGCCCCGTCGGAGACCTGCCGGGCGATCTCGATTTCGCGCGCCGTCAGGCAGTCGAGCGGGCCGCGGCGCCGCACGGTCAGGTGCGACAGGCCGGAATAGCGCCGGCCGCGCAACGGCTTGACGTCGACGATCAGATCGAGCTCGTCATAGACCTTGCGGCCCGGCGTCGAGGCGGCCTCGCGCAGGAAACCGGGCAGGGTGTTCAGCGCATCGGGGCGCAGGACGTCGCCGAAGGCTGCCGCCAGCGCCTTGGCGCCGATGAAGGCGGTGCCGGACTGATCGGTCAGGACGACGACCTCCTGGCGCGTCTCGGCATCCTCGAGCGCGCCGCGCAGCTTGGTGCGGGCGGCGGACGCCAGGTGCTCGACCCCGCAGAACAGGTATTCCTTTTCCTCGCTCGTCCAGTCCCGCGCGTTCGGGCCGCCACGATAGGCCGACAGGAAGAAGCCGGGCCGGCCGCGCGTCAGGTGTTCGGCCGCCGCCGCCATCCGGGTGAGGCCGTAGCGGTCGGCAAGCGCGACCATGCCCTCGGTCTGGCGGCTGTCGGTCCGCGCATAGGTGGCGGTCTTCTCGGAATCGGCCCGGAAGTCCCGGGCGAGCAGATCGTCCCGGCAGATCGTGTGCCAGAAGTCGGCATAGTCGTCCGGCAGGTTGCCGGCGGCAGAGGCATGGATGACGACGTCGGACCGGCCGATCGTCGCCCAGCCGCACCAATGGGCGTCCGCGCCGAGATCGTCGAGGATCCGGCCCACGCCCCAATCGATCAGGGAAACGCAGTCGAAGGTGCCGCTCGCTTCATGCAGATCGCCGATGAAGCGACTGAACGCCGTAATTCCAACCGGCATGGTCGGACCCGTGTCGTCGTTTGCTTTTATTCCGAGCCTAGAGCATCGGGCGATACATCAGACGCATTCTGACGGAGTGGATTTGCGTCAGGGCCAAGCTTAGTCGCGAAGGGCGTATCTGTCGATACGGTCGAGCGGCTAAGCGCCGGCATTGGCGCAAATCCGCCCGTCCCGAAGGGCTTGTCTGCGCCGGGCGCCCGCCGGCGAAGCACCCTTGCCCGATGCGCGGCATCGCGCCGCGGTCGTTTCACCGCCGGATCGCCACAGCGCAAACAAGCAGAATGCAGCTGATGTATCGCCCGATGCTCTAGACGCTACCGGATAAACCCCGTCTGTCAACGCCAGTGCTTTTCCTCGCCGACGAAGGCGGCGCCTGGAAGCGGACCGTCCCGGGTGAACGCGTCGAGCACGTTGCGCATGATCTGCCCGACCGAATTGTCGCCGCCATGGCAGGGCAGGGCCTGGCTCCAGGCGATCGAGCCGGCGGCGAAGACGGCGCCATTGTTCGGCGTGGTGAAGTAGATCATGTCGCCGCGCACCTGCGGATCCTGGGTGCCGCCGCGGCCGGGAAACGCATAGGTGATCTCCTCGCTGACCAGCGGATAGTTGTCGGAATGGCCGTGGCTTGCCGCGACAAGCAGCGTATGCGGCGGCGTGCCCAGCGCCAGTTCGTAGCGGTCGAGCTCGATGCCGGCCGCACCGCCCTGGGCAAGGCCGAAATCGCCGATCAGCTCCGTCTCGCCGATCCCCTCGAAGATCCAGGCCGCCCGCTTGTGGAAGCTGTCCGGCATCCGTTCGAACGGCTGGCTCTCGTCCATGCCTTCGGTGGTGAAGCCCAGGCCGACGATCTTCTGCGGCGCCCGGCCGCGCGAGCGCCACAGGCCGGAACGCTCGCCGGTCGAGGCGAGATAGCCCTCGCCGGCCTCCGCCTGCCAGGCGCGCGAGCCGACATCGAGCTTGCGCACCTCGATGCAGGCCGGATCGCCGTCGCACAGCGACGTCACCCAGTAATAGCCGTTGCCGCCGATATAGAGGAGCCGCCCGCCCCCGGTCAGGTAGTCCTCCGTGGCATCCATCATCTCCTCGGAATAATATTCCGGATGGGTGCAGTTGATCACCGCCTTGTAGGGCCGAAGCGCCTCGACGCCCTCGCGGTGCAGGTCGTGGTCGCTCAGCAGCTCGTAGTCGTAGCCGGACTGGTCCATCCACCAGATCAGCGACAGGTCGGCCGGCAGCGCCCAGGGAAAGGTCATGCCCGGCATCCGGTATTTCGGCCGCATGTTGATGATCGGCCGGCGCCAGGACGAGTAGCAGACCCCGGCCCCGTCGGAATGATGGTCGTAGGTCGACAGGCCGAACTCCTCGAGCTTCTTGAACTCGATGTCCTCCGGCACCAGCACCGGCGTGTGCGCGGTAATCGCCTGGGCGGTATGGGCCTCGAAGGCGAGATGCTCGTTGGCATAGGCGAGATAGGTGAAGGTCGACATCAAAATGGCGATCCGCGCGCGCGGCGCGGCCGGGCGGATGATCACCGGAACGTGGTCCTCCGCACCACCGGCCCGCAATCGCAGCGCATAGACGCCGCTCCTGATATCCTCGGGCGGCGTCCAGGTCACCGTCGGCTCCCACTCGCAATCGATCAGCGCGTCGTCATGGAAGGCGATGCCGCCATATTGCGTCGGATCGAGGCGGAAACTGTCCTCCCGGCCCCGCCAGTTCCAGCCGGTCATGGCGCGGATCGGCCGGTTGTGGCCGGTGGCGTTCATGCCATGCGGCCCGGTATCGACGATCACGTCGCCGATGCCCCGGTCGGTATAGCCTTGCGCCGTGTCCCAATAGGCCAGGATGCCGGCATCCGGCACGGATCCTGTCGCCATCGCCTCGATCTCGGCGCGTTCGAGCACCCGGTCGTAGAGGCCGCAGCGGTCGATCTTGCCGTTGAAGATCATCGAGACGAAATCGCCGCGCGTCGGATTGTTCTCGTGCGACCCGGCGATCAGGAACGATGCCCCGGCGACCGCCGGCCGGACCCGCAGGGTCTCGGAGACGTGGCTGTCGTGATCAAAGGGGACGACCGGCCCGATATGCGAGTTCCAGCGGTTGACGACGCCGATCTGGTGCAGCCGCGCCGCGCCGGTTGCCGGATCGTAGGTCGCTGCGACGAAGTGCCAGACCTTCGGCACCAGCGCGACTTCGGCGGTGACGTGATCGACGGTTTCGCCATCGCCGACCCAGAATTCCAGATGGCCGTCCGGATTGACGCCAAGCCCGTAGCCCTTCGAGGAATTGACCGACCAGGAGCCAAGCAGCGTCTGGCGCCGCTTGCCGGGCGTGGTCGCGTAGAAGAAGGCGTGCAGCGTGAAGGCGCCCGGCGCGGCGAGCCGGCCATCGCCGTCATCGACCGAGGCAAACGAGCCGAGCTGCGTATATTGCCGACGCACCGTCAATACGCCCGGCACATCGGTCTCGACCTCTTCCTCGACGAAGCCCGGTCCTTCCGGATTCTCGTCGCCATGGACGAGGCGGACGATCTGCGCCTCGACCTCTTTCGTGCCCTCCACGGACACCATGAAGTCGATCGGTTTGCCCGCCCGGGCAGCGAGCGGATCACAATAGCCGAAGATACGGACGTCGGTCATGAGGCCTAGCTTTCCAGGAGGTCGTTGACGCGCAGGAGGAAGACGGCGTGATAGGCCTCCGACAGGCTTGCGTATTCCTTGTCGTCGACGACGCGCGGCGGCGCGCCGCGTTCGCCCGACAGCGCCATGATGCGGAAGCGGTCCCAGGCGCCGTCGACGCGAAGGATCGCGTATTTGTCGGGCATGTCGCCGCGCCGGAAGAAATTCAGCACCCGTTCCAGCGTGTCGGAATGGCGGCCGAGCGGCGCCTGCCGGTGCTCCTCGATCAGTTCCGGCGTGATGAAGGTCTTCAACTCGTCACGCAGGCGCTTGTTGAAGCGGCGATAGTAGATTTCCTGCTTGTCGGCGATTTCGGTCGCTTCCTCGGGCATCACTTCGCCCCCTTTCTCCGTGCGCAAGGCACGGCGTTCGCCCTTCTTGCGGTTGCGGAAGTTGCGGAATTGCTGGCGCGCCCCGGTCAGGCCCTCATGGGCGAACACGGTGACGAGCAGCATGATCGCGGCGATCAGGATGATGCGCAGCGGGCCCAGTTCGATGAGCCCCTTGTCGATGACGATGACGATCGCAGCGCCCAGCACCGCGCCTTCGGAGCGGCCGAGCCCGCCGATCACCATCATCGCAAACAAGAGCAGCAACTGGTCGAGCGAGAACACCGACGGCGAGATCGACCGGTAATACATCGCGTAGAAGGCGCCGCAGACGCCGAGCGCCGCAGACGAGATAAGGAAGACGTAGAGGCGGGCGCGGCGGAAATCGATGCCGCAGGCCTCCGAGAACGCCTCGTCCTCGCGCGACATCTTGGCCGCCCGCAGAAGCAGGCCGAGCCGTTCCGAATTGACCAGCCGGAAGACGAGCAGGGCCGCCAGCAGCAACAGGAACGCGCCGGCGAACCCCAGCAACAGGCCCTCGCGCTGCAGGAACCAGTCTTCGGGGATGAAGCTGCCGACCTTGTTGATCGAGCCGTTCATCGGCGCGAGCGCCCTGAGTTGCGTAACGAAGATCCGGCAGATCTCGGCAACGCCCATGGTCAGGAGCGCGTAGTAGAGCCCGTCGAGCCGGGTCGAGGGCAGGGCGAGAATGCCGCCGATCGCAAAGCCGACCAGCGGCCCGACCAGGAACATCAGCGGCCAGGGCAGGCCGAGATAGACATTGGCCGCCGCCGCCGCGTAGCCGGCCATGCCGACGACCGCCAGCGTCGCCAGCGAGAAGATGCCGGCGGTGCCGATGATCAGCGTCCACAGCACGTTGATCGCCGCGAACATGCAGAAGATCGCCGCGACATTGATCATCGGGTTCGGCAGGAACGGCGTGACGACCACCAGCCCGCCGAGCCCGAGCGTCCACCACAGCGGCATCTTGTCGGCGAGGATGCGCTCGCGGGCGAGATTGCGCGGATTGTAGACGCCGCGCCATTTCAGCCAATGGCGGCGGGTGAACGGCACGCGCACGCGCGACCATTCCGCGGGGCCGTCGGGCTTCAGCCGATAATCGTGATGCCGCCGCCCGACCTTGTGGAGCTTCTTGTCTGGTCTTTCGGAGGTTCTGGCGGTCGTTTCGGGCATCGGCCTACTCCCGTGTATCGTCGAGCAGGCCGCCGAGACCGCGCGGCCGGATGATCAGCACCGTGATGATGAAGGCGAACTGCACGAACATCACATAGCGCTGGCCGAGGAAGGGAATGATCCCGGTAAAGGCTTCCAGATAGCCGATCAGCAGGGCGCCGAGCACCGCGCCGGGCACGCTGCCGAGCCCGCCGAGGAGCGCGATGGTCAGGCCCTTGATCAGCGGGATCGCGCCGGCGGTGGGGCTGACGAAGATCGTCTGCGACAGCAGAGCCGCGGCCATGCCGGCAAGCGCGCCGGTCACCACCATCACCGGCAGCGCCGTCCAGCGCACCGAGACGCCAGACAGCGCGGCGCCTTCCGCGTTCTGCATCATCGCGCGGATCTCAAGCCCCTTGCGACTGTGTCTGAGCCAGCCGAGCACAAGCCCGAGTAATACGGCGGTGCAGAGGATCGTGCCGGCCTGGTCGTAGCGGATCGAGACGCCGAACATCTCGAAGCGGCCGAAGCCGAAGATCTTGGGCAGGCCGCGATTGCGCGGTCCGAAGAAGAACAGCAGCGCCTGAACCGTCGCGATATTGATCGCCAGCGTGATGATCAGGCTGCGCACCGCGAAATTCGGCTTGTCGTGGATCGGCAGGAAGGCGAGCAGATAGATCAGCACGCCCATCAGCGCGCCGGCGGCAAGCGCCACGCCGACGACGACGCCGGCCGTCGCCAGCGAGGCGATCAACCCCTTGCCGAAGGCCGCCGCGATCACCGGCTTCATGGCGGCAGACGCCAGCCAGGCGGCATAGCCGGACACGGCGAAGGTCGCGCCATGCGCCATGTTGATCATGCCGACGCTCGACCACAGGATCGAGATGCCGATCGCCATAAGGCCGTAGATCGCCGCCAGATTGAGGCCGTAGATGATGACGCCGAAATCCATACTCTAACTCAATTCCACATGGCCGACTTCGCCGCGCATGCGACCGGCATGCATGCCGATCATCCGGTCGACATGGCCGGACAGCAGCGTGACGTTCTGCTCGGCGATGATCATGCCGCGACCTTCCATCTTCAAAGACCAGATCGCGTCCATCACGGCGGCCGAGATCTTCGGCGCCAGGCCCAGCGACGGCTCGTCGATCAGGTAGAGATCGGCCTCGACCATCAGCATCCGGCCGAGCGAGACCATGCGGCGCTCGCCGCCGGACAGTTTGCCGACCAGCGAACCCTCCAGCTTGCGCAACGGCGGGAAGATCTCCAGGACCCGCTCGCGCCGCTGCCGCCGCTCGCGCCAGGCGGTCCGGGTGAACGCGCCGCAATCGAGATGCTGGCGAACCGTGAGGCCGGGAAAGATCGCATCGCCCTGCGGCGCCATGGCAATCCCTAAGCGGATGATGCCCGAGGTGCGGCGCCCGGCCCCCAGCGACCGGATGCCGCCGATCTCGGTGCCCTCAAACCGGATCGAGCCCTGCTGCCAGCCGACCATATGGGTGATCGCGCGGAACAGGGTCGTCTTGCCGTGGCCGTTCAGGCCGACGAGGCCGATGCGCTCGCCGGGACGCACGGTCAGGTCCACCTCATGCAGGACGCGCAAGGGACCGTAGCCGGCTGTCAGGCCCCGGATTTCCAGGAGTTCGGCCATCAGGCGACGCCCTCGAAATAGGCGGCATGGACGCGCGGGTCCTGGAACACCTCCTCGGGCGCACCACGGGCGATCACCTCGCCGAGATCGAGCACGACGACCCGGTCGGCGATCGCCGAGAGCAGTTCCAGCCGGTGTTCGATCAGGATCATGGCGATTTCGTATTCGTCGACCAGCCGGCGGATGATCAGGTCGAGCTCGTCGATTTCCGTGTTGATCAGCCCCGATGCCGGCTCGTCCATCAGCATCACGGCGGGCCGGCGCAGGATCAGGCAGGCCAGCAGCAACTTACGCCGGTCGAACGTATCGAGGCTTGCCGCCGGCCGGTCCCAGGAGACGGTGAGATGGGCAAGGCGGGCCGCCCATTCCGCGTCATGGGCGCTCAGGTAAGGCCGATAGGCCTTGCGGGCGGCTCGGAAGGTCTCGCCGACCGTGAGCGACCCCGGCACGACCGGGCTCTGGAAGGTGCGCGCCATGCCCATCCTTGCCCGTTCGGGAAAGCGGATACGGGTGATGTCGCGATCGCGGAACCGCACCGATCCGGATTGGGCCTCGTAGCGGCCGGACAGCACTTCGAACAGCGAGGTCTTGCCGGCGCCGTTCGGACCGACCAGCCCGAGGATCTCGCCCGGCGAGACCGACAGGCTGACGCTGTCGAGGATCTGCCGGCCGCCAAGCGACAGGCAGATCCCCTCACAGCCGAAGATCGGTGACGTCGTCATGCCGGAACGACCGGCTCAGCCGCCTACTGCATCCAACCTATTGCATCCACCGGGCCGGCGCGAAGGGCACCTCGGCGAACGGCTCCGGCGCGATGATGCGATGCTCATCATCCTGCACCTGGAAGAACAGATGCGCCTGCCCGCCTTCCGGGTCGTCGGTCATGTTCGGATAGCTGATGCCCGACTGGGTCGCCGGATCGAACTTGTAGAGCCCGTTGACGCCGCGATACTCCATCGCGCGGATCGCGTCGCCGACCGCATCGAAATCCTTGGTGTCGCCGACCTTCTCCCAGGCGTCCTTCATCATGTAGACCGCGTCATAGCCGCCGCCGGTATAGACCATGCCCATGATGCCGGGATAGCGCTCCCGGTAGGCCTCGCGGAACCTAGTGCCCTGCTCGTCGGCATAGACGCCATAGACCGTGCCCCACACCATGCCCTCGGCGGCGCCGGCGGCAAGGTCGAGGAATTCCGGCTGCGAGGGGCCGTATTGCATGTAGACGAGCGCGCCGTCGACCGGATCGGAAGCGTATTGCTGGGCGAAGGCGGCGAGTTCGGCGGCGACCCAGTGGTCGATCATCTGGGCGGCGCAATCGCCGTCATGCAGCGCCCGGATGACCGGCGCCCAGTCCTGGACCGGGAACTGGATATCGGTGATCGGCCCCTGTTCCCACATGTCCGACTGGGCGATCGCCTCCTGCGTCGCCTTCGAGATCAGCTGGGTATAGGAGATCTGGCCCTGGACGATGTGGACGCAATTGTTCTTCGGCTCCCACTGGCCGCTCTCGACGAGATCGGTCAGGAACTTGATGTAGCCGGCCCCGTAGTAGGATTCCGGGACGTCGAGTTGGAAGATGTTGCGGTACTTTTCCGGATCGGACTTGAACAGTTCCTCCGACGGCGTCGAGGTGTTGCCGTGCAGATAGGGCACCCCGGTGGTGGCGGCGGCATCCATGGCCGGCTGGGCGATCAGCACGAAGGCCGACAGGATCGCATCGACATCGGCTTCCGTCAGCGCCTGGATGCCGGCGATCGTGCCTTCCGGCGTCATGATGTCGGTGTCGACGATCTTGGCCGACAGGTTTTTGCCGAGCACGCCGCCGCTGGCGTTGATCTCGTCGATCGCCATCAGAACGCCGTTCGTCCAGTCCTGGTGGTCGGCGACCCCGACCGGCGCGGACTGGGCGGCGGGAATGCCGATGACGATGTCCTCGGCCGACGCCCGGTCCGGCGTTGCCGACAGCGCGACCGCGCCGAGCGACAGGGCGAAGACACCGCCCGCGATCGATGACAGGCATTTGCTGGGGATGGTGCGGGTTCTGGAATGCGTCATTCTTGTCCCTCCGGCCTTGTTCCGCTGCCCATGCGCCGTCGCATCCCCTGATCCCTTGGGCGGTCTGCGATCCCTCCAGAGGCGTGGGAACGGATTCTGAATACAGAATGCAAGGGAAACAAAGATCGGCGGCCCATGGAATGATGCAAATGCATCACGCTCCGCCAGCGGTCCGGCATTCCATGCCGTCGATATCGCCCGACATCGCCGCCCCCCGGCGTTGTTCAGTCGGGGTTCAGTCGGGCCGGCGCTGATGGAGGTCCTGATGGTCGACAGGGGAACCGGGTGTCGCCGGTTCCCCTGTCGACCATCAGGACACGGGTGTGGGGGACATCCGCTCCCGCGCCCTCCGGGAGGTCACCGGCCGCGGCTCGGACCGCCTGGCGCGGGTCCGCGCTATCCGCCGCCTCCCGCCGCCTCATGGAATGACGCGAAGCGGAGCGCGCCGGGCCCCGCTTCGCTCGTTTATCCGCCTGGCCGCGATTTACGGGCAGCCGCGCTCCGGAAGGAGCACGTCCGGAATGATGTGAATGATGCCGTTCGACGCCTTCACGTTGGCGGCGGCAACCTTCACGCCGTCGACGAAGACCTTCTTGCCGTTCTTGCTCTTTTCGGTGCGCACGCGCTCGCACCCGTTGAGCGTTTCGACGAGATCCGGCTTCTTGCCGATCTGCTTGGCCTTAACCTTCGCCGGAAGGATGTGGTAGGCGATGATGGCCCGAAGCTTGTCCTTGTTCTTCGGCTTCAGGAGGTCATCGACCGTTCCGGGCGGCAGCTTGTCGAACGCATCATCGGTCGGGGCCAGAACCGTCAGACCGTCGACCTCGGCGAGATCGTCGGCAAAGCCCGCGGCCGTCGCGGCGGCCAGAAGCGTGGAGAAGACGCCCGCGTCATCGGCCACTTCGACGATGTTCTTCTTCGGCTTGGCGTCGGCGGCAACGGAAACGGAAACGAGCAGCGCGCAGGCTGCGGCAGACATTTTAATGAAACGCATGAAACAGTCCTCCTATGGGATCGTCCCCGCCCCGGAGACGATGCGGAGGGCTACGGGGAGGCATCCCGACGGATCACCGGAATCGCGGCCTGGCGGACCCGGCTCGATACTTGGCGCCTCCGAACCTTACGGAATGGCAGTTCCCAAAAGTGCAATGAGAGCATAGTGTTAATGGATGCTGAAATTTGCGCCCGGCGTTCTGATCACAAAAGCGTGAAGGATTTAGCCGTCGCATCTTCCAGGTGGCATGGCGGGTATAACGCCGAGTAAATAATTATCTGGCATTTTAATATGCCGACTATTTATATGAGACGAAACGCAACCGAACCACCTCCCGCCAAGACCTACACCGAGACGGGCGCGCAGATGCCGAAATCGCCGTCGGCATAGATCAGACCCGGGCCGTCCCCCTCGACGATCGCCTCGACGAGGCCGAACACGACAAGATGCGTATCGCGCCGGACCACCTGGTCGACCCGGCATTCGAAGGCGCCGGTCGCATCGGCGAGCACCGGTATGCCGGTATGGCCGTCCCGCCAGCGGCCGACCGCGAAGCGCTCCTCGCCGACATGGCCGGTCATGCCGGCGAAGGCCTTGCCGACCTCGGCCTGGGCATGGCCGATGAGATTGACGCTGAACCGCCCGGACCGCTCGATCTCGCTGCCCAGCCAGGTCGACTTGTTGATGCAGACGAGAAGCGACGGCGGATCCGCGGTCAGCGACGTCACCGCGGTCGCCGTCAGGCCGCAGCGTTTGTCGTCCCGCGTCCGCGTCGCAATCACGCAGACACCGGAGGCAAGCTGTCGCATCGCCCGTCGGAACCCGTCGCCGCTGACCATCTTCGCAACTCCGCTCACGCGGCCAGTTGCTTCAGATAGGCATCCGCCTCGTCGGGCACGGCGAACCACGGGAAGAAGTCGGTCGGATCGTTAAACCCGTTGGCGATCCGCCGGGCAAGCGTCGGGAACCGCTGGGCGGCCCCCATGATCTGCAGCACATGCGGCGGCGGTGGCTGCAAAAGGGCGTTCGTCCAGCCGGCGACATATTGCGCGTAGGCCCAGTAGGTATCGAACGTCGCCTGCATCCAGGCCTCGTCATAGCTGTGGTCGCCCCGCTCCAGTATCGCGTCCATATAGACCCGGGCGCATTTCGAGGCGTTGTTGGAGCCCTGCCCGGTGATCGGATCGTTGAGCACCACGACGTCGCCCATGCCGAGCACCGCGCGGCCCGACGGCAGACGGCCGACGGGATGCCGCACGGTCGGCGGGAACCGGCCGGCGAGCACGCCGTTGTCGTCGGTCAGCGCGATCTCGCGGCAGCGCTCGGCCTCCCAGGGCAGGAAGGTCTCGAGGATCCACCTGGATTTCTCCAGATGCGCGTCGGGCGTATCGACACCGCCCCAGCAATCCATCGGGCCGCCGGGAATGCCCTCGAACACCATGATCTCGCACGGCCCCGTCGTGGTCAGCGCCGGGAACACGAAATACTCGCCGACCGTCGGGATCAGGTTGAAGCAGACCGCCGAGTGCTCCGGCCGCGGCACCATGCCCGTCACATAGGTGAGCGCCAGCGCCCGCTGCGGCTTGTCGAAGACCGATTTCTCGTCGTCGCGCGTGAACATGCCGGCGATCTCGCCCTTGCCGGCGGCGACCACGACGAGATCGCTTTCGCGCGCATAGCGCTCCAGATCATCGACGCTCGCCTCGTGGATATCGATCGTTCCGCCGCGCTCCTCGACCGCCTTCATCCAGCCCGGGAACTTGACGCGCTGGTCGACGCTCTGGCCATAGCGGGCAAGCTTGCCGTTCCAGTCGATCGCCTTGACGCCAGGCGCGTCGGGCGCCGGCACGGTGAAATTGATCGAATCGACCGTCGGACAGTCGGCTTCCCAGAAATTGATGCCGAGCGCCCGCTCGTTTTCCAGCGCCTTGTCGAACATGCACTGGCTCGACGTGACGCGGCCGGTGGCGATCTCCTCCGCCGTCCGGTTCTGCACGACGCGGACGTCATAGCCGCCGTCCTGCAACAGGCCGAGCGCAAGCTGCAGGCCCGACTGGCCGCCGCCGACGATGGTGACACTGCGTTTTGCCGTCATTTTCTGTATCTCCTCCGGAATAATCAGTCGTCCATCAAAAGCGGAATGGCGGGATCGGCCCGTTCGGGACCCATCGCCGTATAGCCGCCATCGACGCGAATATCGGTGCCGTTGATGAAGGACGCCTTCCGCGAGCACAGGAACAGCACCGCATTGGCGACCTCTTCGGCGTCACCGACGCGGCGCTCCAGGTGAAACGGTGCTGCGACCCGGTCCGTCTTCTCCCGGTCGTCCCTGGTGAGCTCGACCATGATCGCGCTCCAGGTCCAGCCGGGCGACACCGCGTTGACGCGGATGCCGTCGGGGGCGAGGTCCATCGCCTGGTTGCGGGTCAGTTGCAGGATCGCCGCCTTGCTGACCGGATAGAGCCAACGGCCGGTCTGGGCGACGCGCGAGGAAATCGATCCGAAATTGACGATCGCCCCCTTAGCTGCCGCCAGATGCGGCCGGGCCGCCTGCATCAGCATGACGGAGCCGACGACGTTGACGTCGAAGGCCTCGAGCCACTCGGCCCGGGTGGAGTCCGCGCCATTGTCCAGATAGGTGCAGGCGACGTTGACCAGATAGTCGATCCGGCCTTCGGTCTTCACCACCGTCTCGACCAGATCGCCGATCTCCGTGTCGATCTTGAGATCCGTCTTGTGGAACCGGACCGCCGCGCCAAGCCGAGCGGCCACCGCCGCGCCGCCGTCTTCGTTGATATCGGCAATCACGACCCTGGCGCCCGCATCCGTGAACGCCTTGACGACCGCCTCACCGATCAGTGTCGCGCCGCCCGTGACGATCGCGACCTTTCCCGCGAATTCGGACATGATCCTCCCTCAAATTGCTTCAAGCTTGAAACAATGCAATCATCGGGAGGATGATGCTGTAAATCGGCGTATCGGGTCGGCTATCCGAAAAACGCAATAAACCGGCTTGGCCAACCCGGACAGGCCTGAGTTAAAGTGCCGCAAGGCGATGGCCATGCGCTATGCTTCAGCAAAAGGGAAACGAAACCGGCCGGAGAAATCTGAATGCCCGGCGCACCGGCAAGAGAACCGCTGAGACGTTTCAACCTGTTCCGCTCGCGCGATCTCGACGAGGCGCGCGAACAGGTCGGCCGGGTGTTTTGTCCGCACCGCCTGACGATCGCCCGCGAGCCGCGCCGCTTCGACGCGGTCCAGAACCATGTCGACACCGGCAGGGTGTCGTTGAGCTATATCGACTACGGCGCCGATGTCGAAATCGAGCCGGGCGAGCTCGGCTCCTTCTATCTGATCCAGATTCCGCTGTCCGGCTCGGCCGCCATCCGCAGCGGCCGCACGGCCTTCACGACCCATGCCCGCTGCGTGTCGGTGCTCAATCCGAACCGCCACACGGCGATGACCTGGAAAGCCGGCTGCCGCAAGCTGCAGGTCCAGATCCGCACCGCCGAACTGAGCGCCTTCGCCGCCTCCTATCTCGGCCGCGATATCGGCCACGTCCTCACCTTCGATCCGGTGATGGATCTCAGCCGGCCGCAGGCCAGGGACTGGGTCGGCGCCGTCGGGGCCTATGCCCGCTTCATCGACCGTGTCGGAACCGGGCCGGAGTCGGGCGATCTGCGCGCCTATTACGCCGATGAGATCCTGCGCGGGCTGATCGAAGCGCAACACCACTCCCATTCGCATTTCATGACGGATACGCCGCGCGGCCCGATGCCGCGCCACGTCAAGGCCGCGCTCGACTTCATCCGCGCCCATGCCGGCGAGCCCCTGACCGCAAGCGCGATCGCGCGGGCCAGCGGCGTTGCCGGCCGGACCCTGCAGCTCGGCTTCCAGTCCTTCCTTGGAACGACACCGATGCGGGTGCTGCGCGACGAGCGGCTCGACCGCTGCCGCCTCGACCTGGCCAGCGGCGACACCCGGACCGTCCGCGAGATTGCCCGCAATTGGGGCTTCGACCATCCCGGCCGCTTCGCTCAATACTACAAGGCCCGCTTCGGGGAATCGCCCAAGACGACAGGATCCGGGGCAACCGGTTCCGCCTGAAACGACGTGCCGGACGGCTGATCGGCCGCCGCCTCGTATCCCCGTCAGTGGACCTGCAGGACGAATATCGCCGAGCCGAGCGCGAAGTGCAGAAGCCAGATGCCGATCAGCGTCTTGTGCCGGTCGAAGAGCCAGCCGAACACGAAGCTCGACACGAAGGTGAAGAACACGATCGGCAGTCCCCAGGCCGCATGCATCGAGGAGAACACGATCCCGGCGATGAGGATCGCCCAGAACGGGTGCCGGGCATAGAGGATCCGGCGGATCGACGTCTGCATGACGCCTCTGGCGATGAATTCCTGCAGGAACGAATGAACGAGATACAACGCTTCAGGGATGCCGAACCCCGCGCCGAAGGTGAGCGCGAGGTCGAACGGTCCGAGCGAAGCGGACGGCGCGAACACAAACGCAACCCCCATCAACCCGGCCAGCAGGATGACGAAGACCACGGCGGATTCAGCGATCGCCCGCCGCCAGTTGGCAAACGTCACACCAACCGATGCCAGTGGAATGCCGGAATAAAGGATGTAAATCAGGCTGGGAACCACCAGCGCCAGCATGTAGCTCCAGGAGACCGTTATCCATTCGATCGACTCGGCGCCCAGATCCTCGATACTGGTGTTGGCGACGATGAACGCGGTTCCGATCAGGCTGAGGGCGAAGCTGACGATCAGCGTCAGCAGCAGGCCTATCAATTCCGTCTGCGAGCGCAGGAACCGCACCCGGTCCGTCTCGTCGCTCACCACCGCGACGAGGCCGTGGACGTCGTCATCCTCGCGCGGCGCAAGAACGCTGGTGCGCACCGACAGGTACCGCCTGTCGCCCTCGGGCGTCACCACAACATCCCGGGTGATCGCCTTGTCGGGCTGCAGGATCGCCTCAAGCAGCGTGTCGGTGAATTCGGTGAATTCGGGCCGCGCGATCATGGCGCTTGCGAACGGTTCTCCGACGACCTGCGACCACCTGAGTCCGAACAGCCGCTGGAAGGCCGGATTGATCGCGACGATCGTGCCGCTATCGTCGACGATCAGCACGGCGTCGCTCATGAATTCCAGTGTCGTGGCGGCCAGCCGGTCGCGATTGGCGAGTGCTATCCCCCGATAGTCGCCCTCCTCGCGCGACGGCGCTGTCGCATGTCCAGGCTCCAAACGGGCGTCGGATGGATGTGTCTTGGTCATACCCGGCAACGAACAGACTGCTTTAAAGACGCGTGGTGAAATAACGCTGCTGCGATCGGCGGACTCTACGGCAAACAGCCGCATCGGCACAACGCCGTGGTGCGCAGGTCTGTCATTGCCGGGGCCTAGAGAATACCTGCGCGCGAGCTTCCTTGCACGGCCACGGGCCCTCACCCCGGCCCGCGGGGCCGGGGTGAGGGCCCGTGGCACGGCCGCTCGTCGTGCCAGCTCTCCAATCCCGGATCAGCCTTCGGCTGTCCGACATGAGGGGCAAGCCTCGCCGAACCCGACAGCAGCAGCCGCTATCCACGACGTCACGCGGTGACGTTCAACGCCGCCGCCACCGGCGACACGCCATCACGCCTTGACGCCGGAGAAAAGCCGTGTAACATGAAACATGGTTCATGTTTCATGTTTAGCCTCGATAGGAATGGACCCGCAATGTCAGTGGAGACGACTGCCAGTCCGAAGACCCGTCGCGGCGAGGCGACCCGGCGCGCCATCCTGAAGGCGGCCGAGGCCGTCATCGGCGCCAAGGGCTTCAACGATGCCTCGATCATCGACATCACCCGCGAGGCCGGCGTCGCACAGGGCACATTCTATATCTATTTCAAGAGCAAGGACGATATCTTCGCCGAACTGGTCGTCGAGATGGGCAGGCTCCTGCGCCTTGCCCTGAGCGAAGCGACGGCGGAAGCCCGCGACCGGATCGCCGCCGAGCGTGCGGGTCTGCGCGGTTTCCTGACCTTCGTCACCGCCCATCCCAACCTCTACCGCATCATTCAGGAGGCCCTGTTCGTCGATCCGGAGGCCTACAGAGCCTATTTCCAGAGCTTCGCAGACAGCTACCGCGACGCGCTCGGCGAGGCCGTCGCCGCCGGCGAGATCCGGCCGGGCGATCCCGACATCTGGGCCTGGGCGCTGATCGGCATTGCCCGCAATCTCGGTGAGCGCGCGGTCATCTGGGGCGACGAGACGCCGATCGACGAGGTCGTCGACGCCGCGCATGACCTCATCGTCAACGGCTTGAAGTGATAGGATGTCGGTTTCCCTCGTCTCCCTGGCGCTTGGCGACGGCACGGCCGCGATCACGCTGGATCGGCCGGAGCGCCACAACGCGCTTGTCCCCGCCCTGCTCGACGATCTGCTTGCCGCGATCGAGGCCGCGCGGTCGCAAGACGTCTTCGCCCTGACGCTGACCGGCCGCGGCCGCAGCTTTTCCACCGGCGGCGATATCGCGGGCTTCCTTGCCGCCCGGACCGACACCGCCGACACCGCCGGCATCGCCGCCTATGCGGGCCCGCTCGTCGCTAAGCTGAACGACGCGATCCTGGCGCTCGCCGCCTTTCCCGCCCCGGTGATCGCGGCGGTCAACGGCCCGGTCACCGGCGGGTCCGCCGGCCTGGTGCTTGCCGCCGATATCGTCTTGATGGCCGAAGACGCCTTTCTCCAGCCCTACTACGTGGAGGTCGGCTTCGCGCCGGACGGCGGCTGGACCGCGCTCCTGCCGGAGCGCATCGGGGCTGCGCGCGCAGCCCGGATCCAGATGCTGAACGAGCGGATCGACGCCGAAACCGCCCGCAATCTGGGCCTCGCCGACCGTGTCGTCGCGTCCGACCGGCTGCCGAACGCGATCGCCGAAACGCTCGAAACACTGCGCGCAAAGGAACCGGAGAGCCTGCGCGTGACCCGTGGGCTGATCTGGAACGCGCACCGGCGCGAGGCCTTGCGGCGCGACCTCGAGGCGGAGCGGCAGGCCTTTCTCGACCTGATCGGCCGTGACTGCGTCGCCGAACGCATGCGGGCCTTCCTGGGTCGCCACTGAAGGGAGCGGTCCATAGCGGGCCGGAAGGGACCATGCAGACCGTAACCGACATGGCGGCCAGACGCGCCGAACTGACGCCGGGCCGGATTGCCCTGATCGACGACGAAACGGGCGAGACCCTGACCTACGCCGACATCAACGACCGCGCCGGCCGGCTTGCCGCCGGCCTTGCCAGCCTCGGCCTCAAGCAAGGCGATCGTCTCGGAATCCTCTGCCACAACCGGCCGGATTTCTTCACCGCCCTGTTCGCCTGCCAGAAGGGGCGTTTCGTCCTGGTGCCGCTCAACTGGCGCAACCCGCCCGCCGAACTCGGGCCGCTGATCGATCAGGCCGGGATTCGCCACCTCCTTGTCGACACAGCCTTCGCGGGTATCGCCGATACCCTTGCCGGCGGGCGCGACCTGCACCGCATCGGCATGCAGCCCGACACACCCGCCGATACCGGTCTGGAGGCCTTGCTGGCCACGCATATCGACGGCCCGGAGCCCATCCCCGTGCCGACCGGTGAACCGTGGTACCTGCTCTATACCTCCGGCACCACCGGCCTGCCGAAGGCCGTGATCCAGACGCCGGCGATGGCCTGGGCGAACGCGGTCAACTATTCCCAGGCCGTCGACCTGATTTCCCGGGACCGGTCGCTGAACTTCCTGCCGCTGTTCCACACCGGCGGCATCAACCTGCCGACGCTGCCGCTGTTCCTGGCCGGCGGGACGAGCCGGATATTGCGCAGGTTCGATCCCGGCGCCGTCCTGGACCTGATCGATGCCGGCGACATCACCGCCTTCTTCGGCGTCCCGGCGATCTATCAGGCGCTCGCCCTGCACGAGCGCTTCGCTGCGACCGACTTTTCCGCCGTCCGCTCGTTTGCCTGCGGCGGCGCGCCGCTGCCCGAACCGCTGATCCGCACCTTCGCGGAACGCGGCGTGCTGGTGTGCAACGGCATGGGCATGACCGAGACCGGACCGACCGTCTTCCTCAACGACCCGGCCCACGCCGAAAGCAAGATCGGCTCGGTCGGTAAGCCGCAGATGCTGGCGGAGACGCGCATCGTCGACCCCGACGGATCGGTGATCGACACACCGGGCGAAGGCGAGCTGCAGATCCGCGGGCCAGGCATTACGCCGGGGTATTACAACAACCCTGACGCCACCGATGCCGCCTTCACCGGCACCGGCTGGCTGAAGACCGGTGATATCGCCCGGCGCGACGAGGACGGCTACTATTATATCGTCGATCGCATCAAGGACATGTTCATCTCAGGTGGCGAGAACGTCTATCCCGCTGAAGTGGAACGGATTCTCGTCAGCCATCCGGATATCCTCGAGGCCGCCGTGATCGGTGTGTCCGACGACCGCTGGGGCGAGGCCGGCGAGGCGTTCCTTATTGAAAAGCCGAATAATAAAATAGATCGCGAAGCCTTGGCCACCTGGTGCCGGGACCGCATCGCCGCCTACAAGGTTCCCAAGCGGTTCCACATCGTCGACGACATGCCGCGCACCGCCGCCGGCAAGGTGCAGAAACATGAATTGAGGAAGCGTTCGCCATGACCGAGCCGATCAGGGAAATCATCGAGATCTGGACGCCGCGGCAGTCCGATTTCGACCGCTTCGCCGCCGTCTCCGGCGACGACAACCCGATCCATGTCGACCCCGACTTTTCCGCCCGCACCCGGTTCGGCCGCACCGTATCGCACGGCATGCTGCTCTATTCGCGCGTCTGGGCGCTGGTCCGCCGCCACTGGCCGGACGCCGCCCATGCCGGCCAGACGCTGATGTTCCCCAACCCCTCCTATGCCGGCGAGACCCTGCTTATGAAGGTGGCGCCGGTCGCCGGCGCGCCGGGCCGCATCGCGGTATCAGTCACCCGGGAGGCGGATGGCGAGGTGACCCTTCAGGGCGAGTGCCTTGTCGCACAGCCCGCCGTATCGGAGGCGTCGTGATGTCGGTCTCGCCTGGTCAGTCAGCCGAAGTCACCCGCGTCTACAAGGCGCGCGACATCCGCGCCTTCGCCGAGCTTGCCGGCACGACCGGAGAGATGCCCGCCCAGGTGCCCGAGCCGCTGATCGGCGCGCTTTTTTCCTATCTGCTCGGCGTCGACCTGCCCGGCTTCGGAACCAACTATCTGAAGCAGGAGATGCGGTTCCTGGCGCCGGCGCCCCTTGACGAGCCGCTGACGGCGCGGGTCACCGTCACGCGGCTGCGGCCGGAAAAGCACCTGGTCGATCTCGAAACGGTCTGCGAGCGCGCCGACGGCACCCGCCTGTGCGAGGGCCGCGCGCTCGTCTATGTCGAGGATGTCGGCGCCTGACGGTGACCGGCCTTACGGTTTGACGGATTTCAGATAGGCGATCACGTTCATCCGGTCCTCGCCCTTCTTCAGCGACAGGAACATGTCCGACCCCTTGACGAGCTTCTGCGGATTTTCGAGCCATTTGTCGAGATTGCGCTCCTGCCAGATCTCGCCATAGGCAATCAGTTCCTCGGAATGGCTGAAGCCGGGTGTCGTTCCCGCCTTGCGCCCGTAGACGGCGCGCAGCATCGGCCCGTTCAGGTTGATATCGAGATCGTGGCAGCCGGAGCACTTGGCGTTGTAGACCTGAAGCCCGTCGGCCGGATCCCCCTCGACGATCAGCGTGACGACACGCTTGGCCTTCACCTTGTCGCCGGATTGCGAATAGGTGAATTTCAGCGTCTTGCTATAGATACCGGCATCCATCCTGGCGATCTTCCGCCTGTTCGCCTTTATGACCAGGGTCGATTTCCTCGGCTTGGCCGTGCCCTTCGTCGCCGCGGGCAAAAGCCACTTCGGCACAGAGCCAAGCTTCCACCGGGTTTTGCCCGTGTCGGTCTTCAGCCGGTATTTCAGTTTCTTCGGGCCGAGGCTGCCATCCGCTTGCGCGTTGATGGTCTGTTCGCCCTTCGGCGTGATCGAAATCGTCCCCGCCTCCGCCGCCTGGCCGCCGAGAGCGATCGCCGCGATGCCGGCGATCAGCAGCCCGGTCGGACCCGCCCAAATTCGACCCAAACCGGTTTGATAACACCAAGCTCTGCGCACCGGCGCTGCCGCGTGACGGGATCCGATCATGTGCTCCTCCTCGTTCGCGGCCGGTCGGGTCGGCCGCGCGATGCAGTATGCCGTCAATAGCGACCCGAACGTGGCGGCGCATCGCTCAATTGCCGTGTGGGTGAAGATTTGCTGAACCGACCGCCGGCAAACATCCGCGAACGCCGCGCTGGCGTTCCAACTGCCGATGGGGCGCCATCGGGTCTTTGAGGTCCGGCTTCGAAGGGGCGCTGCCATGCTCGACGGGGCAATGATCGTCTGGTTCGCGCTCACCGCGCTGAGCCTTGTCTTCGTAATCTGGGATTCGCTGACCAACGGCGTCACGAGCTGGGTCCAGCGCATCGCCTGGATCCTGGTCACCGCCTATACCGGACCGGTCGGCGCCTTCTTCTATCTGCTCGCCTGCCGCCGGCCGGTTCCCGGCACCCATGACGCGTTCACGGCAGCCACCTGGAAGCAGGCGCTCAACAGCGAGATGCACTGCCTGGCCGGCGACGCGACCGGCATCGTCGTCGCGGCCTCGATCGTTCCCGTCTTCGGCCTCGCCAATGGCTGGGACGCGACGATCGAGTATCTCGCCGGCTTCGTCTCGGGCCTGTTCATCTTCCAGGCACTGATGATGATCGGCATGTTCGACGGCGACTACTGGAAGGCCGTGCGCAAGACCTTCTTCGCCGAGACCGTCTCCATGAACATGGTGATGACCGGGATGATCCCCGTCATGCTGATCCTCGGGTCCTATTGGGAGGGCTCGGACAGCCCGACCGATCCGGCCTTCTGGTTCCGCATGAGCATCGCGACGATTGTCGGCGGTGTGATCGCCTATCCGATCAACTACTGGCTCGTCGCCAACCATCTGAAACACGGCTGCATGACCCTGCCCGGCGCGGACCAGCCGGCCGCGGGCCTTGGCCATGCCTCGCCGGAACCGTCGATGATGATGGACCATGCCTCGATGGGCGGGCACGAGCATGGCGGTCATGAAGGTCATGCCATGCAGATGAAGGACCTGCCGCTGCCGGCCGCGGCGATCCGGATCGCCGCGACCTTCCTCGTCCTGTTCGCCGCCGTCTGGGCGACGAACCTGGTGGTTCCGGTACGGTTCTAGAGCATATCTTGCAAATATAGGGTCAGTTCTGTTTGTGATCGGCGAGTCGATCCGGCGTCGAGATCGGCGCAGGTCGATGCGGGGCATCGGCCAAGGCGAGCTTGGCGTCGGGCGGCCGCCGATCGCAAACCCTGCGGGACAGGCGTGTTTGGGTCAAATCCTGCGGCGTCATCCTCGACCGTATCCCCGATACGGCCTTCGGATGCCGGCTTGACCTTGACCCAAAAACGCCATGTCAGAATGACCCTATATTTGCAAGATATGCTCTACAGCCTCAGCGACGTCAAAATCGCGTTGAAGGCCTCCGGTTCCTCCAGATGCGGGGCATGGCCGGAGCGATCGAACCGGAACAGGCGACCCTGCGGCACGGCCTGTAGTTGCCACTGCGCAACGTCCGGCCCGTAGAGGTGGCTCCGCGCACCGTGAATGAGCGCGACCGGGATCGTCAGGGCCGGAAGCAGGGTCCGGAAGTCCTGCGAAACGAGCGAGGCCCACATCGGCAGCAGCAGGTCCGGATCGCCGGCGGTGATCTCGCGCTCGGCGAAGGCTGCAAGGCCGGGCCGCACCGGCAGGCCGTCGGCGAAGATGCGCCGGGCCACGCGCCGCGCGACCGGCTTCCAGTTCGCCGCCATCGACCGCATCAGCGCCGGGTTGCGCGCACGGTCCAGTCCGTCCTTCAGGCCAAGCGACCAGTCGGCATCGTTCAGCACCTTCGGCGTCATGTCGATCGACACGAGGCCGGCGAGGCGCTGGGGCCCGTGCCGCGCGATCATCGCATAGGCGACGAGAACGCCCATCGACCAGCCGACCACCAGCACATCGGCAAGATCGCGTTCGGCGAGCAGGGCGGCGACCCCGTCCGCGGCCGCCTCGATCGTCAGGTCCGCTCCCGCCCCGCCGGTCCTGCCATGCCCCGGCAGGTCCGGAACGATCAGGCGGCACTGGTCCTGAAGAGCGTCGATCTGCGGCTTGAAGAAGCCGCCATGACAGGACCAGCCATGCAGGAGCAGGACCGGCGGACCGGTTCCCGTCTGGAAAACATGCAACGGCGTCACCTGCCGGTCCCGCGCAAGCGGCCGCCCTCCCGCAGCCGGCCAACGATACCGGTCGGGAAGAAATAGACGCTCAGCACGAACAGCAGGCCGAGCCAGAGAAGCCAGCGGTCGGGCGAGGCGAGTGCCGAGATCAGCGGCACCGCCTCCGTCGCCTCCGAGACATCGGCCATCCAGACCTGCAGATAGTTGCGCGCCAGGATGAACACGGTCGCCCCGATCACCGCGCCATACATGGTGCCGAGCCCGCCGATCACGACCATCAGCAGGATATCGATCATGATCTCCAGCGACAGCGTTGTGGCCGGCCCCGTATAGCGCAGCCAGACGGCGAGCAGCACGCCGGCAAGCGAAGCGACCACCGCCGACAGCACGGTTGCCAGCGTCCGGTAGTTGACCACCCGGTAGCCGATCGCCTCGGCCCGGAAGGCGTTTTCGCGCACCGCCTGCAGCACCCGCCCGAAGGGCGAGTTGACGAAGCGCAGCAGGATGAGGAACAGCGCGAGCGAGACGAAGAAGACGAAATAGTAGGCGAGCAGCTTGCCGTTCAGCCGGACGCCGAACAGTTTCTCGTCGGCCAGCTTGAAGGCCGGCGTCAGCACCCGCGGGATGCGGTAGTTGAGCCCGTCCTCGCCGCCGGTCAGGCCGGAGAGCTGCGAGACCAGCACCGCGAAGGCGCTCGCCACCGCAAGCGTCACCATGGCGAAGAAGATCGCCTTGACCCGGAGCGAGAACAGCCCGATCGCCAGCGCCATGACGGCGGCCACCAGCGCGCCAAGCACCGCGCCGATCAGGATCGCCAGGAAGGTCGGACCGAAGGCCGACAGCGACAGCGCCGCGCCATAGGCGCCGATGCCGAAGAACATGGTGTGGGCGAACGACACGATGCCGGTATAGCCGAGCAGCAGGTCGTAGCTCGCCACCAGCACGATGAAGATGCAGATGTAAGCCGCCGTCTCCAGCGACCGCGTCCCCGGAAACAGGAACGGCGCGAACAGCAGCGAGACGAAGATGACGAGGAGCACGGCGGACAGCAGGCGGCTGCGCGGCGTATCGCCGGAGAGCAGGCGGGTCAGCATGGGAGCACCATGGTGGATTGGCCGGGACAGGCGTGGTCCCGCGACTGGAAGCCGTGGCGCGACACGCCGTGCCTCTCCCTCGTCATCCCGGACGGCCGCAAGGCCGAGCCGGGATCGGGGAACCCGGGAGGTTGGGTATTCCGACATCTGCCGGCTCGGGGGCTCCCCGATCCCGGCTCTCGCTGCGCTCGGCCGGGATGACGAGGGAGAAGTGGATGGCCTCGGTCTATCTTTCCCCCCGGCGTCATGCCCGGACGTGTTCCGGCAATCCACAAACACAGTCGCTCGCATCCATTCTGACGGCGGTGTTCATGGATCCCCGGAACAAGTCCGGGGATGACGTCTGAATGTATGGCAAAGCCGAAAACAAAAGGCCCCGTCTCCGCTGAACCGGGCAGCCGTGGGACAAGCCCGGCAATGACAGCGGTGGGAGGAGGCGAAGGTATCGCCACTCCCGGCTCCGCTCGGCCAGGATGACGAGGCGGGAGTATTCGACCTCGGCCTCTCTTCCCCCTCGGGGTCATGCCCGAACTTGTTCCGGGCATCCATGAACACACTGGCCAGCGTGGGTGTTCCCGGATTACCGGGACAAGCCCGGCCATGACGCTAGCGTGAGAAGCCCTGGTATCCATCATCCCGCCCCTCACTTCGCCTTGACCACCGGATAGAGCCCCTGCGGCCGCCACATCAGGACGATCACCATCAGCGCGATCGTCGAGACAAGCGAGGCCTTGGGCATCAGGAAGGCGACGTAGTTGGACAACAGGCCAACGAGCAGCGCGCCGATGAAACAGCCCTCGACCGAGCCGAGCCCGCCGATGATCACGACGATGAAGATCAGCACCATGATCTCCGAGCCCATATGGGCGGTGATCGTCTCCTGATAGAGCCCCCACATCACGCCGCCGAGGCCGGCGAGCGCCGAGCCGACGATGAAGACGGCCAGGAACAGCCGCCGGATCCGGTAGCCGAGCGCCTCGACCATCTCGCCGTTTTCCACGCCGGCGCGCACCAGAAGGCCGATCTTGGTGCGGTTCAAGACGAGCCGCATGGCGATGAACAGGGCAAGGCCGATCACCACGGCAACCAGCCGGTATTTCTCGATCGCCGCCTCGCCGATCACCACCGAGCCACGCAGCGTCTCGGGCCGGGCCAGGTGGATCTCGTCCGGTCCCCAGAGCATGACGATCACCTGCTGGGCGATGATCAGCCCGCCCATCGTCACCAGGATCTGCTTCAGATGCTGGCCGTAGACCGGCTTGACGATGAAACGCTCGAACACGTAACCGGCGCCGCCTGAGAGCAGCATCGCGGCAATGATCGCCGGGATCAGCGCGGCGAGATTAAGGAGCACGGATGGCTCGTCCGTCCAGCCGATCAGGTAACCAAGCACCGTGAAGCCGACGAAGGCGCCGACGGCGATGAAGGCGCCGTGGCCGAAATTGATCACGTCCATCAGGCCGAAGACCAGCGTCAGGCCCGAGGCCATGATGAAGATCATCATGCCCATCGCCAGCCCCGCCGCCGTCAGCGTGATCCAGGTCGACGGCGAGCCGATCGCCGCGAAACCGATGACGGCAAGCGCCGGCACCAGCAACAGCGGCGCCAGCTCTCCCAGCCGGTCCACAAGGCCGGTCTCGACGATCTTCGGCGCGATGGTCGTTTCGTTTTCCGACATTTTGCTCACTGATGCGCCTCCAGGCTCAGTCCCATCAGGCGTTCCTGCAGGTCCGGATCGGCGGCAAGCTCGGCCATTGCGCCGGAGTGGACGATCCGCCCGTCATCCATCACCGAAACGGACTGCCCGACGCTTTTGGCCATCGAGAAATTCTGCTCGACCAGCAGGATCGTCGTGTCGGTCTTGGCGAGTTCGGCAAGCGCCGCCGTCATCGCCTTGATGATCGCCGGCGCAAGCCCCTTGGTCGGCTCGTCGATCAGGATCAGCCGGCGCGGCTCGATCACCGCGCGGGCGACCGACAGCATCTGCTTCTGGCCGCCGGACAGGTTGCCCGCCGGCATCGACCAGAAGGTCTTCAGCGGCGGAAACAGCGAGAAGATCCAGTCGACCCGCGCATCGTCCATCGGCCCGCTGCTGGCCGCCAGAACCATGTTCTCGCGCACCGTCAGGTCGGTGAAGATGCCCATGCTTTCGGGCACATAGGCGATGCCGAGCCGGGCGATCGCCGGCGTGTCGAGCCCGGTGATGTCGGTGCCGTCGAAGCGGATCCGGCCCGACGAGGCCGACCAAAGGCCCATGATCGTACGAAGCGTCGTCGTCTTGCCGGCACCGTTGCGCCCGAGCATGACGGCGACGCCGCCGGCGGGAACGGCAAGGTCGACCCCCTGCAGGATGTGATACTGGGCGATATGGGTGTGCACGCCCTGAAGCGTCAGCAGCGGCTCAGGCATCTTCGCGCTCCGCCTCGACCCCGAGATAAGCCTCCTGGACGACCGGCGAGGCGATCACCGCCTGCGGCTCGCCGTCGGCGACCAGGGCGCCGTTGTGCAGCACGATGATCCGGTCGGCGAGCGAGCGGATCACGTCCATCTTGTGCTCGACCAGCAGGATCGTCCGGTCCCTGTCGGCCTTCAATTCCCGGATCAGGTCGAGGATGACCGGCACCTCGTCGACGCTCATGCCCGCGGTCGGCTCGTCGAACATCAGCACCTGCGCCTTAAGCGCGATCAAAAGCGCCACCTCGAGCTTGCGCTGGTCGCCATGCGGCAGGGCGGCGACCGTGCGGTCGGCGTCATCAAGCAGCCGCACTTCGGCGAGCACATGCTCGGCCCGTTCGATCAGCTCGATATGGCTTTCGGCCCGCGAGAACAGGTCGTAGCGCCGGCCGGACCGGTTCTGGACGACGAGGCGGACATTCTCGCGCACGCTCAGATTGGGAAACAGGTTGGTGAGCTGGAAAGCCCGGCCGATGCCCCGGTCGCAGCGTTCGGGCACCGGCATCCGGGTGATGTCCTCGCCGTTCAGCCGGACGCGGCCGGCGCTTGCCCGCAACTGGCCGGAGATCAGGTTGAAATAGGTTGTCTTGCCAGCGCCGTTCGGCCCGACGATCGCCGTCAGCGTGCCGCGGTGAAAGGCGCTCGACACCTGGTCGACGGCGACATGGCCGCCGAAGCGGATCGTCAGCGCCTCCGTTTCAAGGACTGGATGTTCCTGTGTCATCGACCGATCCGCTCACAAGCGAATTTGAACCCTGCGACTGGAGAAACCCGCGATTGGGGAAATCCGGCGGGAAGATCCCGCCTTCGCAAAGACACGCCGGGCGTGTCGCCACCGAACGCGGCGGTTGGGGGTCCGCCCGTTCCTGGCCGGTCGTCGCGAAGGCGGGAAGGTGTCGGCGGCGGACTATTGTCGACGTCCACCGCCGCCGATCGGTATCTAGCCGCCGTTGCGGACCGGGATGTCCATGTCCTCGATCGTCAGTTCGCGGACCAGTTCCGGGATGCCCCATTCGACGTCCGGATCGACCCGGATCTTGAAGTGATACATCGGCTGCAGCGCCTGATGGTCCTCCGGCCGGAACTTCATCGTGCCCTTGGGCGTGTCGAATTCCATGCCCTTCATCGTCGCGATCAGGTCTTCGGTGTCCGTCGAGCCGGCTTGCTTGAGCGCCTCGACCAGCGCGATGCCGGCCGCCATGCCGCCGGCGGTGAAGAAGTCCGGCGGCGCGTCGAAGCGGGCCTGATGCTCCTTGACCAGCCAGTCGTTGACCGGGTTGTCCGGGATGTCGTGATAGTAATAGGTCGCGCCTTCCATGCCGGGCAGGGCCTTGTAGGCCTTCATCGCCGCCAGGATATTGCCGCCCGTGGCGATCTCGACGCCGAAGCGATCGGGATCCATCGCCTTGATCTTGCCGATCGGATTGTTGCCGCCGGCCCAGATCACGAACAGGAACTTGCGGCCGTCCTCGTCTTTCAGCGCATCGAAGATCCGCTGGGCGCTTGCCGTGAAGTCCTGGGTGTCGGTCGGCACATATTCCTCGAAGACGAGTTCGGCGCCGGTGCCGTCGAGCGCGTCCCTGAAGGCTGCGACGCCGTCGCGGCCGAAGGCGTAGTCCTGGGCGAGCGTGGCGATCTTGACGCCGGGCTTGCCCAGCGCGACGGCGTTCGCGACCGCGTCCTGCGAGGAGTTGCGGCCGGTGCGGAAGACGTAGCGGTTCCAGTTGTCGCCGGTGATCGAATCGGCCACCGCCGGCTCGACCAGCAGGATGCGCTCGTATTCCTCGGCGACCGGCAGCATCGCCAGCGCCACGCCCGACGAGACCGGCCCGACCGCGATCACCGCGTCGTCGTCGCCGAAGGCTTCGGCCAGCGCCGCCTTGCCGATATCGGGCTTGAGCTGCGTGTCCTTCTCGATGACGACGATTTTGTTGCCGTCGATCTCCATCGTCCCGTCGGTGGCGTATTCGAGCCCCATCATCAGGCCGGTATGCGACTGCTTGGCGTAGGCCTCGAACGGCCCGGTCTTGCCGTAGACATGGGCGATGACGATGTCCTCGGCCTGCGCGGCGAACACGCCGCCAAGGGCCGTTGCCGCAAAGGCGGCAAGCCCCAATGTCGATCCGAATATCCGCATTCTGTGTCCTCCCGATTGCGGTTCCTGCGCGCGACCGGGCGATCCCGGCCCCTGATTTCAGCGATCCTGTCTTCCCGCTCCTGCTTGTCCGACGGCTGTTCTTGTCGCCGCTTTCGTTGACGCCAACCGGTGCCCGTCTCCGAGACGATTGGCGGGCGTGCGACGTCGGCATCTGATTTAGCAAGATATGAAACATGAATCAGTCGTCATGTCAATGCGTGTGGCGCCCCGTTGCCGGTGCTGGCTCGGCGAGAGGGGCCGGGGCTACGCCAGCGAGGAAGGCGTTTCGGAGTGAACTTGGCTGATATGTGCCGGGTTTACCTGCGTCACGTCCGGGACTGGGTGGTCGGCTGCAGGTTCGACAGCGCCTTCGGCGCTTTCGAAGCCGCTTCGCGGCACGCTCAGACGGACAGATCGATCCCGAGCCGCGCGCCGATCATCTCCCGCGCGATTCCTTCGGCATCGCTGCTGCCGAACGCGCTCGCGTCGAGGCCGTGCTCCAGCCAGAGCCCGTCGAGCAGCGCGCTGATCCCGATCGCCAGCGCCTCGACCTCGCCGTCATCGGCCACCCGTCCTTTCGCCTCCAGGACGGGGCCGACAAGCGAGACGACCAGAACGCGATACCGCGCATAGGTTTCGGCGTGAATACGCCGGACGGCCGGATCGCTCAGCACGAACGACCAGTAGCCGACCCACAGCTTCAGTTGCGCCGGCTCGAAGCTCGGCGGGCGGAACGAGGTCGCCAGGAAGGCCGACAGCCGGGCGACCGGATCGGCGCCCGCCGCCTCCACCACCTCGACGACATGGCGATGCAGCCGGTCGCTCATTTCGCGATAGGCCGCCGCGATCAGCGCATCCTTGCCGGTGAAATAATGGGTCAGCAGGCCGGGCACCACGCCGGCATAGTCGGCGATGCGGCGCACCGTCGTGCCCTGATGGCCGTGATCGGCCATGCAGGCGAGCGTCGCCTCGATGAAATCGGCGCGCCGGTCCTTCCCCGGCCCGCCGGTCTCCCGGTCGTCCGCCCCGCGATGTTCGGCCCCGCCATGTTCGGCCCCGATTGCCATTCCCCGATCCCAAACCGTCGTCCCAGCCGACAAACCTAGCACGTTTTACAGATCGGGGTTGACCCGGATATCGGCCCCCAGGTAGATTTTGTACAAACGTACAAAGCAATCGGGCGAACGGCAGTCAAGGCCATTTCGGCGGACTCGCTCTGACGCAAATCTGCCCGCGACCTTCGCCCTGAAAGAGAACACCCAAAGAGAACACCGCAAGAGATCAAGGACCCGTCATGACGCAACGCATTCTCTCCGCCGACGCCGGCGCCGACGCCCTCACCCTTCAGTGGCAGGACGGATCGCGGGATGCCTTTCCCTGGACCTGGCTTCGCGACCACGGCGAGGACGAGGCAAGCCTCGACCCCGATACGCTGCAGCGCCGCGTCGATACCTTCGCGATTCCCGCCGATCTCACGGGCGGAACCGCGACGCTCGCCGATGACGGGGCGACGCTGACGATCGACTGGCCCGATGGTGCCCCGGCCTCCACGCTGTCGGCCGAGAGGCTCGCAGCCTGCGCCGGCCGCATACCGCATGAAGGTCATCTCGACCGGGCCGGCACGCCGATCCTGTGGTCGGCCGGCGCCATGCCCAACGCCCTGCCAAGCGTTGCCTTCGATGCCATTTCCGGTGGCGAGGCCGGCCTTGCCGACTGGCTGCGCAACATTCACGTCTACGGCTTTTCCGTCGTCACCGGCGTGCCGGCGAGCGAAGCGGGCACGGTCGAGCTGGCAAAGCGCATCGCGCCGGCCAAGCACACGATCTTCGGCGACTACTGGCTGCTGTCCGCCGAACTCACCGACCATGGCGACACGGCCTATTCGACCCAGTATCTGGAGCCGCATACCGACTCCACCTACTACGACGACGCCCCCGGCTTGCAGATGTTCAACTGCCTGGAATTCGACGGCAAGGGCGGCGAGAGCGTCGTGGTCGACGGCTTCGCGATCGCCGAGAAGATGCGCGCCGAGACGCCGGAGCATTTCGAGACCCTCACGCGCGTCATCGTGCCGGGCCGCTATCTGGAGCCAGGTGTGCATCTGCGCGCCGAGCGCCCGCCCTTCCGGCTCGACCGAACCGGCCGGCTCGTCCAAGTGACCTTCAACAACTACGACCGGGCGCCGTTCCTGCTGCCGGCGGATGAGCTGTCGGCCTTCTATGCCGCCTATGGCGAATTCCATCGCCATGCCTGCGACCAGGAGAACTGGCTCAAGATTCCGCTTCGCCCCGGCATGGCGCTGATCTTCGACAACTGGCGCTGCCTGCATGGCCGCATGGGCTATGTCGGCAAGCGGGTCTTCTATGGCTGCTATCACGACCGCGCCGATTTCGAGAGCCGCCTGCGCACGGTCGCGGCGGCCTGACCGGCGCGCCCTGACCGGCGCGCATCGAGGGGCAGGAAGGCCGGGAGGGCACACACCGAACAGACGAGATGACAACCGGTGTACAATCGTGCAAACATCCGCTCCAGAACGGATCGGGCCTAAGAGAGCCCGGTGGGGAAACGCAGTACGCCATAGGGGAACAAGATGAAAAACCTGAAGCTCGCAGCCGCGACGGCTGTCGCCGGACTGATCATCGCCGCGACCGGCCTGACGCCCGCCTCGGCCGGCGAGACGCTCGACCGCGTCATGAACAACAAGAAGATCGTGCTGTCCTCGGACGCCGCCTATCCGCCGCAATCCTTCCTCAACGACAACAACGAAATGGACGGCTTCGACGTCGACGTGGCCAGGGAAATCGCCAACCGGCTCGGTGTCGAACTCGACATCATCACGCCGGCCTGGGAGGTCATCACCGCGGGCAACTGGAACGGCCGCTGGGACATGTCGGTCGGCTCGATGACGCCGACCAAGGCGCGCGCCGAGGTGCTCGATTTTCCGGTCGTCTACTACTACACCCCGGCCGTCTTCGCCGTGCACACCGACAGCGACGCGAGCAGCATCGCCGACCTCAGCGGCAAGACCATCGGCGTCTGCGGCGGCTGTACCTATGAGGCCTATCTCAACAAGGATCTGGTGATCGACGCGGCCGGCACGCCGCCCTTCGAATACCAGGTCGACGCCGGCAACATCCGCTCCTACGAGACCGACACGAACGTCTTCGACGATCTGAAGCTCGGCGACGGGGCCCGTCTCGACGCGGTCCTGTCGGCCGAGCCGACGATCCGCGAGGCGATCAAGAACGGCTATCCGATGAAGATCGTCGGCGAGGCCGTGTTCTACGAGCCTCTCGCGGTGGCAACCGACAAGGGTGATCCGGAATTCTCCAACAAGATCAAGGAGGTCGTCCAGTCGATGCATGACGACGGGACGCTGTCCAAGCTCTCGGAGAAGTGGTACGGCACCGACTACACCAAGCCGAAATCCTGACCGGCGGAGCCGGCGCCATTCACCAATGGCGCCGGACACACGGTTAGATGGACAGTCTCACAACCCTTTTGGAGCGGCGGCCGGCCCGGTGGCTGCTCCTTGCCTTTATAAGCCTCCTCTTCTTCATGGCCGTCGACCTGCGCGGCAGCGCGCTGGGCGACCTTTTGCGCCCGGCGATCGGCGAGCCGGCCGAAAGCGGCCTCTACGGTCGCTTCGCCTGCGCGCTGGTGGTCACGGCGCTGTTGATGGTCAATTTCGCCATCGTCCTGCGCCTGCCGCGCCACCTTCAGGTGCTGGCGGTCTGGCTGGAGCTTCTGCTCCTGTTCCTTGCCTTCTTCTATTCCTTCGACCTGTCCTACGAGTTCATCGGCCGCAAGATCGGCTTCCTGATCACCCAGGGCGCGGTGACGACGATCTATATCTCGATGATCTCGATCGCGATCGCCAGCCTCATCGCCCTGTTCGCCGCGCTGGCGAAGATGTCGTCGAACCCGTTCCTGTTCGGCATCTCGACCTTCTACATCTCGTTCTTCCGCGGCCTGCCGCTCCTGATGCAGATCTACCTGATCTATATCGGCCTGCCAGCGCTGGGCTTCGTCATCGATCCGGTGCCCGCCGGCATCATCGCGCTGTCGGTCTGCTACGGCGCCTATATGGCCGAGATCTTCCGGGCCGGCATCCAGGGCGTCCCGAAGGGCCAGGCCGAGGCCGCCGCGGCGCTGGGCATCCGCCCCTTCCTGACCATGCGCAAGATCGTGCTGCCGCAGGCCATGAAGCTGATCGTGCCGCCGACCGGCAACCAGTTCATCGCCATGCTGAAGGATTCCTCGCTGGTCTCGGTCGTCGGCGTCTGGGAACTGACCTTCCTGGCCCGCACGCAGGGCCGGTCGGAATTCAAGCATCTGGAGATGCTGATCACCGCCTCGCTGATCTACTGGGCGCTGTCGATCGTCTTCGAGCTGATCCAGGCGCGCATCGAGGCCCACTACGGGCGCGGCGACAAGCGCTGAGCGGATGTGAGGCCGGACGGCGCCGCGCGCTTTGCACGCGGCGGCCTGCTATGCTTCCTTAACGATACGGTGCGATGTAGGCTCGCGTCTCATAAGGAACGGCGAGGAAATCCGATCATGAGCAAGCTTGTTGCCGATGTCATAGTCGAATCACTTCTGGAGGCCGGCGCGACGCGCTGCTACGGCATCGTCGGCGACACGCTGAACTACGTCACCGACGCGATGCGCCGCATGAAGATGGACTGGATCCATGTCCGTCACGAGGAAGTGGCGGGGTTTGCCGCCGGCGCCGACGCCTTCCTGAACGAGACCCTGACCGTCTGCGCCGGCTCGGCCGGGCCGGGCAGCCTGCATTTCGTCAACGGGTTGTTCGAAAGCCACCGCAACGGCGCCCCCGTCATCCTGATCGCCACCCAGATCGACCGCGTCCAGCAGGGCCTCGGCTTTCCCCAGGAGGTCGACCAGCGCAAGATCTACGAGCAGTATTCGGTCTTCTGCGAATACATCTCCCATCCCGACCAGGCCCGCCGCATCGTCGTCATGGCCGCCCAGGCGGCGATCACCAGGCGCGGCCTTGCCGTCGTCATCGTCAATGGCGACATGACCAAGGAAAAGACCGAGGACGCGGTCCACTGGAAAGTCTCCAATCCAAGCCCGGTCATCCGGCCCGGTGACGACGAGCTTGCGCAGATCGCTCAGATGATCGGCGAGGCAAGGAAGGTCACGATCTATGGCGGCTATGGCTGCCGCCACGCCCATGACGAGGTCGTGGCGCTGGCCGCGAAAATCAAGGCGCCGGTCGCCCACACCTCCCGCGTCAAGCAGTGGCTGGAGCCCGACAATCCCTACAACGTCTCGATGACCGGCCTGATCGGCGTGAAGTCCGGCTTCGACGCGGTCGAGAACTGCGATCTGCTTTTGTGCCTGGGCACCGATTTCGCTTGGACCCAGTTCTATCCGAAGAAAGCCAAAATCGTTCAGGTCGATACCGACCCGCTCAATATCGGCCGCCGCACGCCCGTGACGCTCGGCGTCATCGGCGACGTCAAGGCGACGATCGAGGCGCTGCTGCCCTTGATAGAGGAACGCAGCGATACGCATTTCCTCGACACGTGCCTCGACGAGCATAAGAGAAGCCTGATCGCGCTCGACAAGCAGACGAAGGAGCCGTCTCCCGACCTGATCCATCCGCAATTCGTCGCCTCAAAGCTCAACGAACTGGCCGCCGACGACGCGATCTTTACGTCAGAAGGCGGCACCACCTTCGTCTGGATGCTGCGCTATATCCGCGCCAACGGCAAACGCGGCTTCGCCACCAGCCTTTTACACGGCACCATGGCCAATTCCTATCCAATGGCGATCGGCGCGCAGAAGTCCAATCCCGGCCGCCAGGTGGTCGCCATGTGCGGCGACGGCGGCATGACCATGCTGATGGGCGATCTGCTGACGCTGGTCCAGGAGGACCTGCCGGTCAAGGTGCTCGTCTTCGACAACGGTTCGCTCGGTTTCGTCGAGATGGAGATGAAGGTCGAGGGCATGCTCGATGCCTATACCGACCTGAAGAACCCGGACTTCGCCAAGCTCGCCGAAGGCTGCGGTTTCTACGGCGCCCGCGTCGACAATGCCGACGATCTGGAACCGGCCATGCGCGCCTGGCTCGACCACGACGGCCCGGCCCTGCTCGACGTCAAGGTCAACCGGATGGAACTGGTGATGCCCTCGCAGGTCCATGTCGGACAGGCCGTCTCGACGGCGATGTATGGCGTCAAGGCCGTTCTCAACGGCCGGCTCGACGACGTCTGGGCGCTGGCGGAGGACAATTTCCTCAAATAGCGCGAAACCCCTTGGCGGTCGGTCAGTCGAACAGGAAGTCGAGCGCTTCCGTCCGCGCCGCCTCGCCGGCATAGAAATCCGCGCCTTCAAGCGTCCAGTGGCCGTAGTCATAGACGAGCAGCTCGGTGCGTGGTCCGAGCAGGTGGCAGGCATCCGCCTTAGGGCAGACCAGGTCCTGCTTGGAGACGAAGATCGCGCCCTCCCGGTCGGCGATGTCGCGCAGGCGCGTGTTGATCCCGTCAAGGTCGATCCGGTTTTCGGCCGCGATCGCCGGGAAGTCCGCCTTGTGGCCATGCCGGGCGATCAGCTTCGGCGCCGGCGAAAACTCCGCCGTGCGGCCGAGAATGACGATCCGTGCCTTGGAATGCGCGCCGATCCGCTCGATCGTATCGGCGAGGTTGTCGACCCCGGTCTGCGTCCATCGTGGCGCCAGCAGCACGAAATCGGCTTCGGCGGCGAGGCCGTCCTCGATCGTCCGCCGCAGAACCTCGTTGCAACGGTTGATCCGCCGGTTGTTCAGCCCCTTGGTCCGCTCGCGCGGGCCGATGAAGGGCTGGCATTCGTACTGAATGCTCGCAAACGCGATATCGACCGCCGCGCCCCTGGCCTCGGCAAGGCCCTTGAGCATGTTGATCGCGTCCTTGCCGTGCGAATCGCCGATCACCAGCAGCCTGACACCGTCGCCGTCGAACCCGGTCCGCCCTTTCAGCGTCTCGGCGAATTGGCGGCTTGCCAGGCGCTTGTCGTAGATCTGCTGCGCGGTCAGGCTGAACGCCTCCGGCCAGCGCGCCGGCCACCCCCCGGAGGCAACCGCCGTTATGGCGGGCACGAACAGCAGTCCGATCAGTACCACGCAGGCCAGCGCGAAGCGTGCCGGCGGCAGTGCCCCCGGCTTCCGCGGGCCCCGGCGGATCGGCGTCTCGACATAGAAGTACATCGCCGTTGCAAGCCCGACCGAGGCGAGCACCACGATGCCCTGCTCGATGGCGGCAAGCGGCCGGTCGATCCAGTAGGTCCAGAACACGATGATCGGCCAGTGCACCAGATAGAGCGAGTAGGAGATCAGCCCGAGCCCGACCGCGAGCCGGTTGCGCAGGATGACGCCCGTCCACCTGGCCGTCCCGCCGAACAGCACCAGCGCCGTGCCGACACAGGGCGGCAGGGCGGCGAGGCCCGGAAACACGGTCTGCGCGTCATAGGCGAAGACCGGCCAGGCGATCAGCGCGAGGCCCGCGACCGTGGCGATCTCGCCGGCAGGTCCCCCCGCCGCGGCCCGCGCCTTCGGCAATCGCAGCACCCAGACCATCAGCGCGCCGATGGCGAATTCGGTGATCCGGAAGGGTGCGAGAAAGAAGGCCGCCGAGGCATCGACCGGCAGCCAGATCTCGGTTGCGATAAGACTGAGCAGGCCCGCACCGATCAGAAAGGCCGGAACGGTCCAGTCCGCGGCGACTGCATGCCCCCGCGCTTTAAACCGGGCCGCGACGACCGAAAGCCCCAGCAGCGTCGCCGGCCAGACCAGATAGAACTGCTCCTCGACGCTCAGCGACCAGGTATGCAGGAGCGGCTTCACCTCGGCTGCGGCATCGAAATAGCCGCTTTCGAGCCAGAACAGGATGTTCGACACCGACAGCGCCGCCCAGATCAGCGAGGTCGCGAACTGCTCCAGGTCGGAGGGAATGAACAGGAAGCCGGCGGCGATGAAACAGCCGATAAAGGTGACGAACAGGGCGGGAAACAGCCGCCTTGCCCGGCGGATATAGAAGGTCGAGAAGCGGAACGTCCCGGCGTCGAGCTGATCGGCGATCAGCCGGGTGATCAGGAAACCGGAGATCACGAAGAACACATCGACGCCGACATAGCCGCCGCCGAAAGCCGAAAAGCCGACGTGATAGAACACGACGGCCAGCACCGCGATCGCCCGCATGCCGTCGATGTCGCGTCGATAGCCGAGGTCGTGCATCAGAACCGGTCTTTGGCCGCTACGCATTGGTGGCGGACAGGTCCGCCCCGATCGGATCGCCGCCGTCCGCGCCCTGATCGGGCTTGGCGCCGAGATTGACCTGGCGCCGCTCCTCGACCACCGCGTCGATCCGGGTGCGGATCAGCGGATTGGAGGCGAGCATCCGCCGGAAATCGGCCTCCTCCAGCACCAGAAGCTGGCAATAGCCGAGCGCGGTGACATCGGCCTGGCGGCGCTCGCCGGTCAGCACCGCCATCTCGCCGAACACCTCGCCGCGGCCCAGCTTGAACCCGGCCCGCTCGGTCGAAACCTCGACGGCGCCGGACGATATGAAATAGACCGTGCCGCCCCGGTCGCCCCGCTTGATCAGCCGCTCGCCGGGCAGCACCAGCCGCGACCGTAAAAGCCCGCAGATTTTCTCCCGCTCCCTCTCGTCGAGCGTCTTGAACATCGGGAACTGCTCGACGAGCAGATGGGTGTTCAGGCCGAGATCGAGCTTCGGGCGGCGCGACACCGTCTCCCGGGCCGCCGTCAGCTCCCGTTTCAGCGTCCCGTAGAGTTCCGGGCCGATCAGCGCCTCGTCGCGCAGATCGTCATATTCCTTGGATTCAAGCCGCAGCGCCAGCTGCCCCAGGAAGCGTCGTTCGATGGCTTCGGCATATTCGGGATATTGCAGCTTCAGGGCGTCCAGGCCATTGACCACCGCGGTCATGCGGATCGACAGGATCTCGCTGAGGATCTCCGACTGCCGGCTGCCGAACATCGCCTTGAGCTTGCCGATATCGTAGCGCTGCAACTCCTCCAGCACGATCCGGTTGACGATCAGCCGTTCGATTCGATCGGCGACGCAGCGCTCCAGCAGCCAGTCGAACCCGACCTGACGGTGCAGGAAGTGTCCCAGCCGGAAGGCCCGGTCGAAGCGCAGCCGCTTCGCCGCCGTGCGCAGATAGCCGAGCCGCCCGTCGCTGCGCGTCGCATCGGCCATTTCCTCGGTGCTCGCCAGGAGCCGTTCCATGATCGCCGAGGAGATGACACCGGCCTCGCCGTTCTCCTCGATCAGGTCGCGCTCGTGGCCGATCATCGCCACCAGCCCGATCATCAGCCGGTCGCGTTCGGAGACCGCGTCGTCGAGCCCGCCCTCGCGATCGGCGATGTCGGCGGCATGCGAGCGATAGGTCCGCATCGCGTCCTTGACGACGGTTTCGTCCATGTCGTAGCGCTTGGCCGTCTCCGACACGGTCTCCAGCACCGAGGTGAGCGCCAGTTCGAGGATCTGCCCGCGCAGCGCCTGATCCCGCGGCGACAGCCGGTCGATCTGCAACAGCCGGATCAGCGGCCTGAGTGTCGTGCCGCCGACGAGCAGGCTGAACAGCACGAAGCCTGTCGCCAGGATCGCGACGAAGCGCTGGACCTCGGTATCGACGCGGGCGTTTTCGGTGAGCGCCAGCGCCAATGCCAGGGTGACCGCGCCGCGTAAGCCCCCCCACCAGATGACGAACTTGTAGGCGTTCGAGATCTGCTTGCCGAGCCGCAGCGGATTGACCAGCGGCATCAGGCCGTAGAGCACGACCCCGCGCGCAACGAGCGCGGCAACGACGATCACCCCGACCAGCAGCACGTCGACCCATTCCACGCCCAGCAGCAGGTGCGGTACGACGAGGGCGGCGAGCACGAAGATCAGCGAGCCGGACAGGAAGGCGAGCTGGTCCCAGATCTGTTCGAGAAACTGCCAGGACGCGGGCTTCAGGCGATTGCGGCCGACCGTGCCGACGACGAGCCCGGCGACGACGACGGCGACGACACCGGAAATATTCAGATAACTCTCGCCGACGACGAACAGCAGATAGGGCACGGCGATCGACAGCGTCAGTTCGGCGGCGACGTGACCGCGCATCAGCGGCAGGAGCGCCATCGCCAGCCGCGCGCCGACGAAGCCGAAGGCCGCCCCGCCGATCAGCGCGATCAGGAACATCTCGACGGCCGACAGGACACTCGGCTCGACCCCGGTCATCAGGATCTCGAGCAGCACGGTGAACAGCACGATCGCGGTCGCGTCGTTCAACAGGCTCTCGCCCTCGACGAGGCGGGTCAGCCGGCCCGGCGCACCGAGATCGCGAAAGATCGCCACCACGGCGGCCGGATCGGTGGTCGCGACCACCGCGCCGACCATCAGGCACACCACCAGCGTCATGCCCGAGGTCCAGAACAGCGCCAGCCCGATCACGCCGGTCGACACCAACACGGCGATGACGGCGAGGATGAAGATCGGCACCGCGTCCTCGAGCATCCGGCGGGTATCGATCATCAGCGCCGACTGGAACAACAGCGCCGGCAGGAAGATGTAGATGAAGCCTTCCGACGTGATCGGCACGCCGAGGATCAGTTCGGCCGCCGTCTCCATGCCGGTGGTGCGCTGGGTATGCAGGATGTAGCTCGCCGCAAGGCCGATCATCACGCCGACGAAGGCGAGCACCACCGCGTTCGGCAGGTTCAGCCGCCGCGCAAGCGGCTGCAGCACGCTGATCAGCACCATCAGGCTGGCGATGATCAGAAGGGTGTTGGCAAGCGTCATGACAAGAAACCTGCCTCTTGGGGACCTGCCTTATAGGGACCCGCCGGCGGGGCGACGATCCGCACCGGTTTGCGAAGGGTCATGGCGGTCTTTTGCCGAAGGTGCCTATTCGACGTCATGGGCCTTTGCAGTTTCTCTTCTTGGGCCAGTCCTATCCCGGTCGCGCCCAACGGCTCAAGGAGGCTGGACAAGAGGGGGGCTCAAGTGGCGCGGACGATACCACATGCCGGCCGAACCGCGGCATGCGGCTGTTATGGTCCAATCGAGGTGGCGAAATCATGAACGAGCAGGAGAGGGCAAGCGGATTGCGCCGGATCGGCCTGATCGCCGGCCCGGTCGTTGCGTCGCTCATGCTGCTGGCAGGCCCGCCAGCCGAATTAGGCGCAACAGGCTGGGGCGCGGCGGCCGTCGCAGTTCTGATGGTGATATGGTGGGTTACCGAGGCCGTGCCGCTCGCCGCGACCGCGCTGATCCCCCTGATCGCCTTTCCCCTGCTCGGCGTCCAGACGGTCCAGGCGACCGCGTCCTCCTATGCCCATCCGCTGATCTTCCTGTTTCTCGGCGGCTTCATCCTGGCCCGCGCGATGGCACGCTGGTCGCTGCACCGGCGCCTCGCGGTCCTGATCGTCCGGGCCGCCGGATCCGGTCCGATGTCGCTGATCGGCGGGCTGATGCTGGCGACCGCGATCCTGAGCATGTGGGTCAGCAATACAGCGACCGCGATGGTGATGCTGCCGATCGGCCAGTCGTTGATCGCCGAAAGGGCAGCCCGCCAGGCCGGACAGGACAGCGCCAGCCCCGCGCAGGTCTCGCAGACTGAGCATTTCGGGGCCGCGCTGATGCTCGGCATCGCCTATGCGGCGACCATCGGCGGCATGGGATCGCTGATCGGCACGCCGGCCAACGCGCTGTTTGCCGGCCTGATGGAGACCCGCTACGCGACCACGATCACCTTCGCGGAATGGATGTTGATCGGCCTGCCCGTCGTCCTCGTGCTGTTGCCGCTGACCTGGATCATCCTGACCCGCATCGCCTTTCCGATCGCCGATCGGCGTAACGCGCCGGAAACGCAGACGCTTGAGCCGCCGGGGCCGATGTCGCGCGAGGAGAAGGCCGTCGCCGCCATCATGGTGGCCGTCGCGCTCGGCTGGATCCTGCATCCGCGATTGCAGGCCTATATTCCGGGCGTTCAGCTCAGCGATGCCGGCATCGCGATCTTCGGCGCGCTGTTGATGTTCGCCGTCCCGGTGCGCTGGAAACGGCTGCAATTCCTGCTCACCTGGGCGGATCTTCGCGATCTGCGCTGGGACGTGCTGATCCTGTTCGGCGGCGGCCTGGCGCTGGCCGCAGCGCTCGACAGCACGGGCCTGGCCGCCTGGATCAGCGGATTGCTCGTCTTCCTGGAAACGCTGCCGACCTGGCTGATGGTGCTGGCGGTGATGGCGGTCATCGTGTTCCTCGGCGAACTCGCCAGCAACACGGCCATGGCCGCTATGTTCCTGCCCGTTGCCGCGGCGACCGCCGTCGGCCTGGGCAACGCGCCGCTGTCGCTGGCCTTGCCGGTGGCGCTGGCCGCGTCGCTCGGCTTCATGCTGCCGGTCGCGACGCCGCCCAACGCGATCGTCTACGGAAGCGGCGCCGTCAGTGCCCGGCAGATGCTGCGCGCCGGCGCCTACGTCAACATCGTCTCGATCCTCGTCGTCGCGACGATCGCGGCAACGCTCGGCCCGATGGTGTTCGGCTATTGAACGATCGCGGGCGGCCTTAAGGCCGAGCCGGGATCGGGGAGCCCGAGCGATGCCGGTGGGACTTTGGGCCGGCCCCTCAGCCGCGATCCGGGATGACCGCCGTCGCCTCGATCTCGATCATCGCCGACGGTTCGACCAGCCCGACGACCTGCACGACGGCCATCGCGGGATAGTAGGGGCCGATCTCGTCGCGGTAGATCCGGCCGATTTCGCGCAGGCTGCCGCGATAGGCGTCGAGATCGGTGACGTACCAGGTCAGCCGGACGAGATGGCGCGGATGGGCGCCGCCGGCCTCCAGGATCTCGCGGATGTTCTGAAGCGCCTGGCGGAACTGGGCGGTGAAGCCCTCGGCGAACCGCTCCTCTGTATCCCAGCCGACGACGCCGCCGGTGACGACCACCTCGCCGCGCGCCTTCATGCCGTTCGAGTAGCCCTTGGGACGCGCCCAGCCTTCGGGCAGCAGGACCGTCGGCCGGTCGTCCTCCGCGGACGGCGCGCTGCCGGCCTGCGTCGCTACATCGGTCGCCGGCACATTCGTCATCGACACCGCATCACCCTCCAATTCATCCAACTCACCGCGCCGCCGCGGCCGCGTCGGCGGCCTCCGCCGCCTTGACCAACTCGCGGGCGATCACGACCTTCTGCACTTCGGTCGCCCCCTCGTAGATCCGCAGCGCGCGGATCTCCCGATAGAGCTCCTCGACCTTGACGCCGCTCTTGACGCCGAGGCCGCCGAAGATCTGCACCGCCCGGTCGATCACCGTCTGCGCCGTCTCGGTCGCGAACATCTTCGCCATCGACGCTTCGCGTGTCACGCGCGCGGCGCCCTGGTCCTTGGTCCAGGCGGACCGATAGATCAGCAGGGCGGCGGCGTCGACGCCGGTCGCCATGTCGGCGAGGCCGGCCTGGGTCAGCTGCAGGTCGGCGAGCGGCGCTCCGAAAATCTGGCGCGAGCGCGCCCGCGCAAGCCCCTCGTCGAGCGCCCGGCGGGCAAAGCCGAGCGCCGCCGCGCCAACTGTTGACCGGAAGATATCGAGCGTCGCCATCGCCACCTTGAAGCCGTCGCCGCCACCGCCGATGCGGTTTTCGATTGGCACCCGGCAGCCGTCGAATTCAAGCGTCGCCAGCGGATGCGGCGCGATCACGTCGATCCGCTCGGCAACCTCGAAGCCCGGCGTTCCCGCCTCGACCAGATAGGCCGACAGCCCGCGCGCGCCCGGCGCCTCGCCGGAGCGGGCGAACACCACATACCAGTCGGCGATGCCGCCATTCGAAATCCAGGTCTTGGCGCCGTTCAGGCGGACATGGTCGTTGCCGTCCGGCTCGGCCGTCGTCGCCATCGCCGCGACATCGGAGCCGGCATCCTCTTCCGACAGGGCGAAGGCCGGAATGGCGGTGCCGTCGGCGACGCCCGGCAGGTATTTCGCCCTCTGCTCCGGCGTTCCCGCCAGCACGACGGGACCGGAGCCCAGCCCCTGCATGGCGAAGGCGAAATCGGCGAGCCCCGTATGATAGGCGAGCGTCTCGCGGGCAAGGCACAGGGTGCGCACGTCGTGGCTCTCGCCCGCGCCGAGCGGGGCTGCGGCCTTCAGCCACCCCGACGCGCCGAGCGCTGCGACGATCGACTGGCAGGATTTGTCGATATCGTGATGATCGACCAGCGGACCGACATTGTCGTCCGCCCAGGTGGCGATCTCCTCGGCAAAGGCGCGGTGCCCATCCTCGAAGAACGGCCAGGTGAGAAAACTCCTGTCGGCCATCGTCAGTTCCCCTTAAAAACCGGTGTCTGCTTCTCAGCAAAAGCGCGATAGGCGCGGGCGAAATCCTCGGTCGTCATGCACAGCGCCTGGGCGACCGCTTCCGCCTCGACCGCCTCGTCCACCGACATCGCCCATTCCATCTGCAGCATGCGCTTGGTCATGGCATTGCCGAAGGTCGGCCCCTCGGTGAGCGATTTCGCGAAGGCCTGCGTCTCGGCGAGCAGGTCGCCTGCCTCGATCAGCCGGTTATAGAAGCCCCAGCGCTCGGCCTCCTCGCCGCGCAGCGCCCGGCCGGTATAGAGCAGCTCGGAGGCCCGCCCCTGGCCGATGATGCGCGGCAGGATCGCGCAGGCGCCCATGTCGCAGCCGGCAAGGCCGACCCGGTTGAACAGGAACATCACCTTGGAGCCGGCCGTGCCGTAGCGAATGTCCGAGGCCATCGCGACGATCGCGCCGGCTCCCGCGCAGACGCCGTCGATTGCCGCGATAATCGGCTGCGGGCAGTTGCGCATCGCCTTCACCAACTCGCCGGTGAGCTTGGTGAAGCGCATCAGGTTGGCGGTATCCATCTCAACGAGCGGTCCGATGATCTCGAAGACGTCGCCGCCGGAGGAAAAATTACCGCCCGCGCCGGTGACGACGAAGGCCTTGATGTCCTCGTCATGGGCGGCTGCCCGGAACATCGCGCCGAGTTCGGAATAGGAGTCGAAGGTGAGCGGGTTCTTGCGCTCCGGCCGGTTCAGCGTGACGGTCGCGAGCTTGCCGTCGATCTCGAGCTTGAAATGTTCGGCCGCGTAGTCCTTCAGGGGCAGCGGCACAGTCGCCGGGGTCCAGGTCACCGGGCATCCTCCGTGTTGTCAATCCTAGCGGCCATCCGGGCCATCACATCACCTCGCCGCCGGCGACCGCGATCGCCTGTCCGGTGATCGCGGCGGCACCGGGCCCGCACAGCCACAGCACCGCGTCCGCGACCTCCTGCGGCTTCACCAGCCGGCCCTGCGGATTGTCCTTGACCAGTTCGGCATCGGCTTGCGCCGCGCTCATGCCGGTCTTGGCGACGATCCGCTCGATCGACTGGGCGACGAGATCGGTATCCGTGAAGCCGGGGCAGACCGCATTGACGGTGACGCCCGACCGGGCCGTCTCCAGCGCCATCGACCGAACGAGCCCGACGACGGCATGCTTGGCCGCACAATAGGCCGACGTGTAGCGGTAGCCGGTCAGGCCGGCGGTCGAGGCGATCGCGACGATCCGGCCCTGACGCGCCTCCGTCATCGGCCTGAGCACGGCTTGCGCGGCATAGACAACGCCCATCAGGTTGACGTCGAGCATGCGGCGGAACAGGTCCGCGTCGCTGCGATGAAACGGCGCGGATTCGGCCGCGCCCGCATTGGCGACAAGGATGCCGACGGGGCCATGCTCGGCGACCGCCGCCTCGATCGCCCCGCGCATACTGGCTTGATCCGTCACGTCGGCGAGACGATAGCCCGCCGCGCCACCGTCGGCGACGAGATCCTTGAGCGGCCCTTCGCCGCGCCCGGTCACCGTCACGACGGCGCCGGCAGCGCTGAGCGCCCGGGCGATCGCGGCACCGATGCCGCGCCCACCGCCCGTGACCACGGCATGGCATCCGGCGACCTGCCAGGCCCCGTCGGCCTCATCTACGGCCCCATCTTCAGCCATGCGTCACACCTCCAACGCGGCAACCGTGTCGACGCTAGAGGCCGGGACCCTCATGAGATGCCCCTTCCGATCAATCGGTCCGGGACCACGGTCCGCCGCGCGCGCCTGCTATTCTGAATGACAAATAAGTTTAAGCTTAAAGTATTTGGCGCGCAAGGCCTTTTCTGTGTAGCGGACCCGATTGTGCCGCCACGGATGCGGAGCGCGCGCCCGGCCGGTAGTAGCGCAGGCGCGGATTTGCGGGCAATTGGTCGCTGCTGGACCTGACGCCCGCGACAGTGCATACATTGGAGATATCGCCCCCGAATTCGAAATGGCTTCCGAAAGACGAAATGAACGAACACACGTCCCCCGTCGGCCTGCCGCAGGCGGTCCGGCTCAATGCCGAAGACAATGTCGTGGTCGCGACCGCGCAGATCGCCAAGGACACCGTCGTCGCCGGCGAGGAGGTCGGCGCCCGCACCGATATCCCCTCCGGCCACAAGATCGCCACCCGGGCGATCCCGGCCGGCGAGCCGGTGCGTAAGTATGGCCAGATCATCGGCTTCGCGTCTGCCGATATCGCGGCCGGCGACCACGTCCATACCCATAATTGCGCGATGGGCGACTTTTCCCGCGACTATGCCTTTGGTGCCGATGCCCGCCCGACCGAGATGCTGCCGCCCGACAAGCGCGCGACGTTTCAGGGCATCATTCGCGCCGACGGCCGGGTCGCGACGCGCAACTACGTTGCGATCGTCTCGACGGTGAACTGCTCGGCGACGGTCTCGCGGATGATCGCCGCCCATTTCACGCCGGAGCGGCTCGCAGCCTTCCCCAATGTCGACGGCGTTTCCGCCTTCGTGCACGGCACCGGCTGCGGGCTTGCCGATGCCGGCGAGGGTTTCGACACGCTTCAGCGCACCATGTGGGGCTATGTCCGCCATGTGAACTGCGCCGGCGTGCTGCTCGTCGGGCTCGGCTGCGAGGTCAACCAGATCCGCTTCCTGATCGAGGCCTACGGACTGAATGACGAGACCCGCTTCCAGCACATGACCATCCAGGACTGGGGCGGCACCCGGAAGGCGGCCGAGGAGGGCATCCGCCGGATCGAATCGATGTTGCCGGCGGCCAACGACGTGCGCCGCGAGCCGGTGTCGGCCGAGCATCTCTGCCTTGCCCTGCAATGCGGCGGCTCGGACGCCTATTCCGGCATCACCGCCAATCCGGCGCTCGGCGCCGCCGCCGACCTGCTGGTGCGCAACGGCGGCACGGCGATCCTGGCCGAAACGCCCGAGATCTACGGCGCCGAGCACCTTCTGACACGGCGCGCGCCCGACCGGGCCGTCGGCGAGAAGCTGATCGAGCGCATCCGCTGGTGGGAGGACTACACCGCCCGCAACGGCGGCAACATGAACAACAACCCCTCGCCCGGCAACAAGGCCGGCGGGCTGACCACGATCCTGGAAAAGTCGCTGGGGGCGGCGGCGAAGGGCGGCACGACCAACCTGACCGGCGTCTACAAATATGCCGAGCCGGTGACCGCCAAGGGCTTCGTCTTCATGGATTCGCCGGGCTACGATCCCGCCTCGATCACCGGCGAGGTCGCCTCGGGCGCCAATATCGTCTGCTTCACCACCGGCCGCGGCTCCGTCTTCGGCTTCAAGCCGGCGCCCAGCGTCAAGCTGGCCACCAACACGCCGATGTATGAACGCATGCGCGAGGATATGGACGTCAATTGCGGCTTGATCCTGTCGGACGGGGTGAGCGTCCAGGAGATGGGCCAGCGGGTCTTCGACACGCTGCTCGCGGTCGCCTCGGGGGAAAAATCGAAGAGCGAGCAGCTCGGCTTCGGCGACAACGAGTTCACGCCCTGGGTGATCGGCGCGACGATGTAGGGCGTCCGTTTGCCCGAATAGCCTGTGTCCGACAGGACACGCCGTTGAAAATTCCGCTTATGCGGGACTTGGTCGCTGTTTCGGCTTGTCTGTAGACTGACGGTCGAAGCGGCACCTCAATCCTGAGTGGAAAACCCGCCAGGACAAACCATTAAGCCGAGGCCGCCGGTGCGGGCCGGGAAAGCGCAAGAGACCATGTTCGGGGCCATTCAGAAAGTCTTTCGCAACCTGACGAGCGAGGCGGAGCCGGCCTTCGACGAGGCCGATCCGAAGGTCGCGACAGCGGCGCTCGCCGTCCATGCGATCGCCGTCGACGGCGTCATCGACGACGCCGAGAAGGCCAAGCTGCGCGCCATCCTGAAGGATCATTTCGAGCTCGACGACGCTGAGACGTCGGAACTGATCGCCGAGGCGCGCCGCCGCGATCTGGAGGCGATCGATCTCTATGCCTTCACCAGCGTCATCAAGCGGGCGCTCGACGAGAAGGGCCGGCAGGGCGTCATCGAGATGCTCTGGGAGCTGGTCTATGCCGACGGCGAGGTGCACGAGTTCGAGGACAATTTCATCTGGCGCGTCGCCGAACTGCTCGGCGTCTCTTCGCGCGAACGCATCGCCCTGAAGCTGCGCGTCGAGAAGGAGCCGCGCGAAGGCGACGCGTCGCCCGACGGCCCGCCCGACAAATCATCGGATGGCTAGCCATCGGACAACCAGACCGCGTGCCGCCGTTTTTCCAATACCGACAGACCGAAGCATGGCGCCCATGCCCCGAACCCCCTTGTTCGAGCGCGCCGGAATGGGTAGGCAAGACAGCATGGGATCAGCGAAAAGATGACGGGACGGCTTGACGGCAAGATCGCCCTGATCACCGGGGCTGCCGGCGGTATCGGCAGCGCGATCGCGCGCGCCTTCGTCGGCGAGGGCGCCAGGGTCGCGGTCACCGATCGCGATGGCGCCGCGGTCGACGCGCTGGCCACCGAACTGAACGGGATCCGCGCCGGCGCCGCCCTGTCCTGCCGCCACGACGTCACCTCGCAAGCCGACTGGGACGCGGCGCTTGAGGCCGCCGAGAAGCAGTTCGGCGGGCTCAGCGTGCTGGTCAACAATGCCGGCGTCGCCATGATCGCGCCGATCGAGGATACCAGCTTCGAGGACTGGCGCCGCCTGCACGACGTCAATCTCGACGCCGTGTTCCTCGGCACCAAGGCCGCGTTGCCCTATCTGCGCGCTTCAGCACCCGCCTCGATCGTCAATCTCTCCTCGGTCGCGGGCCTCTATGCCGGCCACAACGTCGCCGCCTATAATTCCTCGAAGGCCGCCGTCTGGATGCTGACCAGATCGGTCGCCCTGTCCTGCGCCCGCAAGGGCTGGAACATAAGGGCGAACTCCATCCACCCGACCTTCATCGAGACCGGCATGGTGCGCGGCATGTTCGCCAAGGACGGCGAGCCGCGCGACTTCAACGACGAGTTCCGCGACAAGCTGACCCGCCAGATCCCGCTGCACAGGCTGTGCACCGTCGAAGACGTCGCCTATGCCGCGATCTATCTGGCCAGCGACGAATCCGCGATCATGACCGGCGCGGAGATCAAGCTCGATGGCGGCCTGAGCGCGATGTAGATGAGCGAGTTGATGTCCAACGCAATCCTGATCGTCCTCCACCAGGAACAATCGACCCCCGGCCGGATCGGCCAGGCGCTGCAGCGGCGCGGCTTCGATCTCGATATCCGCCGCCCGGTGCTCGGCGATCCCCTGCCCGAGACCATGGCCGGCCATCGCGGCGCGGTGATCTTCGGCGGGCCGATGAGCGCCAACGATCCCGACGATTTCATCAAGCGGGAAATCGACTGGATCAATATCCCGCTGAAGGAGGGCGCGCCCTTCCTCGGCGTCTGCCTCGGCGCCCAGCAGATGGCCAAGACGCTCGGCGGCACCGTGTGGGCGCATCCGCGCGGCCATGCCGAGATCGGCTACTACCCGATTGAAGCGACTGAAGCCGGCGCGGCGCTGATGGAGTGGCCCGAGATCGTCTACCAGTGGCACCGCGACGGGTTCGACATCCCCTCCGGCGCGGTTCGCCTTGCCGGCAGCGACATGTTCGAGAACCAGGCGATGTCGGTCGGCCCCTGCGCCTTCGGCATCCAGTTCCATGCCGAACTGACGCTCGCCATGATGCATCGCTGGACCGTGCACGGCGCCGAGCGGCTGGAGATGCCCGGCGCCAAGAGCCGCCGCGACCATTTCGAGGGCCGCTCGGTCCACGATCCGGCCATCCGGTCGTGGCTTGAGGATTTCCTCGACATGTGGATCGCCCGCGACACGCGCGCGCTCAGCGAGGCGGCCGAGTAGACCGGCCACACCGTTTTCTGCAATCAGGCTCGCAATTTGCATTGCATTTTGCGAAACCGCAGACGGGCCTGTAGCCTCGCCCCTCAATATCCGCCGCTGATCCGGCGCGCGACCACCATATCTTGCGGTCCGATCCGTTTACCTTAACTGGCACGCCGATTGCTGCCGTTGGTGCCAGGCTGGCATCTTGTCGTGCGTAGTCGGCCGCACTCAGGGGCGGGAAGCAGCGTTGACCGCGACCCCATTCCGCTGCTTCCCGTTCCTCTTTCCCCAAAGCCCTCCGTTTACCGGATCACCGTTGGCTTAAGCCGCGCAACAATGCTATTTGCCCGGTGATGCGACATGACCCAACCGGGCCCGCGCCCGCCCGCACGCCGGCCCGCTCTCCCGATACCGCCGCCCTGCCGGACGCCGGCCGCGATCTCTCGGTCCGGCAGTTTCCACGGGTCGGCTTCTGCCCGCTGAGCGGCGGCTATTATCTGGGGATCAACCCGAAATCCGCCTGCTCGACGGTCAAATACAATCTCTGGGCGGCCGAATTCGCCGCCGGACGCGTTAAGAAGGCCCCGCCGAAGAAGAAGAAGGGCATCCACGGCGCCGCCGACGCGATCTTCCGCCGCGCCGATCTGGCCACCCTGGCAACCGATCTGGCCGCGACGCCGCGCGTCACCATGGTTCGCAATCCCTATACGCGGCTGCTCTCCTGCTATCTGGAGAAGATCGCCGGCAGCAAGCCGCCGAAGAAGATCGCCCTGCTCGACCTCGGCCTCGACCGCAACGAGCCGCTGTCCTTTGCAACCTTCGTTCAGATCGTCGCGCGCCAGGATTCCCGCGACATGGACGCCCACTGGGCGCCGCAGGCCTATCTCAGCCAGCCGCGCGACCTGCGCTACGACGTCATTGGCTCGCTCGAGGCGATCGATACCGACATGGACCGCATCCTGGTCGCAGCCGGCCTGCCGCCGCGCCCGGTCGAAAGCTACATTCCCCACCGCACCGGCGCGGGCAAGGCGATCGACAAGCACTATACGGACGAGTTGGCCGACCTCGTCCGGGCCCGCTATGCGGAGGATTTCGCGGCCTTCGGCTATTCCACCGATATCCGCGCGGCCTCCGCCCCGCCCGAAAGCCCGAATGCGAATGGCGAACGCGTCGCCGATATCCTGTCGGCCCCCATGGCGGCGCTTGCCGAGGCCGTCGCGGCCGCCCGCACCGGCGCGCCGCGCAAGGCGCTCGCCACCCTGCGAGCGGCGATCGAGACGCACCCCCGTGTCCCCGAACTGCATGCCGAGGCCGGCGAGGTTGCCATGGACCTGGGCGATCTCGACGCCGCCGACCGGCACCTGCGCGAGGCGGTCGCGCTCAACGGCTCAGCCATCCGCTATCGCCTGCTGCTGACCAATTGCCTGATCCGCCGCGGCGAGCCGTCCGCGGCCCTTGCCGTCGCCGAGGCGACCCGCGAGCTGTCCCCCGGCCGCCCCCGCGTTCTGAAGACGCTCGCCCACTGCCACAAGCTGAATGGCAACACGATGATGGCCGCGGATATCGAGGCGCTGGCCGAACGGTTCGTCGCCCTGAAAGTGAAGTAGCAGGCCGGCCCCGTCGGTCAGGCGCGCCACGCCTTGATCCGCTCGCCCCCCGGCACATCGCCGCTACGAAGCCGCGCAACGATCGCGTTGTCATCGGGTTGCGGCGGTTGGCTCATGAGCGCGAACGCCCATTGATCGCACCGAATCCCAAGTCATCCAACATTGCCCTGGCCGCCCCCTAGAGCATCGGTCGATACATCAGGTGCATTCTGCTTGTTTGCGCTGTGGCGATCCGGCGGTGAAACGACCGCGGCGCGATGCCGCGCATCGGGCAAGGGGGCTTCGCCGGCGGGCGCCCGGCGCAGACAAGCCCTTCGGGACGGGCGGATTTGCGCCAATGCCGGCGCTTAGCCGCTCGACCGTATCGACGGATACGCCCTTCGCGACTAAGCTTGGCCCTGACGCAAATCCTCTCCGTCAGAATGCACCTGATGTATCGCCCGATGCTCTAGCCACCATCGCCGAAATGACGAGAATGTCTGTACCTTTGTCCGCTATCCGCATCAGGGA
>JANQKY010000018.1 GCA_028280885.1 Tepidamorphus sp.
CACCGCATCGCGCTGCGGTCGTTTCACCGCCGGATCGCCACAGCGCAAACAAGCAGAATGCATCTGATGTATCGACCGATGCTCTAGGGTTAGGCCCCCAGACTATGAAGATCGGACAGCCGACAGCAATTGTCGGAGCGGGAGACTCACCTTAGTCTCGCCCTAATTAAGCGGTTCGCTCGGCAAAACTTGGAATGCGATTGCGATGTCCATTGATCGTCGTCATGTTATGAAACTCTCCGGGGCGGGGATTGCCGCCCTGTCGATAGCGCCGGGCCGGGCCGCTGCGACCGGCGAAGCGGATCCGGATATCGCCGAAGCCGCATCGGCCTATTTCGGCGCGCTGGGCTACAAGCCGCTGCCGCCGCTGAGCCTGATCACCGGCGACGATGCCTTCAATGGGGGCCTGCGCTTCGATCCGACCCGGCGGGACTTCGACCCGAAGGGACAGTTCGTCATCCAGCGCCTTGCCCGGGTGGCGGATGCGGAAAACCGCGACACGCCCGGGGTGCTCGCGAGCTTCAACGTCATCGGCCTGCAGGGCCGCGTCCAGGACAAGCCGGGCGACCTGCTATTGCACGTTCTCGATTTCCTGACCGCCCACCGCGCGCTCGGCTCCGCGCGGATGCAGTTCGTGTCGACGGCGAGCGTCTTCCCGCTTCTCGAGGCGGTCGGCCCGGTGGCGGACGGCAACCGGGTCGAGCGCAGCGTCGCCGAGGCCCGGCATACCGCCGACGGGGCGGGCGTCTACGCGCCGCAGGGCCACCCGTTCGGCGTCGATATCACCACCGTCGGTATCTTCTACCCGGTCGCCGGCGGCGCGATCGGCCCGCAGCCCGACCATGCGCCGCAGGGTACCGTCAAGATCGCCGAGATCGGCGTCGGTCCGGCCCGCGAGGGCCTGTCGCCGGTCGAATACGGCCTGATCGGCATCGAGCGGCTGGCGCTCGCCGAGGGCCGGCCCCTGCCCGATTTCGAGGAAACCCGGCTCGATCTCCTGCGCGCGCTCGAACGCGAGGCGCAGACGCGCGGCATCGCCCTGCCGTCCGGCTATTCGGCCTTCGCCTGAACGTCCGGTTCTCAAGCAGACGCCCTTCACTCAGTAGGAAATGCGCATGCGCCTCTCGTCACGCGTGGCGTTTGCGCCGCCGCGCTGGCGGCGGTCGCCGCGGATGCGGCCATGCCGCGACCAGTCGATGCGGGTCGCCGCACCGAGCGCGTAGGTGCGCCGGCGCAACTCCGCCACCAGCTCCTCCCGGTCCTCGATCCCGGCAAGCGCGTCATAGGGGATCGGCTCGCCGATCGCGACATCGAGCCGCGAGCCGATGCGGCGCGCGGTTTCGTGAAACATCAGCGACAGCCGCAGCGTCAGGCTGACATGGCTTGCGACCTGGAACAGCCGGCTGTTGTGGCCGCTGAACAGGACCGGGACGACGGTGGCCCGCGTGGCGCGGATCAGCTTGGCGGTGAAGGGATGCCAGGGCAGGTCGAAGACGGACCGGCCGAGCGGCCGCTCGCTGGTGGCGACCCCGCCGCCGGGAAAGATGCCGACGGCGCCGCCCTGCCGGAGCCAGCCAAGGGCTGCGCGACGCGAGGCGATGTTGGTCGCAAGCGCCTCGCGGGTTTCGGCGAAATCGACCGGCAGCAGGTGTTCGCGCGTTTCCGGCACCCGCGACAGGATCTCGTTGGCCATGATCTGCGTGTCCGGCCGGACCTTCAGCGTCAGCGCCGACAGGACGAGCCCGTCGAGGACCCCATAGGGGTGATTGGCGACGAAGACGACGGGACCCTCGGCCGGGACGGCGGCGAGGCGGTCGGGACTGTAGACCACGTCGAGCTTCAGCTTGCGGATGGAGACGTCGAAGAAGGTCTCGTCCGGGCCGCGCTCATAGGCCTGTGATTCATAGAGCCGCTTCAGGCGCCGCTGGCCGCCGACAAGCTCGATTGCGCGAATCACCGCCCGTTGCAGACGCGGCTGATCGGGCGTGGAATAGGAGAAGCGAACCCGGCTCCGCGACGAGGAGGCCTTCCCCTCGGCCTCGTTCTGCGCGTTGGCGCTCATGAAGAACCCTATATTCGCACCGTTCAGGCACGTTTTCGGCGACCCCGCTCCTGCATGAACCCGGCATGCATGAAACTGGCCCGCATGAACCTGGGCCACGCCCCCGTCAAGGAGGCGTGGCCCACCCGATCCCGTGATTATCAGGTTCGCATGACAGCGCCAAGAACCCGGCGCCGTCACGATTGCCGCAGGCGGCCTATCCTGGAGGGTCTACCCCTGGGGAGGCTAGCCCGGGGGTTTACCCTGCTTGGGAGGGCGCGCCCTCGCCGTTGTCGATGATCGGCCCGCGGCTTGCCATGAACCGGTCGAACTCCTCGCGGTCCTTGGCCATCTTGAGCTCGTTCAGGAACGCGCCGAACGCCTTCTGCTCCTCGGCCAGCCGCTGCCGCTCGCGTTCCAGCCGCTCCAGCTCCGAGGCCTTGTATTCGTCGAAGGCCAGGTTGCCGGACTTACGCCGCAGGCCATCCTCGCGATGGGCCTTGCGCGCCCAGCGGCTGTCGCTCCAGCGGGACTGTCTGCACATCTTTCCTTCTCCCCAGAGTTTCCAGACCAGGAATGCCAGTCCGATCGGCCAGAACACGATGAAGCCGATGACCATCGCCACCAGTTCCCAGGTCTTCCAGCCATGCCGCCAGCCCGGGCCGGAGCGATCACGCTGTCCTTCGGCCGATTGATCAGGCGACGCGGAACTGTTCGCGCCGCCGCTTTCCACACCAGGTCCCCAGGATTGGGACCAACTCGCTCCACATGCCATAGCGGCAACCTCCCGAAATCCGATGCTCGAGTAATGTGAACAGGATTTACATAGGCGCATTCGCCAGTGGCTGCAAGGGCGGGAGGCCTGAAAAAATCAGGCCGTGGTGAGGGGAATGTCCGGAACCCGGCCCGTTCCGGCCTCCGCGCCCGCCTCCCGGGTCGAACCGCCGGTCGAGCCGCGGACCAGGGCCTCGACGCCGCTTGAGAGCGCTTCGGCCGGTGTCGGCACGCCGGGACCGCGCGGCAGGCGGCCGGCGGCGGCCAGCGTCGCGATGCCATGCGACAGGGCCCAGACGTTCAGCGCGACGACACGCGGGTCCGCGCCGTTGAAGGCGGCGTCTCCATAGGCCTTTATCAGCCCGTCGACAAGGATCGAGAAGGCGCCGGCGCCCGTGTCGTTGTCGGGAATGCCGGCCGTCTCCGCATCGAACATCGCGGTGTAGTAGCCGGGCTCCTCGGCGGCGAAGGCAAGATAGGCCGCGCCGAGCCGGTGGAAGGCGTCGGCCGGGTCGCTGCCCTCGGCGGCTGCGGCCTGCAGGCGCTTCGAAAACAGGTCATAGCCGCGATCCGAGACCGCCTCGATCAGCGCCGCCCGGTCGCGGAAATGCCGGTAGGGCGCGGCCGGACTGACGCCGGCGGCCTTGGCCGCGTCCTTCAGGCTGAACCCGGACGATCCCTTTTCGGCCAAAAGCCGGCGCGCCGCGTCGATCAGCGCCTCGCGCAGATTGCCATGATGGTAGCCACGCCGCCGGCCGGCCGGCGGGCTCTCGCCGCCCTGCCCGCTCGTATCGCCACCGACAAACGATCGGCCCGGACCACGGGACTGGCTGCCGCAGGATCGGTTTCGTCTCATGGGTCAATAGGTAACATATCCGCGCCGATTTCCCATCCTTCGAGCGCAAACCGGGCCGGATCAAGCCGATCTGCGGGCGAAAAGCCGCGGGTCTCCGGCCCTGCCCACTACTGTCCGGCTCGGCGGGGACGGGGCTTTTGTTTTCAGCCCGGCCACCCACTCGGAGGCCATCCCCGGACGTGTTCCACTGCTGTCCGGTTCCGCTGGGACGGAGCTTTGATCTTCAACTTAACCACTCCCTCGGCCGTCATCCCCGCGGAGGCGGGGATCCAGTAACCCCATGCGCTTGCTTATGTTTTCGGCCGTGCTCCAGATGCCAGCACACGGAGTACTGGATCATCCGCCTTCGCGGATGATGACGTCTGAGGATGTGGGACGTCACGAGTCCCCACGCCGCAGATTGCTCGAAAAGTCAAGTTATGCAATCGGTTAGGCGAAGTCGCCGGATTTAAACCGGACAGTAGTGGGCTTGTCCCGGCAATCCATGAACACAGTCGCCAGCGAGGTGTTCATGGATCACGGAACACGTCCGGGGATGGCCTCCGAGGGGGT
>JANQKY010000033.1 GCA_028280885.1 Tepidamorphus sp.
TTCCCCCTCCGTGTCATTGCCGGGCTTGTCCCGGCAATCCATGAACACCTCCGCTGGCGACTGTGTTCATGGGTCCCCGGAACACGTCCGGGGATGACCTCCGAGGGGGTGGTCAGGCTGAAAACAAAAAGCCCCATCCTCGCTGAACCGGACAGCAGTGGGACAAGCCCGGCAATGACATCAGGGGGAGGCGGCAGGACACCACCCCCTCCCTCGTCATCCCGGAATTCGCGATAGCGAATATCCGGGATCGGGGAATCCGGACGGCTCGGTGTTCGCTCGGCCTCGACATCCTGCACCGACACGGGCTCCCCGATCCCGGCTCTCCGGCTTCGCCTGCGGCCGGGATGACGACGGCAAGGGGATCGCGTGGCGCAACCGCTGCAAGGGGTCTCATGCCGGGACAAGCCCGGCAATGACGCGGAGAGGGCATCAGAATGTGTGGCGGTGTGGCGCCACCCCCTCCCTCGTCATCCCGGAATTCGCGTCAGCGAATATCCGGATCGGAGAGCCCGAGCGGTTCGGGGGTCCCGAGGTCGTGAAACCGCCACCGACACGCAAGGGGATAGCGTGGCGCAACCGCTGCAAAAGGCCTCATGCCGGGGCCTGTCCCGACAATCCATGAACACACTTGTCCGATCCAATTTCCAGAAATCGGTGGCCCTGCCGGTCGTCCGCTGGTACGGGTCGGCCCCGGATGGACACAAGGCAAGACGGGCACAAGGCAAAAGGAGCGACGATGAGCGGCATCCGGTACATCGTGGAAGGCGGCCGGCGTTTGTCCGGCGAGATTACGCCATCGGGCAACAAGAATGCCGCCCTGCCGATCATCGCGGCGACGCTTTTGACCGATCAGCCGGTGACACTGAACAACGTGCCGCGCATCCGCGATGTCGAGACGCTGGTCGATCTCATCCGGTCGCTGGGCGCCGAGGCCGTCTGGACCGGGCCGCAATCCTTGAGCGTGCATGCGCGTGAGGTGCGCGCGGTCGATCTCGACGCCGAGGCCTGCGCGCGCATTCGGGCCTCGATCCTGCTGGCCGGGCCGCTGCTTGCGCGCTGCGGCGAGGTGACGCTGCCGCCGCCGGGCGGCGACGTTATCGGGCGGCGGCGGGTCGATACGCATTTCCTCGCCTTCGAGCAACTCGGCGCGGAGGTCGATGCCGCCCGCAACTACCGCTTCAGCGCGCGCCGGCTGAAGGGCACCGACGTCTTCCTCGACGAGCCGAGCGTGACGGGCACGGAGAACGCCCTGATGGCGGCAGCACTTGCCGAGGGAACGACGATCCTGCGCAATGCCGCCTCCGAGCCGCATGTTCAGGACCTCGCCGAGTTCCTGGTCGCGCTCGGCGCGAAGATCGAGGGGATCGGCACCAACACGATGACGGTGCACGGCACCGATGCGCTCGGCGGCGGCGATTATACGATCGGACCGGACCATATCGAGGTCGGCTCGCTGATCGGGCTTGCCGCCGTGACGGGCTCGGAATTGCGCATCCGCAAGGCCGGCGTGGCGCATCTGCGGGCGATCCGGATGAATTTCGAGCGCCTCGGCGTCGCCTGCCGGGTCGACGGCGACGATATCCTGGTTCCCGCCGATCAGCAGATGGCCATCAGCTCGGATCTCGGCGGCCATATTCCGAAGATCGAGGATCAGCCCTGGCCGGCCTTTCCCGCCGACCTGATGTCGATCGCCGTCGTCACCGCGACCCAATGCGAGGGCGTCGTGCTGATCTTCGAGAAGATGTTCGAATCGCGGCTGTTCTTCGTCGACAAGCTGATCAGCATGGGCGCGCGGATCGTGCTGTGCGATCCGCACCGGGTGCTCGTCACCGGTCCGGCCAAGCTCAGGGCGGCCAATCTGACCTCGCCGGATATCCGCGCCGGCATGGCGCTCCTGATCGCGGCGATGTGCGCCGACGGCACCAGCGTCATCCACAACGCCAACCAGATCGAACGCGGCTATGAGCGCATCGACGAACGGCTGAACGCGCTGGGCGCGTCGATTACGCGGGAGACGGGGTAAGCGGCCGGCGGAAGATCGTCAGGTCGGGAGGGGATGGCGAGAGAGCGGCTTTCGCTGGCTCCAGATGCATCCACCTGGTGTCATTGCCGGGCTTGTCCCGGCAATCCATGAACACCGCCGCTGGCCACTGTGGTCATGGATCCCCGGAACAAGTCCGGGGATGACGTCCGAGGGGGTGGTCAGGCTGAGACCGGATGACGAGGGAGAAGGTCGTTCCCAGCCAGCCGCCTACCGAAACGCGATGTCCAGGATCTCGTAGCCGCGTGCGCCGCCAGGCGCTGCGACCTCGATCGAATCGCCGACCTCCTTGCCGATCAGCGCGCGGGCGATCGGCGAGGAAATCGAGATCTTGCCGGAGCGCACATCGGCCTCCATGTCGCCGACGATGCGATAGACCTTTTCCTCGTCGGTGTCCTCGTCGACGATCTTGACCGTGGCGCCGAAGGTGACGGTATCGCCGTCCAGCTTGCTGACGTCGATGACATCGGCACGGCCGAGCGAATCCTCCAGTTCGGCGACCCGGGCCTCGTTCAGGCCCTGCGCTTCCTTGGCGGCGTGGTATTCGGCGTTCTCCGACAGGTCGCCATGCGCGCGCGCCTCGGCGATGGCCTGGATGATGCGCGGCCGCTCGACCTGCTTCAGTCGCCTCAATTCGGTGTCCAGGGCCTCGTATCCCTCGGACGTCATGGGAATCCTGTTCATCGGACTACGGTCACTCCAGCAAACGATCGCCGTGCGGCGCTGTTCGCATCAGCGCCGGGACAATCCGGGATGTTCGAATAAGTTCCAAAAAAGCGCAATGCTTTCCTTCTGCGCCTGTGGAGTTCGCAGACCTCACGAACCGGCGCCGACATACGCCTGAAGCGGCTCGACTTCAAGGGTTCCGGTCTTCATGGCGCGGATTCCTTCCGCTGCGGCAACGGCGCCGGCCACGGTCGTGTAGTAGGGCACTTTGTTCAACAGCGCGGTGCGCCTGAGCGAGCGCGAATCGCTGAGCGCCCGCGCGCCCTCGGTGGTGTTGAAGACGAGCTGGACCTCGCCATTCTTGATCGCGTCGACGATATGCGGACGGCCCTCCAGCACCTTGTTGATCTTGGCGCAGTCGATGCCCTGGTCGGCGAGATAGCGCTGGGTGCCGCCGGTCGCGACGATGCGGATGCCGGCCTCGGCGAGCATCCGCACGGCCTTCAGGATGCGCGGCTTGTCGGCGTCGCGGACCGAGACGAAGGCGGTGCCTTCCTGGGGAACACGGGTGCCGCTGCCAAGCTGCGACTTGGCGAAGGCGAGCGCATAGTCGCGGGCAAGCCCCATCACCTCGCCGGTCGAGCGCATCTCCGGGCCAAGCAGCGTGTCGACGCCGGGGAAGCGGGCGAACGGGAAGACCGCTTCCTTCACCGCGATGTGGTCGAGTTGCTCGTTCGGCAGATCGAAACTGCTCAGGGGCGCGCCCGCCATAACCTTGGCCGCGATCTTGGCGATCGGCGTGCCGATCGTCTTGGCGACGAAGGGCACCGTGCGGCTGGCGCGCGGATTGACCTCGAGCACGTAGATATCGCCGTTCTGGATTGCGTATTGCACGTTCATCAGCCCGCCGACCTCGAGCGCCAGCGCGAGCGCCCTGGTCTGGCGTTCGAGTTCGGCGATGGTCGCCGCCGGCAGCGAATGGGCGGGCAGGGCGCAGGCGGAATCGCCGGAATGGATCCCGGCCTCCTCGATATGCTCCATCACGCCGCAGATGAACACGTCGGTGCCGTCGCAGAGCGCGTCGACATCGACCTCGATTGCGCCCGACAGGTAGCTGTCGAACAGGAGCGGGTTCTTGCCCAGAACGGTGTTGATCTGGCCGGTCTTGTCGTTGGGATAGCGGGTCTTGACGTCCTCCGGCACCAGTTCGGGCAGGGTGCCGAGCAGATAGGCGTCGAAGGCCTTCTCGTCATGGATGATCGCCATCGCCCGGCCGCCGAGCACGTAGGACGGGCGCACCACCAGCGGAAAGCCGAGCTCGGCGGCGATCAGCCGGCTCTGCTCGATCGAATAGGCGATGCCGTTGTGCGGCTGGCGCAGGTCGAGCCGGTCCAGAAGCCGCTTGAAGCGGTCGCGGTCCTCGGCGAGATCAATCATGTCCGGCGAGGTGCCGAGGATCGGAATGCCGGCCTCCTTGAGTGCCTGGGCGAGCTTCAAGGGCGTCTGGCCGCCGAACTGGACGATGACGCCCTTCAGCGTGCCGCGCGAGCGCTCGAGCCGGACGATCTCGAGCACGTCCTCGGCCGTCAGCGGCTCGAAATAGAGCCGGTCGGAGGTGTCGTAGTCGGTCGACACGGTCTCCGGATTGCAGTTGACCATGATCGATTCGATGCCGATTTCGTCGAGCGCGAAGGCGGCGTGGCAGCAGCAGTAGTCGAACTCGATGCCCTGGCCGATCCGGTTCGGCCCGCCGCCGAGAATGATCACCTTCTCCCGGTCGCTGACCTCCGCTTCGCTGACGAGGCTGCCTGCGAAGGGCTCCTCGTAGGTCGAGTACATATAGGCCGTCGGCGAGGCGAATTCGGCCGCGCAGGTGTCGATGCGCTTGTAGACCGGATGGACATCAAGCCGGGCCCGGTGGGCGGCGACCGCGGTCTCGCTCTGGCCGGTCAGTTCGGCAAGGCGGGCATCCGAAAAGCCCATCGACTTGAGCTGCCGCAGGATCGCCGGATCGTCCGGCAGGCCGAGCCGGCGGATATCGGCTTCGGTCTCGACGATCTCGCGGATGCGGGCGATGAACCAGGGGTCGTATTTGCACGAGGCGTGGATCTGCGCGTCGGTCGCGCCGGCGCGGATCGCCTGGGCGATCTTGAGAATGCGGTCCGGCACCGGAGCGGCAAGTGCCGCGCGGATGGCGTTCTTGTCGTCGCCCTCGCCGAGGCCGGGGATCTCGATGTCGTTCAGGCCGGTGAGGCCCGTTTCGAGGCCGCGCAGCGCCTTCTGCAGGGATTCACCAAAGGTACGGCCGATCGCCATCACCTCGCCGACCGATTTCATCGAGGTGGTCAGGTGCGGCTCGGCGCCGGGGAACTTCTCGAAGGCAAAGCGCGGGATCTTGGTGACGACATAGTCGATCGTCGGCTCGAAGGCGGCGGGCGTCGCGCCGCCGGTGATGTCATTTTCAAGCTCGTCCAGCGTGTAGCCGACGGCGAGCTTTGCGGCGACCTTGGCGATCGGAAAGCCGGTCGCCTTGGAGGCAAGGGCGGATGAGCGCGAGACGCGCGGGTTCATCTCGATGACGACCAGCCGGCCGTCCTCCGGATCGATCGCGAACTGCACGTTCGAGCCGCCGGTCTCCACACCGATCTCGCGCAGGACGGCGAGCGAAGCGTTGCGGAGGATCTGGTATTCCTTGTCGGTGAGCGTCAGGGCCGGCGCCACGGTGATCGAATCGCCGGTATGGATGCCCATCGGATCGACATTCTCGATCGAGCAGATGATGATGCAGTTGTCGTCCTTGTCGCGGACGACCTCCATCTCGTATTCCTTCCAGCCGAGCACTGATTCCTCGATCAGCACCTCGTCGGTCGGCGAGGCGTCGATGCCGCGTTCGACGATCTCCAGGAATTCCTCGCGGTTATAGGCGATGCCGCCGCCGGTGCCGCCGAGCGTGAAGGAGGGGCGGATGATCGCCGGCACGCCGATGACGTCGAGCGCCTGAAGCGCCTCGGGCAGCGAATGGGCGAGCATCGAGCGCGGCGTCTCCAGGCCGATCGTCTTCATCGCCTCGCGGAACAGTTCGCGGTCCTCGGCCTTGTCGATCACTTCCGCGCGGGCGCCGATCATCTCGACGCCGAATTTGTCGAGAACACCGTCGCGGTTCAGCGACAGGGCGGTGTTCAGCGCGGTCTGGCCGCCCATGGTCGGCAACAGCGCGTCTGGGCGCTCCTTCTCGATGATCCGGGCGACCACGTCGGGCGTGATCGGCTCGATATAGGTGGCGTCGGCCAGTTCCGGGTCGGTCATGATGGTGGCCGGATTGGAATTGACCAGGATGATGCGGTAGCCCTCGTCCTTCAGCGCCTTGACGGCCTGGGTCCCCGAATAGTCGAATTCGCAGGCCTGGCCGATGACGATCGGTCCGGCGCCGATGATCAGGATGGACTTGAGGTCGGTGCGTTTGGGCATGTGCGTCCGGCGGGTTGGCTTGAGCGAGCCGTTTGCGCCGCTGGACAGGGGCGCAGGCCTACTCGCTTCAGAGATTGGATTGAGTTCGATCGGGCCGGATACATAGGGTAAAACGTACCGCCTTGGAAGCCCGTCGCGCGGCCGATCCGGGATTTACCGGCGCCAAAGCGGCCGGCTACTCCTCGGAAGCGTGCGAATCACCCAGCGGAATGACCGCCGATCCGTCGAAATCGGCGACGCCCTGCATCAGCGCGTAGCAGGCCAGGCGAACGGTTTTCGGGATCGCGACATGCTTTCCATCGCGCTCGCCCTTTTCATAATACTGGATCATCCGCTTCTTCAGGCCGAGCACATCCGCAGCATCTTTCTGCTTTAATCCCAGAGCCTTACGCCATGCCCGGAACTGCCCTGAAGACATCGGCGGGTGGCCTTTCCCCGAATGCGGCATCGTGTTTCGTCCCCCGACGGTCACGTACTCTTCACGAAACTGACATGCACAAAGTGCGGTTTTTGCTTGACTGAGTCGCACTAGGTGCACATATTTCGATTTACGTAAAGCGCACTATGTGCTCTCGATCAACCCTTTGGGGCAACCCTATAGCGGGATCGGGAGCCGGATTGGAGGTGCAATGCTTGTTGATCTTTTGATTTCCCGGGCTGCCAGGGGCCCCGGTTCCATGGACATGCATCACTCGGCAAAACTCACCTGCCGGTTCAATGCATTGATGCGGAAAGCGGGGAAGTGGTTCAGCTGAATTCGCTGGATCTTATGCAAAGCGGGGCGTGGACGAGGAGTTCGCGCCCCGTTTTGCGTTTTGAGCCAGCCCTTATCGAACGGGCCCTTATCGAACAGGCAAGGCGCGGCGGTCGCGGGCCATGCAGGGGGCCATAGTGGGGGATTGCAATATACGCCGGTTCATAGGACCCTGATTGCGGTAAGGCGACGTACTTTTTCGATGACGTTGCTTACCGTAGTCAGGGAGGCATTGCATGAAAGCGAGTGCATATAAGGGGCTCGCCCTGTCCATGTTTATAGTGCTTGCGGGCGGGGCGTTTCATTCAGCCGTTTCGGGCGATCTGACGAACTGCAAGAACGAAAATCTTCAGGGTCAGTGGCGCCTGATCTTCAATCAGTCATCGAGCGCTTATTGCGAGCTGGGTGTCAAGAAGACCGGCAAAATCAAGGGTTCGGCCTGCTATCAGGCAAAGGGCATTCCCGCCGCGATTGCGCTGTCCGGCGCCTTCAAACTGAAGAAAAACTGCAACGTTCGCGGCGAGGTTCAGTTTGCCGCCGATGAAGTGGTTGACCTTGCGCCCGACATGCAGCTCAGCGAGGACCGGTCGACAATAGTCGGCCCCATGAATACGGGTCCCGAGTTCATCGGGGCCATTCTGCAAAGATTCAAATAGGCCTGTTCGCCGTGTCGGTCCTGCCGGACGTTCAGGTCGGGAAGCTCAGGTCCGTAAGTTCAGGGGGTAATGATGATGTCCGCACGTTTGTTCGCCACCGTAATCGCAGGAGTCGTCTCTCTGGCATCGCCGGCGGTTGCCGGTTCCCTGTCGTCTTGCACCCAGGAGACCCTTGAGGGCACATGGCGTTTGATGATCATGGGGCAGAGTGCCGCTTATTGCGACCTCGTTCTCAACGCCAACGGAAAGATAAGGAAGGACAATTGCTATTCCGCCAAGAATATTCCGGCCGATCTGACATTCGCCGGCAGATTAAAGCTCAAGGAAGATTGCCGGGTTGTCGGGGATACCACGGTTAGCCAGGGCAACAACGACTCCGAATGGGAATTCCTCACCCATTTGCGTGAAGACAGGTCGCTGCAATCCGGTGTCGTCTTTGCCGGAAATAATTTGGGGGCGGTCACACTGCATCGCATCAAATAGACCTGCCCCCGATACGCGGTCAGCTTTCCGGCAGCACGCCTTCGCCCTTACGCTCCCGGATCAGGTTGACGAAGCGCGTGAACAGATAGTGCGAATCCATCGGGCCGGGCGAGGCCTCGGGGTGGTACTGCACCGAGAAGACCGGCTTTCCTTTGAGCCGGATGCCGCAATTGGATTGATCGAACAGTGAGACATGCGTCTCCTCGGCATCCGCCGGCAGGCTGTCGCGATCGACGGCGAAGCCGTGGTTCATCGAGGTGATCTCGACCTTGCCGGTGGTGTGGTCCATCACCGGGTGATTGGCGCCGTGATGGCCCTGATGCATCTTCTCGGTCTTCGCGCCGAGCGCCAGCGCCAGCATCTGGTGGCCGAGGCAGATGCCGAAGACAGGCAGGCCCGTCTCCACGAGTGCCCTGATCACCGGCACTGAATAGGTCCCGGTCGCGGCCGGATCGCCCGGACCGTTCGACAGGAAGACGCCGTCGGGCTGCATCTCCAGGATCCGCTCCGCCGGCGTTGTCGCGGGCACGACGGTCAGCCGGCAGTCGAGACCGGCGAACTGGCGCAGGATGTTGCGCTTGACGCCATAGTCGATGACGACGACGTGGTAGGCGCCCGCCTCGAGCCGGCCATAGCCCGCGCCCCATTGCCACGGGGTTTCGTCCCAGGTGGTGGTCTGGGCTGAGGTGACGTCGGGGACGAGGTCCATGCCGACGAGCCCGGGCCACCGCGCGGCCTCGGCCTTCAACGCGTCCAGGTCGAAAGTGCCGTCCGGGTCATGGGCGATCACCGCGTTCGGCATGCCGCCGTCGCGGATCCGGGCGGTCAGCGCGCGGGTGTCGACACCGGCAAGCCCGATGATGCCGCGGGCGGCGAGCCAGTCGCTCAGTGGCCGGATCGACCGCCAGTTCGACGCAGTGGTGATCGGTGCGCGCAGGATACAGCCGCGCACGCCGGAGGCCGCGGCCATGTTGACCGTCTCGATGTCCTCGTCATTGGTGCCGACATTGCCGATATGGGGAAAGGTGAAGGTGATGATCTGGCCGGCATAGGAGGGATCGGTGAGGATCTCCTGATAGCCGGTCATCGCCGTGTTGAAACAGACCTCGCCGACAGCCGTCCCGGTCGCGCCGAGGCCCTGGCCGCTCAGCACAGTGCCGTCGGCCAGCACCAGGCGGGCGGTGTCGGGGCGTTTGCGCCAACCGGCGCCCTGATCGTTCGGGCCAGCCTCGCGGGTCTTCAACAAACCGCCATCGCCATCTTGCGAAACCATGCAAATCTCCATACATACCCGCGGCGTGATGGACCGGTCCGCAGCCTTTGGCGGCAGCGGCCTTCGAAAATCCGGTCATACGGGATCCGGGCGGAAGCTAGGACACGGACGCATCCCCGTCAAGAAAACGGGGTCAAGAAAATTACTCAGAAATATCAACAGCTTGTGGAATCTCTATCGGTTGCGCCGAAGGTGCACGGTGCTGTATTCTTCAAGCCCGTCGGGCAAAGGGACGGTGATACATGCTTCGCGACGAAATCAATGAGGCGCTGAAAAAGGCGATGAAGGATCAGGACAAGCGGCGCCTGGCGACGCTTCGGCTGATCAACGCGGCCGTCAAGGACCGCGATATCGCCGCGCGGGCGGACGGCAAGGATGCCGTCGGGGAAGACGATATCCGCCAGCTCCTGTCGAAGATGATCCGGCAGCGCGAGGAATCCTCGCAGGTCTACGCCGAGGCCGGCCGCACGGAGCTGGCCGAGGACGAGCGGGCGGAAATCGAGATCATCAAGGATTTCCTGCCGCGCCAGCTGTCCGCCGACGAGGTCAAGTCGGCGTGCGAGGCGGTCGTCAAGGATATCGGCGCCAGCGGCCTGCGTGACATGGGCAAGTGCATGTCGGCGCTGAAGGAGCGCTTTCCCGGCCAGATCGACATGGGCCAGGCCAGTTCGGTGGTGAAGGGCATCCTGAACTGAGGATGCTTGCCGAGCGGGACGGGGCGGGCCGGGATGAGGCGGGCCGTCAGGCCCGTTCCTTTTTCTTCTGATCGATATAGCTGCCCAATAACTGCTCATCACCGCGTTGATATGGGTCTGGTAGCCGCGCCGCTGGCTGCGGAAACCATCCACGGTACGCCGAATCGATTCGCCCGACTCGAATCACTCCCCTATACTCATACTCTTGGCCCCGGTGCTCCGCGCCGCACCTCTGACCGTTGGACAGCATGCGATTCCCACCCTCGTTGCTCGACGAGATCCGCGCCCGACTGCCGGTGTCCGATGTCGTCGGGCGCAGCGTGAAGCTGCGCCGGCAGGGGCGGGAATTCATCGGGCTGTCGCCGTTCAACGCCGAAAAGACGCCGTCCTTCACGATCAATGACCAGAAGGGCTTCTATCACTGCTTCTCCTCGGGCAAGCACGGCGACATCTTCCGCTTCCTGATGGAGACCGAGGGTCTGAGCTTTCCCGAGGCCGTCGAGCGGCTGGCGGGCGAGGCCGGCGTGCCGCTGCCCAAGCCGGACCCGAAGGCGGAGCAGCGGGAAAAGGAGCGCGCCGGCCTTACCGAGGTGCTCGAGGCGGCGGCGGCCTATTTCCAGAAGGCGCTGTTTTCGCCGGAGGGGCGCGACGCCCGCGACTATCTCGAACGGCGCGGCCTCGACGAGAAGACGATCGAACGCTTTCGCATCGGCTATGCGCCCGGCGGCCGCTATCAGCTCAAGGAACATCTCGGCAAGGCCGGCATCGACGGCGAGGCGATGGCGCGGGCGGGCCTGTTGATCACCGGCAGCGACATCGCCGTGCCGTTCGACCGGTTCCGGGGCCGGGTGATGTTTCCCATCACCGATCTCAGGGAGCGGGTGATCGCCTTCGGCGGCCGGGCGCTCAGCCCCGACCAGCAGCCGAAATACCTGAACTCGCCCGAGACCGAGCTCTTCCACAAGGGCAGCGTGCTGTTCAACATGGCGGCCGCCCGCAGGGCTGCCCAGGGCGGTGGGCAGGGCAGCGCACAGGAGACGGCGAGCCTTGCCGGCACGATCATCGTCGCCGAGGGCTATATGGACGTGATCGCGCTGACGCGGGCGGGTTTCGCCAATGCGGTCGCCCCGCTCGGCACCGCGCTCACCGAGGATCAGCTCGGCCTTTTGTGGCGCGTTGCCGATGAGCCCATCCTGTGCTTTGACGGCGACGCGGCCGGCCTCAGGGCCGCCTTCCGCTCCGCCGACCTGGCGCTGCCGCTGATTACGGCGGGCAAGAGCCTGCGCTTTGCGCTTCTGCCGGAAGGCCAGGATCCCGACGATCTTCTGAACAGTGAGGGGCCGCAGGGGCTCGCCGAGGTGATCGGCAAGGCCCGGCCGCTCGCCGACATGCTGTGGACGCGCGAGGTGGAGGCCGCCCCGCTCGACACGCCGGAGCGGCGGGCGGCCTTCGAGACCCGGCTTGCCGAGACCGTCGGGCGCGTCGCCGACCAGCGCGTCAAGCGGCACTACGGCGAATTGTTCCGCGACCGGCTCGCCGGCTTTTTCGGAAGAGGCGAAGGCCGGAGTGGCGGTCGTGGGGAGCGATCCCGCGCAGCCTTCGGCGGTCCGCAGTTCCGCGGCGGGCCCCGGGGGGGCTGGTCGGGCTCGTCGGACCGCTCGCCATTGGGGCGCTCTCTATCGGGGCGTTCGCTTTCAGGGCATGGGGACGGCCGGGCGAGTTCCGATCTCGTCCGCCAGCTTGCCGGGGCGCGCCGGGCGCTGCCGCGCCGCGAGGCGATCCTGCTCCTGACGCTGGTCAACCATCCCGACATGCTGGGCGAGCGCGTCGAGATGGTCGCCGGGATGGATTTCGCCAACCGGGATCTGGCGCTGCTGCGCGGCGCGCTTCTGGACATCGCGGTCGAACCGGATCTCGATGCCGAGGCCGTGCGCGCAGCGCTTGCCCGGCGCGGCTTTACCGACCTCGTCGCGCGGCTCGATCAGCTCTGGTCGGGGGCCGGCCGGGCGGAGTGGTGGGTCGCCGCGGAGACCGCCATCATTGACGTGGAGCGCGGATGGGATCATACCGCAGCCTTGCATCATAAGCTGGTGACGTTACATAGGGAGCTTAAGGCGGCCGAGATAGCGCTTCAGGCAGAGCCGAGCGACGAAAATCTTGCACGGCTGTTCGACATTCAGACACAGCTCATGAACGCTGAGGGCACCGAGGCGCTGATGGAGGGGTTCGGCCAGGCTTCGGGACGGCCGGCGCGGGCTTTCTGAGGGGAGTAGTCCCGGTCCTCACCGGCATCGCGCGGAACTGAAAGCGCTGGCCGGTCCGGATCGCTGGAACACGATTGAGTTAACTTTAATCACGGATTAAGAGGCACGCGGTAGCACGGACGACGGAAGAAAGCGGGTCGGATCACGGCAGCAGGGCTGTGATACCGCCAGCATTGTCCATCGAAGCAGCTCGCTTATAGCTGATTCCGTCCGGGACGCATTGTCGGGAGACACCTATATGGCAACAACCGCCAGAAAAGTCGAAGAGACGCCGGAACAGCAGTCGGAGACGCCGGACGGCCCGCTGCTCGACCTGTCGGATGCCGCGGTCAAGAAGATGATCAAGGCCGCCAAAAAGCGCGGCTACGTCACCTATGAAGAGCTCAACGAGGTGCTCCCGTCAGAGGAGGTCACGTCCGAGCAGATCGAGGACACGATGGCGATGCTCTCCGATATGGGCATCAATGTCGTGGAGACCGAGGAGGCCGACGACAACGACGAGTCCAATGGCGGCGAGGGCGAGGCGGAAGCCGGCGGCGAACTGGTCGTCGCCCAGACCAAGGCGGTGGCCACCACCACCAAGACCTCGGAACCGGCCGACCGGACCGATGATCCCGTCCGCATGTATCTGCGCGAGATGGGCTCGGTCGAACTGTTGTCGCGCGAGGGCGAGATCGCCATCGCCAAGCGCATCGAGGCCGGCCGCGAGGCGATGATCGCCGGGCTTTGCGAAAGCCCGCTGACCTTCCAGGCGATCATCATCTGGCGCGACGAACTGGCCGAAGGCAAGATCCTGTTACGCGACATCATCGATCTGGAGGCGACCTATGCCGGCCCGGACGCCAAGGCGCCTGCGGCGGGCAATGAGACCGAAGGGGAGGCCGAGGGGGACGCGGGCGCCTCGCAGGCCTCGGCACCCGGCGTGTCGCAGCAGGCAACGGGGCAGCAGGCGAGCGCGACGCCGTCGCCGGGCAACGGTGCGGCTGCGGCCGGCGCGCCGGATGCGGCCAACGAGAATGCCGAGGGCTCCAGCGACGACGATGACGACGAGTACGAAGCCAACATGTCGCTTGCCGCGATGGAGGCGGAGCTCAAGCCCCAGGTCGTCGAGACCTTCGACAACATCGCGTCGAACTACAAGAAGCTGCGCAAGCTGCAGGACCAGCATGTCGAGAACCGGCTGAAGAACGCGCACTTAAGCCCCAGCCAGGAGCGGCGCTACAAGAAGCTGAAGGAAGACATCGTCGTCGACGTGAAATCCCTGTCGCTCAACCAGAACCGCATCGAGGCGCTGGTCGAGCAGCTCTACGATATCAACCGCAAGCTGCTCGGCTATGAGGGCCGGCTTCTGCGGCTGGCCGAATCCTATGGCGTCGACCGGGAGGATTTCCTCAAGCAGTATCACGGCCACGAACTCGATCCGAACTGGATCCGCCGCGTCGCCAATCTCGGCGCCAGGGGCTGGAAGGAGTTCATCGCGTCGGAAAAGGACACCGCCAAGGATATCCGCGGCGCCATCCAGCAGCTTGCCACCGAGACGGGCCTGGAGATCGGCGAGTTCCGCCGCATCGTCCACATGGTCCAGAAGGGCGAGCGCGAGGCCCGCATCGCCAAGAAGGAAATGGTCGAGGCCAACCTTCGTCTGGTGATCTCGATTGCCAAGAAATACACCAATCGCGGGTTGCAGTTCCTCGACCTGATTCAGGAAGGCAACATCGGCCTGATGAAGGCGGTCGACAAGTTCGAGTATCGCCGCGGCTACAAGTTCTCCACCTACGCCACCTGGTGGATCCGCCAGGCGATCACCCGCTCGATCGCCGATCAGGCGCGCACCATCCGCATCCCGGTCCACATGATCGAGACGATCAACAAGATCGTCCGCACCTCGCGCCAGATGCTGCACGAGATCGGCCGCGAGCCGACGCCGGAGGAACTGGCCGAGAAGCTGGCGATGCCGCTCGAAAAGGTGCGCAAGGTCCTGAAGATCGCCAAGGAGCCGATCTCGCTGGAAACGCCGATCGGCGACGAGGAGGACAGCCATCTCGGCGATTTCATCGAGGACAAGAACGCCGTCCTGCCGATCGACGCGGCGATCCAGGCGAACCTGCGCGAAACGACCACGCGGGTGCTCGCCTCGCTCACCCCGCGCGAGGAACGGGTGTTACGCATGCGCTTCGGCATCGGCATGAACACCGATCACACGCTGGAAGAGGTCGGCCAGCAGTTCTCGGTCACCCGCGAGCGCATCCGCCAGATCGAGGCGAAGGCGCTCAGGAAGCTGAAGCACCCGAGCCGCAGCCGCAAGCTCAGGAGCTTCCTGGATAACTAGGCTGTTTGAGGTCTGAGACCGGGTGATCGGTGGTTGGTTCGAGATCGCCTCCGGCGCTCTCGAAGCCGCCCTTGCGGGCGGCGCCCCCTCACCCCGACCCTCTCCCGCAAGGGGAGAGGGAGAGCTAAGGCCGTGCCTTTTGGCTCCAGCGTCTCGCAAACAGCAAGGCGCATCAATTCAACCGCATACAGTGCCGTTAACGCCCCCTCTCCCCTTGCGGGAGAGGGTCGGGGTGGGTCCGAACCGGATAGATAGTAAACAGACTGGACCGGATAGATGGTTGACAGGTTTCTTGTCGGCAAAGGGAGGTTTTGCCGATGCCATTCAGGGAGA
>JANQKY010000038.1 GCA_028280885.1 Tepidamorphus sp.
GCGTTTGTTTGCGTTGCTGTCTCGCCTTAAACTGCGATTAAGCCGGGTGTCCTATGCTTTTCCAGCCTCCCTGCGATGGCTCCGGTGTTCTGTGACGGATTGTGCGGCATGTTTGATCCTCTCCTGCTTCTTATCTTCCCCGCAGCCATGGCGCTCGCCGCTGCCTGCGATCTCTTCACGATGACGATCCCCAACAAACTGACGATGGGGTTTGCCGGCGCGTTTTTCGTCGCCGCCGCCTTCGCCGGTATGCCGCTTGCCGATCTCGGCTGGCATCTGGCGGCCGGCCTGCTCATGCTGGCGGTCGGGTTCTCGCTGTTTGCCTTCGGATGGATCGGCGGCGGCGATGCGAAGTTCTTCGCCGCGACCGCCCTCTGGCTCGGCTGGTCGCCGTTATTGATGTTCGCGCTGTGGGCTTCGCTCATCGGGGGCGGGCTTACGATCCTGATCCTGTTTGCGCGCCGCGTGCCGTTGCCCACCGCGATCGGCCGGCAGGACTGGGCCCAGCGTCTGCATGATCCACAGGTCGGGATCCCCTATGGAATTGCCTTGGCGGCCGCCGGATTGATGGTCTATCCCGACACGGTCTGGCTTAAGGCGTTTTTGCCGGGTTGATCCGTAATCGCTTTGAATCGTTGATACTTCCGACGCCGATAAATCGATACGTCTTATTAACCATAAGTTGACGTTTGCCAGCGCATGATTCCGGCGAGGTTCGCGATGCTGCGGGACCCGGGTTCGGGGAATGTTCGTCATGAAAGTAGCGCGCTTGGCCGTGTTGGGCGTTGCCGTCGTCGCCGGGTTCCTGGCCTGGCGAATGGCAGGCGATCTCGGCTCGGGCGGATCGCCCACCGTGATTCAGGAAACGGTCGATACCGACGAGGTTCTGGTCGCGCGACGCGATATCCTGCCGGGCTCGACGCTGAAGAAATCCGATCTGACCTGGGAAAGCTGGCCGCGCGACAGCATCAACGGCGCCTTCGTCCGGCGCGGCGACGATCCCGAGGCGCTGGATGAGATTGCCGGTTCGGTTGCGCGCACGAGCTTCCTGTCCGGCGAACCGATCCGCGATTCCAAGATCGTCCGCGCCGGGTCGGGCGGTTTCCTGTCGGCGATGCTGCCGCCGGGCATGCGGGCCGTCTCCACCGAAACCTCGCCGGAGACCGGCGCCGGCGGCTTCATCCTGCCCAACGACCGGGTCGACGTTGTCGTGACGCGGGAAGGGGAGCGGCGCGGTTCGGGCCGCGAGACGGCGGTCAGCGAGACGGTTCTGGAAAATGTCCGGGTCCTGGCGATCGATCAGACGATCGAGGAGAAGGACGGCCGCATGGATGTGGTCGGCAATGTCGCCACGCTTGAATTGCGGCCCGACCAGGTCGAGATCCTCGCGCTGGCCGAGCAGGAGGGCGACATCTCGCTGTCGCTGCGCAGCATCATGGACGGCGAACCGGCGCCCGACGCGGTGCAGGCCACGAAACGGCGCAGCGCGGTCAATGTGGTGAAGTTCGGCGTTCCGCTGCAGGTCAATACGAACTGAACCGAACGCGCGGACACAGGTTTGAGATCTGGGGGTCAATAAGATGGCTGGGTTAAGCCTTAGAAACCGCGTTGCCGGTCCCTCCGCCACCCTGAAGGCAGTCTTGAGCGCGGCTCTTTTTGTCTTCGCGACCGCGCTGGCCGGCGCGATCCTCGCGGCACCGGAGGCGGCGCGGGCGCAGTCCTCGCACATGACCATCAATCCGGCGGAGCTGTCCGCCTCCCGACATGTCAAGATCGGCGTCGGCAAGTCGCTGGTCGTCGACCTGCCGCGCGATGCCAAGGACGTGCTGGTCTCCAGTCCGACGATCGCCGACGCGGTGATGCGGACCGCGCGGCGCGCCTATCTGATCGGCCAGGAGGTCGGCCAGACGAACGTCTTCTTCTTCGATGTCGCCGGCCGCCAGATCGCCGTGCTCGAGGTCCAGGTCGACCGCGACACCGCGGCGCTCGCCCAGTCGATCCGGCAGCTCGTGCCGGGTTCCTCCGTCAGCGTGGACTCGATGAACGACAACATCGTGCTGACCGGCAGCGTGCGGACGGCCTCGGCGGCGGAAAAGGCGTTCGATATCGCCGCCCGCTTCGCCGGCGATCCGGCGAAGGTGCTCAACATGATCAGCACCACCGAAAGCGAGCAGGTCTTCCTGAAGGTCACGGTCGCCGAAATGAAGCGCAAGGTGCTCAAGCAGTTCGGCATCGATCTGCAGCTCCAGATCAATTCGGCGACGATCGCCGCGGATGTTCTTTCGTTGACACCCTTCGCGCTTGGCAACATCGTCGAGCCGGTGCTCAAGGGCCCGTTTACCTGGAGCGACGGGACAACCTCGATCACCGCCCAGGTCCGGGCGCTTGAACAGCAGCAACTGCTGCGGGTGCTGGCCGAGCCGACCCTGTCGGCGATCAGCGGCGAGACCGCGAACTTCCTGGCCGGCGGCGAGTTTCCGATCCCGGTCGGCAATTCCTGCGACGCCCAGACCGGGCTGTGCAGCCTGAAGATCGAATACAAGCCCTTCGGCGTCGCGCTGGCCTTCACGCCGGTTGTCATGGGCCCCGGGCGCATCAGCCTGAAGGTGAAGACCGAGGTTTCGGAGATCGACCGGCAAAACGACGTCATTCTCTCCGGCGCCCGCATCCCCGGCATCAAGACCCGCCGCACCGACACCACCGTCGAGCTTCCAAGCGGCGGTTCCTTCGTGCTGGCCGGCCTGATCCAGGAAGAGACGAAACAGGCGCTCAACGGCATTCCGGGCCTGAAGGACATTCCGGTCCTCGGCACGCTGTTCCGCAGCCGCGACTATCAGAATGACGAGACCGAACTGGTCATCCTGGCGACACCCTATCTGGCCAAGCCGACCCGCCGCGACGAACTGGCGCGGCCGGACAAGAACTATGCACCGGCGACCGATCCGGCGACCGTGCTGCTTGGCCGTCTCAATCGCCTGTACGGATATGCCGATGCGAACCCCGCGGGCAATTACCGCGGTCCGATCGGCTTCATCGTCGAATAGGGGGCGGGAGATCGATGACGCTCTTTGGGAAGCTCAACGCGAAGATGAAGACAACGCCGGTCCGGGTTCGCCCAACCTGGTTTCGGGGCGCCGTCGCAGTCACGCTTCTTGCCCTGCCGCTGGCGGCCTGCAAGTCCGACCGCGTCGTCACCGGATCGGTGCCGACCTCGGTCGAGGAGCGCTATCCGATCGGGGTGACGCCCGAACGGGTCAAGCTCGACCTCAACGCCACCGGATCGAACCTCTCGCTCTATGACCGCGAGGCGGTGCAGGAATTCGTCCTGGGCTGGCGCGAGCGCGGCACGGGCGGCATGGCGGTATTCGCGCCGGTCGACAGCCGCAACGCCGCGGATGCGGCAAGCGTCGTCGACGAGGTCCTGCTGATCGCCGGCGACTACGGCATGCCGGTCGACGCCATCCATGTCAGCAACTATCGCACCACGCTGTCGATCGCGCCGGTGCGGCTTGCCTATGACCGGATGGTCACGACCGTCAATTGCGGCGCCTGGCCGACCAATGCCGCCGGCAGCTGGCGCAATCTGCCCTACGAGAATTTCGGCTGCGCCTACCAGAAGAACATGGCCGCCGTGATCGCCGATCCGCGCGATCTGGAAGGCCCGCGTTCCACGCAGCCGCGTGACGCCCAGCGTCGCGACACGGTCTTCGACAAGTACCGCAAGGGCGAGGATCCCTCGACGGTCTACAACGACAACGAGGCCGGGGAAGTGTCCGAGGTGGAGAACTGATCATGAGCGCGGTCGCCGAGACGAAAATCGAGCCGGGCCTGGACACGGCCACGGGCGTCGCGGGGGAGCCGGGCGGCGATCCGGCCCCGGGCAGTGATCTAGCCAGGGATGGTGCCGTCGAATCGCGATACATCGCCCCGCTGCCGCGGGTGTCCGTGCAGGTCTTCTGCGAGACCCAGGACGTTCATGCCGCCTTCAGCGAGGCGGCGGCCGACAGGCGGGCATCGCGCGCGCACACGACGGTGCAGATGGGCGGGCTCGCGGCCGCCCGCGAATTCTATGTCGATGCGGCGACGCCGAATGTCGTGGTGGTGGAATCGATGACGAGCGCGGCCGAACTGCTGGCCCAGCTCGACCGTCTCGCCGATGTCTGCGATGCCGGCACCAAGGTGGTCGTGGTCGGCCATGCCAACGACATCGGTCTCTACCGCCAGCTTATCGAAAAAGGCGTCAGCGACTATCTGCTGGCTCCGGTCGCCGCGATCGAGGTGCTCGGCGCGCTGTCGGACCTGTTCGATACGCCCGATTCCGATCCGCTCGGCCGCACCATCGCCTTCGTCGGCGCCAAGGGCGGTGTCGGATCCTCGACGATCGCCCACAACGTCGCCTGGGCGATTTCCCAGGAACTAGCCAACGACGTGGTGATCGCCGATCTCGACCTGGCCTTCGGGACGGCGGGGCTGGATTTCAATCAGGATCCGCCCCAGGGCATGGGCGAGGCCGTCTTCGCCCGCGAGCGGCTCGACGAGAACTATCTCGACCGGCTGTTCTCCAAATGCACCGATCACCTGAGCCTCATCGCCGCCCCCTCGACGCTCGACAAGGAATACGATCTGACGACCGAGGCCGTCGAACCGGTGATCGATCTCGTTCGCAAATCCGTTCCGAACGTGGTGCTCGATATCCCCCATCTGTGGACATCCTGGGCCAAGGCGACGCTGTTTGCGGCCGACGAGATCGTCATCACGGCGATGCCGGATCTCGCCAACCTGCGAAATGCCAAGAACCTCGTCGACATGCTGAAGCAGTCGCGGCCGAACGACCGGCCGCCGATCCTGCTCCTCAATCAGGTTGGCGTCCCCAAGAAGCCGGAGATTTCCGCCAAGGATTTCGGCGCGGCGCTGGAGATCGCGCCGTCCTGCGTCATCAATTTCGAGCCGGTGCTGTTCGCAACGGCGGCCAACAACGGACAGATGATCGCCGAAATGCAGGCCAACGCCCGGCCCGTGGACGTGTTCAGAACGCTTGCGGAAACGCTCACCGGACGCACCGAGATCCGCAAGGCCCGGCGGATCGCGCTGCCCCCGTTCCTGCAGCGCCTGATCAAATGATCCAAGCTGGTCACAGCATGCTCTAGACCGACCGAGCGGGCCGGAAAACGGTAGGAATCGCCACCCATGTTTGGCAGACGAGGCAAGGACAATCAGGATGGCGCGGGCCGCGCGGACCCGGTACGCGCGCCTGCGACCGTCCACGCAAATCCCCCCGGCGGTTCCCCCGGCAACTCTGCCGAGCCGCCGTCCGGGCGTCAGGCGTCCGCTTCCGACCCCAGGCAAGCTCCGGCGACCGGGCCCCTTCCCGGCGATGGCTCCACCGGCAAGGCGGCGGCATCGAAAGCGTCCGAGCCGGCGAAAACCGAGTCCGCCAGGCCGGAACCGGGCAAATCCGAACCGCCGCAAACCTCGCGGCGGTCGGAGGAATATTACGACACCAAGACGGCGATCTTCTCGGCGCTGATCGATGCCATCGACCTCAGTCAGCTCGCCAAGATGGACGCGGAGTCGGCCCGCGACGAAATCCGCGATATCGTCAACGAGATCATCTCGCTGAAGAACGTCATCATGTCGATCGCCGAGCAGGAGGAACTGCTCGACGACATCTGCAACGACGTTCTGGGCTACGGTCCGCTCGAACCGCTGCTGGCCCGCGACGACATCGCCGACATCATGGTGAACGGCTCCGACAACGTCTATATCGAGGTGAGCGGCAAGATCGAGCCGACCCATGTCCGCTTCCGCGACAATTCCCAGCTCCTCAATATCTGCCAGCGTATCGTCAGCCAGATCGGCCGGCGCGTCGACGAGTCCAGCCCGATCTGCGACGCGCGCCTGCCCGACGGCTCGCGCGTCAACGTGATCGTGCCGCCATTGTCCATCGACGGGCCGTCCCTGACCATTCGTAAGTTCAAGAAGGACAAGCTGACGCTCGAGCAGATGGTCGATTTCGGCACCATTTCGCCGGAGGGCGCGACGATCCTCGAGATCATCGGTCGCAGCCGCTGCAACGTCGTGATCTCCGGCGGTACCGGCTCGGGCAAGACGACGCTGCTCAACTGCCTGACCCGCTATATCGACGGGGACGAGCGCGTCATCACCTGCGAGGACGCCGCCGAACTGCAGCTGCAGCAGCCGCATGTGGTCCGGCTGGAGACCCGCCCGCCCAACCTGGAGGGCGAGGGCGAGGTGACGATGCGCGAACTGGTGCGAAACTGCCTGCGCATGCGGCCCGAGCGGATCATCGTCGGCGAGGTGCGCGGACCGGAGGCCTTCGACCTCTTGCAGGCGATGAACACCGGCCATGACGGCTCGATGGGCACGTTGCACGCCAACAGCCCGCGCGAGGCGCTGTCGCGTGTCGAGGGCATGATCACCATGGGCGGCTTCAACCTGCCGCCGCGCACGATCCGCGAAATGATCACCTCGTCGATCGATGTGATCGTGCAGGCCGCCCGCCTGCGCGACGGCTCGCGCCGGATCACTCATGTCACCGAGGTGATGGGCACCGAGGGCGAGGTCATCACGCTGCAGGATCTGTTCGTCTACGACATCCTCGGCGAGGATGCCAACGGACGGATCATCGGCCGGCACCGGTCGACCGGCATCGCCCGACCCGCCTTCTGGGAACGGGCCCGTTACTTCAACGAGGAGAAACGCCTGGCCGCCGCCCTCGATGCTGCCGAAGTGCATGACGACAACGGGATGGAAGTCTTCGGGACCTGAGGCCGATGCTCGACCAGCAAATGTTGAATCTCGTGATCATCGCCATGGCGATGGTCTGTGCCGGCGGCATCGCCTGGGTTTTCGTCTATCCGCTCCTGTCCGGGGAAAGACGGGCGGAAAAGCGTGTCGCCACCGTCCGCAACGCCGGCGACAGGGCGACCTTCCTGGCCGGCAAGCGCGTCGAACAGGACACCCAGCGCCGCCGCAAGCAGATCCAGGACACGCTCAAGGACCTGGAATCGCGCCAGAAGCGCAGGCAGAGCCTGTCGCTGAAGAACCGGATCGAGCAGGCCGGGCTCAACTGGTCGATCACCGGCTATGTCATCCTGTGCGTCGTGATGGCGTTCTTCTTCGTCGCCGCCGGCATTGCCGGCGGCCTGCAGCCGCTGGTCCTGCTCGGGCTGGCGGTCGCCGGCGGCCTGGGCGTGCCCTACTGGCTGCTCGGGTTCTTGAAGAAGCGGCGGATGAAGAAGTTTCTGGAGGAGTTCGCCAACGCCATCGACGTCATCGTGCGCGGCGTCAAGGCCGGCCTGCCGCTGAATGACTGCATCCGGGTCGTGGCCGGCGAGGCGCAGGAGCCGGTGCGCGGCGAGTTCCGCAAGGTCGTCGAAACGCAGGCGCTCGGCCTGCCGCTCGGCGACTGCGTCGAGCGGATGTATGATCGGATGCCGCTTGCCGAGGTGAATTTCTTCGCCATCGTGGTATCGATCCAGCAGAAGGCCGGCGGCAATCTCTCCGAGGCGCTCGGCAACCTGTCCAAGGTGTTGCGCGAGCGCAAGAAGATGCAGGGCAAGATCCAGGCGATGAGCCAGGAGGCGAAGGCGTCCGCCGCGATCATCGGCGCCCTGCCCGTCGTCGTCATGCTGCTGATTTTCCTGACCAGCCCGGACTACATCTCGTTGTTGTGGACCGAGCGGTTCGGACATGTGCTGCTGGCCGGCTCGGCGTTCTGGATGGCGATCGGCGTGCTGGTCATGCGCAAGATGATCAACTTCGATTTCTAGAGGCGACAAGCGGATGTTCGAATTCATCGATGCCGTCTACGATCCGAACGTGCTGGTCGGCGGGCTGGCCGCGGTCGCCGCGGTTGCCGCGATCGTTTCGATCGGCATGCCGTTGTTCTCAAGCGACAAGCTCGGCGACCGGATGAAATTCGTCGCCAGGGAGCGCGCCGCGTTGCGCGAGCGCGAACGGGCGCGGCTCAATGCCGAGACGGGTCGCATCGCGCTCAGGCAATCGCCGAAAACCTACATGCAGGGCGTCGTCGACAGCCTCAACCTGCGCAAGCTGCTGGAATCGGAGGATACCCGCGCCAAGCTCAAGATGGCCGGCTTCCGCTCGCCGTCAGCCGTCGTCACGTTCCTGTTCTTCCGCGTCGTGCTGCCGCCGACGCTGTTCCTCATCGCGCTCGCCTATATCTTCCTGTTCGGCAAGTATGAAGGCCAGCCGATGTCGATCAAGATCCTGATCGCGCTGGGCGCCGCCTATGCCGGCTTCTTCGGTCCCAATCTCTTCATTTCCAATGCGATTTCGCGGCGCCAGACGGAAATCATGCGGGCCTTTCCCGATGCGCTCGACCTGATGCTGATCTGCGTCGAATCGGGCATGTCGATCGAGCAGGCGTTTCGGCGGGTCAGCCAGGAGATCGGCACTCAGTCGGTGGCGCTGGCCGAGGAGCTGAACCTGACCACCGCCGAACTGTCGTTCCTGCAGGATCGCCGCGTCGCCTACGAGAATCTCGGCAAGCGAACCGGTCTGCCCGGCGTCAAGGCGGTCATTACCGCGCTCAACCAGGCCGAACGCTATGGCACGCCGCTTGCCCATGCGATGCGCGTCATGGCGCAGGAAAACCGCGACATGCGGATGACGGCCGCCGAGAAGAAAGCCGCCGCGCTGCCGCCGAAGCTGACGGTGCCGATGATCGTGTTCTTTCTGCCGGTGCTGTTCGTGGTCATCCTCGGGCCGACCGTGATCAAGCTGATGAACATGTGAGCCGGCGCGCCCAGCACGCCCCTCTCGCCAGGAATCGGACAGTCACGGCGCCATGCGGCCGAGGATACGCAATGGAGAGCGCATTTCCATGCGATCCTATGATCTTTTTCCCGAATTTCAATTTACGTTGGACAGAACGCTCATCCGCACATAGGCAGGCAGGCGAAAGGGGTCCCGAGGAATGCAGGACTTCACCGCCGCTGTCGGCCTGGCGGTCCGGCTGCTCGCCACCGCCGATCCCGATCTCGTCGAGATCGTCTCGCTGTCGCTCCAGGTCAGCCTGACGGCGCTGATCATCGCCGCGCTGGTCGGCTTGCCGCTCGGCGCCTGTCTGGCGATCGGCCGGTTCCGCGGCCGGTCGGTCGCGATCGTCGTCGTCAATGCGCTGATGGGCCTGCCGCCGGTCGTCGTCGGCCTGATCGTCTATCTCTGTCTGTCGCGCGCGGGCCCCTTCGGCGTTCTCGGCCTGCTCTACACCCCGGCCGCGATGATCATCGCCCAGACTGTCCTCGTGCTGCCGATCATCGCCGCCTTGAGCCGGCAGATCCTGGAGGACCTCAACCGGGACTATGACGAGCAGCTGCGCTCCTTCGGCGTCGGCTGGCGCGGATCGGTCGCAACCCTGCTCTGGGATGCCCGGGCAAGCCTGGCGACCGTCCTGCTCGCCGGTTTCGGCCGGGCGATCGCCGAGGTCGGCGCGGTGATCATCGTCGGCGGCAATATCGATCACGTGACGCGGGTCATGACGACGGCGATCGCGCTCGAAACGTCGAAGGGCAATCTCGCGCTGGCGCTGGCGCTCGGCCTGGTCCTGCTGCTGATCGCGCTGGCCGTCAACGCGCTGGCCGCGGCGCTGCGCCAATCGATGCCGGAGGCAGCCCGTGCCTGATATCGCAAGGCCCATGACCGCATCGGCAATCACCGGCCCCGGCGATGGGTCCGCCGACATCCATCCTTTCGGCGAAGGGCGGTCCGGCGCGGCGCCATCGCCCGCCGATGCGATCCTGCCGCTTGGCGTTCGCGGCCTGTGCTACCGGGCCGGCGGCCGGCCGCTTGTCGGCCCGGTCGACCTCGACCTGCATCACGGTGTCAAGACGGCGATCCTCGGCCCGAACGGCGCCGGCAAGAGCGTGCTGCTCCGCCTGATGCACGGATTGCTGACCCCGACCGCGGGAACCATCCGCTGGAACGGCCGCATCGCCGATGCCGGCATCCTCCGGCGGCAGGCGATGGTGTTCCAGACGCCAGTGCTTCTGCGCCGGTCGGTTGCCGAGAATATCGCCTATGTGCTGCGGCTGCGCGGGTGGCCGCGCGCTCAGCGCGCGACCCGCGTCGGCGAGATGCTGGCGCTGGGGCGCCTGGGCGACTTCGCGCGGGTGCCGGCCCGGGTGCTGTCGGGCGGCGAGAAGCAGCGGCTCGCCCTTGTCCGTGCGCTTGCCGCCCGGCCCGAGGTGCTGTTCCTCGACGAGCCGACGGCAAGCCTCGACCCCGCCTCGACCGCGGCGATCGAGGCGATCGTCGAGCGGGCCGCCGCCGCCGGCACCAAGATCGTGCTGGTCACCCACGACATCGCCCAGGCGCGCCGGCTCGCCGACGAGGTCGTGTTTCTCGATCGTGGCCGGCTGGTCGAGCGCAGCGCCGCCTTCCGCTTCTTCGCGCGGCCGGCCTCGCCCGAGGCGGCCGCCTTCCTGGCCGGCGACCTGCTCTACTGAACAGATCAAGGAGATATCGGACATGATGTGGAATGCCGTCTCAAAGAGCGTGGTCGGCGCCTGGTCGCTTCTTGCCCTGATGGCGGGTCCGCTCGCCGGCCCCCTCGATGCCGATACCGAGGCCGGCACGGATACCGATCCGGGGCATATCCTCGTTCAATCGACGACCTCGACCGAGAACTCCGGACTGTTCGAGGCAATCCTGCCGCAATTCACCGCGCAGACCGGCATCGAGGTCCGGGTCGTCGCGGTCGGCACCGGGCAGGCGATCAAGAACGCGCGCAATTGCGACGGCGACGTGCTGTTCGTCCATGACCGCGCCTCGGAGGAGCGGTTCGTCGCCGACGGAGCGGGCTTAAGCCGCGCCGACGTCATGTATAACGACTTCGTCATCGTCGGTCCGGCCGCCGATCCGGCCGGCATCGCCGGCTTGGGCGATGTCGCCGAGGCCCTGTCGACAATCGCCGCGACCGGGCAGGCCTTCGTGTCGCGCGGCGACCAGTCCGGCACCCACAAGGCCGAGCGGCGGCTCTGGGTCACGGCCGGCGTCGATCCCGACCCGGCAAGCGGCACCTGGTATCGCGAGAGCGGTTCGGGAATGGGCGCGACCCTGAACATCGCCGCCGGCATGGACGCCTATACCCTGAGCGACCGGGCGACCTGGGTCGCTTTCCAGAACAAGGCATCGCTTGCGATCCTGGTCGAGGGCGACGACCGCCTGTTCAACCAGTATGGCGTGATCCTGGTCAGCCCCGAAGCCTGCCCGTCCGTCAGGGCGGAGGCGGGGCAGGCCTTTGTCGACTGGCTGACCGGACCGGCCGGGCAGGCGGCCATCGCCGGCTATCGCCGCGACGGCCGGCAATTGTTCTTCCCGAACGCGGGTCGCGGCACGAACTGATGCCGTAGACGGCTGTCGGGCAGCAATCCTGGCACCAGGCCGGCCCGGGTCTTCCCCTCAACGGCGATCATGACGGCCGGGCTGCCTCTCCCAGCGTCATGTGATTCGGCACTCAGTGCGCTTTTTTGCTCTGATCGCAAGACTGATGGACCGGATGGCAGTCGGGTAGGCCCGCCTAGCGGCGCGAAATCGGCCAGACTCCCTGAGCCGTCGAACGGAAAATCCCTAACAGGCTGTCTTGTAACAGGAAGTTCTGCCCTGCCTGTATTTGTGGCAGCGCTGCATCGCGTGCGCCTGCTCCGGATGTGCATTCTAAATTGGATCATAATTGGATCACAAAACAAAAATGTTGGTATCAAATCGGTTTATGTGTTTTCCTTAATGTATGCGCCGACGGGCTGACGGCGCCAAGGGGGAGTCGGCCGAGCCACGGCTCGAGGGAAGCCGACACCCGTCTTCGGCCCAGTGTTTGGGAGGAAACACACGATGGAAGAGAAACTTGCCGAGCTTGCGGCAAAGGTGGCGGAACTTGAGGCCAGTACCGGTGGGGCGGCCGTCACCAACACGATGTTCGCCGAGACCTACTATTATCTGACCATCCCGCTGATGATCATCATTCACGCGGGGTTCCTGGCCTATGAAATGGGCGCCTCGCGCCAGAAGAACGTTCTGGCGTCCGGTATCAAGAATATCCTCGCCTTCGCCTTCATGGTGCCGACCTTCTACTATTTCGGCTGGTGGGTCTATTGGGGCTTTCCGACGGGCCTGACCTTCTCGGCCGGCGCCGTGGGGACCAGTGGCGCCGCCTATGCGACCGAAATCGCCGCCCCCTGGGTCGAACTCATGGGGCCGAACATCTCCGACAATTCCTCGGGCGTGTTCTGGGCCGCCTTCACCCTGTTCGCCGCCACCACCGCATCGATCTTCTCGGGCGCGGTGATCGAGCGCATTCAGGTCGCAGGCTTCGTCATCCTGGCGATCGTGCTGGGCTCGTTTGCCTGGGTCGTCGGCGCCGCCTGGGGCTGGCACGCGGATGGCTGGCTGGTCACGCAGTGGGGCTATCACGACTTCGGCGCGGCAGGCCTCGTCCACGCGGTCGCCGGCTTCTTCGCTCTCGGCGTCTTGATCAATCTCGGGCCCCGGATCGGCAAGTTCAACGCCGACGGCACCGCCAACCACATCCCGGCCCACAATCTGCCCTTCACGCTGACCGGCCTGATGCTGATCATCGTCGGCTTCTGGGGCTTCCTGATGGCCTGCGTCATCGTGCCTGGCGAGGCCTGGTCCTGGTATCCGGACAAGTTCGCGACGATCTACGGCACGCCGATCACGCTGTCGGCGCTCTCCTTCAACATCCTGATGGGCTTTGCCGGCGGCATCATCGGCGCCTGGATGGTCACGCGCGATCCGTTCTGGATGATGTCCGGCGCGCTGGCCGGCATCATCGCCTGCGCCTCCGGCCTCGACATCTGGTGGCCGCCGCTCGCTTTCGCGATCGGCTTCGTCGGCGGCGGCATCCTGAAGCCGGCTGCGGCCGTGCTTGAACGGTGGGGGATCGACGATGCCGTCGGCGCCGTCACCGTGCACGGCACCGTCGGTCTGTGGGGCGTGCTCGCCGTTGGCATCTTCGCCGCCGGCTATCCCGCGCTGCAGGGCGATCCGGGCGTTGCGACGGTCTCGCTGGTCGGCCAGATCCTCGGCGGCATCGTGATGGCGCTGCTCGGCTTCGTGCCCGGCTATGTCGTCTCGCTGATCCTCAAGATGCTGGGGCTCCTGCGTGTCGGCGAACAGGCGGAGATTAACGGGCTCGACGTCACCAAGGTGCCCGTGTCCGCCTATCCCGAGGGCATCAACATGTCGGCGCCGCCGGCCGAGTAACGGTAGAGACGAAGGAGAAACGTCATGGGTTCGAATTTCGATACCTGGAACGATGTCGCCGGTCCGATCTATATGGGCGCCAACTCGAGCTGGGAGGTGATCTGGCTGATCGTGTCGATCGTCATGTGCCTCGCAGCGCTCTGGGTCGGCAGCCGGCACGAGCTGGACGCCTACAGGAAGGCCGACAACGGCAACGGCAAGTAGGCCTGAACTCCAGCACCGAACAAGACCGAAGGGCCGGCGTATGCCGGCCCTTCTTCATTTGAGGCCGCCCGTCTTCCAGACGTCCGCCATGCCACGGCAGCACCGGGGTGGGACGGGAACCGCCTGTCAGTCCAGTATCCGGTGTGCCGGCCCGAGCCGGTCCGGATCGGGCGAGATCCCGAGTCCCGGCGTTTTCGGAATGGCGATCTTTCCTTCCGTCGGCCGTGGCATGTCCGGATCGAGGCCGATCGTGGTGCGGTCGGACAGATCGTGCAGGCTCGACAGCCAGCGCTGCGGCGTGGTGGCGCCCAGATGCACGGCGGCTGCCATGGCGATGTCCGATCCCCAGGCCTCCTCGATGCAGACGGGAGCGCCGAGCGCGATGCAATGATCGCGCGCGCGCCGCGCCGCGCTCAGGCCGCCGACAGCCGAGATCTGAAGGGCGACCGGCTCCAGGCAACCGCCGGACGGTGCGTGCGGCTGCGACGGCACGTCCGCGCGTTCGACCGGGTCCGCCGTTGCAGCGCAGGCCGCTGCGCAATCGCCGATCGGGCCGCGCGGCTCTTCCAGCATGACGCGGCGATCCGCGCTCGACTGAGATGGGGCCGGCCGGTGCGGGCGCGCCCGATCGGCGGCCGCCGGCCCGGACGGTTCGGGTCCCGCGCCGAGGGGCGCGCCGTCCCATCCGGTGAGCGCCGCCTGCATCCGTGCCTGTTGAACCGGGGCCTGTTGAACCGGGGCCTGTTGAACCGGGGCCCGTCGAACTGGCGCCTGGCGGGTTGCGGTCTGACGGGTGCGGGCCTCGATCCGGAACGGCGACTGCCCGGTGGCCGCGGCCTGTCGCACCACTCGGGCCATGGCTCCGGAGGTCCGGCAGCAGCTCTTGTGGCAGAGCGGAAGCCTGCGGTGATGACGCCCGCCGAGCAGAATGTAGAGCGGCAGGCCGGCGGCCTTGCCGAGCAGATCCCACAGAGCCGTGTCGATTGCCGATTTGGCGGACAGATGGCCCGGCAGATAGGAGTCCAGCCGCTCCATCAACGACTCCGGGCCGACCTTCCGAGCGTCCAAAATCGCAGGCGCCAGGGCTTCGATGGCCTGATCCGGCTCAAGGTCGACGCCGGGATCCGCGGGCACCACGTCACGGCCCATGATGGACGGTTCGATGTCAGGCCGTATAAATTTATTCGAATAACTATTGGCTGGACCTGTCGAAACCTCGCCCCATCCGCTGTGGCCGGAATCGGAGTCGACCCGGACGATAATCGTCTTTCCTGTTTCGCCCGTCCGCCCCTGCGACTCCACGTGACCACCGTGGTTCGTCGAAAAGAGGGTCCAGACCGAAATCTTTCTGATACGCATCAATAAGCCGCCGTAATTAGCGACAGGTGCCCCCAGTCTGTCGAGCTTCGACGCAGCGCCGAAACCTGGTTGAGCCGGCGTTTTCCCGTTTTCGCCGACAGTTCGCCCGCCCTATCCGCTGTTCGGAGCAAGGGCGGGATGGATCTATTCAAGCCGACTTTCCAGTAGGGTCGGCTTATTTAGTAAGCTAGATAAATAGATTATGGTGCGATTGGCAAGCGCCGATACATCCGTCTTCGCCCCTTGCGTCCGCCATGTGTCGGAAGCACGGGGTCCGCGGGCCGGGCAGGCCTTCACGCCACTGCCGGACCGGGCCGGCCCGATCGCGTTCGTCTCGATATCGCCTGCCGGGCGGGTGTCGCCGATTGCTGTGGAACGGCTGCCGTTGCCCCGAGCCTCCGCCGTCCGGACCGCCGCGATCCTGCGATGCGGTGGTTCCGTTGAAAGCGATGCGCATGGGACGCCCGGCACAGCGCCATCGGCGCCGGTCCGTTTCAACTGTGGCATGTCTGCTGCCTGGCCGGATATGTCCCGGCAGGCGATATCGATTGAAAGCCCCGGGGGAAAGTTGCGGAGGTGGCCTGAAGCCCCTCCGCCCCGCGCTGATCGGTCCATCGGCCGGTTGCCGGTATCGCGCGCACCGCTCATGGCAGCACCACGATGTTGCCGGTATGGCGCTTGGCGATGAAATCGGTCTGCGCGGCATGCAGATCGCGCAGCGGATAGGTCGCGGCCAGCACCGGGCGGATTTCGCCGCGCTCGATATAGCCGACGACGTCGCGGAAGACGGTCGGTGCGACGACCGTCGAGCCGGTCATCGTCAGGTCCTTCAGATAGAAGGGACGCAGGTCGAATTCGACGACCGGGCCGGCGATGGCGCCCGAACAGGTATAGCGGCCGCCGCGGTCGAGCACATCGATCAGCGCCCCGAAATACGGCCCGCCGACGATATCGGCGACGACGGAGACGGTCGGTGATCCGGTCGCCGCTGCAAGGGCGCCGGCAAGATCGGCGGGCGCGCGGTCGAGCACGACATCGGCGCCGAGCGCGCGCACCGCGTCCTGCTTGGCCGGCGCGGCCAGCGCGACGACCGTGGCGCCGCGCCGTTTGCCGAGCTGCACGAGCGCCGAGCCGACCCCGCCCGACGCGCCGGTGACGAGCACGCGGTCGTCCGGCGCGACGCCGGCCCGGCCGAGCATGCCCTCGGCCGTCGTGTAGGAGCAGGAGAAGGTCGCAAGCTCCGCGTCGCTGAGGGAACTGTCGATGGCTGCGACGTTGCGGGCGTCCACCACGGCATATTGCGCGAAGCCGCCGTCGCATTCGGAGCCGAAATAGCCGGCCTTGTCGCGATTGAGCGGATCCGACCAGTCGCGCTGCCAGCAATCGACCATCACCCGCCTGCCGAGCAGATCGGGATCGGCGTCCGCGCCCAGGGCGACCACGTGGCCGACGGCGTCGGCCCCCTGGATGCGCGGGAAGGCAAGCGGCCGGCCGCCCCAGCTCGGGTCCTCCTGCGAAACCGTGTCATAGGCACCGCCCGTGGTCGCCTCGGTCACGTCGCGCGAATACCAGCCCGACCGGGTATTGACGTCGGTGTTGTTGAGCCCGCAGGCAGCGACGCGGATCAGGACCTGGTCCGGCCCCGGCCGGGGCACCGGCCATGCCGCCTGCCAGACGAGCTTGTCCATGCCGCCATGTCCGGTCAGCACCATCGCCTGCATCGTCTCGGGCAGGTCGATGGCCGCGGGCGCGGCTGCAGCGGTGATTGCGGAGGCGGCTTCGGGAACGAACCCCTGTTCCCGGTACGTCGGTCGTGTCACCGCGGCGTCCTTCTGCTTATATGCGGTATGTGCGGCCAACTTGCATGGACAGGCTAATGATACAGATATACCATCGTCAAGCATGATTGTCAGAAATTTGTCAGAAACGATCGAGGCCGATTCGGGCGTCGTCCTGCGGATACTCGCCGGCGAGCTCGACCAGCTGACGCCGCAACTGCGCAAGGCAGCGGTCTATCTGCTTGACCACCCGCAGGAAATCGGCGTCAGCTCGGTCCGCGAGATCGCCGAGGCCGCGGGCGTCACCGCGAACACCGTGGTACGCATGGCCCGCTCCATCGGATTTAGCGGCTATGAGGATTTTCGCGAGCCCTTCCGCAAGGAGATCCGCAACGGCGCGCTGTCGTTTCCCGATCGTGCGCGGTGGATTCAGTCGCTTGCCCGCAGCGATTCGCACGGCACGCTCTATGCCGACATGGCCAGGAGTGTGATCGCCAATGTCGAGGCGACCTTTGCGGCAACCGACTCCGAGCGGCTTAAAATAGCGGCCGACGCGATCGTGTCGGCCCGGCACACCTATGTGCTCGGCGTCGGCGTTTATTACACGCTTGCCCGCAATTTCGCCTACCTGGCCGAGATGGCGTTCGATTCGGTCGAAGCGATTCCCCGCCTCGGCAGCAACGCCGTCGATGACCTGTCGAAGGGAAAGGCCGGCGACGTGCTCCTGGCCATGACGTCCGAGCCGTATCGCACCGAGGTCGTCGAGGCAGTGCGGCTTGCGCGGGATCAGGGCATGGCCATCATCGGGATTTCCGACAGCCGCGCCTCGCCGATCATCACCGAGGCCACCCATGGCTTCGTCGCCCAGTTCGAAACGCCGCTGTTCTTTTCCTCCAATGTCGGGCCGCTGGTCCTGCTCGAAACGCTGATGGCGTTCGTGATCGCCCAGGCCCCGGAGGATGCCGTCGCGCGGATCGAGGCGTTTCATCTGCGCCGCGCCGAGATCGGTCTGTATCAGAACCGCTGGACGCGACGTCGATAGGCCGGGCGGCACGCCCGATCCACAGCTGCGTGCCCGCCCGCGCCGCAGCGACCTTGACATCGCCCGTTTCGCTGACTTGTCTCGTAACTTCCTGTTCACGCTCCATCGTGTCGCTTGGCGGATGATGACCGGTATCCAGATGCCACAGAGCGCGCCGGACGCTCCGACGTCGGTCTGCTTACTGATGGTTTCGGGCTTCGCGCTGATGTCCTATGCCAGCGCCGTCGAGCCGTTGCGCGCCGCCAACCGGCTCGCCGGGCGCACGCTCTATACCTGGGCCCACGCGACCCCCGACGGCGGGCCGGCGCGCTCGTCCTGCGGCCTGGCGATCGAGCCGACGGTGCCCGTGGGGGCCGAAGACGGCATCGACTGGCTGTCGGTGATCGCCGCCGGCGAGGGCGCCTCGCTTAACGATGCCGGCGTGTTCGGCTGGCTGCGCAAGCTCAGCCTGCGCGGCGTGCGGCTCGGCGGCGTTTCCGGCGGCCCCTTCGTGCTGGCGCGCGCCGGCGTGCTCAACGGCTATCGCTGCACCGTGCACTGGGACCACCACGCAGCCTTCCTGGAACGCTTTCCCGAACTCGACATCACCCGCTCGCTGTTCGAGATCGATCGTGGCCGCTTCACCTGCGCCGGCGGCATCGCCGGCCTCGACATGCTGCACGCGATGATCGCCGAGGCGCATGGCCGGGCGCTCGCCTCCGAGGTCAGCGACTGGTTCCTGTCGACCCAGGTGCGCGCCGGCTCGCGGCCGCAGCGGCTTGAGATCGCCGCGCGCTACGGCATCGGCGATGGCAAGCTGATCGCGGTGCTGAGCCGCATGGAGGAGTGTATCGAGGAGCCGGTGCCGCGCGAGGAGCTGGCCGATCTGGCAGGCGTCTCGATGCGCCAGCTCGAGCGCCTGTTCCGCTCCAAGCTCGGCTACACCATCAAGGAACATTATCTGCGCCTGCGCCTCGACCGGGCCCGGGCGCTTCTGACGGAGACCTCGCTGCCGGTCTCCGAGGTGGCGCTTGCCTGCGGCTTCGTCAGCCCGAGCCATTTCGCCGACGCCTTCCGTCGCCGCTATGCGGTGTCGCCGACGCAGGCGCGCGGCGGCTTCGTCATCGATACCGGCCGGTAGCGCACGAAGCGATTTATCCGTTCGCCGGGACGGCGATTTCCGGCATGATGGGTCTCTGGCCCTTATCCGGAGCGATGGAAAAGCAAGCAACCCACAGCACTGTGCGAAGCGCCTCCTCCCCAAACCGCGCCGTCGTCGGGGCCGTGTTGGCGGTCGCGCTCGTCTTCGGCCTCGTCCGGGCGATCGGCTTCATGATGTCCGCCGATGGCGGCGCCGTCGTCGACCGGGCCAGGGCGGTGACCGCCTCGCAGGAGGTCGTCGACCGGAATTCGGTCCTGCTCAAGCCGTTTCCGATCGCCGACGGGCGCTGGCGGCTGAAGGCCGACCTCGACCGTGTCGATCCGCGCTTCGTCGCCATGCTGATCGCCTATGAGGACCGCCGTTTCTACGCCCATCCGGGCGTCGATCCGCTGGCGCTTGCCCGGGCGGCGCTGCAGGCGGTGAGAAACGGCCGGATCGTCTCCGGCGGGTCCACCCTGACGATGCAGCTTGCCCGGCTGCTGGCGCCGCGGCCGAAACGCAGCCTGACGGCCAAGCTCGTGCAGATGCGCGACGCGATCCGCCTCGATCTCGCCTTCACCAAAGGCGAGATCCTCGCCCTCTACCTGACGCTCGCGCCCTATGGCGGCAATCTGGAGGGCGTGCGGGCTGCTTCGCTCGCCTATTTCCGCAAGGAGCCACACAAGCTGAAACTGGCCGAAGCCGCCCTGCTGGTCGCCCTGCCGCAGGCACCCGAACGCCGCCGCCCCGATCGCGCACCCCACGCGGCCGAAAGCGCCCGCAACCGGGTGCTCGACCGCCTCGTCGCGGCCGGCGTCATCGAGGCCGACGAACTCGGCCCGGCCCTTGCCGCCCCCATACCGTCCCGGCGGCTGCCGATGCCTAATCTCGCGCCGCATCTGGCGCTGCGTGTCGCTGCGTCCGGCACGGGGTCCCGGCAGGCGTTAAGCCTTGATGCGGGGCTGCAGAAGACGCTGGAGGACCTGGCGAAATCCCGCGCCGCGGCGCTCGGGCCGGAGATATCGGTCGCCCTTCTCGTCGCCGACCGCCGCACCGGCCTGGTGCGCGCCGAGATCGGATCGGCTGACTTTTTCGACGAACGGCGCGCCGGGCAGGTCGACATGGTGGCCGCCATCCGCTCGCCCGGCTCGACGCTCAAGCCCCTGATCTACGGGCTCGCCTTCGAGGCCGGGCTCGCCCATCCCGAAACGCTGATCGAGGACCGCCCGGCGAGCTTTGCCGGATACCGGCCGCGCAATTTCGACTTCGGCTACCAGGGCACGGTGAGCGTCCGCGAGGCGTTGCAGCTGTCGCTGAACATCCCCGCCGTCCGGCTTTTGGACGCGGTCGGCCCGACCCGCCTGGTCGCACGGCTGAAGCGGGCCGGCGCCGCGCCGAAACTGCCGCGCGGCGGCGTCGCGGGCCTGCCCGTCGGGCTCGGCGGCATCGGTTTGCGGCTTGAGGATCTGGTCACCGTGTTCGCCGGCCTGGCGCGCGGCGGTGAAGCGATCCGGCTGCGGCGGACGGAAGCGGGCGAAGTGGCGGCGCGTCCGTTTCTTGATCCGCGGGCCGCCTGGCATGTCACTGACATTCTGCGCCAGACGCCGCCTCCGGCCGATCGGGGCCCGCAGGGTTTCGCCTACAAGACCGGCACCTCCTATGGCTACCGCGATGCCTGGACGGTTGGCTATGACGGGCGGCACGTGATCGGCGTCTGGGTCGGCCGTCCGGACGGGGCGCCGGTCTCCGGCCTGACCGGACGGACGGCCGCCGCGCCGCTTCTGTTCGATGCCTTCGAGCGCCTGACCGCGACATTCGGGACCGGCGGCATCGTTCCCCTGCCGCTGGCGCCGCCGGGAACGCTGATCGCCGCCGCCGCCGACCTGCCGCCGGCGCTCAGGCGCTTCGCGCCCGATCAGCCGGTAAACGGCACGCAGGTCCGGGAACCGGCGCCGACCATCACCTATCCGCCGGCCGGCGCGCGGGTCGCGCTGAGCCGGGGAGCGGACGGGCTGCCGCGGCCGCTGATCGTCAAGCTCGACGGCGGGCGTCCGCCGTTCCAGTGGTTTGCCAATGGCAGGCCGGTCGAGGCGGAAGGCCGGCGGCGACAGGCGACCTGGCGGCCGGACGGCCCGGGCTTCTCGACGCTGTCGGTAATCGACGCGGGCGGCCGCGCGGCCAGCGTCACGGTCTATCTGGAGTGAGCTTGGGGGGCGCCGGCGGCGGTTTCGATCGCTGCACAGGTCTGCCGGATCGTCTGGATCGGGATGAACATCTTCAGCGGATCGCTCGGAAAACACTGGAAGCCGTGCCGGGCATACCAGTCCACGCGCCCGGCCGCTGCATCGTCGCCATCGTCGTTCAGGACGTCGAGCACCATCGCATAGGCGCCTACCGTGTCCGCGACGGCCAGCGCCTTCCGCTTCGCGTGATCCAGAAGAATGCTTCCCAGACCCCGGCCCTGCTGTCGGGAATCGACGGTGATCATCGAAAGATAGAGTGCGGGCAGCACATTGTGGGGCGGCGTCGCCTTTGGCTTGAGGGAGCCGAGCTTGTCCGCGCTCAAGCTGTAGGCATTGATTGAGTGATAACCCAATACCGCGGTCTCGCCCGGTTCGACCGCGACGTAGACACGGACGATATTTCCTTTTTGCTGCTTCTTGGCGGAGATCTTCAGGAAATTGTTGAGCCGCCTCACGCCGCAATCGAAATCGGTGCGATCGTGCCGCGCCGGATCGAATTCGCGTATTTCGACAGGCCGATAGTCCTCGATCGGGTCCTCAGTCGGCATGCACGACCCGGGCACGGTACCGGGCGGCCGCCCGCAACGCGGCGGGAGTCGGGGCTGGCGGTGTGTCCAGGGCGTTGGCGAACGCCTCGGCATCCGCGTCGCTCAGAGTGTAATGCGTCTGGGCTGCAAGAGTCTCCCTCGCCTCCCGGGCGATTGCCCGGCGCACGAATGCCGAGGTATCGATTGCAAGGAGCGCCGAGGCGGCTTCCACCTGTTCCTTGAGGCCGCGCGGAATGCGCGTACGGAGGAGCTCATCGTTGGGCTCCCGCTCCTCTGCGGTAGATTTCAGGTTCAACATGGCTGACGCTCCATTCTCGATAGCATTATGTAGCCACGCTGTGCCCACAAATCAAGGTGGCTCTTGCGCCCGCTGCCGCCCTCCCGCTCCGCCCCGCCCAGGCCGCATACCGCGAAGCGGCTTAGAAACCCGGCAGAACGAGCACGGTCGGCAGCACGGGGAGGCTGTCGCGCGACAGGGTTACGGAGGACGTATCGCTGAGCACGATCTGATAGTGATCCTCCATGCCGGCGAGGAAGCGGTTGAGCGTTGCCTGGCCGAAATAGTGCATCGGGATGATCAGCGGCGCCTGCAGGTTCTGCAGGGTCTCGATCATGCCCGGCAGGTCGAGCGTGAAGCCGCCATCGACCGGAGCCAGCACCACGTCGATGCGGCCGAGCGCGTCGTAGTGGTCCTCGCTCAAGACGTGATGGAGATGGCCCAGATGGAGGATGCACAGGCCGGCGACCTCGAAGACGAACATCGAATTGCGGTCATAGATGGTCGTGCCGTAGCCGTCGCGCAGATTGGTGGTGACGTTGCGCAGCCAGACATCCTCGACCGTCAGTTCCCACTTTGCCGGCCCGTCCTCGTCGCCCCAGCCGGGCAACAGGAACTCGATGCCGGGATCGGGGGAATAGGAGTGGTGGCTTGAATGGGCAATGTTCATCGTCGCGATCCGCGGCGTCACCAGCGGCCGGATGACGTCGTTGTAGTCGGTCGCGATCGTCACGCCGGCGGGGCTCTCGATCAGGAAGGTCGAATGGCCGATGAAGCTGAGCTTCACGTCCTCGGAGGCCTGGGCAAGCCGGAGCGATGCCGGGATGATCCGCAGGCTTTGGGAAGGGCCCTGCGCGATCAGCCTCGGGCAGCGATCCGGTTCGGTGTCCTGCGCTGCGAGCGGTCCCGCAAAGAGCAGGCTCCCGAAGAGCAGTCCAATTGCAAGGGTCCTCATCGGTCTCTCCCGTCCGGATGGCGGAGATTATACGGCTTTAAGTGTCTCACGGCTCACCGGTCGGCACCATCCCGGCGACTTGAATTGCCCGTGATCGGGCAACCGGGTCCAAATGGTGTCCCAGGAGACCTTGAAAACGGCCCGTCCGTTTTATCCTTAACCTGCCTTTAAGTGGCCGGATTTAGGGTGCGGTCTCGCGGATGTCCTGGCCGGCGGCAATCCGGTGCTGCGTATGCGGCCGGTCAGGCCCGCAACCTTCAATTCGGGATGGCGCGACCGGACGCAGCCTGCATGAGCAAAGGCAGATGAGTCCGACAGATCTGCGACTTCGGCCCGAGGATCGGCCAGCCGGCCAATCGACCGGCGGCAGAAAGAAAGCCGCCAAGAAACCGAGTACCAAGAAGCCGGGTGTAACCAAGGCGCGGAAACCGGCGAGCAAGCCGGGCAGCGCAAAGAAATCGGCCAGGAAGCCGGCCTCGCCCTCGTCACGGCGGCGCAAGCCGCGCAACTCGAAGCGCGGGGCGCGGCGCGGCGGTATCGGCCGCGTCATCGGCCGGATCGCCTATTATGCCTCCGTGCTTGGCCTGTGGGCGCTGATCGGCGTGATGGGCGTGCTCGGCTATTTCGCCTTCACGCTGCCCCCCTTGGACGAACTCGCCGTGCCCGACCGGCCGGCCAATGTCATGGTCGTGGCAAGCAACGGCACGGTGATCGGCAATCGCGGCGAGACCGGCGGCGAAGCCGTTCGGCTGTTCGAGCTGCCGTCCTATCTGCCGAACGCGGTGCTGGCGATCGAGGACAGGCGGTTCTATTCGCATTACGGTATCGACCCGATCGGCCTTGCCCGCGCCGTCTTCGTCAACGTCACCGCCGGCGGCGTGCGCCAGGGCGGCTCGACGATCACCCAGCAGCTTGCCAAGAACCTGTTCCTGAAGCCTGAGCGGACGATCAAGCGCAAGGTCCAGGAGGTGTTGCTGGCGCTGTGGCTCGAACACAAGTTCTCCAAGGACGAGATCCTCGAGCTCTACCTGAACCGGGCCTATCTCGGCGCCGGCGCAACCGGCGTGGAGGCCGCCGCGCGGACCTATTACGGCAAGTCGGCCCGCGAGGTGACGCTGGCCGAGGCGACCACCATCGCCGGCCTTTTGAAGGCGCCGTCGCGCTATGCGCCGACCCGCAATCCGGATCTGGCCGAAGCGCGTGCCCAGACGGTCCTGTCGGCTATGATCGATGCGGGCTTCGTCTCCGAGGACGATGCCAAGATGGCGCTGTTCAGCCCGGCCGAGGTGAAGCCGCGCACGCCGGGCGAGGCGGCGGGCTATGTCGCCGACTGGGTCTGGGAACTGGTGCCCGCCTATATCGGCGAGATCGAGGGCGACATCGTCGTCGACACGACGATCGACATGTATATGCAGGACGCGGCCGAGGCCGCGCTCGTCTCCGTCCTCGACGAACACGGCGCCGAAAAGGGCGTTTCCGAGGGCGCGCTCGTGGCGATGGACACGAGCGGCGCGGTGCGCGCCATCATCGGCGGGCGCAACTACGCCAAGAGCGAGTTCAACCGGGCGATCAAGGCGCGGCGCCAGCCTGGCTCGTCCTTCAAGACCTTCGTCTATCTGGCCGCGATCGAGGCGGGCCTGTCGCCGGAAAGCCTGCGCAACGACGCGCCGGTGCGCTATGGCGACTGGTCGCCGTCCAACTATGCCGGCGAGTATCGCGGGCCGGTGACGCTTACCGAGGGCTACAAGGATTCGATCAACACCGTCGCCGTCAAGCTTGCCGCCGAGGCCGGGCCCGAGCGCGTCATCGATACCGCGCAGCGGCTCGGCATCCGCTCCGAATTGAAGCCCAACCTGTCGATCGCGCTCGGCACGTCGGAAGTGACGCCGCTGGAACTGGTCGGTGCCTATGTGCCGTTTGCAAGCGGCGGTTATGGGGCGGTGCCGCACATCATCCGCCGCATTCGCTCAAGCGAGGGCAAGGTGCTCTACGAGCGGTCGGGCAGCGGTCCGGGCCAGGTGATCGCGCCGCATGCGGTCGGCGCGATGAATTACATGATGGGGCAGACGGTCGCTGACGGGACGGGCCGCAAGGCGGCCTTCGGCGGCTGGCCGGCGGCCGGCAAGACCGGCACCAGCCAGGCGTTCCGCGATGCCTGGTTCGTCGGCTTCACCGCCTATCTGGTCGCCGGCGTCTGGATGGGCAATGACGATGGAACCCCGACGAAGAAGGTGACGGGCGGCAGCCTGCCGGCGCTGGTCTGGAGCGACTTCATGGCGCAGGCCCATTCGGGCCTTGCGATGGCCGGCCTGCCGGGCGATTACCAGCCGCGCATGGGCAGCCCGACCGTCGTCGTCGACAACACGCTGCCCTGGCTGCAGCAGCAGACCGGATCGACCGCCGAGTACGATCCAAGCGCGCCCGTGCCGCAGACGCAACAGCCGGTTGCCGGCCAGCGCGGCCTGTTCGGGCAGAACGGCTTCCTCAAGAAACTGTTCGGCGGGTAGTCGGACGCGCGGGCTCCGCCTATCAGAGTGGAAAGTGCGCTAACGCTTCACCAAGACGGCGACACCGGTTCCCACCAGCAATGTGCCCGCGCCGCGGTTGAGCAATCGGCGCTTCCGCGCGTCGGTGAAGAGTGCGCGCGCCTTGCTCGCCAGGAAGGCATATCCAAGCAATGCGCTTGCGAGCACGCCCAGGAAGATCGCGATGATCAGAATCGCATCCACGACACCGATTGCGGAAAGATCGAAAAACACCGGAAGAAAGCCGAGGTGAAACAGCACCGCCTTGGGATTGCCGAGGGTTATGCCGAAACCGGCGATAAAGCTCTTCAGAAGATCGGGGCTCGCAACGCCCTGCGTCGTTTGCAGCGGATCCACCTTTGCGCGCCACAGAGAGACGCCCAGATAGATCAGATAGACGGCGCCGAGAATGCGGACGAGGAAGAAAAAATCGCCCAGCAGGTGACCGATGGCCGATAGTCCGAACAGCGCGAACAGGATGTAGACAACATCGCCCAGAAGGATACCGGCAACGAGCGAGAGGGTTGAGGCAAAACCAAACCCGAGAGAGCGGCCGATGACCATGAAAATCGCCGGTCCGGGTATGAGCGTCCAGATGACCAGCGCCCCGATAAAGGCGAAGGCCGATTCCACTGTCATTGCACACACCTTTCAGTCCGGTCCGCCGGCAGGGCGAACCTGTTGGTTTGCGGACGCGCCAGGACGCGCCCGCTTCGGCAAAGCTGGTGTTCCGCCGTGGGTCGGCTGCCGGGAGCGGCGCTGTCAGCCGCCGGCGCCGAAGGCGGTCGGCGCGGGCTCCTTGATACGGGCCGTGCCGTTGGTGACCTCCAGCACGGCGAGGCCGCGCTGGTTGGTGCCGTTCGACAGGAACCGGAAGATCCCGTCGACGCCCGAAAAGCCGTTCGGATCGGTCAGCGCGCGGTCGGTGAAGCCCTGCTGGCCGCCGATCCGGGCGAGCGCCGCCGCCAGCGTCACCGCATCATAGGACAGCGTCGCCGTGCGTGGCGGCTCGCCGCCGTAGCGGCCCTTGTATTTGCCGACGAAAGCCTGCCAGCCGGCCGGGTCCGGGCCCGGGAAGACGCCGGTATTGAGGCCGGCGAGCCGCCAGACGCTCGAATCGTTCCACAGGCCCGAGCCGAGAAACTGCACCCGGCGCGGATCGATCCGGGCATTGGCGAGTTCGGCGGTGATCGTCGGCAGCACGGCCGGCCCCTCGGGGATCAGCAGCGCGTCGACCTGCGGCGCCGCGCCGCCGGCGACCGGGCCAAGCTGGGCGACCGCCTGCTTGATGCCGGCCGCGCCGGACTGGTAGCGGGCGATCGTCACGACCCGCAGGCTGTGGCGGGCGACCGCCTGCTGCAGCGCCGCCTCGACGACCGATCCATAGGCGTTCTGCGGCAACAGCGCGGCAACGGCTCGCTTGCCCTGCTGCTTGGCGTAGCCGACCATGCGGTTGACGTCGGTCTGCGGCAGGAAGCTCAGAAGATAGACGCCCTGCGAGGCGACATTGGTATCGGTCGAAAAGGCCAGCACCGGCACGCCGGCCGGCTTGGCGATCGGCGCAACGGCGGTGACCTCGGCGGCGAAAAGCGGCCCGATGATCATCCTGACGCCGCTGGCAACGGCTGCGCTGGCAGCGGCGGCGGCACCTTCCGCCGTTCCCCTGGTATCGACCGGCACGAGCTGGATGTCGGCGGACGGTATCTCCGACAGCGCCAGTTCGGCGGCGTTCTGCAGCGCCTTGGCGGTCGTTCCGGCATTGCCGGTCGCCGTCAGCGGTAAAAGCAGGCCGATCTTGATCGATCCCGTCCCGATCGCATTGCCCGCCTGCCCGCCGGGCGCAAGGCCGGGGCCGGTCTCCAGGCCGGTGCTGCAGGAAGCGACCGCGAAGGCGGTCAGCCCGAGCGCCGCGCCTTTGATGACGCGCCCCGCGTTACGCAGCCATCCGGTGCGAAACTTAAGTCTGGTGCCGCCCGCGACGGCCCGATTCAATAACGCAAACACTTTGCACTAAGCCCCTTGGACAAGACCCCCGATACGTCTCCCGCCCGTCCCGGCCCGCCGATCGTCTCGACCGTGTCCTTTCCCGCGCGGGCAGCCGCGCCGGCGATTCGGCATCGCGATGGTCCACGGTGGCCCACAATAGCCCACGGGGACCATGACGGTTAACGCTTTGCTAATCGTAGTGGCGAACTTGTTAAAATCAAAGCGTGTTCTGAGCGCAGGCGTGTTGATAATCGTAAAGTGCGCATCGCGGCCGGGAAAGGCCCGGACTTAACGAAAGGATCGGCGGCAGGAGATGACGGATCGCGGCGCCAGCAACACCACGGACGCATCGGTCGCGATGTCCGCGATCGCCGCCGCCATCCGCGATGCGCCGCGTGATCCGCCCGGCCTCTATGTGGTCGCGACACCGATCGGCAATCTCGCCGATATCGGCCTGCGGGCGCTGCGGATCCTCGCCCGCGCCGACCTGATCGCCTGCGAGGACACGCGGGTGACCCGCAAGCTGATGGAGCGCTACGGGCTGAAAACGCGGCTCCTGTCCTACCATGAGCATAACGAGGCGGCCCGGCGGCCCGACCTGATCGCCCGCCTTCAGGCCGGCGAGACGATTGCGCTGGTGACGGATGCCGGCACGCCTCTCGTCTCCGATCCGGGGTTCCGGCTTGTCGCGGCGGCAAGCGAGGCGGGCCTGCCGGTCTATCCGGTGCCGGGTCCCTCGGCGCTGCTCGCCGGGCTTGTTGCGTCGGGTCTGCCGGCCGAGCGGTTCTGGTTCGAGGGCTTCCTGCCGGCCAAATCCGGGGCCCGGCGGACGCGAATCGCCGAATTGCACGGGATCGAGGGCACGCTCGTTCTCTACGAATCGCCGCACCGGATCGCCGCGACGCTCGCCGACCTCGCCGACGGGCTGGGGCCGAGACAGGCCGTGCTGGCGCGCGAACTGACCAAGCGGTTCGAGACCGTCACGCGCGGATCGCTTTCAGACCTCGCCACAGACCTTGCGGCGAACGGCCCGCCGAAGGGCGAGATCGTGCTCGTCATCGGCCCGCCCGAGGCGGAGACACCGGATGTTGAGACCGGCGACCTCGATGAGCGGCTCGCAACGCTCGTCGCCGAGCATGGCGTCAAGCGCGCCGCGGCGCAGCTTGCCGCGGAGACCGGCCTGAAACGCAAGCAGCTTTACCAGCGCGCCCTTGAACTCGACAGGTCAAAACCGCGCGACGACGGCGAGGCCCCGTGACCGACGAACCGTCATGACCGCCGAGCCGCCAGCGAAAGGCAGGCGCAGGCGGGCCGAACGGGCCGGGCGTCTCGTCGAGGACCTGACGCTGCTGCTCTATCTGTGCCTCGGCTTCCGCCCGCTTGCCCGCCGGCTGCGCACACCGGTCGGCGAAATCGACCTGCTGGTCCGGCGGCGCCGCCTTGTCGTCGCCGTCGAGGTGAAATACCGGGCAAGCCGGGACATCGCCGCCTGGAGCATCACGGCGCGAAACCGCCGCCGGATCGTCGATGCGACGCGCTGGTGGCTTGCCTCCGAGGCGGCGGGAACGGATTACGCGATCCGCTTCGACGCGGTGCTCTGGGCGCCGTGGTCGCGTCCGCGCCGGATCGTCGGCGCGTTCGAGGCGGATGAGTAGCGGGCGAGGATGCCGCTTGCGGTCACCCCGTCTTTTCGCCGATACAGGGCCGGTCCATTCGCCGATGAACGGATGGGTTCAGAAAATGGAGCGGTTCCCTTAGGACGCCGCGCGGGCAGGAGACGAACATGGCGCTGAACGTCGCGGTCCAGATGGACCCGATCGCGGAGATCTCGATCAAGGGCGACACCACCTTCGCCCTGCTGCTGGAAGCCCAGGCGCGCGGTCATGCGCTGTCCTATTACGAGCCCGACACGATGGCGATGCGCGACGGCGCGCTCACCGCCTCGGTCGCGCCGCTCGGCGTGCGTGATGTCGAGGGTGACCATTTCACGCTCGGCGCGTTCGAGCGGCGGTCGCTGCGCGACTTCGATGTCATCCACATGCGTCAGAACCCGCCCTTCGACATGCACTACATCACCGCGACGCATCTGCTCGAGCACATCCATCCCGACACGCTCGTGGTCAACGATCCCGTCGAGGTCCGCAACGCGCCGGAGAAGATCTTCGTGCTCGGCTTCGGCGACCTGATGCCGCCGACGCTGATCACCCGCGACCGCGCCGAGATCGAAAGGTTCCGGGCCGATTACGGCGATATCGTCATGAAGCCGCTCTATGGCTATGGCGGCGGCGCGGTGTTCCGGCTGACCCGCGACGACCTCAATTTCGGATCGCTCTACGACGTCTTCGCCACGGATTTCCGCGAGCCCTGGATGATCCAGCAGTTTTTGCCGGAGGTCTCCGAGGGCGACAAGCGCATCCTGCTCGTCGACGGCGAATTCGCCGGCGCCGTCAACCGGGTGCCGAAGGCGGGCGACCTGCGCTCCAACATGGTGCGCGGCGGCGCGGCGAAGGCGACGGAACTGACCGATCGCGAACAGGAGATCTGCGCGCGGCTCGGCCCGGCGCTGAAAGAACGCGGCCTGATCCTGGTCGGCATCGACGTCATCGGCGGCAACCTGACCGAGATCAACGTCACCTCGCCGACCGGCATCAGGGCGGTGCAGGCGCTCGGCGGCCCGAACGCGGCCGGCATGGTCTGGGATTCGATCGAGGACAGGCGCTCGGCGTGACGGTCCGGTCCTGCCCTCGCTTGACACGATCGCGCATAACGCTACGTCATTGCCCATTGCGATCGGGAGCAGCGAACCATGCGAAACATCGTCACCGCCTGCGTTCTTGGCAGCGCGTTCACCCTGGCAGCGGCAAGCGACGCGGTATCGAAGGCGGAATACATGTCGATCAGCATTCTCGATATGGTGCCGTTGACCGATGAGGCGACCAGATCCTTTTCGTTTACCCAGGCTGGCGCTACTGTGAGTGCAGACGGCTGCTTCGCCACGAGTTTAGATCTGCCGAACGGCGCGGTGCTCAAGAATATCAAAGCATACTATAAGTTGAATCCTTCGAGAAAAATAGACTTAACCTTTCTAGTCAGGCAGGAATACGGCTCGTCGGGCAGCAGTGGAACCGGAACCGCCCTCGATAACGATTCCGGTAATGTAGAAGTCAAGACGATTCGTCTTGGAAACCATGTCATCGACAACAAGAAGTACTCCTATTCGATAGGGGTCTGTATCGAAAACGGCGACGGTTTCCTCTTCCCCGCCCGGCTGAAATACAAATTACCGAAAAAATAGACCCGACTGCGGTCCGGGGCCGAAACCGCCAGGGCCGCGCACCGGAAACGTCAGGATCATATCCTGCTGACCCGGGCCGGACATTGCCGGTCTCGCCGCCAGTGGACGGGCAGGTCGGGGTATGCCACTGTCTGGCCTGTTGTTTTAGACTTTCAGCCGGATTCGACTGTTCTCGGGAGGCGGACCAGTGTCATCGGACAATCAGTTGCCAACACAGGCGGAGATCGCGGAAAAGACCCGCGAGGCGATCCGCAACCATCGCACCCTGTTTCTCATCCAGGGCATCATCATGATCATCCTCGGCCTCGTCGCCGTGGCGATCCCGCAGGTCGCCACGATCGGTGTCGAGCTGGTGGTCGGCTGGCTGTTCGTCATCGGCGGCATCGTCCGGCTGGTCGCGACCTTCCAGTCGCGCGGCGCGCCGGGCTTCTGGTGGTCGGTGCTCACCGCGATCCTGGCGATCGTGGTCGGCGTCATCCTGCTCGCCAATCCGGTCGCCGGCGTCCTGACGCTGACGATGGTGCTGATCGCGATGTTCGTCATCGAGGGCATCTTCCAGATCATCGCCGGCTTCGAATACCGAAAGGCGGAGGCGGGAAGCTGGTTCTGGCTGATCCTGTCGGGCGTCGTCGACCTTGTCCTCGCGGTGCTGATCATCGCCGGCTGGCCCGGCACCGCCGCCTGGGCGATCGGCCTGCTCGTCGGCATCAACCTCTTGTTCGCCGGCATCGCCCTGACCATGACGGCGATCGCCGCCAAATCCATGCCGGACTGACGGCTGCAACGGCCCTGACCCTCGCGGATGCGGCCCTGGCCGCGGCTCTTCGAATACGGGGCCGCGGACGGGCCTCGGTCGGCGGATCAAAGCCGCCGCGACCCGGGCCGTGTCCCGATGGTCGGCGGGGCGTTCGCGGCCATGGCGTGGATCCGGACGGTTCGACCCGAACCGTCAACGCCATCAATTTCTAAATGACAATGATATTTTTATCTGGCTAAATTGTCTTATGGCCAGCTTGGCCACAAGAAACCAAAACCATGTTGGAGACTTTTATGGACAGGGCAAATATGAGTACCGCATTGAAATATGCCGCCGGAATGGCATTGGCCTGCACCCTTGCCACGGCTGCCAACGCCAACCCCCACTATGACAGCGTCAATCCCGTCGACTTCCTCCCGGACTTCTTCGTGAGCTCGAATGGTGCGGACAGTTCGGCCGAGCGTGGCCGCTGCGTTGCCAACGGCATCAACCTGCCGCACGGCGCACGGACGAAGCACGTCAAGCTGTCGTTCATCGACGAGGAAGGCGGTCCGCTTTCCGCGTCCGCGGCTGAGCCCGAGGATCTATACATCGACGTCGTGGTCGAGAAACGCAGCCTGGATGGGAAGTCAATACGACTGCTGCTCCAGGAGCGCATCGTCCTCCACGAGGCCCAGCAGGAGATTCTCGTCGAGAAGCACAAGCTGCCGCTCGAAACCAAGATCAAGAACCGGACCAATATCTATACGATGTATCTGTGCTCCAATTTCGCACCGGCCAACTACGTCCTGTATGGCGGCCACATCAAATACAAAATGCCGGACCCCGAATAATACCCGGATAATATCAAGGCGTTTATGGCACCGGCCCTGGTCGAGCCGGTGTCGAAAAGGGTTCGTGAAAGCCGTTTCAGCGAGACAGTATCCATCGATCCGATTAGATCGGCGTCATCCGCCCCCGTTTCAGAGACAATCGTTTCGGGGATGATTGATCGACAGGCCCGGGTCGGGTCGCCGGTCCGCAGATTGTGACGATTTCATCTTGAGCCGGCCTGATTCGCGAACCGTTCAGTTGGCTGCATCTTTGACCTGGCATTTTCTGTTTTGGAGATTTCCATGTCTTTTTCCTTCTCGCCTGCCTTGATTCACAGGGCATCGCAATTCGCCATCGGCGCGATGGTCGCCGGTATGATCGCGACGGTGTCAGCCGCCCCGGCGAGTGCCGATCCGCACTACTACAGCATCAATCCATCCGACTTCCTCCCCTTGGAGGGTCTTATCGAACAAGGTCTGGGCGCCTGCGCCGTGATGCCCATTCATCTGCCGCATGGGTCCACGACCCGGCATATCAGCCTGACGGCCGAGGAGCCGGATATCCGCGACCAGAACATCCCCTCCAGCACGTCCGAAGAGGGTGACATTCTGGTCGACGTGATCTTCGAACGCAGGGGGATCGACGGCAAGTCGATCATTCTGCCGCTCGAGGAGCGGATCGTCATCGGACAGTTCATCCCGCGCGGAAAGACCACGCGGTACAAGTTCCCCCTTGAGACGAAGATCAACAACCGGGCGAACACCTATGCGCTCTTCCTGTGTTCGAATCTCCGGGAAGCGGCTCTGTACTTCAATGGCGGACACCTGAAATTCGATCCGCCGGCCGCCGAGTAGCGCCGGTTCCCTCGAAAGCTGTGCCGGGGAGCGGTCTGTCCCCTCCGCTCCCCGGTGCCGTTGTCGGGAACGCTTTGGGGTGCGGGATCGTATTGCCTCCGCCGTCGGAACCGTTAGATTGGCCGCCGTGAAGGGACCTCGATCGACCGGGTTCGGTCGGTTCGTCCCCAGTCCGATCGCGCGGGATTTCGCGCCCGACAGACAGGAGAAGGTATGTCCGACTCAAACGACAAGAGCCTGGAGAGCGAACTGGCCGAGACGCGGGGCGCCCTCGACGTTCTGTTCACCCTGCGCGAGGAGTTTGCCCAATGGGTCGAGGAAGCCCAGGACGAGATGCGCAAGGAAGAACTCGAGAACGTCCTCGGTCACGTCGAATCGATCGAACTGGAGTTCAAGCACCGGTTCGACGACCTCGAGAAGCAGGTTAAGGGCGGATAATCCTCCCGGAACGGCGGTTTCACTGCCCGAAGCCCTGATGTTCCTATATTGTTCTTGACTCTGCGCGCGGCACCTGTACCCTGCCTTCCGCAGCGACCGCCGAGCCGGCACGAGACCGAGCGGGCCCGGATCGGTTGGCGTGAAGGGGGTGGACATGGTCGCGCGGGTGACGACGGTAGCCTTTGTCGGGATCGAGGCGCGCCGGGTCGACGTTCAGGTGCAGATCGCGCCCGGCCTGCCGGCCTTCTCCATCGTCGGATTGCCGGACAAGGCGGTCGCCGAAAGCCGCGAGCGGGTCCGCGCCGCCTTGACGGCGGTCGGCCTGGCGCTGCCGCCCCGGCGCATCATCGTCAATCTGGCGCCGGCCGACCTGCCCAAGGAGGGCAGCCACTTCGACCTGCCGATCGCTGTCGGCCTGATGGCGGCGATCGGCGCGCTGCCGGCCGATGCGCTTGGCGAGTGGTGCGTGCTCGGTGAACTGGCGCTCGACGGGCGGGTGACGGCCGTTACCGGCGCGTTGCCCGCCGCGATCGGCGCAAACGCCATGGACAAGGGGCTGATCTGCCCGGCCGCCTGCGGCCCCGAGGCGGCCTGGGCCAGTCCGGATCTGCCGCTGCTGGCGCCGGGCGATCTCATCCAGCTCGTCAATCATTTCAAGGGCACCCAGGTGCTGACCCGGCCGCGCCCGGCGGTCCACGAAATGGCCGGACCGGGGCTCGATCTGAATGAGATCCGCGGCCAGGAAACGGCCAAGCGGGCGCTTGAGATCGCCGCGGCCGGCGGTCACAACCTGCTGTTGATCGGCCCGCCCGGTGCCGGCAAGTCGATGCTCGCCCAGCGGCTGCCCGGCATCCTGCCGCCGCTCGAACCGGCCGAACTGCTCGACGTTTCGATGATCCAGTCGATCGCCGGCGTCATCGCCGGTGGCCGGCTGTCGGCCGAGCGGCCGTTCAGGGCGCCGCATCATTCCGCCTCGATGGCGGCGATGGTCGGCGGCGGGCCGCGCGCCCGTCCCGGCGAGGTGTCGCTTGCCCATAACGGCGTGCTGTTCCTCGATGAACTGCCGGAATTTACCCCGCAGGTCCTCGATTCCCTGCGCCAGCCGCTCGAATCCGGCGAAACGATCATCGCCCGGGCGATGCACCGGGTCACCTATCCCTCCCGGTTCCAGCTGATCGCCGCGATGAATCCGTGCCGCTGCGGCATGGCGGGCGAGCCGGGCCACAGCTGCCGGCGCGGACCGCGCTGCGCCGCCGACTACCAGGCCCGGGTCTCCGGGCCGCTGCTCGACCGCATCGATATCCGGCTCGAGGTGCCCGCCGTCACCGCCGCCGATCTGATCCTGCCGCCGCCGGCCGAGGGCAGCGCCGAGCTCGCAGCCCGTGTCGCCCGGGCCCGCGAGATACAGGCGACCCGCTATGGCGCGCTCGGTCTCGGCACCGTGCGCACCAATGCGGATTGTCCGGCCGCCCGTCTCGACACGATCGTGAAGGCCGATACCGCAGCCCTCGCGCTTCTGCGCGAGGCCGCGGAGACCCTCGGGCTGACCGCGCGCGGCTTCCATCGCGTGCTCCGGGTGGCGCGGACACTGGCCGATCTCGACGGATCGGACCCGGTCACCCGGATCCATATCGCCGAGGCGGTCGGCCTGCGCGCGGCCGGATCCGGACTGCTCGCCGCCGCCTGAGTCAGCACCTGAGCCAGCCCGTTTCCGCTCTCCATCGGCGCATACCCGATCTTAAGGCAATCGTGAAAGGCTGCCGGTCCCTATCCCCGCGGCCTTTCCCGGGAGCGCCCTGGTGATCCAGCACTCCGGCGACGCACGAACGCCAGACGATACCCGCCCGCGCAAGCCGCGGGGGCGCTCCGGCTCGGCCTGGCGTCCGGATATCGCGGCCACGGGCGCAGCGCTCGCGGCCATCGGCGCGCTGGCGACGGTTGCCGTGACCGGGACGGCGGTGTCCGCAATGACGGTCGCGACCGGTGCGGCGGCTGCGGCGGCCGTCGCTGCTGTCCTGGTGCTCCACCGGCAACAACGCCGCTCTGCCCGCGCTGCCGCCCGTTCCGCCGACCAGCTTGAAGCCGCGCAGGACCGCCTGTGGGAACTGTCCGAATGCCTCGACCGGCAGCGCCGGCTGTCCGACGCCCAGGGCGCGGCGATCGTCCGACATGACCTCAAGGGCCGGTTCACCTTCGTCAACGACGTTTTCTGCAACACCTTCGGCCTCGGCCGCGCCGATGTCGTCGGGCGGGCGGCGATGCCGGTGCCGCTCGATGGCGCGTCGGAGGGGAGCGGTGTCGACGGTGATCTCCCGGCCGGCGCGTTCGAGCCCGTCGATGCCCGCTACCGCACCGTCGACGGCATCCGCTGGTTCACCTGGCAGGACTTCCCGGTGCGCGACGCCACCGGCCGCATCGTCGAGACCCAGAGCGTCGGCATCGACATCACCGACCGCAAGGAGACGGAGCTCGCCCTGCGCCTGGCCCGCGACGAGGCGCAGCAGGCAAGCCGCGCCAAATCGCGCTTTCTCGCCTCCGTCAGTCACGAAATCCGCACGCCGATGAACGGCATCATCGGCATGACCGACCTGCTGGTCGACAGCGGCCTGACCCCGGAGCAGGCGAGCTACGCGAACGCCGTGCACGGCTCGGCCCGCGCGCTGCTCAGCCTGATCGAGCAGATCCTCGACTTCTCGCGGATCGAGGCCGGACGGGTCGAATTCGCCGACGCGCCCTTTGCCATCGCCAAGCTGGTCAGCGACGTCGCCGAGCTGCTCGCCCCGAGAGCGGCGGAAAAGGGGCTGGAGATCGCCGCCGTCGCCTCGCGCGCGGTTCCCGGCGCGATCCTCGGCGATGCCGACCGGCTACGCCAGGTCCTGGTCAATCTCGCCGGCAACGGCATCAAGTTCACCGATCGCGGCGGCGTCGCCATCCTGGTCGATGTCGAGCACGGTCACGACGCAGGCGAGGCCGGCGAACTCGTCATCGCCGTGTCGGATACCGGTATCGGCATCGCGGCGGACGATATCGAACGGATGTTCGAGGAGTTCGAACAGGCCGACCTGCAAGCCGCCCGGCGCGGCGGGGCCGGGCTCGGATTGGCGATCTGCCGGCGGCTCGTCGCCGCGATGGGCGGATCGATATCGGTTGAAAGCCGCCCCGGCGGCGGCAGCACCTTCCGTGTCCGGCTGCCCTGCCGACCGGCCCGCGAGGCCGAGGCGCCCGCCGCTCCGCCCGCCGCTTCGGCAGATGGCCATCCGCTGCCGGAAGGCGGATTGCTGAAGGGGCGGCGCCTGCTGGTCGCCTCGCCGTCGGCGATCGTCCGGGACACCCTGGGTGCGGTGTTGCGCGACCATGGCGCCGATGTCGTCGACCGCCCCGATATGGCGTCCGAACCGGTCACTGACGCCGAACCGGATACAGGCGGACAGGGCGCCTTCGACGCCGCCTTCATCGACCTGCCGCTTGCCGACGCGGATCTGCCGCCGCGGGTACCGCGCATCGTCCTGCTCTCGCCGGGCGACCGGTCGAAGCTCGCCGAAACGCTGGACCGTGGCTTCGCGGGCTATCTGATCAAGCCGATCCGCACGCAGTCGCTGCTGACCCGGCTGGGCGCGGTGTTCGGCGCGCCGGCCCCGTCCGCATCCGGCGTGATCGAACCGGACCCCGGCCGGCCGCGAAAGCCGCTGTCGCTCCTGCTTGCCGAAGACGACGACGTCAATGCGCTGCTCGCCGAAGCTGTCCTGACGCGGCTCGGTCATGCCGTCACGCGCGTGCCGGACGGGCGCCAGGCGGTCGAGACGGTTGCGGCGGCCGCACGCCGGGAAGCGCCCTTCGACGCCCCCTTCGACGCGGTCCTGATGGATGTCCGGATGCCCGTTCTCGACGGGCTCGGCGCGGCGCGGGCCATTCGCGCCACCGACGCCGCCCTGCCCATTATCGCCCTGACCGCGAACGCCTTCGCCGAGGACCGGGCCGCCTGCCACGCCGCCGGCATGAACGCCTTCCTGTCCAAGCCGGTCGACCGCAACGATCTCGCCGCCTGCCTCGACCGCCTGACCGGTGACACGTTTCGGCAACACATGTCCGCCGCCGACCGCGGCTGACCCCAATCCATTTGTCACAGTCCTGTCGGACGAATATGATTCCTGCCTGGGTGGGCGTATGTCGTCGGCCGAATAGACGTGGCCTGCAACGTGCCCTATATGGGGATCGACGGTGTGGTGCGGGCGGCGTGACGGCCGCAAGCGGGAAAGCGCCGCCATGCGGCGTTAAGGGCGAAATGCGAAATTCGGGCAGATTCAGGCCGACCAGTCTGGTCCGGAAGTTTGTTCCACTTGGTCCACTGGCGAATTTGGGGCCTTTAGCAAACCTGCCGGGACATCAGCGGCGCAGTGTCGGCCGCAGCCGGTCGCAGGTGCTCACCGATACCATCAAGCGGATGGGATCGCTGGAGGTCCGGCTTGCTCGCAATGCCCGCGAGATCCGCCTGGCCCAGGCGCTGCGCTACCGGGTGTTCTACCGCGAGATGTCCGCCCAGGCCGGCGCCGCCGGCAAGCTGTGGCGCCGCGACATCGACGGGTTCGATTCGATCTGCGACCACATGCTGGTCATCGACCATGATCCCGATCCATCCGTCATCCGGCAGTTGCCCGGCGGGATGCGCCGACGCCGGCGCAAGCCGGCTGTGGTCGGTACCTACCGCCTGCTGCGCCAGGAGATTGCCGAGCAATTCGGCGGTTTCTACACCGCCGACGAATTCGAGATCGAGGGCGTTGTCGAGCGCCACCGGCCGATGCGATTTCTGGAGATGGGCCGGTCCTGCGTGCTCAGGCCCTACCGGACGAAGCGAACCGTCGAACTGCTCTGGTCGGGCTGCTGGGAGTATATCCAGGAGCACCAGATGGACGTGATGGTCGGATGCGCGAGCCTGGAGGGCACCGAACCGGCCAAGCTCGCCCCACAGCTCTCCTTCCTGCACCACCATGCCCAGGCGCCGGAGGAATGGCGGATCCGCGCCGTGCCGTCTCGCTATGTCTCGATGGACCGGATCGCGGCGGAGGACATCGACACCAAGGCGGCACTGAGCGGCATGCCGCCGCTGATCAAGGGCTATCTGCGGCTCGGCGCCTTCATCGGCGACGGCGCCGTGGTCGACCACCAGTTCGGCACGACCGACGTTTGCATGATCCTGCCGGTCTCGCTCATAAATCCGCGCTATTTCGGCCATTTCGGCGCGCCGCGCGAGCGCCTGTCCTGACCGGCCTCCCCTGACCGGCCTTACCGGACTGAATGGTTTTCCCGAAGCCTGATCAACTCAGCCGTTGACGTTATAGGCGGCGACGGCGGCCATGTTGACGAGGTCGGCATCGGTGGCGCTCAGCGAGACGATCTGGACCGGCTTGTCGAGGCCCACCAGCAGCGGCCCGATGATCGTCGAGCCGCCCAGTTCCTGCAGCATCTTGGTCGAGATCGAGGCGGAATGGATGGCCGGCATGACGAGCACGTTGGCCGGCCCCGTCAGCCGGCAGAACGGGTAGGCGGCCATGGCGTCGGGATTGAGCGCCACGTCGGCGGCCATGTCGCCGTCATATTCGAAGTCGCAATGGCGCTTGTTGAGGATCTGCACGGCCTCGCGCACATGCGCCGAGCGCTCGCCGATCGGATGGCCGAAGGTCGAATAGGCCAATAGCGCGACGCGCGGCTCGTAGCCGAGCCGGCGGGCGACGCCGGCGGCCTCTTCCGCGATCGAGGCGAGATCCTCCGCGCTCGGCATCTCGTGCACCGCGGTATCGGCGATCAGCACCGTGCGGCCGCGGCACACGGCGATGGTGGCGCCGATCACCCGGTGGCCGGGCTTGGGATCGATCACCCGCCGGATCTCCTCGAACGCGATCGAATAGCTGCGCGTCACGCCGGTCACCATGCCGTCCGCGTCGCCGGTGGCCACCATGCAGGCGGCAAACGTGTTGCGGTCGGTATTGACCATGCGCTGGCAGTCGCGGAACAGGTAGCCCTGCCGTTGCAGGCGGGCGTAGAGGAAGTCGGCATAATCGGAATTGCGGTGCGACAGCCGGGCGTTGACCAGCTCGATATCGTCGCGCGGTTCCAGCCCGAGCGCTGAGATGGTCTCCTTCATCGCCTCGTCGCGGCCGACCAGGATCGGAATGCCGAGCCCGTTATTGGCAAAGGCGTAGGCCGCGCGGATCACCTGTTCCTCCTCGCCCTCGGCGAAGACGATCCGCTTCGGCGAGCGCCGGATCTTCGAGTGGATGCGCTGCAGCGTGCCGGCGATCGGGTCCCGCCTGGCCGAGAGCGTATGCTCGTAGCCTTCCATGTCGATGATCGGCTGGCGGGCGACGCCGGTCTCCATCGCTGCCTTCGCCACCGCCGGCGGCACGGCGCTGATCAGGCGCGGATCGAAGGGGACGGGAATGACGTAGTCCGGGCCGTAGCGCGGCCGGGCGCCGCGATAGGCGGCGGCAACCTGGTCGGGCACGTCCTCGCGGGCAAGCTCGGCGAGCGCCTGGGCGGCGGCGATCTTCATCGCCTCGTTGATGGTGGTTGCCCGCACATCGAGTGCGCCGCGGAAGATATAGGGAAAGCCGAGCACGTTGTTGATCTGGTTGGGATAGTCCGACCGGCCGGTGGCCACGATCGCGTCGTCGCGGATTTCGGCGACCTCTTCCGGCGTGATCTCCGGATCGGGATTGGCCATCGCGAAGATGATCGGATTGGGCGCCATCGAGGCGATCATGTCGGGCGTGAAGGCGCCCTTCACCGACAGGCCGAACACCGCGTCAGCGCCGCGCATCGCATCTTCCAGGCTGCGCGCGTCGGTTTCGGCGGCATGCGCCGACTTCCACTGGTTCATGCCCTCCTCGCGGCCCTTGTAGATGACGCCCTTGGTGTCGCAGAGCAGGACGTTGTCGTGCGGGATGCCGATCGCCTTGATCAGTTCGACACAGGCGATCCCCGCCGATCCGGCGCCGTTGCAGACGAGCTTCAGGGTCTTCAGGTCGCGGCCGGTGATGTCGGCTGCGTTGATCAGCCCGGCCAGCGCGATGATCGCGGTGCCGTGCTGGTCGTCATGGAAGACGGGAATGTCCATGATCTCGCGCAGCCGCTGCTCGATGATGAAGCAGTCGGGCGCCTTGATGTCTTCCAGGTTGATGCCGCCGAAGGAGGGGCCGAGCGGCTTGACGCAATTGATGAATTCCTCGACGTCGGTGGTGTCGACTTCCAGATCGATCGCGTCGACATCGGCGAAGCGCTTGAACAGGACCGCCTTGCCCTCCATCACCGGCTTGGAGGCGAGCGCGCCGAGATTGCCCAGGCCCAGAATGGCCGTGCCGTTCGAGATCACCGCGACCATGTTGCCGCGCGTGGTGTAGTCGAAGGCGCGGGCGGGATCCTCGGCGATCGCGCGCACCGGCACCGCGACGCCGGGCGAATAGGCCAGCGACAGGTCGCGCTGCGTCGCCATCGCCTTGGTCGGATTGACCTCCAGCTTGCCGGGCTTGCCCTGCTGGTGGAATTGCAGCGCTTCCTGATCCGTGAAGGTCGGACGGCCTTTTGAGTTTTTGGAATCCGAAGCCATGTCCCGCTTTCTCCTCGCCAAGGCAGGTGTCCCGTCGCATGCGCCGTGATCGCAGGCCATCGGGACCGTGCAACGGTTCTATCCGAGGCCCGACCACACGCTCAAGGCAGCAAATGGGCTAAATCCCGATGAAACTGTTATTTATCTCCGGTTGTCGTCCTGTGACCGCAAACTGAGGGTTAAACAGGGACCGTGCGGGCGTGCCGCGCGGGCGCATTCGGGTTCTCATTCCATCGCGCATGTTCTAGGGTCCGCGCCATGAACGCCGACATTGCCGCATCCGTTGCGGACCACGACCAAACCGAGCCTACGCACGCCAAACCGTATGCCGATCTCGCGCGCGCGACGCCGATGATGCGGCAGTTCCTGGAGATCAAGACGGCCAATCCGGACTGCCTGCTGTTCTACCGGATGGGCGATTTCTATGAGCTGTTCTTCGACGATGCGGAAGTCGCAAGCCGCGCGCTCGGCATCACGCTGACGACGCGCGGCAAGCATCTGGGCGCGGACATCCCGATGTGCGGCGTGCCCTTTCACGCCGCCGACGACTATCTGCAGAAGCTGATCGCGCTGGGCCACCGGGTCGCCGTCTGCGAGCAGCTCGAGGACCCGGCGGAAGCGAAGAAACGCGGCTCCAAGGCGGTGGTGCGCCGCGACGTGGTGCGGCTCGTCACGCCGGGCACGCTGACCGAGGACAGCCTGCTCGACTCGCGCCGCAACAACTATCTCGCGGCGCTCGCCCGCCAGCGCGCCGGCGGTGATGACGGCTATGCGCTGGCCTGGGCCGATATTTCGACCGGCGAATTTGGCGTCGCTGCGGCCGGCCGGGGCGATCTCGCAGCGCTTCTGTCGCGGATCGATCCGGGCGAGCTGCTGGTGCCGGACGCGCTCTATGACGACAAGGACCTGCGCGAGCTGTGGCGCGACCAGCGCGCCGCCGTGACGCCGCAGCCCACCGCGATGTTCGATTCGACGTCGGCCGACCGCAGGCTGCGGACCTACTTTTCCGTCGCGACGCTCGACGGGTTCGGCGCGCTCACCCGGCCGGAGGTCGCGGCCGCCGGCGCGGTCATCGCCTATGTCGACAAGACGCAGCTCGGCGAGCGCCCGCCGCTGAAGCCCCCCGCGCGCGAACGCCGTGACGCGGTGATGGCGATCGATCCGGCGACGCGCGCCAATCTCGAACTGACGGTGACGCTGTCGGGCGACCGGCGCGGCAGCCTGGCCGCCGCCGTCGACCGCACCGTGACGCCGGCCGGCGGCCGCGAACTGGCGCGCCGGCTGGCCGCCCCGCTGACCGACCCCGCGGCGATCGCCGAACGCCACGCGGCGGTCGCCTGGTTCGTCGATGAAGCCGCCGCGCGCCGCGCCGTCCGTGAGGACCTGCGTGCCGCGCCCGATATCGCCCGGGCCCGGGCGCGCATCATGGTTGGCCGCGGCGGCCCGCGCGACCTGGCCGCGATCCGCGACGGGATCGCCGCCGCCCATCGCCTGGCAACGGCGCTGAACGCCAGTTTCGCGGCCGTCGAGGACGCGCCGGCCCTGCTCGCCGGCATCGCCGACCGGCTGGCGGCGCCCGATCCCGCCGTGTTCGCCGAACTCGAGGCAGCCCTGGTCGACGCGCCGCCGCCGCTCAAGCGCGATGGCGGCTTCGTCAGGCCGGGCTTTGCCGCCGAACTCGACGAGGCGCGCAACCTGCGCGACGAAAGCCGCAAGATCGTTGCAGGCCTGCAGGCGACCTATCAGGAAAAGACCGGCATCAAGTCGCTGAAGGTCAAGCACAACAACGTGCTCGGCTATTTCGTCGAGGTGACGGCCCAGCACGGCGCCAAGATGATGGCCGAGCCCCTGAACGCGACCTTTTTCCATCGCCAGACGCTCGCCAACCAGGTGCGGTTTTCAACCAGCGAGCTTGCCGATCTGGAAGGCCGCATCGCGACGGCGGCCGAGCGGGCGATGGCGCTCGAACTGGAGATCTTCGACGCGCTGGTCGCGCGTGTCGGCGATGATGGAGACGCCCTCGATGAAGCGGCTGCGGCGCTCGGTGAACTCGACGTACATTCGGGCTTTGCCGACCTCGCCGTCGAGCGCGCCTATTCGCGCCCGCAGATCACCGACGACCTGACCTTCGAGATTTCCGGCGGCCGCCATCCCGTCGTCGAGCAGGCGCTGGCCCGCGCCGGCGGCCAGGCCTTTATCGCCAATGATTGCGACCTGTCGCCGCCGGAGACGGAAGGCGCCGCCGATCAGGACCCGGCGGGGCGCATCGCGCTCCTGACCGGGCCCAACATGGCCGGCAAGTCGACCTTCCTGCGCCAGAACGCGCTGATCGCCGTGCTGGCCCAGGCTGGCGCCTTCGTGCCGGCGGAAACCGCTCGGATCGGCATCGTCGACCGGCTGTTCAGCCGGGTCGGCGCCGCCGACGATCTCGCCCGCGGCCGCTCGACCTTCATGGTCGAAATGGTCGAGACGGCGGCGATCCTCAACCAGTCCGGCGACCGCGCGCTCGTCATCCTCGACGAGATCGGCCGCGGCACCGCGACCTTCGATGGCTTGTCGATCGCCTGGGCGACGATCGAGCACCTGCACGAGATCAACCGCTGCCGCGCGCTGTTTGCCACCCACTTCCACGAATTGACGGCCCTGTCGGAAACCCTGTCGCGGCTCTCCAATTCGACCGTCCGCGTCAAGGAGTGGAAGGGCGACGTCGTCTTCCTGCACGAGGTGGTGCCGGGCGCCGCCGACCGCTCCTACGGCGTCCAGGTCGCCAAGCTCGCCGGCCTGCCGCCGGCCGTCGTGTCGCGGGCGCGCGACGTGCTTGAGCAACTCGAGGAGACCGACCGCAAGGCCGGCACGGCCGGCCTGATCGACGACCTGCCGCTGTTTTCAAGCCATGTCCGGCAGGCCGCGCGCGCCGAGCCTGAGCCTGGATCGGGCGGGTCCACCCTTGCCGAGCGGCTCGCCGCCGTCTCGCCCGATCAGTTGACCCCGCTCCAGGCGCTCGAGGTGCTGTATGAACTGAAGGCGCTCGCCGCAGACGGTGACGGCGCGCCGGACCGCGAGGAGGCGGCGCGATGACGGCGCCGCATCGCGACGTCTCCGATATCGTCACCGTCGAGGGCCTGACCGACGCTCTGATCGCGCTCCATGACGAACACGGCTCCGGCCCGGCCTTCCGCAGGGCGATGCTCGATCATCTCAAGGCGGTACGGGCAGACGCGATCAGGACGATCGAGGGCTGGCTGATCGAGACCGGCCACGGCCTGGCCTGCGCCCACCGGCTCGCCGCCCTGCAGGACACCATCGTCAAGGCGCTCTACAGGCTCACCGTCACCCGGCTCTATCCGGTCGTCAACCAGACCGCCGGCGAACGCATCAGCGTGGTCGCGACGGGCGGTTACGGCAGGGCCACCATGGCGCCGGGCTCGGATGTCGATCTCCTGTTCGTGCTGCCCTACAAGAAGACCGGCTGGAGCGAGAGCGTCATCGAGCAGATGCTCTACACGCTCTGGGACCTGGAGATGAAGGTCGGCCACGCGGTGCGCTCGGTCGACGACTGCATCCGCCAGGCCAAGGCCGACATGACGATCCGCACCTCGGTGCTCGACGCCCGCCGGGTCTGCGGCGACGCCGAATTGTTCGAAGAGCTCGTCAGCCGCTTCGAGGCCGAGGTCGTCGCGGGAACCGGGCCCGAGTTCATCGAGGCCAAGCTTGCCGAGCGCGACCAGCGGCACACGCGGTCGGGCGAGTCGCGCTATCTCGTCGAGCCGAACGTCAAGGACGGCAAGGGGGGGCTGCGCGACCTGCACACCCTGTTCTGGATCGGCAAGTATTTCTATGGCGCCACCAATGCCGACGCGCTGGTCGATCATGGCGTCTTCGACCGCGCCGAGGCGCGGCAGTTCCGCCGCTGCGCCGACTTCCTGTGGGCGGTGCGCTGCCATCTGCATTTCCTGACCGGCCGCGCCGAGGAGCGCATCACCTTCGATGTCCAGCGCGAGATGGCCCGGCGGCTCGGCTATACCGCGCGGCCGGGCACTCAGGATGTCGAACGCTTCATGAAGCACTATTTCCTGGTCGCCAAGGATGTCGGTGACCTGACCCGTATCTTCTGCAACGCGCTGGAGATGCGCCATGCCAAGAAGCCGCGGGTGCTGTCGCAGTTCATGCAGCGGTTCCGGCGCCGGCGCGGCGGCATCCAGAAGGACAGCCCCGATTTCGTCGTCGAGTTCGACCGGTTGAACGTCAAGGACGACCAGGTCTTCAAGCGCGATCCGGTCAACCTGATCCGGCTGTTCGCGCTTGCCGACAAGTACAATCTGAGCTTCCATCCCGAGGCGCTGAAGCTGGCGCGGCGCTCGCTGAAGCTGATCGGCGGCGAGTTGCGCCACAATGCCGACGCCAACGCGTTGTTCGTCAAGGTGCTGACCTCGCGCAACGATCCGGAAATCGTGCTCCGGCGGATGAACGAGGCCGGCGTGCTCGGCCGCTTCATCCCCGATTTCGGCAAGATCGTCGGCATGGTGCAGTTCAACATGTACCACCACTATACCGTCGACGAGCACCTGCTCAGAGCAATCGGGATCCTGAGCGAGATCGAGAACGGCCGCTTCGCCGAGGCCCATCCGCTCGCAAACGAGATCATCCATACGATCCAGAACCGCGATCTGCTCTATCTGGCGCTGTTCCTGCACGATGTCGCCAAGGGGCGGCCTGAGGACCATTCGGTGGCCGGCGCCAAGGTCGCCCGCCGGCTCGCGCCGCGCCTCGGCTTCTCGGCCGCCGACACCGAGACGGTCGCCTGGCTGATCGAGCATCACCTCGACATGAGCATCATCGCCCAGTCGCGCGATCTCGCCGACCGCAAGACGATCGAGGATTTCGCCGCCACCGTGCAGAGCCTGGAGCGGCTGAAGCTGCTCCTGATCCTCACCGTCGCCGATATCCGCGCCGTCGGCCCCGGCGTCTGGAACGGCTGGAAGGGGCAGTTGCTGCGCACGCTCTACTACGAGACCGAGCCGATCCTGGCCGGCGGCCACAGCCAGGCGCAGCGGACGATCCGCATCGAGGGCATCCTGGCCGACCTGCGCGCCGCGCTGCCCGACTGGTCGGACGCCGAGTTCGACGATTATCGCGAGCGCCACTATCCCGCCTATTGGGTGCGCACCGACCTTGCCCGCCAGGTCGAGCATGCCGGCTTCCTGCGCGCACTCGACGGCAGGAAGCGAAAGCTCGCGACCCGGGCAACGACCGACGCGTTCCGCGCCGTCACCGAGATCACCGTCTTCGCGCCCGACCATCCCCGGCTCCTGTCCGTCATCGCCGGGGCCTGCGCCGCCTCGGGCGCCAATATCGTCGACGCGCAGATCTTCACGACCAGCGACGGCTTCGCGCTCGACACCATCTTCGTCTCCCGCGAACTGCCGCTCAACGAGGACGAGCAGCGTCGCGCCGAGCGGATCGGCAAGCAGATCGAGACCATCCTGGCCGGCAAGGCGCGCGTCGAGGACCTGATCCAGGCCCGCACCCGCAGGCAGGGCCGCATCCGCGCCTTTTCCGTCGAGCCGGATGTGCTCGTCAACAACACCTGGTCGAACCGCTACACCGTGATCGAGATTTCCGGCCTCGACCGGCCGGGCCTGCTCTACGAACTGACGGCGGTCCTGGCCAAGCTCAACCTGAACATCGCCTCCGCCCATGTCGCGACCTTCGGCGAGAAGGCCGTCGACGTCTTCTACGTCACCGACCTGACCGGTCAGAAGATCACCAACGCCAACCGCCAGGGCGCGATCCGCCGCCACCTGATGCAGGTGTTCAAACCGACACAGGAAAACGCGGCGTGAATTGCGTTCGCGGCAGGAGGCGGGAATGGCGCTGATCCGGCATTTCGCCACCGTCGGCGGCGGCACCATCGTCAGCCGCGTGCTCGGCTTCATCCGCGACGTGCTGACGGCTTCCGCGCTCGGCACCGGGCCGGTCGCCGATGCCTTCTTCGTCGCCTTCCGGCTGCCCAACCTGTTCCGGCGGATCTTCGCCGAGGGCGCCTTCAACGCAGCCTTCGTGCCGCTGTTTGCCAAGGCGCTGGAAGGCGAGGGCGCGCGCGAGGCCCGCCGCTTCGCCGAAGAGGCGCTGTCGGCGCTTTTGTTCGTCCTCCTGGCGCTGACCGCCCTTGCCGAGATCGCCATGCCGTTGTTCATGCTGGTGCTGGCGCCGGGCTTTTCGGGCGAGCCGGACAAGTTCGACCTGGCGGTGATGCTGACCCGCATCACCTTCCCCTATCTGGTCTTCGTCTCGCTGGTCGCGCTTCTGTCGGGTGTCTTGAACGCGCTCAGCCGCTTCGCCGCGGCCGCCTTTGCGCCGGCGCTGTTGAACGCGGTCTTGATCCTGGCGCTGCTCCTGATCAATGCGCTCGGCCACAGCGGCGACCGGACCGCCGGCGTCTATCTTGCCTGGGGCGTGTTCTTCGCCGGCATCGCGCAATTGCTGATGCTCGGCTATGCCGCCCGCCGGGTCGGCATGGGGCTATCACTCAGATGGCCCCGGATGACGCCGGGCGTCAGGCGGCTCGTGACGCTCGGCATTCCCGGCATCATCGCCGGCGGCATCACCCAGATCAACATCATGGTCGGCACCATGATCGCCTCGCTGCAGGACCGGGCGGTGTCGTTCCTCTACTATGCCGACCGGCTCTACCAGTTGCCGCTCGGCACGATCGGCATTGCGATCGGCATCGTGCTGCTGCCCGAACTGTCGCGTCGGCTCAGGGCTGGCGACCGCGAGGCGGTGATGAACGGCCAGAACCGGGCGCTCGAATTCGCCCTGACGCTGACGCTGCCCTGCGCGGCGGCCTTGTTCTTCATTCCCGACGTGATCATCCGCGGCCTGTTCGAGCGCGGCGCCTTCGGCCCCGACGACACGGCGGCGACGGCGGCAGCCCTTTCGGCCTTCGCGATCGGCCTGCCGGCCTTCGTGCTCAACAAGGTCTTCGCGCCGGCCTTCTTCGCCCGCGAGGATACCCGCACGCCGATGTGGTTCGCCGGCATCAACGTCGCCGCCAATATCGCCATCTCGCTTGCCCTGTTCCCGTTTCTCGGCCATGTCGGCATCGCGCTCGGCACCTCGGTCGCCGGCTGGATCAACTCGGCCCTGCTCGGCTGGACGTTGTGGCGCAAGGGGGAATTCGTGCCCGACGCGCGACTGAGGCGCCGCACGCTGCTGGCGTTCAACGCGACACTGTGGATGACGGTCGCGATCGTCGCGGCCAACTGGCTGCTCGCCCCTTACGCGCAAACCGGCCAGGCCGGGGCGATCGGCGTCATGCTGGCGATCGTCTGCCTTGGCGCGGTCGTGTTCGCCGTCCTGGCGGTCGCGACCGGCGTCCTGACGCGATCCGATCTGCGCCGCGCCTTTTCGCGCGAGGCGGCCGAATGACGAGCCCGGGAAACGGGTGTTTCCGATGTGGACGATAGCGGCGATTCAGCGCCTGGCGCCCCCAGCCAGATAGCGCAGATAGAGCTTTGCCATCAGCAGCATCGCGCCGGCCCCCTCGAAGGTCTGACCATCGCCGCTCAGGACGATCTTGCCCTTCGGCGTATCGAGGTCGACGCTCAGCGTCTGCGGCCCCTGCGTCGCCCGCAGCGCAAGCCCGAGCGCTTCGAAGATTCGATTGAGCTTTTCCGGTTCGCGATCACGGACCGTGAAGGCCGTGGCGGAGCAGACCGGGGTTTCCCCGCCGCTGCGCTCAGGTCTGGCGATCCATTGAATGAAGCACGGCCGCACGGTCCGGAAGCCGGGACCGACGATCGCCCGCTTATAGGCCCGCCGGCCGGTCGGCCCTTCGCTGTCGAGTTCTTCGATGCGATCCGCCCGCGCGCCGGCGGCGTCCAGGCGGGCGCAGAACCCATCGAAGTCGTCGGTTGCAAGATGCCAGAACAGCGGGCGCGGGGTGTCGTAGCCGGACAATAGTTGTTTGATCGGATGGAAGCCCTTGTGCGCCGGGTTGGGGCCGAGCACTTCGACGAAACTGCCCTGTTTCAGGGGCAAAACGGCGCTGTGATACCACTGATCCGGCTCAGGCTCGGTCATGGTGACCGTTGCGCCGGTCTGGTGCGACAGCCAGTCCGCGCCGGCGCGGGTATCGAAGGTGCCCAGGACGACATGATCGAATTCCGTCTCGCCGCGGGCCAATACGATCGCGCTCATGAAACCGTCTCCTGTCGTGAGAAGATGTTGGCATGGCGGATCGCCGGCTATCGCGGGACATAGCGGCGATGCGCCCACCTTCAATGGCCCGGCTTACATCGGCCCGTCTTGAATCCGTCTTGCCGATCGGCCATAACGCGCCGTCCCCAGCGATCCCTCATGATACGGACTGAAACGATGACGGCGTTTGAACAGCGCGTCTTTTCCGGCGTGCAGCCCACCGGCAATCTGCATCTTGGCAACTATCTCGGCGCGATCACCCGCTTCGTCGCCCTGCAGGAGAGCTACAACTGCGTCTATTGCGTGGTCGACCTGCATGCGATCACCCAGGATGTCGGCGTCTGGGGCGGGCCGGAAACGCTGCGGCAGAGCACCCGCGACGTCACCGCCGCGTTCATCGCCGCCGGCATCGACCCGGAAAAGCACATCGTCTTCAACCAGAGCCAGGTCTCGGCCCATGCCGAGCTTGCCTGGGTGTTCAACTGCGTTGCCCGGATGGGCTGGCTCAACCGGATGACCCAGTTCAAGGAAAAGGCGGGCAAGCACCGCGAGAACGCCTCCGTCGGGCTGTTCGCCTATCCCAACCTGATGGCCGCCGACATCCTGGCCTATCGCGCGACCCACGTGCCGGTCGGCGAAGACCAGAAGCAGCACCTGGAACTGACCCGCGACATCGCCCAGAAGTTCAACAACGATTTCGCCGAGTCGATTGAGCGGGTGACCGGCGAGGAGATGTTCTTCCCGCTCACCGAGCCGCTTATCCAGGGGCCGGCGACGCGCGTCATGAGCCTGCGCGACGGCGCGAAGAAGATGTCCAAATCGGACCCGTCCGACGCCTCGCGCATCAACCTGACCGACGATGCCGACCTGATCGCCCAGAAGATCCGCAAGGCCAAGACCGATCCCGAACCGCTGCCCAGCGAGGAGGCGGGCCTGGAGAACCGGCCGGAGGCGACCAATCTTGTCGGTATCTTCGCAGCCCTTGCCGAGCGCTCGAAGGGCGATGTGCTCGCCGAATTCGGCGGCGCCCAGTTCTCGACCTTCAAGACCGCGCTTGCCGAGATCTCGGTCGAGCGGCTGGCGCCGATCGCAGCCGAGATGCGGCGACTGAACGACGATCCGGCCTATATCGATTCCGTGCTGAAGCGCGGCGCCGACCAGGCCCGGGCAATTGCCGGACCGGTCTACGATCAGGTTCGCGACATCGTCGGGCTGCTGCGCTGATCTAGACCGGAAGCCCGTTCTGCTGCGCCAGCTCCTTGAGGCTTATCTGCGGGCGGGCGCCGAAATGGCTGATGACCTCGGCGGCCGCCAGGCCGCCGAGCCGGGCGCAGGTTTCCGGATCGAAACCGCGGGCAAGGCCGAACAGGAAGCCCGAGGCGAACAGGTCGCCGGCGCCGGTCAGGTCGACGATTTTCTCCACCGGCGCCGCCGGCACGGCGACCCGCTCGCCGCCCTTCAGGACGACGGCGCCCTTTTCGCTGCGGGTGATGACGGCAAACGGGCAGTCGGCCTCGAGCGCCGCCATCGCCGTCTCGGTGTCGGCGGTCTCGTAGAGCGAATGCAACTCGCTTTCATTGCCGAACAGGAGCGTCACGGTGCCCGAGCGCAACAGATCGAGGAACTCGGCGCGGTAGCGGTCGACGCAGAAGGAATCCGACAGCGTCAGCGCCACCTCCCGGTCATGCGCCTTGGCGTGTTTGGCAGCCTCCAGGAATGCCTTCTTGGCCTCTGGCGGGTCCCACAGATAGCCTTCCATGTAGAGGATCTTGGCCGCCGCGACGACGTGCGGATCGATATCGGCGGGGCCGAGCTCCTGGCAGGCGCCGAGATAGGTGTTCATGGTGCGCTCGCCATCCGGCGTTACCATGATCAGGCAGCGCGCCGTCGACGGGCCACCCGACAGCATGCCGGTCTCGAAATGCACACCAAGCGCCCGGATATCGTGGGCGAATGCCGTGCCGAGCTGATCGTCCGCCACCTTGCCGAACAGCGCGCCCCGGCCGCCGAGCGAGGCGACGCCGGCGATCGTGTTGGCGCCCGAACCGCCCGACATCTCGGTCGCCGGCCCCATCGCGCCGTAGAGCAGGTCGGCGCGCGCCTCGTCGATCAGGTTCATCGACCCCTTGACCAGGTTCTCGGCGACGAGCAGGTCGTCCTCGGCGCGGGCGATCACGTCGACAATGGCGTTGCCGATGCCAAGGACGTCGAATTCGGTTTCGGGCATGGTTGAGGCTTCTTGCTGTTGGTGGGACGGGCACAGGCCGTTCGGGCGGGAAGCGGCACTATACGGGCCCGCCGCGCCGCGGCAAGCACCGAAGCGGTGATCCACCAACATAGGCAGCGGCGCACGCCCGGCGTTGCGCCGGCGCGGTCGCGCGCTTATGTCGAACAAGGCCTGTTGAACGCCCTGCCGGGGAGCGGAACCCTCTCATGATCCAAGATGCCTATGACGCGCTGGCCGATGTCGGCTCCACGCCCTTCCGGTCGGTGCTCCTGCGTACGCTCGGCTTCACCTTCGCCGCCCTGATCGCGCTGTGGATCGTGCTGATCACCCTGTTCGATCATTTCATCAAACTGCCCTGGGCGTGGGCGGACACGGTGCTCGCCTGGCTCGCCGGCGCTGGCTTCATCGTCGCGCTCGTCTTTCTCGTCGCGCCCGTTTCGTCGCTGGTCGCGGGCTTCTTCCTCGACGAGATCGCCGGCAAGGTCGAGGAAACCGGCTTTCCCGCCGATCCTCCGGGCCGCGACCTGCCAATGGGCGAAACCATCGTCACCTCGATCAAGTTCTTCGGCGTGGTGATCCTGGCCAATCTGGTCGCGCTGTTCCTGCTGCTGATTCCGGGCGTCAACCTCATCGCCTTCCTGCTCGCCAACGCCTATCTGCTCGGCCGGGAATATTTCGAGATGGCAGCACTCAGGCACCGCGACTACGCGGATGCCCGGCTGCTGCGCCGCGCCCATGGCGGTCGCATCTTCGGCGCCGGCCTGATCATCGCCTTCTTCGTGATGATCCCGGTCGTCAACCTGGCGACGCCGCTCTTTGCAACGTCGTTCATGGTGCGGCTGCACAAGCGCATTTCGGCGGAGGCGGGGGGATATTGATGGGGGTATGCTGTCAGGCGTTGTGTCGGTGGCTCACGCCGAAGGCGGGATCGAGTTGACGACCTGTCATGCTTTCGGTGCAGAAGCTGATTTACACAACCTTATGCAACTTTCGGATGTGCGCGCAGCCGGCGCCGTGCTCCGACGTTCGCGCGTTCAGCCCCTGAAACCAGTTCCGTGCTGGCGCGAGGCTTCCCGGCGATGCGTTTGAGCGCATCGCGTTTCGGCAACCGCCTTCCGGCGCTCGGCTTTGGGCCTCGCGCGTTCGGCACTCGAAATGCGTTCGCATTTCGTCCGCTTTGCGGACCGTGCCTCACCCACTCGGCGGCCGTTGCCAGGCGAAGCGCTTCTTGATGCGCTGCATCAGCAGATCACGCGTCCGGCGATAGGCGTTCAGCCGTTGATCGCGGCTGCCCTCCGCGAAGGTCGGGTCCTCTGTCGGCCAGTATTCCGCGTCGACCGCCATCGTCCGCGTCATTTCCAGCGCCTGGTGATGGGCCTCGGGGGCGAGCGAGACGATCAGGTCGAAGGAGGAATCCGACAGGTCCTCGAAGGTGTGCGGCTGGTGCTCCGACAGGTCGATGCCGATTTCCTCCATGACCACGGTGACGAAGGGGTCGCGCTTGCCCTCGCGCACGCCGGCGGAGGCGACATAGATCGAATGGGGAAACAGATGCCGGGTGATCGCGGCGGCCATCGGCGAGCGGACGGAGTTCATTCCGCAGGCAAACAGGACGGCCGATGGTGGCCTGTCGCTGTCCCCCGGCGTCACCGGTCAGCCTTTCCAGTGGAGGACGCAGATCAGGGTGAACAGGCGCCGGGCGGTATCGAAATCGACGGCGATCTTGCCCTCGAGCCGCTCCATCAGAATGCGCGAACCGTCATTGTGAATGCCGCGCCGGCCCATGTCGACGGCCTCGATGCGGCTCGGGCTCGCCGTCTTGATCATCTCGAAATAGCTTTCGCAGATCATGAAGTAATCCCGCACGATCCTGCGGAACGGGCTCAGCGACAGGATGTGGGTGACGACCGGATCGTCCGCCTCGTTGCGGATATCGAAGACCAGCCGCTTTTCCTGGATCGACAGCCTGAGCCGGAACGGGCCCTCTTCCACTCCGGTAAGCGCAAAGCTGTTTTCCTCGATCAGGTCGTAGATCGCGATCGCCCGTTCGTGTTCGATATCCGGCGAGCCGCGCCCGATCGAGGATTCGTCAAGCTCGACGGAAATCAGCCGGTTGGGCGTTTCCGACATGGCGCTTCGCCCTCAGGCCCCATCGCCGGCATTGCCGCCGGTATCGCCGCTGGCTTCGCCATCAGGCGTGTCGGCGAGGGGATCGGCGAGATCGTGGGCGGGAACGGCCTGTGTCGACCAGGCCGGCCCGAGATCCGACAGGCTAGCCTCCAGGCACTCGACCTCGAGCCGGATCGTCGCATCGGCGGAAAACACCAGGTCGATCGTACCGGCCGGGGCCTCGGTCTCGGTATAGCGGATCGCCAGGAGGTTGAGGACGCCGTCCGGGCTGTCCTGGCGCAGCCTGCGGCGGCGCACGGCGATGACGCGTTCGAAATGCAGGGCGGTGCGGCGGCGGTGCTTCTCTTTCGCCTTCTCGGCCTGTTCCACCCAGTCGAACCGGTTGACGACGAGCGCGAAACGCCGCTGGTCCGGCAGATAGGCCATGTCGCGGACCTGCAGGACCGCGTCCTGCAGATGCGCCGACAGCACATCGAGGTCTTCGGGATCGAGCGCGTAGAGTTTGAGCTTGCTCATGGTGCCGCAATACCGCTTCCACCGCGCCGGTCGCGGCGCGACAACGTGTTAGCGGCTTCGGGCGGAAGGCGCAATGGCGCAAGCCCGTTCGGGCAGGTGCCGCGGCCTGCCGACCCGGGACAAGCGCTCATATCCGTCGGTCGCCCGTTGCCTATTCGTCCGCTTTGCCTTCGGCCGTCTTCTTTTCTCCCGGCGCATCTCCATTCGATCGGGCCTCGCCCGCATCCGGCTTGCGGGCCCGCGACTGTGCCTTGCGCCGCGCCAGGTTGCGGCGCAGGGCGGCGGCCAGGCGATCTTTTTTCTCGTCGGTGTTCATTCGCTCTTTCTAGCGCTTGCGGGATGCGCAAGGAAAGCGTATGGGAGGCGCCGTTGCAGCGCTTGCGCTTCGTCCAGCCCTGTGGCAGGGTCCGCGCCGCTTCACCGGATCCACGCATCGTCGCGGTCCGCACCGGCTTGCTGCCGTAGCTCAGGGGTAGAGCACTCCCTTGGTAAGGGAGAGGTCGTGAGTTCAAATCTCACCGGCAGCACCAGTTTCCAACTGGACCTTGATCCGGCAGGACTGGTCTTCATTGACGCGACCGGCTTGCCGGCCAAGATGGCGCGCTTGCGAGGCCGTGCTCCACGCGGACAGTGGTGCCGAGCCGACGTGCCCAATGGGCAGGAGCCGTCGTTACAATCCTGACGATCCAACGGCAGCCCAGGGCCGCAAGCGACGCCGGTGCCGATGGCGCTATCTGCGGCGCATCAAAATTCTGTTTAGGGCCAGTTCCCCACGCAGGTACAGTTGGACCCCGACCGGGCGGGCCGGACAGAGGGGGCGCGCTCGAATGGCTCCAAGGCCGCATCGACGATCGACAACCGTTATCGGGACACGCCTGCACAGGGGCGGGTGGTCCGACTGATCAGCTGGGCCGCCCATTCTTGGGATATAATTACCGGGTCATATTGCTGACGATGTCGGGTCCAGCGGCGGCAAGCGGAAGGCCGCGCTGACGCCCAAGGAATCGTTGCTGAGCCAGACCAGGCCGCCGCCGGGATAGGGCCGCGGCACCGTGCTGTTGTCGAGCCTGACTTCCCCGCCCGCCGATCGCGCCGGTATCAGGGGATCGTGACAAAGAAGGTTGTTCCCTTTCCCGTCTCGGTCTCGAAGCGGATCGTGCCGTCATGCGCCTCGACGATGCTCCTGACCAGCGCCATGCCAAGACCCGTGCCCTTCTCCTTGCCGAAGGTGACGAAGGGATCGAACAGCCGGTCGCGGATCGCCTCGGGAATGCCCGGGCCGTCATCGGCGAGTTCGAAGGTCACCGTATTCCCGTCGCGCCGGGCCCGTATGGTGAAAACACCGTCGGCGGCCAGGACATCCGAGGCATTGCCGGCAATGTTGACGAAGGCGCGGATCAGGCGGGCGCTGTCGATGCGCACCGTTCCCCCCGCCTCGTTGACGATCTTAAAGCCGAGATGTTTCAGGTCGAAAGCGGGGCGGATCGCAGCCTGCACCTTGATAAGGAGATCGTCGACAGTGATGTCCTCGGTTTGAAGGTGCATCTCGCCCTGGGCGTAATCCAGGATCTCGTGGGCCATTGCGCCGATGCGGTTGGCTTCAGAGGAAATCGTTGAGGCGAATTCGGCGACTTCGGAAGCCACCTCTTCCTCCTCAATCATCTCGGCATAGCCACGCATGACGTTGATCGAGTTCTTGAAATCGTGGACGATACCGGCGGCCACCTGACCGATCGCCGCCAGCTTCTCCCGGCGGATCATCAGCGCCTGGATCTCCAGCAGTTTCAGATGGGTGGCGACGCGGGCCAGCAGTTCGGGGCCGGCGACAGGCTTGGGCACGTAATCATTGCCGCCGCTCTCGAAACCGGCCACCAGGTCCTCGGTCCGGTCCTTGGCCGACAGGAAGATGACCGGCAGGTCCGCCTGGTCCTGCTCGCTGCGGATCGTCCGGCACACCTCGTAGCCGTTCATCTTCGGCATCATGATGTCGAGCAGCACCAGGTCGGGATGCCTTTCACGGACCAGCTCAAGCGCCTTCTCCCCGTCCTCGGCTTCCAGCACGGTGTAGGACCCCAGGCCCAGGAAGTTCGCCACCACGTGCCGGTTGATCTCGTCGTCGTCGACCACCAGAACGGAAGGAAGCGGGTCCGGACCGTCTCCTGCGCTTTCCAGTTCCTTCGGCCGGGCCTGTCCCGTGCCTCGTGCCTGCTGCAACGTTGTCGGCAGGACGATCGGCTGGGACATCTCCTGCTTGCGTTCCGGCGCCAGCGCCGGGATATCCGCCCTTTCCGCGTCGGCTGCGGCTTTCTTCAGGGTGAAGGTGAAGCGGCTGCCCTTGCCCTGTTCCGATTCCACTTCGATCGTGCCGCCATGCAGTTCAACGAGCCGCCTGGTGATGGAAAGGCCAAGGCCGGTGCCACCGTATTCGCGCTCCGTGGAGGCATCCGCCTGCTCGAAGGACTGGAAGATGGAGTCGAACTTGTCTTCAGGGATGCCGATGCCCGTATCCTCGACCCATATTTCGACGTCGTCACCGTTCTCGGCGGCGCCGACGCTCACGCTGCCGGCATGGGTGAACTTGATGGCGTTGCCGATCAGGTTCTGCAGGATCTGCTGCAACCGGTTCTCGTCGGCATCGACGAAGGGCAGGTCCGGCGGCACGTCATTGTGCTGTTCGAGGCCCTTGTTGTCGGCGAGCGTGCGGGTAAGCTGCAACACCACCTGGACGATCTCGTGCAGGTCGACGGCATGGCGCGACAGCGTGATGTCGCGGTTGCGCAGCTTCTCGGCATCCAGAATGTCGTTGACGAGTGTCGCCAGCCGCCTTCCGCTGGCGGCAATCATCGCAAGCGACCGGTCGACACTCTGGCTGACCGGCCCGTTGGAGCCCGCGCGCAGGGATTCGGTCAGCCCGATGATGCCGTTGAGCGGCGTGCGCAGCTCGTGCGAGGTGTTGGCCAGGAACTGGTTTTTCAGTTCATCCAGCCGCTGCAGACGTTCATTGTTGCGGGACAACTCCCCGGACAAGGCCTCGACCCGGTTGAACGACCGGGAAAAACGCCGCGACAGGACGAAGGCCTGCACGGCCACGAAAGACAGGATGCCGTACTGCATCGTTTCCGCCGCCCTGACCAATCCGAACAGGTGGAATGTCGAAAGCGCGAATAACGGCATGCTGCCGAACCAGCCGATCGCGAAGAGAATGCTCTCGTTTCGGCGGCGCACGAGCCCGATGATCGAGAGGTATGTGACGTGCAAAAACACCAACAGCGTCATGACGAGCACGGTGTACATGGGCAACGGGCCCGACCATGCGTTGCCCGGCAGGAAGCACGATAAAGACAGCAGGAAGGGAATGCCCGCCTCTATCAGCAACAGCCGTCTGGGAATGTCCTGCGGGAAGATGCTCGCGGAAAACAGGATCAGCAGGGACACCGCGTTGAAGGCGCAGAACGCCACGATCTTGTAGACCAGCCAGAAGTAGTCCTGGCTGACGAGGTCCCATATGAAGGGATACCAGATGGTCATGGCGCGAAACAGGATGACAAAGCAGAACAGGCCGAACCAGAGGGTCGACCGGTCCGACGGGCGCATCGCAAACAGGCCCAGATGATAGAAGCCGAAAATGAACAGGATGCCGCCGATGAACCCGGCCAGCCCGAACTTGAACGAGTCCAATTCGCTGAAATAGGGCTGGAATCCGATCGATACGGGATCACGCAAACTGCCGCCACGCCAATCGACATAGTTGGATATGCGCAGCGTCAGTCTTACGCTCGTCAACCCGTCGGGCACGGGGATGACAATGTGGTCGATCCGGGCTTTTGCCTGTTCCGGCGATGTCCCGACAGTCCCCACCCCGCCGACGGGCTGGTCGCCGATATCGACTTCATAAGCGAAAAATATGTTGCCGAAACTGAGCGCAAGGTCCTTGGACGGAGACGGCAGCAACACTGTCAGCTCCAGCGTCGCATAGCCGAAACTTTCCATTGGCCCTTCGGGCGTATTCAGCCCGGTCCAATACCCGGGACTGGAATAATAGGTCTCCGATTGCGGCGGATCGGATGTATCGAAATCCCTTCCGTGGAGAAGCCGGTTGCCGAAGAATTTCCATCTGTTGAGAGCGATCGGGCCGTCTTCTTCGAAGTTCCATCCCGTTGCGCGCAGGTCGAGAACACCGTTCTCGACGGCTGGAATCGCCGGTTGCGCGCTTGCATGTCCCGGAGCGAGCACAAGCAGTGGCAGCAGCAGGAACAAACAAAAACTCAGAACGATATCGCGCGGTGTTGAGGTATGCCTGACGTAATCTTCTATCAGGCTAACCACATTGCGATTGATGATCGGCCATAACGCAATCAATCCGACATCTCCCAAATGCATACAAATATGGCGATGAGATTGGCATATCGGCGTCCATCCTCCAAGCTGGCGATGTGGTTGCGTAACCGTCGGTTGCTTGCCGCAGGTGTTGCGACACTTCAGGCGGGAATGGATCGGGTGTTGGAGAATTCCGACCCCTTTCGCTCATGCCGTGAATGTCTGCAGCCAAAGGAGGCGATTGATAGCGTCGGACGTCAGGTTTGGGCTGCGAACGACGCTCAGCTATATCCGACAATGCGACGCGGCGAATTCGAGCTTGGAGCCCGAAGTGCACGATGCTGCACCATGATCGAACGACTGCTAACGCTTTGGAGCGCTATTGCCCTGTCCACTCGTAGAAGGAAATTTCATGCCCTGTTCTGGGATGGAGCCCCGTTCCTGTCATCGTGAAACCCCACTTTTCGTAGAACTTCCGCGCGCTCGCATTCGTTGAAGCGGTTGAGAGCGTAAATCCAAGAGGCATCTGCTTCATTGCCAATCGCAGCAGACAAGCGCCAAGGCCCGAACCAATGAAGTCCGGTCGAACAAAAATCTGCGAAAGCACCCTATTTTCGGCGTTAACAGCTAGAAATCCAACAATCTGGCCACTTGTTTTTGCCACCGTGATCCGCCATCCATTCGCAACTTCTGGCTCGATGCGGGCCCTCAACGTTTCTCGGGGAACCATAGGATCAGGACCAACGCCGGGAAGACTGGCGCTGGCATGCCAAACATCGGCGATTTCATCATAGTCTGATGGATTTGCAGATTGGATTTCTATCGGTTTCATCGAACCCCTGATACAATGCCAGAAGAAGTTTTTGAACAGACGTAACTAAGCCGCTATTGGCGCAGCCATCATTATCTTGGGAGTCATCCGGTTTGAGCCCGTAGCGTCCGCCGAATACCAGAGAGAACGGGAACAACACGGCGGGACTACCGCTGCCTGCTTCGATCATATCGGTCGAACCCTCCCCAGCTTCCCTGTCTCCCAATCAATCGCCTTTTGCGGCTGCGAGCGTCCGCCCTGCCTCCAGGGTAATGACACGATCGGCGAGGCGGTGGAGGAAAGTGCTGTCGTGGCTCACGACCAAGACCGCCGTTCCCCGTTCAGCGGCATCGCGCAGCAGCTTGCTGACCAGCCAGGTCGAGGGGCTGTCGAGCGCGCTGGTGGGTTCGTCCGCGACGATCATCGCCGGGCTGGCAATCGTTGCGCGCGCAAGGGCAACGCGTTGGCACTGGCCCACGGACAGCTCCGAGGGCCGCGCCTGTGGATCGACAGCGCCAAGCCCGACGCGCGCCAAAGCGGCGTAAGCGTGCTCGCGATGTCGATCGAAAGATTGTCTCGGACGCCCGGGGGCGGTCAGCGGCTCGCAGATCGACCGCCAGATCGGCCAGTGCGGCACCAGGCTGCCAACCGGGTCCTGAAAGACCGGCAGAATAGCGCCAGGCCGCCGCAGCGCTTGAGAACGCCGGATGGTGCCCCCGGCGGGCCGCTCGATCCCCATGGCAAGTCGCAGCAGCGTGGACTTCCCGCATCCGGACGGCCCCTGAACGCCGACGATCTGGCCGGCCCCTATCTCCAGATCAGCGGCAACCAGGGCCGTCACGCGTCCCTTGTCGTAGCGCGCACAGACCTTTGCCATGCGCAGAAGGGGCTTCGTTCGGGCGGGGTTCGAGCGAGGCGGCAACGGCGCGAGTGCGGCCAGAAGGCGCCTGGTCTCCGCGTGCTTCGGTGCGGATCGAAGCAGGCGTGGCGTGCCGTGTTCAACGAGCCGGCCATCGTGGAGGATGCCCACCCTGTCCGCGCTGCGCAGCACCAGTTCAATGTCGTGGCTGATCAGGACGACCGCCGAGTCCAGTGAGCGGAGCGCCGCCAGCACCGATCGGGCGCGATCCGTATCGAGCGCGCTGGTGGGTTCGTCGGCGATCAGGAGCGGCGGAACCAGCGCCCCGGCAGCGGCGATCGAGGCGCGCTGCAGCATGCCGCCGCTCCACGTGTGCGGGTGCTGGCCCATGCGTGCACCGGCGCTTGCGACGCCGAGGGTTTCCAGTCTGGCGGCGATGGTCTGCCAGGAGACCGGGAGGCCATGGCACCGCCAGGCCTCGGCCACATGGTCGCGCACCGGGCGCAGCGGATCGCAGGCCGCCCACGGGTTTTGCGCCACGAACCCGACCTGCCGTCCCCGCACGCTTTGCCATAAGCTGCGATTGGCCCCGATCATGTCACGACCGCCGATCCGCAGCGCGCCGGTGACGGTCGTGCCGCGACGGTGAAGTCCCACCAGCGCCTTGGCGATCGTCGATTTTCCCGCACCCGATGCCCCCACCAGGGCGAAACACTCCCCCGGTTTCACGCAGAAGCAGATCTCCCGAACCGGCGTCATGCCGCCGGGATAGGTCACGGTAAGGCCTTTGCATGTCAGCACAGGGTGCATTCAGGCTTCCCCCGGGCTGGCGACATCGCGCAGGGCGTTTCCGACCAGATTGGCAGACAGGACCGAAAGGAAAATGAACCCGGCCGGCGCGATGAGGAGCCAAGGCGCAAGGGCGAAGAAAAGACGGGACTCCGCCAGGAGCGCCCCCCATTCCGCGGCGGGCGGCTGGACGCCCAGCCCAAGGAAGGAAAACCCCGAGATCGCGCCGATCATGCCGCCGAGCGCCAGCGTGGCAACGAGGCCGACCCGCAGCGCGACGCCCGGCAGGATATGGCCCAGAATGATCCGCCAGCGTGGGATCCCCGCCATGCGCGCGGCGATCACATGGGGCCTTTTGCGGGCATCGAGAGACAGCGACCGCGCCAGCCGCGCATACCAGGCCCAATCAGCAATGATGAGCGCAATCAACAGGTTCACAAAACCCGGGCCGAGAAGACCCAGGACCGCGAAGGCCAGGACCAGGCCCGGCAGGGTCATCGCGATATCGGCGATGCGCATCACAACACTATCCGTCAGACCGCCTGCAAGCCCGGCAAGCGTTCCAGCGACAAGGCCGATGGCAAACACGGCCCCCAGCACAAGAACAGCGGCGCCAATGGATCGGTGCGCGCCATCCATCACGCGGCTCAACATGTCGCGCCCGGTTGCGTCCGTGCCGAAGGGATGCGCGAGGCTTGGCGCCTTCAGGGCATTGGCGTAGTTCGGCACATCAGGGGCGTGGGGTGTCCATACGCAGCCGATCGCCGCGCAGAGGAGGAGCGCAAGTCCGATCAGCAGGCCCGCCCGCCCTGACGGGTGGCGCCAAAGCTGCCTCGGGAGGCGCCGGTCCACGGCCTGCGGCACGGTATCGGGGCGGGTGATGTCGAGCGCGCTCATGCGGGCCGGTCCCTCAGCCGGGGGTCGAGAACGAGGGCAGCCAGATCGATCAGAAGCGCGGCCGTCACGTAGGACAGGGCGGTGATCAGCACATAGGCCTGGATCACCGGATAGTTCCGGGATGACAGCGCTTCGAGCAGGTAGGCACCGAGGCCGGGCCAGGTGAAAATCGCTTCGATCAACGGCACGCCGCCGATCAGGGCGCCGATGCTGACACCGATCGCGGTGAGAAATGGCAGCAGCGCATTGGGGAGAGCATGGCGCAGCAGGATACGCCGTTCGGACGCGCCGCGTGCCCGGGCAACCTCGGCATAGCCGCTGGCCATGGCCTCAAGCAGTCCGGCGCGCAAAAGCTGGGTCCAGCTTGCAGCGCGATCCAGGCCGATGATGAAGGCCGGGATCAGGGCTGCGGACCAGGAGGGATCGGCGAGAACACGGCCCAACTGAAAGCCGACGACAAGGAAGGTCAGAGCCAGGAGCGCGAAGACGAAGGTTGGCAGGGCCGCGCCGATCTGGGTGTAGAGCCGGATTGCCCTGTCCGGCCAGCGGTCCCGGCAGGCGGTCGCGATCAGCGCAAAGACAAGTGAAAGGGCAATGGAGAATGCAAGCGCCAGCCCCAGCAGCATCACGGTTGCGGGCAACCGCTCCATAATCTCCCGGGCGACCGGCGCCTGGCTGGTGAAGCTCTGCCCGAGATCGCCTTGCAACACACCGCCGAGCCAGTTCAGGAACTGGATCGTCAGCGGGTCGTTCAAACCGAGTTCTTCCCGCGCCGACTCAATCTCCGCAGGCGTCAGATCCTGCATGCCGCGGGCCAGAAGAACCCGCCTTGCGACATCGCCGGGCGCGAGCGGCAAGAGCGCCCACACGATGACACTGGCGGCCAAGGCCGTCAGCAGGGCCTGCCCGATACGCAGGAGCGCGGCGACAAGAAGGCCGCCGCGCTGGATGCCCGTGAAACGCGCCGTCACGGGTTCGGCGCCGTGTCCCACTTGATGTGGTTCCAGGCGACGGCGGGGACATAGTCCGACCAGGCATCGCTGACGAGCGCGCGCTCGATCAGGATCGTGGCATTGAAGACGTAAGGGTCGTCCTCGACCAGGATCGTCTGGGTCTCGCGCAGGAGTTCATAGCGCTGCTCCTCGTCGACCGTCACGTCGAGCGTCTCGATCAGTTCTTGCACGCGGTCGTTACAGTAACCGCCATAGTTCCTGTCTCCTTCGCAGGCCACGTAGCGATTGAGGAAGCCGCTGACCGACCCTACGGTGGCCGTTCCCGTTGCCACCAGGGCGAGGTCCCAGGCGACGAGATCGTTCGTCGCCGCCTCGACGACGCTGTCGACCGACACGATCTGCGAGGCGATGCCGATCTCGCGCAGGTAAGACTGCATCGCGTTCGACAACGGCACGAGGTCGGGCTGCTGCGGGTAGATCATCAGCGTGACGGACAGGGTTTCGCCGTCGCGTGTGCGCGTGTCGCCGTCGCGCACCCAGCCTGCCGCATCGAGTATCGCGTTCGCTTCTTGCGGATCGTATCGATAGTTTTCGACCGCCCAGGGGAAGCGGGGATTGTAGAGGCCTGTCGCTGGAATCTTGGCGCCGTGGAAGACGTCGTTCGCCAGTTCCTCGTAATTCACCGCCAGCATCACGGCCCGGCGCACCGCGACCTCTTCGAACGCACCGTCCGTGACGTCCATGACCGACAGAAAGCCGCCGGTGGAGGGGGCGCCGAGGGCGAGGTTGACGTTGGGCGTGGCCGCAAACACCGGGGCGGCGGAAATCGGCGGGTAAAGCGCGATATCCACCTCGCCGTTCTGCACCGCGAGGATGCGCGCATTGGCATCTGAAACAAAGCGAAGTTCGACCCCCGCCATCGCCGGCCTGCCGCGCCAGTAGTCTTCGTAGCGTTCGGCGATCATGCGCTGGTCGTCGAGTGCGACGAGACGGTAAGGCCCGGTGTGGATGCCGGCCCCTTCAAGCGCCTCGTAATCCTCGCCCGCGGCCAGGACCGGGCCGACGTCAATGATCATCAAGCGGCTTTCATGGGCGAGGATGCTCGGCAGTTCAGGCACCGGAACACCGGTTTCAACCGTGATTTCGCGCTCGCCGGTCCGGGTGAAGGTCGCTTCGGCGGGCAGGACGGCCTGCGTGCCGCTGTTGCGTTCGCGATGATAGGCGATCGCCTCCAGCACGGCGGGCACGTCCATCACGCGCCCGTTCTGGAAGGTCACGCCATCGCGGATCGTGATCACCCAGGTGGTATCGTCCGTCCTTTCGAGGCTTTCCGCGAGCCAGGGCGTAATCGTGCCATCCGGCTGGAATTGCATGAGCAACTCGCCCTGGCCGAACTCCTGCATCCAGAAGCCCTGACGCACCGGGTCCATGGATCGGATCTGGAAGCTGGTCGCCATGTTGATGATGTCATCCGCCGCGGCCGGGAGAGCCGCAAGCGCGACAGCACCGCCGAGCAGTAGGGATTTGAGGGTCATGTTGGTGTTTCCTGTTGAGGTTTCCTGATGAGGTTTCCTGATGAGGTTTCCGGGCCGCGCGGATCGCCCGCGCGGCGTGAAATCCGAGCCTCCCGGCCATCCCGCCCTCGACCAGGGGTCCGCGAAAGCCGGATCGGCGGGGAACGCCCCGTCCGTCAGGCTCTCGAGACTGGCGATGCGGTCGGCGGTCTCGGTGATCGTCGAAACCGGCCGCCGGGCCGTGCTGTGCGAGGCGTGTTGTCGCCTGTGCCCGCAAGACGCGTGCGGCCGTCCGCAGGCCGACGGCTATGCCGTGTGACGGATCAGGCGCGGATCAGGCGCGGATCAGATCGGGGGCCCGCGCGCCGATGGCGCATGAAGGGCGTATCCGGCAAGACGCGGCGTTTCAGGCCAAATCGCCCGCTCGGGCGCGGGAAGCGCAACCCGGCACGGGCCGATAGGCGCCGGTGCGAGCGCCATGCTCTTGGCCAGCGTGCAGGCCGGGCATTCCGCATGACCTGCGCCGTCTTCTCCGGCCTCGCCGGAGAGACAAAGCTCGGTGAGCGAGCCGCCGAGCGCAAGGTAGGCTGTGATTTCGGGGTCGGAGAGGCGCGTGTCGGCCGTCGCGGGGTGGTGCGCGAAGGCAACGAGCGACAGGGCCAGTGCACACAGCACCGATATCGCCCAGTTCCATCTTTTCGACCGCAGCCTGCCCATTCGACAGACGCTATTACCGGCCACGCGCTTGCGCAATTGCGTCACTTGCGCCCACCCCCGAATGGGCCGGTCGTCATTTCGGCAAGGTGGACGGGCTATCGAAGCAGTCCCGGGAGAAGGGTGGACAGGCCGGGCAGGTAGGTGATGAGCGCTATGTTCAGCAACAACACCAGATAGAAGGGCAACATGCTTTTGATGATCTGTTCGATGCGTAAACCGGCGACCTGACAGGCGATAAAAAGGTTCACCCCAACCGGTGGCGTGGTCATGCCGACGGCGAGATTGATGATCATGATCACGCCGAAATGCACCGGGTCGATGCCGTACTGCACCGCCACGGGCGTCAGGATCGGCGCCAGGATGATGATGGCCGCGCCGGTCTCCAGGAACATGCCCACAAGAAGCAGCAGAACGTTGATCATCAAGAGAAAGTAGATCGGATTTTCCGACGCGGCGACAAAGGCCGAAGCGACCGTGTCGGGTATGCGGTTCGCCGTCAGGACCCAGCCGAACGCGCTGGCGGCGCTGATGATCAGCAAAATGATGGTCGATGATTTGACCGATGCGGCCAGCGCCGAACCGATGCGGGCAAAGCTGAGCGTGCGGAAAATGAAAACGCCCAGAAAGAGGGCGTAGAAGATGGCAACGACAGCCGCTTCGGTCGGGGTGAAGACGCCGCCATAGATACCGCCAAGAATGATGAAAGGCATGAGAAGCGGAAGAATGGCCGCCTTGAAGCTTGGCCAGACACGCGGGAGCTCCACATTGCCTGCCTCGTCACGCATGACGCCATAGCCTCTCAGTCTGGCGATCACATAGACGGTGGCCAGCAGCGATGCGGCGATCAGGAGTCCCGGAAGGATGCCGGCTATGAACAAATCGCCGATGGAGACCGGGACCCCGGCGGTCAGCGCATAGATGATCATGGGGATCGACGGCGGAATGATCACGCCCAGTTCGCCGGATGCGGCCTGTGTCGAGGCTGCGAAGCGCCGCGGATAGCCGCGCTTGGCCATGGCGGGGATGAGGATCGCGCCGATTGCGGCCGTGGTCGCCGCACTCGACCCGGAAATCGCCGCGAAGAACATCGCCGAGATCACCGTGACGAGCCCCAGCCCGCCGGCGAACCGCCCCACCAGCGACTGGGCGAAATCGATCAGACGGTTCGAGATGCCGGACGCCTCCATGAGCGCGCCGGACAGGATGAAGAAAGGGATGGCTGCGAGCGGAAAGGAATCGAGGCCGGCGAACATGCGCTGCACGGCCGCCTGGAGCGGTATCCCGGCACTGGCCATGTAACCCATCGACGTCAGGCCGAGGGCGATGACGACCGGCACGCTGAGCGCGAAAAGCGCCAGCAGCATCACACCGAACATCAACGCACTCATCAGTCAGCCTCCGCCAGCACGATTTCGGGGCGATCAACCAACGCGGCAACCGTATTGATCAGGGCAAGGCTCGCGCCGAACGGGATCACCGAATAGACGATCCACATCGGCACTTCGGTCGCGCCGGCGCGCATGCCGCGCACAACCTCCAGAACGGTGAAGCCGTAGACGGCGAGAAGCAGCCAGAGAAGGCCCGACAGCACCAGGACCACAATACGCAGGGCTTCGGCCGGACCGCCCGGCAGAACATTGACCAGAAACTCCACGGCAATGAGATGGCCCTTGCGCACCACGATGCCGACGCCGAGAAACGGCAGCCAGATCAACGCAAACCGCAGGACCTCTTCCGACCATGTCAGCGGTGAGCCCAGAAAGTAGCGCGCAATGACCTGCGCGAAGCCGAGGACCGCCATGCCGGCCAGCAGACCGCACAGCATCCAAAGCAGACCCTTGTTGAGCCAATCGACACCGGCCAGCACCCGGTCAATCAAGCCGAACCGGGCACGAAGGTGCCCGGCCCAGTCGCTGGCTGCGTCGCTGGCTGCTGCCGCCTTACCGCGCGGTGGCGCGGATTTGCTCATGGACGGGCAATAGCTCCGGGAAGGTGTCGCCGACGAAGCCCTCAAGCTGGGCGCGGAAGGCCTCCTTGTCCACCTCGACAAGCGTCATGCCGGCATCCTGGAGTTTTTGCAGGAAATCGGTCTCTCCCGCCAGGACCTGTTCGGCCACAAACGCTTGCGCGGCCCCGTTGGCGGCCTCCAGGATGGCGTCCTGGTGTTCGTGGGAAAGCTGTTGAAACCGCTTTGACGTGACGACCATGGTGATCGGCTCCATCACATGCTCGGTCCGGCCCAGGAAACTGACGACCTCGGGGAATTGAGCGGTATAGATGAGCGAGAGCGGGTTTTCCTGTCCATCGATGACGCCCTGCTGCAAGGCCGTGAACACCTCGCCGAAGTTCATCGGCGTCGGCGCCGCGCCAAGCTGGTCCCACGAGCGCACGAAGACGGGGCTGTCCGGCACGCGGATCTTCATGCCGGCCAGATCTTCGGGCGTTTCGACACGGTCCTTGGTCGTCAGCCAGCGCGGTCCGCGCATCCAGTAGGATACAACCCGATAGCCGCTTTCGGCATCGATGGCATCCGTGATGCCCTGGCCGACATCGCCGTTGTAGACGGCCTGGAAGTGATCGAGATCGTCGAACAGGAACGGAACCGTGAAGATCCTCGCCGTATCGGAGGCCGAGGAGAGGACGCCGGCACCGCCCAGCCAGATGTCGGCGGTGCCAAGGCGCAGGCCTTCCAGAATTTCGCGGTCCGAGCCGAGCGAGCTTCCTCCGAAGATCTCGACCGTGACCTCGCCGCCGGTCGCCTCCGAGACATCCTCGGCGAACCGCTCGGCCGCCTGGGCGTGAATTTCAGTCGGCGGCCAGACATGCCCTAGGTGTGAGCTTTCCGGAAGTTGTCCATTCGAGCCTGATCGAGGAGACTGGAGTTACCACACCTCAGAGCTCATCGGAGGCCCGAATGAACATTCATAAAAATGCCCGCTTAACGCCGCGGCGTCGAGAGGAGATGTCCCTTTCGGTGATCGAAGGCGGTCTGACCAAGGCGCAGGCGGCGCGGGTCTATGATGTCTCCCCGAAGATCGTGGCGCGCTGGGTGGAGCGCTACAAGGCGGAAGGGCGTGCCGGCATGGTGGATCGCTCGTCACGACCACGCCACAGCCCCAACGCGGTGGATCGGGCCGCGGTCGATCGCATCGTGGCGCTGCGACGCCAGCGCTGGACCGGTGCGCACATCGCCCAGGAGGTCGGCGTCTCGCCGGCCACCGTCAGCCGGGTGCTCAAGCGCGCCGGACTGTCACGGCTCAAGGATATTGACCCTGCCGAACCGGTGGTCCGTTACGAGCGCGCCCATCCCGGCGCGTTGATCCATCTCGACATCAAGAAGCTCGGCCGCTTCAGCCGTGTGGGACACCGCATAACCGGCGACCGCACCGGGCAGTCCAACAGCCGTGGCATCGGCTGGGAATATGTCCATGTCTGCATCGACGATCATTCCCGGCTGTCGTTCACGCAAATCCATGCCGATGAAAAGGCGGTGAGTGCGATTGCCAGTCTGAAGGCCGCCGTTGCCTGGTACGCCAGGCTCGGTGTCAAAGTCGAGCGCGTGATGACCGACAATGGCAGCTGCTACAAATCCCATGCCTTCCGAAGCGCCTGCCAGGACCTGGGCCTTAAGCACATCCGCACCAAACCCTACACGCCCCGCACAAACGGCAAGGCCGAACGCTTCATCCAGACCGCCCTCAGGGAGTGGGCCTATGCCCGCGCCTACCAGACATCAAATCAGCGCGCCGCCGACCTGCCGGTCTGGACCCACATGTACAATTGGCACAGACCACACGGCAGCCTGAACTCAAAACCACCTATCAGTCGCCTCAACCTGAACAAGGACAACCTCTTGAGGCTCCACATCTAGGTGATGCGGCAAGTGATCACGAAAGGTTTAGCGCGGGTGTAGCGACTGCCTTGCCGGCTGAACGCTGAAAATGCAGATTTCCGCTACGGTCCGCTGCATTTCAAGGGCTGTTGTCTCGATGGCGGGCTGAAATTTGCCGTTTTCGGGCATTTTCAGCAAGTTCCGCGCCATTGCCGGTTTAGTGCGCGGCGCTACTTAACATGGCAGCCATGCACAGTTGCAGGTCAAATGCATTGACTTTTGTGCGGTGCAGCGGCATATTTTTGCAGTGCGGTATCGCCCTGCCGTTTTGCGATACCGCTGCCCTCCTTGGGCGTTTCCTCCCTAGACTTGGGCCGTCCTGACGGACGGCCCTTTTTTCTTGTCTGAGGGTCGACCAGCGCCTTGAGCGGCCGCTATTCGGCGGCGGCCTGGACCGGGCTGAGCGCATCGGCCGAGACGGCCATCAGCCGCCGGCACAGATGGGTGATGTCGGCGACCAGCCAGGCGAAGCCGCCGCCGCGCACGAAGCGCAATTCGTCCATATAAAGCGACCGGTTGATTTCGATCTGCAGGGAATGCAGCCCGTTTCCCGGACTGCCGTAGGTCTCGGTGATGAAGCCGCCGGCATAGGGCTTGTTGCGCGCCACCGTATAGCCGAGCCGCTGCAGGGTCTCCTGGGCGACGTCGGTGAGGATCGAGGCGCAACTGGTGCCGTAGCGGTCGCCGAGGACGAAATCGGGCCTGCGGCGGTTTTCCTGCGTGACGCGGGCCGACGGCATCGAATGGCAGTCGATCAGCACCGCCGTGCCGAAATGGCCGTGCGCCTGGTCGATCAGCGCCGACAGGGTGCGGTGATAGGGCTTGTAGTAGCGCTCGATCCGGTCGAGCCCCTCGGCGACGCTGATCGGGGCCGAATAGATCTCCGTGCCGTCGGCGACGATGCGGGCGATGGTGCCGAGCCCGCCGGCGACCCGCATCGAGCGGGTGTTGGCGAAATTCGGCAGTCGCCCGTCGAACATCGTCGGATCGAGCTCGTAGGCCTCGCGGTTGACGTCGATATAGGCGCGCGGGAAGCAGGCATGCATCAAGGGCGCGCCGAGCTCGACGACGCCGGCGAACAGCTCCTCGACGAAGGTGTCCTCCGAGCGGCGCAGCGTGGTCGCGTCGAGCTTGGAGGCGGCGACGAAGGGTTTCGGGTAGTCGCGGCCGCTATGGGGCGAATTGAAGATGAAGGGAGAGCGGATTCCGCCCTTCGGGGCGACGATCTTGTGGGTGTGCTCTTCGATGGTCTCGGTGGACTTCGTCATGGGCCGGCTTAGCTGCGATCGAATGGGCCGACTGTGCCAAGAACCATGGCGGCTGTCCATGCGGCTTGGGGATGAGGCGCTTTGAATCGCGGGGAATTCGTGAAATCTTTACAGTGCTGGGGTTCATTTCCCGGCCATGGAGACGTAGGAGTTCCCGGGCAGGCCTTCGTATGGCCGCGATATGTGCCCAGGACGCGCGGAAGGCTAGGGATAGAGTGTCAGGAATGACAAAAATACTTCTCGCCGAAGACGACAACGACATGCGCGGGTTCCTCGTGCGGGCGCTGGAAAACGCCGGCTACGAGGTCATCTCCTATGACAACGGTCTCAGCGCCTATAACCGGCTGTGCGAGGAATCGGTGACGCTGCTTCTGACCGATATCGTGATGCCGGAAATGGACGGTATCGAGCTTGCCCGGCGGGCGACCGAACTCGACCCGGACCTGCGCGTCATGTTCATCACCGGCTTCGCCGCCGTCGCGCTCAACCCGGATTCGGAGGCGCCTAAGGACGCCAAGGTGCTGTCCAAGCCGTTCCACCTGCGCGACCTCGTGGACGAGGTCGAGAAGATGCTGGCGGCGTAACACCGCAACGGGTTCGGCGCCTTACAGTGCTTGGCGCTCTACATTTTCCAGCGATTGTGCAGCCACAGCCACTGGCCGGGGGTATCCCGGACCCAGCCCTCGACGATGGCGTTGACCACGCGCATCGCGCCTTCCGGGTCGATGCGGCCGTCGTCGCCGCGCGGCAGGTCGAGCGCGTCGGTCAGTTCGAGGCGGAAGCGGTTGCCGGGCAGGCGGATGACGCGGACGCCGTGCACCGGACAGTCGAACTGACGGGCAAGCCGGCCGAGGATCGGGTTGGTCGAGGCGGGGCGGCCGAAGAAATCGATCTTGAAGCCGCGCGTCAGCCGCTGGTCGACCAGCATGCCCAGATGCCCGCCCTTTTCCAGGACGGATGCCATGGCGAAGGCAACCTGCTGCCCCGAGCCGGCGGCCAGCAATTCGCCCATCGTGCCCTTGCGAATCTCCAGGAGGCGGCGGGCGATGCGGGCGTTGTTGGGGGTGCGGAAGACGGCGGTCACCGGCAGGCCGTGCCGCGCCGCGCAGACCGCGGGTAATTCCCAGTTGGCCAGATGCGCGGTGAAGATGATCGCCGGCTTGTCATCACCGCGCAGGCGGCGGAAATGGTCGAGGCCGACCGCCTCGACCCGGCCGGCGCCGGGATTGTCGTCGTCCCAGTCCCAAATTTCATCGAGATAGGGATATTCAGCCGCCGTTCGGCCGAGATTGTCCCAGACCTCGCGTAGGATCGCCTTCAATTCGGCGTCGGTTTTGTCGGGATAGGCGGCGCGCAGGTTGGCCATGCCCCTGGCATTGACCGGCAGCAGCGGGCCGATGGACCGGGTGATCCGGCCGCCGAGATTGCTGGCCCGGTCGACGCCGAGCAGCCGCACCAGCCGGAAGGCGCCAATCGCGATGCTCGCCACGAGCCCGTCGATCAGCGGCCGGACGACCCGGTTCAACCGGATCTTCAGCGTCCAGAGCCATTTCTGAAAGGGCGTCATGTCGCTGCGGGCCGGTCGCTACGGGTGTGGAGGGGACGAGGCTTCAGAGTTTCGTGACGATCTTGCCGAAGACCTTGCGGCTTTCAAGCCGGTCGAGGCCCTGTTCGAAATCGGCGATATCGATCTCGGTGTCGATCACCGGCCGGACGCCGTCGGCCATCTTCTGAAGGCCCTCGGCCATGTTGCGCATCGAGGAGCCGAAGGAGCCGAACAGCTTCAACTGCTGCTGGAACAGCTGGTAGAGGTTGATTTCGGCGGTGATGCCGGTGGTCGAGCCGCAGGTGACGAGCCGGCCGCCGCGCTTCATCGACAAGAGGCTGCCCTTCCAGGTGTCCGGGCCGACATGCTCGAAGACGACGTCGACACCCGTCTTCCTGGTGATCTTGCGGACGAGGTGCTCGAACCGGTCCTCGCGGTAGTTGATGACGTGGTCGGCGCCGAGCGCTGCGGCCTTCTCGCCCTTCTCGTCGTCGCCGACGGTGGTGATGACCGTGCAGCCGATCGCCTTGGCCATGCGGATCGCCGCGGTGCCGATGCCGCTGCCGCCGGCATGGACGAGGATCGTCTCGCCGGGCTCGAGCATGGCGTTGTCGAACAGCATGTGCTGGACGGTGCCGAAGGTGATCGGCGCGCAGGCGGCATCGACCCAGGAGACGCCTTTGGGGACGGGGACGGTCAGGCGGGCCTGCGTGTTGACCAGGTCGCGGGCGAAGCCGTCGACATGGAAGCCCATCAGGCCGGCAACGTTTTCGCACAGGTTGTCGCGGCCCGCCAGGCAGGCCGGGCACTCGCCGCAGGTGAGCGCGCCGTAGAACGCGATCTTGTCGCCGACGGCCCGGTCGGTAACGCCTTCGCCGACCGCGACGATCTCACCGGCCGCCTCCGCGCCGACGACGAGCGGCAGTTTGCGCTTGGCGAATGCCATGCCGCGCCAGCCCCAGACGTCGATATGGTTGAGCGCCATCGCCTTGACGCGGACCTGAACCTCGCCGGGGCCGGGGGCGGGCGGATCGGGCTGTTCGATCAGCTCGAGTTTGCGGTCGGAGACGAGCGTGAGGGCGCGCATCGGGAACTCTTTCTTGAACTGGAAGGCGACGGTCGGTTTCGCCGGGGGTTATAGGCGCAATGGCCGCGTTTGGCGAGATCAGCGATGCACCGGCATCGCCGCCATCAGGCCGCCGTCGACGGGCATCTCGATGCCGGTGACGTAGCCGGCCGCCGGCGACAGCAGGAAATCGATGACGGCGGCGATATCGCCCGGCGCGGCGAAGCGGCCCATCGGGATCTGCTTTTCCATGGTCTCCCGATAATTTTCGTAGGGCGCCATCATGTCGGTGTCGATGAAGCCGGGCGCGACATAGTTGACGGTCACGCCGCGCTTGGCGGTTTCCATGGCGAGCGTGCGCATATAGCCGAGCATGGCGGCCTTGGAGGCGGCATAGGCGGCGTTGCCGACGCTGCCGCGCATCGCCACGACCGAGCCGATCATGACGATCCGACCGGTGCGCGCCCGCGTCATGCGGCGGACGAGGGCGCCGCAGAGCTTGGTCAGCGACCAGAAATTGATCTGCATGACCCGCTCGGCGCGCTCCTGGTCCATGACGGCCGCCAGGCTGTCATAGGACTGGCCGGCATTGTGGATAAAGCCGTAATAGGCGTCCTCGCCGGCAAGCGTCTCGGCGAAGGCTGAAACACTGTCCCGGTCCGACAGATCGACCTGGCGGACGGAAAAGTCGCGGCCCGGATAGGCGCCGCGCAACTCTTCGGCAAGCGCGTCGGCGGCCTCGGTCGAGCTGTTGCAGGTGAAGGTGACGTCATGGCCGGCGGCGGCAAGCGTCGTGACGATGGCACGACCGAGACCGCGCGCCCCGCCGGTGACCAGGACGCGTTTCGCCGAAGCGTCGTCGGACGCCATCAGGAGGGCTCCGCGGCGATGACGAGGGAGACGTTCTGGCCGCCGAAGCCGAAGGAGTTCGACAGGACGCGGCTGACGCTCGCGTCGCGGGCCGCGTTGGGCACCACGTCGAGCGGGATCGTCGGATCCGGGATCTCGTGATTGATGGTCGGTGGAATGCGGCCTTCCAGGATGGTCATCAGCGAGAAGGCGGCCTCGACCGCGCCGGCGGCCGTCAGCGTATGGCCGATCATCGACTTGTTGGAGCTGATCGGCACCGCCTTTGCGTGGTCGCCGAAGACGGCCTCGACGCTCAGGCATTCCATCTTGTCGTTCTCCGGCGTGCCGGTGCCGTGGGCGTTGATGTAGTCGATGTCCTCCGGCGCGATGCCGGCGTCGTTGAGGGCGGCTTCCAGGCAGCCGATGATCGCCTTGCCGTCCGGATTCGAGCGGGTGCGATGGAAGCTGTCGGCGCGTTCACCGGCGCCTTCCAGGACGCCGAGGATTTTGGCGCCGCGCGCGCGGGCATGCTCGAGGCTTTCCAGAACCAGGGCGGCCGCGCCCTCGGCCATGACGAAGCCGTCGCGGTTCTTGGAGAAGGGCTTGGCGGCACCTTCGGCCGGGTCGTTCTGGGTCGACAGGGCAGACAGGAGCGAGAAGCGGATCAGCGCCTCGGCATGGATCGAGCCGTCGGTGCCGACCGTCAGCGCCGCGTCGGCGTCGCCGCGGCGGATCGCCTCGATGCCGAGCTGGATCGCGGTCGCGCCGGAGGCGCAGGCCGTCGACAGTGAGATCGGCGAGCCCTTGGTGCCATAGCGGTCGGCAAGCGTCTCGGCGACGCCGGCGAAGACGAAGCGCTCGTGCAGGTCGGGCCGGCCCTTGTGGGCCGCCTCGAGCAGGGTGTGATAATCAGACGGGTCCGGCGCGCCGACCGCCCGGGCCAGTTCCTCGCGCTGCGGCCACTCCATCTCGACGGGGGCGGCGGCCAGGAACAGCGGTCCGGGAAAGTCGCCGCGCGACCCGATCGCCGACTGCTCGATCGCCTCGGCCATTGCGATATCGGCGAGATTTTCCGACAGGGCCGGCGCGCAGAACGGCTCGGCCTCGACGAAATCGACGGTGCCGCCGATCGTCGTGCGCAGGCCGTCGGTGGGAAACCGGGTGATCTGATGGATGCCCGACCGGCCGGCGGTCAGCGCCGCCCAGTTGTCCGCGCGGCCCTGGCCGAGCGAGGTGACGATGCCCATCCCGGTGACGACGACGACCGGGCGGCCCTTCTTGTCGAGCGTGCCGTTATTCGCAGCCATGTTCGATGCTCCCGTAACGGCGTATTCGCTACGCCGCGGTACCTGATACTACCCGTTATATCACGTGGCCCGATATCATGTGGCCCGGCTTACCAGCGCCATGCCTTCGCCGCGCCAGTGGCCCCACGTTGTGATCAGGGCCTGCGTTATCGATCCGCTCGATTCGCGTTCCATCCCGGTCGAATCGAGCGGCGGGAACAGCGATCCGTGCGATACGGTCAGCGCGGCGAGCGCGACGAGGGCTGGAAACTGCGCTTCCAGGCCATGGCCGATCCGCGAGCCGACCGCGCGGACGGCAAGATCGGTTCCCTGTTCGGCAAGGCCGTCGAGAAAGGCCTTTTCCTCGCTTGCCAGGGGCTCGACGCCGGTCGCGCCGCTCAGTACGGCGAGCGGGCCGTCGCCGATCCTGTCGCGCAGCGCCTCGAACTGGCCCTTCGCGATCGCCGCCGCGTCGCCAGGCTGCCGCTTACAGCGGTCGGCGAGGACGTCGTCCAGCCTGGCGATCGGCGTGCCGCCGCGTTTTTCGGCGTGATCGGCCGATTCCAGGATCAGGAAGACGCCCATCGACCCGGTGACGAGGCCGCCGCCTTTGGCGATCCGGTCCCACACGGGCGCCCAGTCCTCGCGCCACAGGTAATTGCCCAGTTCAAACAGCAGCATCATGTCGAGCCGCTCGGCATTGTAGGAGCCGCCGACCAGGCAGATGTCGCTCTGGCGGCTTGCGACGCGGGCATGCGCGGTGCGCACGGCGTCGATGCCGGCGGCTTCCTCGCCCATGAAGGTGCGCGAGGAGCCGGTCACCTTGTGGACGATCGAGATGTTGCCGGCGAGGAGGTTCGGCAATTGCGCCAGGAACAGCGTCGGCCGCAGGTCGCTCGACAGGCGCTCGTTCAGGAGCAGGCCGGTTTCGTTGGTCTTCAGGAGGTCGGTCAGGATGGCGCTGTCGGCCTCGACGTCGCGCTCGCCGCCACCGGCCGATACGATCATGTCGGTGCGCTCGAGGATCTCCGGCTGGTCCTTGATGCCGGCGCTTGCCAGCGCAAGGCCGGCCGCATAGGTGCCGAGCCGCTGCCAGGGCTCCATCTGGCGCTGGTCGCCGCGCTTGGGGATCTGGGTGCTAAGATCGAGCTCGACCATCGGATGGACGGGGTAGGGGGCGAAGGCCGAATTGTCGACATTCGGGCCTGCCGCGTTCAGCGCCGTCCAATGCTGGTCGAGCCCCTCGCCGAGCGAGGAGACAATGCCGATCCCGGTGATCAGGACGTCCCGGCGGGCGGGTTTGGCGGGCGCGGGTGACGTCATCCCAGCAGCTCCATCGGATAGCCGAGCCGTTCGGCGTTGTCGCGCATCAGCGTGCTGAAATCGCCGGTGGGGAACGGCATGACCTTGAAGGTCAGCTTGCTGTCGCAGATCCGTTTGCCCGCGCAGGTCACCTTGGCCGTGGTCATCGCGTAGCCGGAGCCGTCATGCTCCAGGAACCCTTCCAGGTCGAGCACGTCGCCCGGCTCGACGAAGGTGCGCAGCTTGGCCTCGCGGACGCCGGCCAGGAACGGCATGGCGTTGAAGCCGTTCGCGGTCAGGACGAGATATCCACAGGTTTGCGCCATCGATTCGATCAGGAGGACGCCCGGCATCAGCGGATGGCCGGGGAAGTGACCCTCGAAGATCGTGCTTTCGTCGGGCACCGTGGCGCGGGTCTGGATGACGCCCGCCTCGGGGTCGACCGACACGATCTCGTCGATGAGCTGGAAATACTCGATACGCATTGAACCGGGGGGGCTTTGAGGGTTGGGGAGGGGATCGGGTGTGTCGCGGGGCCGGCTGAGCGGGCGCCGTGACGGGCGTTGCGGACGGCTCAGTCTTCCTTTGCGGCGATCAACTCGTCGATACGCTCGCACAGGTTCTTCAGGACGAAATACTGCTCGGCTTCCGCCTTGCCTTCATTGACGTCCTGGGTCCACTGCTCGAACGGCATCTTGATGCCGAAGGCCTTGTCGATCGCAAAGGCGATGTCGAGAAAGTCGAGGCTGTCGATGCCGAGATCGTCGATGACGTGGCTGTCGGGGGTGATATCGTCGCGCGGAATGTCGCACGTTTCCGAAATGATGTCGGCGACCGTGTCGAAGGTGGACGACATTGCGCTTCTCCAAATCTTGATGGCGGCTGTCCGGGCCGGACAGGCCGCGCCATGAGGGTCGGGGCTGCGGCGGGCTGTGCATCGAACGGGCACCTTGCAGCGCAGCAATACTATGCCAGGGCCTGCACGATCTAAACGAGGCGGACGCCAAGTGCAACGGTCTGACGACATTGGCGTGCGAGAGGTGCTTGCACATGTCGGCCGGTGGCGCTATATGCCGTCTCCTGTTTCCGGCAGTGGCCATGCGCCGCTTAACGGCCCGCTCGTCCCGCGAGCGGTGCCAACAGGAAACCGGAATGGGCGCGTAGCTCAGCGGGAGAGCACTACGTTGACATCGTAGGGGTCGCTGGTTCAATCCCAGCCGCGCCCACCATTTATTTATCTCACGGCTATTCCT
>JANQKY010000078.1 GCA_028280885.1 Tepidamorphus sp.
GGCCGTCGCGATCTTGCCGCGCTCGGGATCGTTCGAATCCGTCCTGCGATTGGACTTGAACCCGCGCCGCTGGTTGAGATGAAAGATCGCGCGGCCCAGTTCGTGCGGCGTCAGCGCCGTGTCGAGGGCCTTCGCGCGCAGCGCGTAGACCGATGTGGACAGGTCACCGCCCTTGCCGTCCCCGGTCTCGCGAACCAATGCCTGCCGGCTCGCCTCGTCGGCGGGCATCAAGCCGTATTCCGTCAGCAGGTTAAGCAGGCGCGTGCGGCGTTTCAGATAGCGGTCGCGCCGGCGCCGGGCGCCGCGAGCCTCGCGTCTGGCAACGGCAAGCGAGGTCTTCGACTGCGGATCGCGGCCGGCCATCTCGGCCTGCGAGAAGATGCGCACGCCGCTGGCGATGATGCGGCCGTCGGGGTTTTCGCCAGGCTCGCCGTGCGTTTCGAGGATCGCATAGCCAAGCGAGTTCGTGCCGACGTCAAGACCGAGTGTTTTCAGGCGTTCAATCACAACCGTGCCCCCAGCATAAGGGCATCATGATTGATCATTCCCGCAAAACGTGCAATATTCCGGTTGTTCAGAAATCGCAGTCCAGCCGTTAACAAGCTGAGATATGCACCAGATAAGGCGTCCGCTCCGGCGGGCGCTTTTTTATGTGGCCGGCAGGCGCTCTTCGGTCTGCGGTGCTGAATTGACTGGTGAGCCGTCAGGGGCTCGAACCCTGGACCTACTGATTAAAAGTCAGTTGCTCTACCAACTGAGCTAACGGCTCTCACCGGCGCGGACCCTAGGTGCGCGCCCGGCTTGCGTCAAGCATCGAAAACGCCGATCCGGATCATTGATCCACAGGCAGCCGGGCTCGTTGAACCAAATCGGCCGCGCTGTCGTATAGTGACTTATAACCGGAGCCCAACGACGACCCGGAATTCGATCATGAAGCCGCGTCCCCCGCTCATCCTCGCCGTGATTCTGGTGCTCGCAGGTCTCACGTCGCTTCGCGCCGGGGAGGCCGCCGGAGAGCCAGCCGACACCGCCGCGATCCAGACCGTGATCAGCGACCAGATCGCCGCTTTTCAGGCCGGCGACGGTGAACGCGCCTACGGTCATGCTGCGCCCGCGATCAAGCGCCTGTTTCCCTCCGTGGCGATTTTCATGCGGATGGTCGAACAGGGCTACGAACCGGTGTTCCGGCCGCGATCCTTTGCCTTCATCGACCTTAAGGTCGGCGGCGACGATGCCGTGCAATATGTCGATCTCGTCGGCCCGGACGGCGCTGCCTGGATCGCCATGTACACGCTCAGGCGCCAGCCCGACGGGAGCTGGAAGATCACCGGCTGCCGCCTGAAGCCCGCGACCGGCGTTTGATCGCCCCCCTTTACACAAATCTGTCGTCGGTGCTGACTAGCTTGCGCGCAGTTCTGATGCCTTGGGGAGCCTTTCATGACCAGATCCGACTTCGTCGCAACATCGATCGCGGCCTTCTGCCTGCTCGCGAGCGCCGCCGGCGCGCAAGCGCAATCGAGCGTCACCATCGGCATGCAGCAGGAGCCGACGGTCCTCGACCCGACCGCCGACGCGACCGCCGCAATCGATACGATCACCGCCCACAACATCTTCGAATCGCTGACCACCGTGTCCGAAAGCGGCGAGGTGCTGCCGGCGCTGGCCGACAGCTGGACGGTTTCCGAGGATGGCAAGACCTATACCTTCGACCTCGCCGAAGGCGTCACCTTCCATGACGGCAGCGCCTTCGATTCCGCCGACGTGAAATTCACCTTCGACCGGGCGATGGCCGAAGACAGCGTCAATCCGTCGAAGAAGATCTTCCAGCCGATCGACAGCGTCGCAGCGCCGGATGCCGACACGGTCGTCATCACGCTCAAAGACCCCGACGCCTTCTTCCTGTTCAACATCGCCCAGGGCGACGCTTCGATCGTCGCGCCGGAAACGGCGGCCTCCAACAAGACCGAGCCGGTCGGCACGGGCCCCTACAAGTTCGACAGCTGGACGCGCGGCGACCGGCTGACGCTGAAGGCCAATACCGATCACCGCGATCACGCCCCGGAGGTGATCGACACGGTGACCTTCCGCTTCGTCGCCGATCCGGCCGCCGCAGTCGCGGCCCTGATGGCCGAGGATATCGACGCCTTCCCCGGCATGCCGGCGCCAGAGACGCTGGAACAGTTCAAGGCCGATCCGCGCTTTACCGTCGCCGTCGGCACGACGGAGGGCGAGATCATCCTGGCGCTCAACAACGCCAAGCCACCCTTCAACGACATCCGCGTGCGCCGGGCGATCAACCACGCGCTCGACCGCGACGCGATCATCGAGGGCGCCTATTTCGGCTATGGCGAGCCGATCGGCTCGTTCTTCCCGCCGCATCACAAGTCCTATGTCGACCTGACCGGCCGCTATCCCCATGACGTCGAGAAGGCCAGGGCGCTGGTCGCCGAGGCCGGCGTCGCGGGGGAACCGATCACCCTGCGCCTGCCCCACTTCCCCTATGCGCGGCGGTCGGGCGAGATCATCCAGTCGCAGCTCGCCAAGGCGGGCCTCGACGTCAAGATCGAGAATGTCGAATGGGCCTTCTGGATCGACGAGGTCTATCGTAACCTGAACTACGACATGACCATCATCGCCCACACCTCGCCGAACGATCTCAACAACTTCGCGCGCGGTCCGGAGTATTTCTACGGCTACGACAATCCGGAGTTCAACGATCTGTGGGAGCGCATCCGCACCGAATCCGATCCCGAAAAGCTCGACGCGCTTTTGAAGGAAGGCCAGCGGTTCGTCACCGAAGAGGCCGTGCATGGTTTCCTGTTCCAGCTGCCGAAGCTTGGCGTCTACGACAAGGATCTTTCCGGCTACTGGACATCGTCCCCGGTGCTGTTTGCCCCGCTGAACCAGCTGCGCTGGAACTGACACGCGATATCGGCGGCGGGCAGTCTCTCCCCGCCGCCACTCTATCTATATGACCGCTTTCCTGCTCCGCCGCTTCGCCACCCTGGTGCTGACCCTGCTTGCCGTCTCGGCGGTCGTCTTCGCGATCATGAACGTGCTGCCGGGCGATCCGGCGCTCGTCATTCTCGGCATCGATTCAACGCCCGAGGCCCAGGCCGCGCTGCGCGAGCAACTCGGCCTGAACGCGCCGCTGGCGACCCGCTATCTCGACTGGATCGGCGCCGCGCTGACCGGCGATTTCGGCATCAGCTACAGTTACGACCTGCCGGTCTCCACGCTTGTGCTGGAGCGCCTTCCCGTCACCCTGCCGCTGGCGCTCGCCGCCACGCTCCTGATGGCGGTCGCGGCGATCGGCCTCGGCCTGTTCGCGGCGATGCGGCATGGCCGGCCGGGCGACTGGGGCATCATGGTGTTGAGCCAGGTCGGCATCGCAATCCCCGCCTTCTGGCTTGGTATTCTCTTGATCATCCTGTTCGCCGTGACCCTGCGGGCTCTGCCGCCCGGCGGCTTTCCCGGCTGGGACGAGCCGCTCGCGGCAATCAGGGCGCTGATCCTGCCGGCGGCCGCGCTCGCGCTCGTTCAAGCCGCGATCCTGACCCGCATCGTCCGCTCCTCGGTGCTCGACGTCATGCGTCTTGATTATGTCCGCACCGCCCGTGCCAAGGGGCTGTCGCGCAACGCGGTTTACCGTCGTCACGTGCTGCCGAACGCGCTGATCCCGATCATCACGATCGTCGGTCTGCAGGTCGCAAATCTCGTGACGGGCACGATCGTCATCGAGAACGTTTTCTCGCTGCCCGGTCTCGGCCGGCTGCTGTTCCAGGCGATCGCCAACCGCGACCTGTTCCTGGTCCAGGCCCTGGTGCTGTTGTTCGCCGCCGCCGTCGTCATCGCCAACTTCCTGGTCGATATCGCCTATGTGGTGATCGATCCGCGACTGGAGGGCCGGCTCGAATGAGGCCGGCGATCCTCATCGGCGGTGTGCTGGTCGGGGCGGTCGCGCTGACCGCGCTCGTCTCCGTGGTCTGGACGCCGCATGATCCGGGCCTGATCGACGTCGCAAACCGCCTGCAGCCACCCTCCCCGCAGCACTGGCTCGGCACCGACCAGCTCGGCCGCGACATCGCCTCGCTCCTGATGGTCGGCGCGCAGAGTTCGATCCTGGTCGCCTTCCTGTCGGTCGGCCTCGGCGCCCTGCTCGGCGTCGGTCTCGGCCTTGCGGCGTCAGCACTCGGCGGCGCGCTGGAAGAATCGCTGATGCGGCTCACCGACATCGCGATCGCCTTCCCCGCCCTGCTGCTCGCCGTCATGCTGGCGGCGATCTACGGACCGTCGCTGGAGGTGGCGATCCTGGCGATCGCCTTCATCACCATGCCGGTCTTCGCCCGCCTGTCGCGGGCGACCGCCAACCAGGCCTGGTCGCGCGAATATGTCCAGGCCGCCATCGCCATGGGCCGCACCCGGCTCGGCGTCACAATTCATCACGTGCTGCCGAACATCGTCTCGATGATCGTGGTGCAGGCGACGATCGAGTTCGCGATCGCGATCCTGGCGGAGGCGGCGCTGAGCTATCTCGGCCTCGGCGTCCAGCCGCCGACACCCTCCTGGGGCCGCATGCTGGCGGAGGCGCAGACCTTCCTCTTTCTGGCGCCGCATCTCGCCATCTGGCCCGGCCTGTGCATCATCGCCGCCGTGATCGGCTTCAACATGCTCGGCGACGGGTTGCGTGACGCCACCGACCCGCGCCTGCGCGGGATGCGGCGGTAGCGGACAGCCAGTTTGCGACAGCAGGGGTTCCCCGATCCCGGCTCGGCCTTGCGGCCGTCCGGGATGACGCGGGAGAGGTCGTTAGCTCCGTTCTCGCAACGTCCTCGGTGTCATGCCCGGACTTGTTCCGGTCCTCCATGAACACAGTCGCCAGTGTGGGTGTTCATGGATTGCCGGGACAAGCCCGGCAATGACAGCAGAGTTTGAGGCAGCGGGCCCGGACCTCTCCCATATCATCCCGGCCGCAGGCGATAGCCCGAGCCGAGATCGCCTGCCGCCCTAATCCCGCACCGGAATATCCCCGGCCGCCCATCCCGCCTGCGTCTCGGCGGCGAAATCGGCGAGCCTGCCCTCCCCGATCGCATCGCGCAGGCCGGCCGTCAGGGTCTGGTAGTAATGGATATTGACCCAGCTCAAGAGCATCGCGCCGAGCATTTCGCCGGCCTTGATCAGGTGATGCATATAGGCGCGGGAATAGTCGCGCGCGGCCGGGCAATCGCTTTGCTCGTCGATCGGGCGCGGATCGGCGGCGTGACGGGCGTTGCGCAGGTTGATCCTGCTGAAGCGCGTGAACACCTGGCCGTGCCGGCCCGCCCGCGTCGGCATCACGCAGTCGAACATGTCGATGCCGCGCATCACCGAGAGCAGGATATCCTCCGGCGTACCCACCCCCATCAGATAGCGCGGCCGATCCTCCGGCAGGACCGGCAGGGTCTCCTCGAGCGTCGTAAGCATCACGTCCTGCGGCTCGCCGACCGCAAGCCCGCCGATCGCGTAGCCGTCGAAGCCGATGTCTTTCAACCCCTCCGCCGACGCGACCCGCAAGGCGGGAACGGTCCCGCCCTGGACGATGCCGAACAGGGCGCGGCCCGGGTCCGACCCGAAGGCCGCCTTCGACCGCTCCGCCCAGCGCAGCGACAGACGCATGCCGCGCTCGGCCTCCGCGTCGGGACAGGGCAGCGCCACGCATTCGTCGAGCTGCATGGTGATATCGGCGCCGAGCAGCCGCTGGATTTCGATCGAGCGCTCCGGCGTCAGATGATGCTCGCTGCCGTCGAGATGCGACTTGAAGGTGACCCCGTCCTCGGTGAGCTTGCGCAGCTTCGACAGCGACATCACCTGGAAGCCGCCGGAATCGGTCAGGATCGGCCGCGGCCAGTTCATGAAGCGGTGCAGGCCCCCGAGCGCCGCCACCTCCTCCGCGCCGGGACGCAGCATCAGGTGATAGGTATTGCCGAGCACGATATCGGCCCCGGTCGAGCGTACCGTCTCCGGGAACATCGCCTTGACGGTCGCCGCCGTCCCCACCGGCATGAAGGCCGGCGTGCGGATGACGCCGCGCTCGAAATGGAGTTCGCCAAGCCGCGCCTTGCCGTCGCGGGCCAGGGTGTTGAACGCGTAAGGCTTCGTCACGAAGGCGCATCCCCGATATCGGCGCGCTGCAGCAGGCAGGCATCACCATAGGAATAAAATCTGTAACCCGCCGCAATCGCATGGGCATAAGCCCGCTGCATCGCCTCGAGACCGGAAAAGGCGGAGACGAGCATGAACAGGGTCGAGCGCGGCAGGTGGAAATTGGTGAGCAGCATGTCGATCGCGCGAAACCGGTAGCCCGGCGTGATGAAGATATCGGTCTCGCCGACAAAGGGGTGGACGGTGCCGTCTTCGCCGGCAGCGCTTTCGAGCAGGCGCAGCGAGGTCGTCCCGACCGAGACGACCCGGCCGCCGGCAGCCCGCGCGGCGTTGATCTTGTCGGCCGCGCCCACACTGATCTCGCCGGTCTCGGCATGCATCTTATGATCGTCGGTGTCCTCCGCCTTGACGGGCAGAAACGTGCCAGCGCCGACATGCAGGGTCAGATAGACGCTGTCGATGCCACGCGCAGCGAGGGCCTCAAACAGCCGGTCCGTGAAGTGCAAACCCGCTGTCGGGGCCGCGACCGCGCCTTCGTTGCGGGCATAGATCGTCTGGTAGTCGCTCAGGTCCTGCTCGTCGGTGGCCCGGCGCGCGGCGATATAGGGCGGCAGCGGCATCTCGCCGACAAGGCCGATCGCCCGGTCGAGCTCTTCCCCGCTTGCCTGAAACGCAAAGGTCACCTCGCCGCCCTCGCCTTTCGCCTCGACGGTGGCATCCAGTGAAGTTCCATCGGCAGCATGCGGATCGAACCGCACCGTATCGCCGTCATGCAGCCGCTTGGCCGGCTTGACGAAGGCCTTCCAGCGCGTCGCGTCGAGACGCTGGTGCAGCGTCGCCTCGATCTTCGGCGCCGAATCGCTCCGACCGCCATCGCCGCGCCCGACCCGGTGGCCGTGCAGGCGGGCGGGGATCACCTTGGTATCGTTGAAGACCAGGACGTCGCCCGGCGCCAGCAGGTCCGGCAGATCGGTGACGATCCGGTCGGCGAGCAGATCCGGCCCGTCCGGGCAAACGGCAAGGAGCCGCGCGGCATCACGCGGCTCCACCGGCCTGAGCGCGATGCGCTCGGCTGGCAGGTCGAAATCGAACAGATCGACGCGCATGCGTCCGGATGTCTGCCGGTCAGCCGTCGAGATCGGCGGCGACGCGGACGGAAACGATCTTGTCGGGATCGACTACCGGCTCGCCGCGCTTGATCTTGTCGACATTCTCCATGCCTTCGATCACCGCGCCCCAGACCGTGTACTGGCGGTCGAGGAAGGGCGCATCCTGGAAGCAGATGAAGAACTGGCTGTCGGCCGAATCCGGGTTGGCCGCCCGCGCCATCGAGGCGGTGCCGCGCTTGTGCGGCTCGGCGTTGAACTCGGCGGTAAGCTTCCTGCCCGAGCCGCCGGTGCCGGTGCCATGCGGGCAGCCGGTCTGGGCCATGAAGCCGTCGATCACCCGGTGGAAGACGATGCCGTCATAGAACTTGTCGCGGGCCAGTTCCTTGATGCGGGCGACATGGCCGGGCGCCAGGTCCGGCCGCATCGCGATCACGACGGGCCCCTGCGTCGTTTCCATGACGAGGGTGTTTTCGGGATCGTCATAAGTGCTCATGGTGGAAAGTCCTTCTTGTTTCGGTCGCAATTGGCGATGTCAGCTATCGGCGCCGACAGTCATCTTGACGATCTTGTCGGGATCGGAAACGAGGCCGTTGCGGGCCTGGTCGCCCTTCTTGATCGCATCGACATGCTCCATGCCGGAGACGACCTCGCCGAGCACGGTGTATTGCCCGTTCAGGCTCGGCGCCGGGCCGAACATGATGAAGAACTGGCTGTTGGCGCTGTTGGGATCGGGCGTGCGGGCCATGCCGACGATACCGCGCTCATAGGGCACGTCGGAGAACTCGGCCGGCAGGTCGGGATAGTCCGAGCCGCCCGAGCCGGTGCCGGTCGGATCGCCGGTCTGGGCCATGAAGCCGTCGATGACGCGGTGGAAGACGACGCCGTCATAGAAGCCCTCGCGGGCCAGCGTCTTGATGCGCTCGACATGCTTGGGCGCGAGATCGGGGCGCAGCTTGATGACGACGGTGCCGTCCTTGAGCTGCAGGTTGATGGTGTTTTCGGGATCGAGATCCTGTGCCTGAAGGCTCGCCATCGGCACGAGCAGGAAGGCGAGCAAGGCTGCGAAGAGGATGCGCACGGGGTGTGTCTCCTGGAATAACGGTTATTAAGTCAGTCGCGATCGGCGAGGTTGGATTGCAGGGCCTCGGCAACGGCTGGCGGAACGAATGGCGATACGTCGCCGCCCATGGCCGCGATCTGGCGGACAAGACTGGCGGCAATGTGGCGGCAATCGGCGGATGCGGGCAGAAAGATCGTCTCCAGATCGCCGGCCATCGCCCCGTTCATGCCGGCCATCTGCACCTCGTAGTCGAAATCGGAGGCATCGCGCAGGCCGCGAATGATGAAGCCGGCCTCCGCCTCTTTGGCCGCCTCGACGGCAAGGCCGGAAAACGTCACCACGACCAGTTCGCATCCGGCATCGGCGACGGGCCCGGCTGCAACCTGATCGATCAGCGCGCAGCGGTGTTCGGGCGAGAACATCGGTGTCTTGCCGTGATGCACGCCGACGGCGACGACCAGCCGGTCAACGAGCCGCGCGGCCCGCGAGATGATGTCGACATGGCCGTTGGTGATCGGATCGAAACTGCCGGTATAGATGCCGGTTCTGGTCATGCCCGGCTGCTTACCCCGGCTTGAGCGTAAGCACAAGCGTAGCGACCGGCGCGGCCAATGTTACAGGGGCAATCGACGCATATTCTCCCGATCCCATCGACCAAACCTTAACGATGAACCGAAACTGAATACCGGATTCGGCCTTCGTTCAGACCTGAACCGTATGGTCGGCCCCAACAAGCGAAACAATTCGCTGTGCAGGGAAAGCTGGGGCGTCTCACATGTCGAAGTTCAGGCAATTCATACCGTTTTCACTGATGTCTGCCGTAGCGGCAGTTTTGGCGTTGATCATCGCCTGGGAACCGGAACCGGCGGTCGCCGAGCGGCCGGTAACCGAAAGCCCGGTGCTGAAGAGTTCGATCATCGAACTGGGCGGCACGCAGGCGCCCTTCTGTCCGGACGCGGTCTGGCCGAACATCACCCGCGACTGCCTGCTCTTTGCCGACGAGAAGACGGCCGACCGCACCGTGCGGGCGATCGCACTCGGTTCGGATCGCTAGAACCTAGCGCGCCCGGGTGAAGGCGAGCCAGACGCCGCCGCCGATCAGGAACAGGCCGCTCATCCGCGAGACGAGCTTGACCCGCTGGCGCGTCAACAGCGCGCCGGCGCCGCCGCACAGGATCGCGTAGAGGCTGTCGAACACCGTCGCGACCACCATGAAAGTGGCACTCAGAAACACGATCTGCCAGACATAGGCGCCGTTCGGATCGACGAATTGCGGAATGAACGCGCCGAAGAACAAGAGCGCCTTGGGATTGGCGAGGATCACCGCGAAGCCCTGCCAGAAGAAGCCGCCGCGCGGCGGCGACGATGCGACCGCGGCCTCCAGTCCGCCGCTCGAGCGGATCAGCTTGTAGCCGAGCCAGATTAGATAGGCGGCGCCGGCAAGCCTGAGCCAGTCGAACCACCAGCTCATCGTCTCCATGATCGAGGCAAGCCCGATGATCAACACGCCGATCATCAACAGCAGGCCGACCTGCGTGCCCGCGACATTCATCAGCCCGGCGCGCGTACCGTAGGCCAGGCTGTTGGCGATGATCACGGTGACGCTCGGCCCCGGCACGATCACGATGAAGATGCAGGCGGCGATATAGGCGAGATAGACTTCGATCGTCATGGGCAGGCTCCGGACCGTTCGTCAGGTCACAAAGCCACGCTGTCGCCGGGATTGCAAGACACCGCTAATGCGACCCGCCGAACCGGCCGATGCGCACGCCATAATGCACCGCGATGCCGTAGTCGGGATCGTCGTCGGAATCGATCATCAGCTGGCCGGCGCGGTTCAGCAGCGTATGGCAGTCGCGCGACAGATGGCGCAACTCAAGCCTCGTGCCGTGGGCCATATACTTGGCCGCAAGCGTTTCGATCGCCTGCAGCGCCGACTGGTCGGCGACGCGGGAGTTCAAAAAGTCGACGATCACCACATCGGGATCGGCCTTGGCGTCGAACAGCTCCAGGAAGCCTGCGACGGAGCCGAAGAACAGCGGACCTTCGATCCGGTAGACCTTGGCGCCGCCCTCCTCCTCGACGGTTGCGCGGATGCGCGTCGCGTTGCTCCAGGCATAGGCCAGCGCCGAAATGATGACGCCCGCGACGACGGCGATTGCAAGATCCGTCAGCACGGTGATGATGGTGACGAGAATGATCACCGCCGCATCGACGCGCGGCACCCGGGCGATGATCGTGAAGCTCTTCCAGGCGAACGTGCCGATCACCACCATGAACATCACGCCGATCAGCGCGGCGAGCGGGATCTGCTCGATCAGCGGCGAGGCGAACAGGATGAAAGAGAGCAGCAGCACGGCGGCGGTGATGCCGGAAAGCCGCGTGCGGGCGCCCGATTCCACGTTGATCATCGACTGGCCGATCATCGCGCAGCCGCCCATGCCGCCGAAGAAACCGGTCACCACATTGGCGCCGCCCTGGGCCATGCATTCCTGCGACGCCCCGCCCCGCGTACCGGTCTTCTCGCCGACCAGATTGAGCGTCAGCAGGCTTTCGATCAGGCCGATCGCGGCGAAGATCAACGCATAAGGGAAGATGATTTCCAGCGTTTCGAGCGTCATCGGCACGCGCGGGATAGCGAATTCCGGCAGCCCGCCGGCGATCGAGGCCATGTCGCCGACCCGCGGCACCGGAATGTCGAAGGCGATGACGAGACCGGCGACGACCAGAATGGCGGCCAGCGGCGCCGGCACGATCCGGGTCACCTTCGGCACGACGTAGATCACCAGCATCGTCAGCGCGACGAGGCCGAGCATGTAGACAAGCGGCAGGCCGGAGATCCAGTCCTTTCCGCCATCCGGTGTGTTGACCTTGAACTGGCCGAACTGGGCCAGGAAGATGACGATCGCCAGCCCGTTGACGAAGCCGAGCATGACGGGATGCGGCACCAGCCGGATGAACCGGCCGAGCTTGAACACGCCGGCTGTAATCTGCATGGCGCCCATCAGGATGACGGCGGCGAACAGGTATTCGACCCCGTGGGTCGCGACCAGCGAGACCATGACGACGGCGAGCGCCCCGGTCGCGCCCGAGATCATGCCGGGCCGGCCGCCGAACAGCGACGTGATCAGGCAGACCATGAACGCGGCGTAGAGGCCGGTGAGCGGATTGACGCCGGCAACGAACGCGAAGGCGACCGCCTCCGGCACCAGCGCGAGCGCCACGGTCAGCCCGGACAGGGTTTCGATGCGGATGCGGTCGGAAGTCATGGCAATGCGATCTTCCGCAGCGGGCCGGGTAAACGGCAGCACGCTGCTGATCGCCGCGTAGGCGGGCTTGATCAAGGGGCGGTCCGATTTTGATGTGAATCAACGGGGGATGTACGCGTGCTTTATTGCACTGCAACATCGGTGAAGGCCAGTGGTTTTGTGGCTCGGCAGACCTGCCATGCAGTTTGAGGGGGTGAGGCACGGTCCACGCAGTGGACGAAACGCATCGCGTTTCGAGTGCCGAACGCGCGAGACCCAAAGTCGAGCGCCGGACGGCGGTTGCGCCGGTACGGGACTAATTTCGAATGCCGAACGCGCGCGAGTTGGAGCCCGGTGCCGGCAGAGCCCGCAGCGAAAGCCACGCTTCCGCAGGGCGGAAACGCGATGCGTTCAAACGCATCGCTGGGAACCGAGCGCCGGGCAGCGTTGGAACCAGGCGCCGGCGCAGATCGGCTTCCGGGTCATGCTTGGCGATGGGGTTGTTCGGATCGGCCAGAGTTTCGATACCGCCTCCGGCGCTATCGAAGCCGCCCTTATGGGCGGCGCCCCCTCACCCCAGCCCTCTCCCGCAAGGGGAGAGGGAGTGCCACCGCCGTACGACTTGGCTTAAAAACGCTTCCCCAAACAGAAAAGAGGATCGAAATTCCACGTGCCGCACCCCCTATCGCTCCCTCTCCCCTTGTGGGAGAGGGCCCGGGGTGAGGGGTTCGTTTTGGCCGGTTCGATGCCGGCCAAAACGATACCAACCGCGCGCGCCGTGCTCTCGTCAGCTCTCCGATCCCTCCGACGGATCGATCGACGCGCCCTCTTCCCCGTCATCGCCCTCCTCCTCGTCCTCGCTGACGCGCTGGACGGAGACGACGCGCTCGTCCTTGGCGGTGGAGAAGACGATCACCCCTTGCGTGTTGCGGCCGGCGATGCGGATGCCCTCGACCGGACAGCGGATCAGCTGCCCGCCATCGGTCACCAGCATGATCTGGTCGGGATCCTCGACGGGGAAGGACGCGCGGATCGGCCCGTTGCGGTCGTTGACGACCATCGCGACGATGCCCTTGCCGCCGCGGCCGGTGACCCGGTATTCGAACGACGAGGTGCGCTTGCCGTAGCCATTCTCCGACACGGTCAGCACGAACTGCTCCGCCGCGCTCATTTCCGCGTAGCGCTCCTGGCTGAGCTCGGTGCCGTTCTCGGCACCCTCCTCCGCATCGTCCGCCGCCTCCAGCGCCTCGACCTCGCCGCGCACCAGCCGGCTGCGCTTGAGATACTCCGCCCGCTCGGCCGGCGTCGCCTCGAAGCCGCGCAGGATCGACATCGAGATGACCGTGTCGCCGCCCTGCAGGTTGATGCCGCGCACGCCGGTCGAATCGCGGCCCTTGAAGACGCGCACATCGGTGGTGCGGAAGCGGATGCACTGGCCGCCATCGGTGGTCAGCAGCACATCGTCACGCTCAGAACAGGTGTCGACGCCGACGATCGCATCGCCCGAGTCCAGTTTCATCGCGATCTTGCCGTTGCGGTTCACCTGGACGAAATCGGAGAGCTTGTTGCGCCGCACGGTGCCGCGATTGGTCGCGAACATCACGTCGAGCGCGCCCCAGCTCTCCTCGTCCTCCGGCAGCGGCATGATCGAGGTGATGGTCTCGCCCTCGGTGAGCGGCAACAGGTTGACGAGCGCCTTGCCGCGCGCCTGCGGGGCGGCCAGCGGCAGCCGCCAGACCTTCATCTTGTAGACCATGCCGCGCGAGGAGAAGAACAGCACCGGCGTGTGCGTCGAGGCGACGAACAGGCGGGTGACGAAATCCTCGTCCTTCATCGACATGCCCGACCGGCCCTTGCCGCCGCGCCGCTGCGCCCGATAGGTCGACAGCGGCACGCGCTTGATATAGCCGGCATGGCTGACGGTGACGACCATGTCCTCGCGCTGGATCAGGTCCTCGTCGTCGAAATCGCCGAGCGAATCGCTGATCTCGGTGCGGCGCGGGGTATCGAACTCCTCCTTCACCGCGATCAGCTCGTCCTTGATGATCGCCTGGATACGCGCCCGCGAGCGCAGGATGTCGAGATAGTCGGCGATCTCCTCGCCGAGCCTGGTCAGTTCCTCGGCGATCTCCTCGCGGCCGAGCGCCGTCAGCCGCTGCAGGCGCAGATCGAGAATGGCGCGCGCCTGGGTCTCAGACAGCCGATAGGTGCCGTCCTCGCGCAATCCGTGCCGCGGGTCGGCGATCAGCGCGATCAGCGGCCCCATGTCCTTGGCCGGCCAGTCGCGCCCCATCAGCGCCTCGCGGGCCGAAGCGGGATCGGGCGCGGTGCGGATCAGGTGGATCACCTCGTCGATATTGGCGACCGCGATCGCCAGGCCAACCAGCACATGCGCCCGGTCGCGCGCCTTGCCGAGCAGGAACTTGGTGCGCCGCCCGACGACCTCCTCGCGGAAGGCGACGAAGGCCTGGATCATGTCGGCGAGCACCATCTGCTCGGGCTTGCCGCCATTCAGCGCGACCATGTTGGCGCCGAAGCTCGTCTGCAGCGAGGAGAAGCGGTAGAGTTGGTTCAGCACCACGTCGGCGACCGCGTCGCGCTTCAGTTCGATGACGACGCGCAGGCCCTCGCGGTCGGATTCGTCGCGGATATCGGCGATGCCCTCGATCTTCTTGTCGCGGACATATTCGGCGATCTTCTCGATCATCGCCGCCTTGTTGACCTGATAGGGCACCTCGGTGACGACCAGCGCCTCGCGCTCCTTGCGCACCTCCTCGGTGTGCACGCGCCCGCGCATGACGATCGAGCCGCGTCCGGTGGTATAGGCGGAGCGGATGCCGGAGCGGCCGAGAATGATCGCGCCGGTGGGGAAATCCGGTCCCGGCACGATCTCCATCAGCCGCTCGATCGTGATCGCCGGATCCTCGATATAGGCGATACAGGCGTCGACCACCTCGCCGAGATTGTGCGGCGGGATGTTGGTCGCCATGCCCACGGCAATGCCGCCGGCGCCGTTGACCAGCAGGTTCGGGAAGCGGGCCGGCAGGACCGAGGGTTCGCTCTCGGAACTGTCGTAGTTCGGCTGGAAGTCGACCGTGTCCTTGTCGATATCCTCCAGGATCGAATGGGCGACCTTGGCAAGCCGTACCTCGGTGTAGCGCATGGCCGCCGGCGGGTCGCCGTCGATCGAGCCGAAATTGCCCTGCCCGTCGATCAGCGGCAGGCGCAGCGAGAAATCCTGCGCCATGCGCACCAGCGCGTCATAGATCGCCTGGTCGCCATGGGGGTGATACTTACCCATGACGTCGCCGACGATGCGCGAGGATTTCTTGTAGGCCTTGTTCCAGTCGTAGCCGGCCTCGTGCATGGCATAGAGGATGCGCCGGTGCACGGGTTTGAGCCCGTCGCGGACATCGGGCAGCGCGCGGCTGACGATCACGCTCATGGCGTAATCGAGATAGCTGCGGCGCATTTCGTCGGTTATCGAGACCGGCCGGATGTCGGACGGCAGGGCCGCCCCGGAGTCCTCTCCGGAGCCGCCCGGCGGCGGGGTCGTGTTATCGGACAAACTGAAGCCTTAAGGGGACTGTTTCGATTGCGGATTTATATATGATTCCGGCGCCCGGGCGCAAACGCGGGCGGCATCTGTGGACAGCGGGATTTAGGTTGGAAATCAGGCAATTGTCGGGCGATGACGATACCGCGTATCAACCATGCATACCGGGCACGGCACAAACGCACTGATGAGGCCGGAATCATAACCGAAACGGGCCAGGACGACGAGGGAAAGGATTGCGTCCTGCAGTCCCCCGCCCCTGTCATTACCGGGCTTGTCCCACTCCTGTCCGGTTCAGCGGGCACAGGGCTTTGGTTTTCATCCTCGCCACCCCTCGGATGTCATGCCCGGACTTGTTCCGGGCATCCATGAACACCGCCGTCAGAATGAGCGCAAGCGACTGTGTTCATGGATTGCCGGGACAAGCCC
>JANQKY010000084.1 GCA_028280885.1 Tepidamorphus sp.
TGTACAATTGGCACAGACCACACGGCAGCCTGAACTCAAAACCACCTATCAGTCGCCTCAACCTGAACAAGGACAACCTCTTGAGGCTCCACAGCTAGACGAACTCGACCCGGCGCTGTCGCCCTATGCCCAGATCAAGCGCCTCCTGCCGGATGCGCGCGAGGCGGTGCTGCGCTCGAAGGCGGCGCAAATGGGCTTCGGCGCCGACAAGGCGGATATCCCTGCGGAAAAGCTCTCCGGCGGCGAGAAGGCGCGGCTTTTATTGGGGCTTGCCAGCTATTTCGCGCCGCATCTTCTCATTCTGGATGAGCCGACGAATCATCTCGACGTCGATGCCCGCGAGGCGCTTGTCCAGGGTCTGGCCGATTACGAAGGCGCGGTGATCCTGATCAGCCATGACCGTCATCTGATCGAGACGACGGCGGACCGGCTATGGCTCGTCGCCGGCGGCACGGCCGTTCCCTATGACGGGGACATGGAGGATTATCGCAAGCTGGTCTTGAGCGGCGATGCCGACGAGACCGCGCGCACCACGGCAAAGGAGGCGGCGGCGAAGGAAGCCGCCCTGCCCTCCGCCAAGGTCGCGCAGCGCAAATCAGGCGCCGAGCGCCGCGCCGAGCTCGCGCCCCTGCGCCAGCGTCAGAAGACGGCGGAAAAGCGGGTCGAGGACCTCAACCGGACGATCGCCAGGCTCGACGAACGCCTGGCTGACCCGGCGCTGTTTGCCAAAGATCCCGACAAGGGCGCCGATTTGTCCCGCAAGCGCGCCCGCGCCGTCGAGGCGCTGGAAGCAGCGGAAGAGGAGTGGCTTGCCGCCGGCGAGGCGCTGGAAGCCGCGGGGTGAGGCATCGCGGCGTATCGGCCGCAACCGGTGCTGCTTACATGCACCTGTGCTTCAATCGAATGCCTTACGAGTTTCAAGGAGAGCGTTAGGACCACTGCACTTCCCGCGTCATCCCGGCCGCAGGCGAAACCGGAGAGCCGGGATCGGGGAACCCGGGCCTTGCGATTTGGAACAAGAAGGGAACGCCCGGGCTCCCCGATCCCGGATATTTGCTAACGCAAATTCCGGGATGACGATTGAGAGGGTTGCGGGCTCTCGTCTCCCTCCGAGGTCATCCCGGGACGTGTTCCACTGGTATCCGGTTCAGCGGGGATGTGGTTTTGGTTTTCGGCCTGGCCACTCACTATCAGTGTCATTGCCGGGCTTGTCCCGGCAATCCATGAACACAGTCGGTTGCGTCCATTCTGGCGGCGGTGTTCATGGATGCCCGGAACAAGTCCGGGCATGACATCCGAGTGAGTGGCGGACGACACCAAACACCGTTTCCATTGACGAAAACAGAGTTGATAACGAGGGAGAGCCGCTTAGGGATAGGTACACGCACTCGCCCCCTCGTGGCGTTCCCGCGCAGGCGAGAAGCCAGTAACCACCGGTGTCGACACCAGAAAACAGGACGCAGAAACCCGCCCCAAGGCGACCCAACCTACAGCGGACGCCGATAGACCACGACGAAATGCCGGTGCCCCGACTCGCCAAGCGGCAGGTCCGAAAACGCCTCTTCGGCAAAGCCCAGATCCGCGAACCCGCCAAGTTCCTCGCGCACAAGCGGCCAGGGCGGGCCGTCGGCGGCCTCATCGGCGTTGCGGGCCATGCAGACGACCACCACCGCGCCGCCGGGCGCTGCCAGCGATGCGATCGCGCGCAACGCGTCCTGGCGGATCTCGGCCGGCAGGGCCTGCAACGTATAGACCTCGCTGACGAGATCGAAGCCGCCGATCCAGTCTTTCGGCAGATCGAACAGGTCGGCTGCCGTATAGGCAACCGGACTCTCCGGAAACCGCCGCTTCGCCCAGGCAATCGCCGATTCCGACAGATCGAACGCGGTGACCGAATATCCGAGTTTTGCCAGGAACTCCGCGTTGTCGCCAAGCCCGCAGCCGACATCGATCGCGCGGCCGGAAGCAGGACCAGCCTTCTGCGACCAATGCTCCAGGCCCGGATGCGGCGCAAGGCGCGCCCACGGGACCTTGGCCGCGTCGGACCCTGCTTCCCGGTAAAGCGCCTCGAACCAGGCGAGCCGCTCGTCGGGATCGGTCGGCTCGGTTTCTCCGCCCTCTTCCTGCATCGCCTCTACGCCTTGCGCTCCCAGCGCCCGCCGTCGGTCTGCTGCCAGTAGGTCACGTCGTGGCCGGCGGCGGCGGCCGCCTTCCACTGCCCCCGCGCCTGCTGGACCGCCTCGTCATCACGGCCGTCGAAGAGGAAGACCGCGCGCTGATAGCCCTCAAGGTCCGGCGCCTCGGCCCCGTCGATCAGGAAGCGGACGGCGGCGGCATTGGGGTTTTCCGGTCCCGTCGTCAGGTAGATCGGCTGTAACTCGGCAGTGCCGTCGCCGATCGATCCGTGCGGCAGGAAGGATTCGTCGCGATAGGTCCACAGGTGCCCGTCGACCGCCTCCAGCCGCTCCTGCGAGCCGCCCTGCACCACCACCGTCCAGTCGCGCTCCAGGCATTTTTCCAGAAGCGACGGCAGGACCGCCTCGAGCGGCCGGCGCTGGAGATGGTAGAACAGGACCTCGGTCATGGCCGATCCGGCGCTACTCGTAGTTGTCGGCGACGAGCTGGTTCAGCAATTGCACGCCGAAGCCCGAGGCCCAGCCGCGGTTGACATCGGTCTGCGGCGAGGAGAAGGCGGTGCCGGCGATGTCGAGATGGGCCCAGGGAATGTCGTCGGACACGAAACGCTTCAGGAGCTGGGCCGCAGTGATCGAGCCGCCCCAGCGCGGGCCGACATTCTTCATGTCGGCGAAGCGGGAATCGATCTGCTTGTCATATTCCTTGCCCAGCGGCATCCGCCACACCTTCTCGCCGGTCGCCTCGCCGGCGGCGGTGAGCTCGGCGGCAAGGCCGTCGTCATTGGCATACATGCCGGCATAGTGATGGCCGAGCGCGACGATGATCGCGCCGGTGAGCGTGGCAAGGTCGACGATCAGGGCCGGCTTGAACTTGTCCTGCACATAGGTCAGCGCATCGGCCAGCACGAGGCGGCCCTCGGCGTCGGTATTGACGATCTCGATCGTCTGGCCGGACATCGAGGTGACGATGTCGCCGGGGCGCTGGGCATTGCCGTCAGGCATGTTCTCGACAAGGCCGATGACGCCGATGGCGTTGACCCTGGCCTTGCGGGCGGCAAGCGCGTGCATCAGGCCGGTGACGCAGGCCGCCCCGCCCATGTCGCCCTTCATGTCCTCCATGCCGGCGCCGGGTTTTAAGGAGATGCCGCCGGAATCGAAGACGACGCCCTTGCCGACGAACACGACCGGCTTCTTCTTCGAGGTCTTGCCAAGCCCGTTCCAGCGCATCACGACGAGGCGGCTTTCGCTCGAACTACCCTGCCCGACCCCGAGCAGCGCGTTCATCTTGAGCTTCTTCATTTCCTTCTCGCCGAGCACCTTGACGTCGACGCCAAGCTCGGCGAGCGCCTCGGCGCGCCTGGTGAAATCGGCGGTGTCGAGGATGTTGGCGGGCTCGTTGACGAGATCGCGGGCGAGGATCGTGCCGTCGGTGACGGCATCGAGGGTGGCGAACGCCTTCTTGGCCGCGGTGTGGCCCTCGATCGCGATGACCAGCTTCTGCGGCGCCTTCTTCGGCTTGTCGTCGTCCTTCTTCTTCGTCTTGTAGCGATCGAACCTGTAGGACGACAGTTTGGCGCCGGCGGCGAATTGTGCCGCCGCATCGGCGTCCGGCGTCGCGGCGTCGGCCGATTCGGCGTCCGTCTGCTCGAGGACGACGGTCGCAGTCGCAATCGAGTCGGTCAGCTTCGCGGCGACCGCGCCGCCGAGCATGTGCCATTCCTGCGGCTTCATCGCCGCAAGATCGCCGACGCCGGCCAGCAGGATCCGGTCGAGCGCGACGCCGTCGGGCGCATAGATATCGAGGAACGTCTTGGCCTTGCCGGTGAATTTCGCGGCCTTCGCGGCCTTCGACAGCGCCTCGCCGGAGGCAACCTCGATCGCCTGGCCAACCGGCCCGAACCCGAGCCCCTCGCCGACGAGCAGGACGGCGACGCCCTTGCTCGGCACGGAGGGCTTCTGAAAGCTGAACTTGGGCAGATTGGACATCTTGGACTTGCGCCTCCGATTGGATCAATTCTGTTACGGTATGTTACAATGACTTGATTGAACCGGGATCACCCAATACACCATCATTGTGGATAGAGCGAGAGGCTCTGACGAAGGCGTGAGCCGCTCGCCGCAAAGGTGGCGCAATCTCGCCATCAAGTCCATCTAACCGGGGCGTGTTCGGGGAAGACGGGCCGCCGGGGGACGGAAACGGTACGGACCGGCTTTTGGGGACGGGACACCGCGCCCAGTCACGCGCCCAGTCAGGGGTCGAGTGCGAGTATGAACCAGATCGGCCGATACATATTCGGGATTGCCGGCGGCGCCTTCGTCGTCGCGATCCTGGTGCTGACCGGCGTCGTCTGGGTCACGCAGGCGCTCAAGGAAATCGACCTGATCACCGCCCAGGGCCAGACGCTCTGGCTGTTCATGTACATGACGATGCTGGCGCTGCCGGCGCTCATCTACATCATCGCCCCGGTCGCCCTGTTCATCGCCTGCCTGTACAGCCTCAACCGCATCAATGCCGACAGCGAACTGGTGGTGGTCAACGCCGCCGGCGCGGCGCCGTGGGTGATCTACAAGCCGTTCATCGTGCTCGGATTGCTGGCGACACTGCTGACTGGCCTGATCAGCCTGTGGGTGATGCCCGAAAGCGCCCGGGCATTGCGCAACCTGATCTCGCAGATCCGCGCCGACGTCCTGACCTATATCGTCGCCGAAGGCCGCTTCACCTCGATCGACGACGGGCTGACCTTCCATATCCGCGACCGGGCGTCGGACGGCACGCTGGTCGGCCTGCTCGTGCATGACCGGCGCAATCCGGAAGAGGTCCTGACCTATCTGGCCGAGGAAGGCCGGGTCGTGCGGGCCGGCGACAGCGCCTATCTGGTGATGGACGCCGGCAGCATGCATCAGCAGGAGGGAAAGCCGGAGGAAATCACCGTCATCCGGTTCGACCGCTATGTGTTCGACCTGTCGAACCTGCGGGTGGGCAGCGGCAAGATCGAGTACCGGCCGCGCCAGATGCGGATGAGCGAACTGATCAATCCCTCGCCGGACGACACCTACTTCCAGCAATATCCCGGCAAATACCGCGCCGAGATCCATGAACGGTTCTCCTCGACGCTCTATCCGCTCGCCTTCGTGTTCATTTCGCTTGCAACGCTCGGCTATCCGCGCACCAACCGGCAGGGCCGCGGTAATTCGATCGTCATCGCGATCGTCGCCGTCAGCGTGCTCAGGACGGTCGGCTTCAGCGCGACCAACCTCGCCGTCCAGGACGCCTGGGCCGTCGGGCTGATGTACGCGACGCCGCTTGTCGGCATTGTCGGGGCGGCCTGGATCGCCTTCGGGCAGGGCCGCTGGCTTGCCAGGATCGCCGATTCCGCGCCGAGCCTGGTAATCGATCCGCAGCGCCTGAAACCGGGCCTCGCCTGGCGGTCGCTGAAAGGCGCGACAAAGAAGAGGGTCGCAACCGCGCGACAGCGGTTCGGGTCCGGCCGATGGGGCGCGGCGCGATGATCTTCAACCGCACCATGATGCGCTACATCTCCCAGCGCTTCCTGATGAACCTGGTAGCGGTGTTCGGCACCTGCCTGTCGCTGATCTTCCTGATCGATTCAGTCGAAAACCTGCGCCGTGCCGGCAATCACGATGTCGGCCTCGGCGTCGTCCTGCTCCTGTCGATCTACCGCATGCCGTCGCTGTCGGAGCTGGTGCTGCCGTTTGCCATCCTGTTCGCGGCGATGATGACCTTCCTGATGCTCACCCGCAGCCTCGAACTGGTGGTGGCCCGGTCGGTCGGCGTCTCGGTGTGGCAGTTCGCCGCGCCGGCGGTGCTGATCGCCTTCATCATCGGCATCCTGGCGACGACGCTCTACAATCCGCTCGCCGCCGAGTTCAAGGCGCGGCACGAGGCGCTGTTTGCGGAATCCTTCGGCGGCAACGCCAATCCCTTCGGCTTTGCCGGCAAGGCGATCTGGCTGCGCCAGGACGGCGTCGACGGACAGTCGGTGCTGCATGCCAGGACCGCCAGCCGCGACGGCCAGCGGCTGCGCGGGGTGACGGCGATCGTGTTCGACGAGAACGGCGAGTTCCGCGAGCGCTTCGAGGCCAAGTCGGCGGTGATGGAGGAAGGCCGCTGGCGGCTGATCAACGGCTGGCTGATCCAGGCCGATCTGGCCCCGCAGCATCACCGCTCCTACCTGCTCTCGACCTACATGACCAGGGAGCAGGTCCAGGAACGGATCGCCTCGGCCGATACCATCTCCTTCTGGGACCTGCCGAATCAGATCACGATCGCCCAGAAGGCCGGCCTGCCCGCCGTCGAGTACCAGTTGCAATACCAGACACTTCTAGCGCGTCCGTTGCTGCTCTGCGCGATGGTGCTGATCGCTGCAACCGTCTCACTCAGAATTTTCCGATTTGGTAACGTTGGCACAATGATTCTGGGTGGTGTGGTTGCGGGCTTCGTGCTTTATGTGGTTACCAAACTGGTGGGGGACTTCGGCGCTGCGGGAGCAGTGACGCCGTTCGCGGCTGCCTGGATGCCTCCATTGGTAGCGACTCTGCTCGGGACGACCGTGTTGTTGTATCAGGAAGACGGCTAATGGTAGTGGCCGATCAGCGTAAATTCGATCGGAAATGCCATGACAGGCCGCGCCTCTTGGTGCCGGCGCCGGAACTGGCATATGGGATCTCGATTATCGCCATGGCGGCGGCCCTGACGGCTGCGCCGGTGTCGATCGAGACCCTCGCGACCTCACAGGCCGAGGCGCAGCAGGCCCCCTCCGTCTCCTCCCCCTTCGACCAGATCGCCGCAGACGATCCCGACGCGCGGATGCTGCTCGAGGCCGACGAGCTGATCTACGACCTGGACAACGACATCGTGGCGGCGTCCGGCACGGTCGACATCTATTATCGCGGCTACACCATCGAGGCCGAACGCGTCGACTACAATCAGAAGACCGGCCAGGTCTTCGCCCGCGGCGGGGTCAAGGTCGTCCAGCCGGACGGCAACGTCATCTACGCCGAGACCGTCGAGCTGACCGACCAGTTCCGCGAGGGCTTCGTGCAGGAACTGACGCTCGTCACCACCGACGAGACCCGGTTCGCGGCCCAGTCCGCCGAACGGTTCGACGACAACGTGACGGTGTTCAACGCCGGCGTCTACACCGCCTGCAAGCCCTGCGAGGAGGATCCGGAGAAGCCGCCGTTCTGGCAGATCAAGGCCAAGCGGATCATCCACAACCAGGAAGAAAAGACGGTCTATTACGAGGACGCGACGTTCGAATTGTTCGGCATGCCGATCGCCTATCTGCCGTTCCTCAGCCATCCCGACCCGACCGTCAAGCAGCAGTCCGGCTTCCTGCGCCCGACCTTCGTCTACGACAAGGATCTCGGCTACGGTGTCGAGATCCCGTACTATTTCGCCCTGGCGCCGGACTACGACCTGACGGTCTCGGCGACCACCTATTCGCTGCAGGGGCCGCTGGGCGAATTCCAGTGGCGCCAGCGGCTGGCGAGCGGCTCCTACATGATCCGCGGCGCCGGCATCTATCAGCTCAATCCGCAGGAATTCGAACCCACCTCCGACAACAACCGCGAAGAGCGCGGCGCCATCCAGACCGAGGGTCTGTTCGAGATCAACGAGTTCTGGAAATGGGGCTGGACGGGAACGCTGCAGTCCGACGACATCTTCCTGCGCACCTACGACCTGACGTCGGCGACCGAAGTCCGCGACACGCTGTTCCTGAGCGGCCAGAGCGCCCGCAACTGGTTTGATGGCAAGATCCTGCACTATCAGGTGCTCAAGGAATCCGGCGACAACCAGAACAGCCTGCAGGCCTTCCTCCACCCGATCGTCGACTACAACTACATCTTCGACGATCCGGTGATGGGCGGCCGGCTGTCCTATGACAGCAACTTCATGAGCCGGACCCGCGACGACGCCGAGTTTCTGCCGTTGTTCCCGTTTGCACGCGCCAACGATCCCGAGTTCGGCTGCCCCTACAAATCGCTCAACGACATCGACAGCTTCATCGACCGCTCGCCGGGCAGCCTCGAGCGCATCTTCTCGCGCGTGTCGCCGGACACCTGCGAATTGATCGGCGCGCCGGGCACGACCACCCGCTTCATCAACGAGGTCAAGTGGGACCGGACGCTCACCGACGGCATCGGCCAGCAGTTCACGCCGTTCGCGGGCCTGCGCGGCGACCTCTATGCGATCGACGTCGAGGACACCTATGTCGAGGCCGGCTACGCGACGACGCCGATCATCGATCAGTTCATTCCGGAAGGAAACAACAACGTCGTGCGCGGCATGGCGACAGCCGGACTGGAATACCGCTATCCGATCCTGGTCTCCGACAGCTGGGGTTATCAGATCCTCGAGCCGATGGCGCAGATCATCGCCCGGCCCGACGCCACCGGCAATGACGAGGTGACCAACGACGACGCGCTGAGCCTGGTGTTCGACGACACCAACCTGTTCCAGGTCGACAAGTTCTCGGGCTATGACCTGCTCGAGGGCGGGACGCGGGCGAATGTCGGCCTGCGCTACAACCTGAAGACCAATACCGGCCTCGGCATCGCGGGCGTGTTCGGCCAGTCCTACCAGCTTGCCGGCGAGAACCCCTTCCCCGTCGGCAGCGGCCTGGAGACGGACCGCTCGGACTATGTCGGCGCGCTCTATTTCACACCGCTGCCATCCGTCCAGATCGCCAACCGCATGCGGCTCGACGAGGACGACTTCGCGTTGCAGCGCTACGATCTGGAACTCAACGGCCGCTACGGGATCGCCAGTTCCTCGATCATCTACTCCAACATCGCCGCCGATCCGCAGCAGGGCATCGACGAGGACCGCCAGGAGATCCAGGGCCGGGCGCGGCTGCGGCTGAACGAGAACTGGAGCGTCTGGGGCGCCGGCCGCTACGAGATTTCCGGCGTGTCGCGGTCAACCATCGACAATCCACAATCGCCGCAGTGGATTTCCAATTCCTTCGGCTTCGGCTATCACAACGAGTGTATTTCGCTCAGCGTCGATTATCGGCGCACCTATGCGCGCGACGAAGACACCATTCCCGATGAGCGCATCACGTTCCGGTTCTCGCTCAGGACGCTGGTCGAGGGCCAGTACCGGCACGACGTCAATCCGGGAGACGATGACGAATAGGCGGTCCGTCCGGCCCGCCTCGCGGGCTGGCATAGATCGCCATTTGCCTGCCATAATGGCCGGGCATCTGGCTTGCGAACCTGATGGATTTATACGGATGATCACCCTCTCCGGACGATTTCGCCCATTGCACGTTCGCCCCGTGCGCGGCCTCACGTCGCTTGCGGCCGGCCTGCTGCTTCTTGCCGGCAGCCTTCTGCCCGCGCCGCTTTCGGCCTCGTCGATCAAGATCCTCGTCAACGATACGCCGATCACGGAATATGATATCTCGCAGCGCAGCAAGCTGATCACCGCGACTGGCGGCGGCGGCGGCAATGCCCGCCAGCGGGCGATCGACGAGTTGATCGACGAGCAATTGAAGCTGCAGGCCGCCCGCCGGCTCGGCGTGGCGGTGTCCGCCGAGCAGGTCGACCAGGCCTTCGGCACCATCGCCACCCGCGTGAAGATGTCGCCGGCGCAGTTCTCGCAGGCGCTGAGCCAGATCGGCGTCAATCCGGCGACGCTGAAGAAACGGCTGGAAAGCGACCTGACCTGGCGCGACGTGGTGCGCGCCCGCTTCAACTCCAGCGTCCGCATCCGCGATCGCGACATCGAGACCGCGCTTGCCCGCAAGGGCGAGGAGGTTCCCACGACCTCCTTCGAAGTCGCCATCCAGCAGGTGATCTTCATCATCCCGAAGGGCAGTTCGCAGGACTATATCCGCCAGCGCAAGCGCGACGTGGATGCCTACAAGGCGAAGTATCAGGGCTGCGACAGCGCCCGCGAGGTCGCCAAGGGCTTCCGCGACGTCGTCGTCAAGGACATCGTGCGCCGCAATACCGCCGAGCTGCCGCCGGCCATCGCGAACGATATCAGGGATATCCCGGTCGACGGCATCGGCTCGCTCAACGAGACGCCGATCGCGCTCGAGGTGCTCGGCGTCTGCGACCGGGTGGAAATCCAGGACGACAGCGCCGCCCGCAACCAGGTGCGCAACGAGTTGATGAACGAACAGGGCGAACGCCTGTCCCGACGGCTGCTCATCGACCTGAAGCAGAGCGCCGTCATCGAATACCGCTGATCGGGCCCCGACATGATGCAGCCGCCGCTTGCGGTGACGATGGGCGATCCCGCCGGCGTCGGATCGGAGCTTGCCGCTCAGGCCTGGCTTCGGCGCGAACGCGATGACCTGCCGGTGTTCTTCGCTGTCGCCGATCCGGTTTTCCTGGAGCGGCGGATCGTTGAAGCAGGCCTTGCAGCGCCGATCAAGGTGATCGTGGGACCGGCGGATGCGCACGCCGCCTTCGGCGCCGCCCTGCCCGTCCTGCCGCTGGACCGCAGCGTTGCGTCCGGGCTTGCGGGCGTGCCGAGCGTTGCGGATGCCGGCGCCGTCGTGGAGGCGATCGAGCGGGCCGTCGCCCTGGTGATCGGCGGCGATGCCGCGGCGGTCGTGACCGCGCCGGTGCACAAGGAAACGCTCTACCGGGCCGGCTTCGCCTTTCCCGGCCACACCGAGTTTCTCGGCGACCTGGCGAGACGGCGCGGGCTTGCGGCCTGTCCGGTGATGATGCTCGCCTGTCCCGAACTGCGCGTCGTTCCGGCAACCGTCCATATTCCGCTTGCCGCGGTGCCCGCGCATCTCACGACGGACCTGATCGTTGAGACCGGGCGCATCGTCGCCGGCGACTTGAAAGCCCGGTTCGGCCTGACAGCGCCGCGGCTCGCGGTCGCCGGCCTCAATCCGCATGCGGGCGAAGGCGGGCAGATCGGCACGGAAGACCGCGACATCATCGTCCCGGCGATCGACCGCCTGGTCAAATCGGGCATTCACGCCAGCGGGCCGTTCGCCGCCGACACGCTGTTTCACCGCCAGGCCAGGGCGTCCTACGACGCGGTGATCGCGATGTATCACGATCAGGCCCTGATCCCGATCAAGACGATCGCGTTTGATAGCGCGGTCAACGTGACGCTCGGCCTGCCCTTCGTGCGCACCTCGCCGGATCACGGCACGGCCCTGACGCTGGCCGGCTCCGGCCGGGCCGATCCTTCGAGCCTGATCGCGGCGATCGCGATGGCCGGCACGATGGCGGCGCGGCAGCCGGCCGGCGTTGCCTGACGATGACGCCAACCGACCCCGACCTGTCGCCCCTGCGCGACGTGATCGAGCGGCACGGGCTTATCGCCCGCAAGGCGCTCGGACAGAATTTCCTGCTCGACATCAACCTGACGCGGCGCATCGCACGCGCCTCGGGGCCGCTTGACGCCGTCACCGTCGTCGAGGTCGGGCCGGGGCCCGGCGGGCTGACCCGGGCGCTGTTGCTTGAGGGCGCGAAACGGGTCGTCGCGATCGAAAAGGACCGGCGCTGCATCGCCGCGCTCGCCGAGCTTGCCGAGGCCTTTCCCGGCCGACTTACCGTGATCGAGGGCGATGCGACGCAGACGGATATCGCCGCGCTCATCAACGGCCCGGCGCGGATCGTCGCCAACCTGCCCTATAACGTGTCGACCGTCCTGCTGGCGGGCTGGCTCGGCGGCCGCGACTGGCCGCCCTGGTGGGAGTCGCTCACCTTGATGTTCCAGCGCGAGGTGGCCGAGCGCATCGTCGCCGGCCCCGGCTCGAAAACCTACGGGCGCCTGTCGATCCTGTCGCAGTGGCGGTCGCGGCCGCAGATCCTGTTCGACGTCGACCGCCGCGCCTTCACGCCACCGCCGAAGATCACCTCCAGCATCGTGCGGATCGTCCCCGCCGAGATGCCGGCCGGCGTCGACCCGGGCCTTCTGGAACGGGTCACGGCCGCCGCCTTCGGCCAGCGGCGCAAGATGCTGCGCTCAAGCCTGAAGAGCCTGTCGCCGGATGCCGAGGGCCTGCTTACGCGTGCCGGCATCGACCCGACGCGGCGGGCCGAGGACATTCCGGTGGATGGCTTCCTGGCGCTCACGCGGTGCTTCAGCGAAACCCCATCGAGCGGGGCCTCATGAGGATTCCTGCGTAAGCTCCTGGTCGAGCGTCTGGATGAAATCGCTCAGGCCCGACAGCCGGTCGCGACGGCACCGTTCGGCATTGAGGATCGCGCGGACGCGGGCGACGCTTTCGTTCAGGTCCCGATTGACCAGGATGTAATCGTATTCGCCCCAATGGGTGATCTCGCCGCGCGCGTTGGCAAGCCGCTTGCGGATAACGTCGCTATGGTCCTCGGCGCGGCGGTCGAGCCGGGCGCGCTGCTCGGCGGCCGACGGCGGCAGGATGAACACGGCGACCACGTCGGAGCGCATCTTCTCCAGCACCTGGCGGGTGCCCTGCCAGTCGATGTCGAACAGCACGTCCTGGCCCGCCTCCAGCGCCGCCTCGACCGGCTCGCGCGGGGTGCCGTAGAAATTGCCGTGCACCTCGGCCCATTCGAGCAGATCGTCGTGATCGCGCAGCGATTCGAATTGCCGGCTGGTCAGGAACTGATAGTGCGTTCCCTCCACCTCGCTTGGGCGGCGCGGCCGCGTCGTCACCGAAACGGAGAGATGAATGCTGCCGGGCCCTTGAGCGTTTTCCTGCTCGAGGACGGCGCGGGAAATCGAGGTCTTGCCGGCACCCGACGGCGAGGACAGGATCAGGATCAGGCCTCGCCGTCCCAGATCGGATCGGGATGTCACGCTACTCGACATTCTGAACCTGCTCGCGCATCTGATCGATTGCCGACTTCAGGTCCAGTCCGATGCGGGTCAGGCTCACATCGTTGGACTTCGAGCATATCGTGTTGGCCTCGCGATTGAATTCCTGGGTCAGGAAGTCGAGCTTGCGGCCGACGGCACCGTCGGCGGCGAGCAGATCGCGGGCAGCGCCGATATGGGCGGACAGGCGGTCGAGTTCCTCGCGGATATCGGCCTTGGTGGCCAGGATCACCGCCTCCTGATGGAGACGGTCGGGATCGAGCGCGGGCGTCTGATCCAGAAGCGCCTGGACATTTCCCGCCAGCCGCTCGGCGATCGCGTCCGCCGAGCGGGCCGGGTTGTCCTCGGCCTGCCGTGTCAGCTCGGCGATTTCCTCGATGCGGCTGCCAAGCACGTCGCGCAGCCGCGCCCCCTCCGTCCGCCGCATCTCGGCGAGCCTGTCGATCGCCACGTCGAGGCTTTCCAGCAGCACCGCGTCCAGCCGCTCGCGCTCGGCCTCGTCGTCAGCCTGCTCGTCGACCTCGACGACTCCCTTGATCGCCAAAAGCCCGTCGGCCGTGGCGGCGGCGACGTGCTTGTTCTTAGCAAGCCGCTCGCAGGCGGCGACCAACGTGGCAAGTGCTGTCTCGTTGACCTTGACGGCCCCGAGCGTTTCCGCCCGCCGCATCTGCAGGCCGACCGAGATCGACCCGCGCGCGAAGGCTGTCTGCAGCCGCTTGCGGATGACGGGCTCCAGCCTGTCGAACCCGGCCGGCAGGCGCAGCCGGACATCGAGCCCGCGCCCGTTGACGCTGCGCAGTTCCCAATGCCAGCTTCGTTCGCCCAGTGCCGCTTCCGCACGGGCAAATCCGGTCATGCTCGCTAAACTCATGAAGGTCGGTCCGGTTCGTTCTGGGTCGTGGTGAGGTCCGCCATCGGTTCGGCGGTCGATCCTGCGGACGGGCGGAGACTATCCGCTGACCGCCGCCGCGACAACAGCCTGCGGGTGGTGATCGTGCGCAATGGGACGAGACGGTAAGCCGGCCGGGTCTGAAGCGCTGCTGTCCGGGATGATGTCGGAATAGTTTGCGCCCGGCTGCCCTACACTCCGGTGTCATTGCCGGGCTTGTCCCGGCAATCCATGAACACAGGCGCCAACGACTATTCTAACGGCGGTGTTCATGGATGCCCGGAACACGTCCGGGCATGACATCCGAGGGGGTGGTCAGGCTGAAACCCAAAGCACCGCCCCCGCTGAACCGGACAGTAGTGGGACAAGCCCGGCAATGACCTCGGAGTGTGGGCGGCAGGGCGCAAACCTCTCCTTCGTCATCCCGGAATTCGCGACAGCGACTATCCGGGATCGGGGAACCCGGGCGCCCGCTGGTGTTCTCAATCGATGGATCGGTGGCTCCCCGATCCCGGCTCGGCCTGACGGCCGTCCGGGATGACGAGGGAGAGGGGATGCCGGAGAGCAACCATCGCAAGGAGCTCACGCCCCGGCGCGTTCCCCCGCGCATGCTCTGATCTTCCATGGATAGAGTTCCCGACCAAGCCCGGGCAAACGCCCGAACACGCGCGACAAGGGTGTATCTGACAGCCGTCGCTTGCCGAAAAGCCGCGCCATACGATCGGCGAGCCGAGACCGTCGAGATAGAACCGGGAAGCAGTGGGCCGGCCTGACCGCCGTCACTCGGTCTTGAGGTCCACCCCGTCCAGGACGTTGCCGGACTCTTCCTGCTCTTCGGCAGCGTTGGCAGCCGCTTCGCGGCGCTCCCGCTCGACCTGCCGCCAGCGCGCGACGTTGCGGTTGTGCTCGTCGAGCGTTTCGGCGAAAAGATGACCGCCGGTGCCGTCGGCGACGAAGAACAGCTCGTCGGTCCGGGAGGGATTGGCAACCGCCTCCATGGCGGCGCGGCCCGGATTGGCGATCGCGGTCGGCGGCAATCCGTCGATCTGGTAGGTGTTGAAATTGTTCGGGGCGTTAAGCTCGCTGCGGGTGATGGTGCGCGGCTCGAAGAAGGCCTTGCCGCCATACAGCCCGTAGAGGATGGTCGGGTCCGACTGCAGCCGCATGCGCCTGTTCAGGCGGTTGATGAACACGCCGGCGACGCGCGGCCGCTCGTCCGCCTTGCCGGTTTCCTTCTCGACGATCGAGGCCAGCACGACAAGTTCCTCGGGCGATGCGACCGGCAGGCCCTCGATGCGGCGCTCCCAGATGTCTTCGAGCACGCGGTTCTGGGCGTGCCGCATGCGCTCAATCATCTGGGTCCGCGTCGTGCCCCGGTCGAAGCTGTAGGTCTCGGGCAGAAGCGTGCCCTCGGCCGGGATTTCCTTGATCTCGCCAATCAGCACCGGATCCGCGTTGAGGCGGGCGACGACCTGCTCGCTGGTATAGCCCTCCGGCACGGTGACCTGGTAGAGGATCGCCTTGCCCTCGACCAGAATGTCCATGACGTCGCGCATGCTGGCGTTTTCGGGGATCAGGTACTCGCCGAACTTCAGGTCGTCCTGGGCCTTGTTTGCGGCGATACCGCCCATGAAGACCCAGGCCTGGTCGATGATGCCCTCGCGTTCGAGCTGACGGGCGATCGCCATCAGGCCCTGGCCGCGCGGGATCGTGATCGTCTGCGCGGTCTCCAGGGGGCCGTCGCTCTCGAACTGGTGGTTGCCGATGAACAGGACGGCGCCGATCGCGATGACGGCCAGCATCAGGAAGGTGAAGACGCCGCTCAGGAACACGACGAAGCGATTCCTGGCCCGCCGGGAGGCTGTCGGCGGTGGCGGCGCGGGCTCGGGCTGAAGCGCCTCGCGCGGGCTGCGCGGCGACATGCGCCGGCCCTCCGCCGGCTGGTCTATTGGCTGTCCGGTATGGTCATCGCTCACGCGTCAAGAACTCCCCAGCGGTGAACCGGTGCGCCGGCTGATCCCGGTCATCCGATCAGCCCGATCGCTCCCGAATCCGATACGCCCAAGGCGGCCATTCTAGCGCCGAATTGGGCGATATGGTGAAGCCGACCGCCCAACTCCGGCGTCAGCGCCGGGTATCGACGCGCGCCGTTCCTCTAATCGTCCACCCGGCGGATGATCAGCGAGGCGTTGGTGCCGCCGAAGCCGAAGGAATTGGACAGCGCGACATCGATCGACCGCTCCCTTGCGGTATGCGGCACCAGGTCGATCGGCGTCTCGACGGACGGATTGTCCAGGTTGAGCGTCGGCGGCGCGATGTTGTCGCGGATCGCCAGCGTCGAGAAGATCGCCTCGACGGCGCCGGCAGCTCCGAGCAGATGGCCGACCGCGGACTTCGTCGACGACATCGACACGCCGTCGGCCGCATCGCCGAGCAGCCGCGAGACGGCGCCCAGTTCGATCTCGTCGCCAAGCGGCGTCGACGTGCCATGGGCGTTGACGTAGTCGATCTCGGAGACGTCGATGCCGGCGCGGTTCACCGCCGCCTGCATGCAGCGATAGGCGCCGTCGCCGTCCTGGGCCGGCGCGGTGATGTGATAGGCATCGCCAGACAGGCCGTAGCCGATGATCTCGCCATAGATGTGGACGCCGCGCGCCTTGGCGTGATCGTAGTCCTCCAGGACGACGATGCCGGCGCCCTCGCCCATCACGAAGCCGTCGCGATCCCTGTCATAGGGCCGCGAGGCGCGTGTCGGCTCGTCGTTGAAGCCGGTCGACAGGGCGCGGCAGGCGGCAAAGCCGGCAAGCCCGAGCCGGCAGACGCCGCCCTCGGTGCCGCCGGCGACCATGACGTCGGCATCGCCCAGCGCGATCATCCGCGCCGCATCGCCGATCGCATGCGCCCCGGTCGAACAGGCGGTGACCACGGCATGGTTGGGACCCTTCAGCCCGTGCCGGATCGAGATCGACCCGGAGGCGAGATTGATCAGGCAGCCGGGTATGAAGAACGGGCTCAAGCGGCGCGGGCCGCGATCCTTGACCATGAAGGCGCCCTGCTCGATGCCGTAGAGGCCGCCGATACCCGATCCGACCAGCACGCCGGAGCGGATCTGGTCCTCATAGGCTTCGGGCTCCCATCCGGCATCCTTCAGGGCCTGGTCGGCGGCGGCGACAGCGAAAAGGATGAAATCACCGACCTTTCGCTGGTCCTTCTTGTCCATGACCGCGTCGGGGTTGAAGGTCCCGTCGGACCCGTCGCCCATCGGGATGCGGCAGGCAATCTTGGACGCGATATCGGAGACATCGAAGTCTTCGATCTTCACGGCTCCGCTGGCGCCGGCCAGAAGCCTCTGCCAGTTAGTTTCAACCCCGGTCCCCAGCGGTGTTACCAAGCCGAGGCCGGTGATGACGACACGCCTCATGTATGACGTTCCGGCTTCATCTGTTCGATTTAAAGACGTCCGCGGGACCGCGACGCAATGCCGTCGGTCCGCGGGTGGTGCGCGCGGTCGACCGCGCGCTGTGCGTACTGTCTAAGACGCGTTCTTTTCCAAAAACTTCACGGCGTCGCCGACCGTCAGGATCGTCTCCGCGGCATCGTCCGGGATCTCGCAGCCGAACTCTTCCTCGAAAGCCATCACCAGTTCGACGGTATCAAGGCTGTCCGCGCCCAGATCATCGATAAAACTCGCATTCTCGGTAACCTTCTCAGCGTCCACGCCGAGGTGCTCCACGACGATCTTTTTTACCCGTTCCGCAATGTCGCTCATCCTGTCGTCCCCGATCTCTATTACTCGTTTGCGTTTGTTCCGGTGCAACTGTGCCGGAGAGTGTCAACCTGTCGGGAAGGTGCGAGGCGGACAGTGCCTCCAAAAGGATGCCGCATCCGTTCCCATTTACGGATAGTCGATCTTCGATCGGTTACCCGAGGCCCGCGGCTACTAACACACTTTCTTGAGGTTGACCAGAATTCCGCACCGACGTCCCGACATGATAACGCCAATGCGGAAGACCTTCATATCATTGCCATTCCCCCGTTCACATGGAGCGTCTGGCCGGTGATATAGGCGGCCTCGTCGCTGGCAAGATAGACAACGGCGGAGGCAATCTCGCCGGCAGCGCCAAGCCGCCCGGCCGGCACCTTGGCCAGGATCGCCTCGCGCTGCTTGTCGTTGAGCGCGTCGGTCATCGCGGTCTCGATGAAGCCGGGCGCGATGCAGTTGACCGTGATGCCGCGCGAGGCGACCTCCTGGGCAAGCGCCTTGGACATGCCGATCATGCCGGCCTTGGCCGCGGCATAGTTGCCCTGCCCCGGATTGCCGGTCACCCCGACGATCGACGTTATCCCGATGATCCGTCCCGACCGCCTGCGCATCATGCCGCGCAGGACGGCACGACTCAGGCGGAAACCGGCGGTCAGGTTGACGGCCAGGACGGCGTCCCATTCCTCGTCCTTCATCCGCATGAACAGGTTGTCCCGGGTGATGCCGGCATTGTTGACGAGAATGTCGAGCGACCCCATCGCCTCCTCGGCCTGGCCGGGCAGCGCGTCGACGGCGCCGGCATCGGACAGGTTGCACGGCAGGGCGTGGACGCGGTCGCCGAGATCGTCGGCAAGCGCCTGAAGGGCCTCGGCGCGCGTGCCGGACACCGCAACGGTCGCCCCTTGCGCATGCAGGCCGCGGGCGATCTCGCCGCCTATGCCGCCCGTCGCGCCGGTCACCAGCGCGCATTTTCCGGTTAGATCAAACATACCGACTCCGTTTGTGGGTCGCCGCGGTTGTGGACCGTCAGGCCAGCGATGCGGCGAAACCGGCGACATCCTCCGGCGTACCGACCGCCGCTCCCTTTACAGAGCGGTCGATGCGCCGGGTCAAGCCGGTCAGCACCTTGCCGGCGCCGATTTCCTTCAATTGATCGACACCCTGGCCGGCCATCCACAGGACACTTTCGCGCCAGCGCACCGTTCCCGTCACCTGCTCGACCAGGCGGCGGCGGATCTCGTCGGGATCGCCGACCGGGCCGGCAACGACATTGGCGACGACCGGCACGACCGGCGCGGATATCTGAACCTCGGCGAGCGCCGCGGCCATCACGTCGGCGGCCGGCGCCATCAGCGCGCAATGAAACGGCGCGCTGACGGGCAGGAGAACGGCCTTCATCGCTCCCCGCTCGACGGCGATCTCGCGGGCCCGCTCGACGGCGGCGACGGAGCCGCTGACGACGACCTGGCCGTTGGCATTGTCATTGGCTGCCTGGCACACGTCGTCGCCCGCCGCCTCGGCGGCAACGGCGACGGCATCCGCGTAGTCGAGGCCGAGCAGGGCTGCCATCGCCCCCTCGCCGACGGGGACGGCGGCCTGCATGGCCTTGCCGCGCGTGCGCAGCAGGCGGGCGGCATCGGACAGCCCGAGCGCGCCGGCGGCGGCAAGGGCCGAATACTCGCCAAGGGAATGGCCGGCGACATACCGAGCGACCGCGCCGAGCTCGACGCCCTCCGACTGAAGCGCGCGGACGACCGCGAGGCTGACCGCCATCAGCGCCGGCTGCGCGTTCTGCGTCAGCGTCAGCGTCTCCTCCGGCCCCTCCCAGATGATCGTCGACACGGCTTCGCCAAGCGCCTCGTCGACCTCCTCGAAGACCGCGCGCGCGGCGGGATAGGCATCGGCGAGCGCCTTGCCCATGCCGACGCTCTGGCTGCCCTGACCCGGAAATACAAACGCTGTGCTCATGATGCTCCTGGCTCGGATTCCCTGATGACGCCGGTCATATCCCTCACGCCGAAGTGATCGCTGCCGCTTCGAGGACCGTTGCGGCTATGTCATATGGCGGCGGCGTCTTCCGATTGCGCGCCGTCAGACACGGAGATCGGGTCGCTGTCAAGGGGGCAGCCGCCCGGCAGGCCCGCCGCGAGCCCCTTTTCCAACGCAGTGTCGACCGCAAAACGCTTGCGTTTTTCGCGGGCACGCGTATATCAGCGCGGTCCGGTCGCGCTTCGGCCGGAGGCTGAAAGGAAGGCTGGCGCCGTTTCAGGCGCCTGGCAGGGTTTTCCCGGCTTCCCCTGTCTCCGCTCTCGAGACCTTCGTTCGAACGCCTTTCCTAAAGGCTTCGAAGAGGCTTTGCGCCGTTGGCGACCGATTGTGTAACTGGAAAGGCTATCAAGATGCCGCTTTACGAGCACGTGTTCCTGGCGCGCCAGGACGTGTCGGCGCAGCAGGTCGAGGCGCTGACCGAGCAGTACAAGACCGTCATCACCGAAAACGGTGGATCGATCGGCAAGACGGAATACTGGGGCGTCCGCCCCCTCGCCTTCCGCATCAAGAAGAACCGGAAGGCCCATTATTCCCTCATGAACATCGACGCGCCGCATGACGCGGTTGCCGAGATGGAACGTCAGATGCGGCTCAGCGACGACGTCCTGCGCTTCATGACGATCCGCGTCGAGGAGCATGACGAGGGCCAGTCGGCGATCCTGACGCGACGGGACGACCGCCGCGGCGACCGCCGGGGCGACCGTGGCGACCGCCGCCCCCGCCGGGATGACGGACCGCGCCGCGATGACGGACCCCGCCGCGACGACGGCCCGCGTCGGGACGATGCGCCGCGCCGCGACACCGCCAGCTAAACCGGGAGAGTGAGCCATGTCGGTACCGAATATCGCCCAGCTGCCGGTGCGCCGGCCGTTCCACCGCCGCCGCAAGACCTGCCCGTTCTCCGGCGCCGAGTCGCCGAAGATCGACTACAAGGACATCAAGCTCCTGCAGCGTTTCATTTCCGAACGCGGCAAGATCGTCCCCAGCCGCATCACCGCGGTTTCTCAGAAGAAACAGCGCGAACTGGCCCGGGCCATCAAGCGGGCGCGGTTCCTGGGCCTGCTGCCCTACGTCGTCAAGTAAGCTTGGCGTCCAGTAATGCCGCCGCGGGGCGGGCGATAACGCCTCTCCGCGGCCACTTCGGCTGGGCCGGTATCCCCCAAGGGCTAGTATTAGACCGAGGGATAGCCGGCTCTAACCGCCTCCAAACGGCAGGGCGGGACAGCTGACAGACCGACCCGTCCCCTCGCGGCCCCCGCGCCCCGGACCTTCGGTCAAACGTCTCCTGTCCGTCACTGCGTCTAAACGGATACAAGGAGATATCCCATGCACGTCATTCTTCTCGAACGCATCGCCAAGCTCGGCCAGATGGGCGACGAGGTGCGCGTCAAGGACGGCTACGCCCGCAACTACCTGTTGCCGCAGGGCAAGGCGCTGCGCGCCACCGAGGCCAACCGCAAGCTCTTCGAGGACCAGCGCGCCCAGCTCGAGGCGCGCAACCTGGAGCGCAAGCAGGAAGCCGACGCCGTCGCCGAACGGCTGGAGGGCCAGTCGGTCATCCTGATCCGGCAGGCAAGCGAGCGCGGCCAGCTCTACGGCTCGGTCTCGACCCGCGACATCGCCGAGGCGCTGACCGAGGGCGGCTTCACGGTCAATCGCAATCAGGTCGCCCTGAACGCGCCGATCAAGACGCTGGGCGTTTCCACCGTGCCGATCCGCCTGCATCCGGAGGTCGAAACCACCATCGAGGTCAATGTCGCCCGGTCCGAGGAAGAGGCCGAGCGCCAGGCGCGTGGCGAGGACGTCACGATGGAAGCCGATGAGTTCGAGCTGGAAGAGCTCGAAGAGGAGGAGTTCTTCGAGGACGGCGAGGCACCCGAGGGTGACGAAGCGGCATCCGGCGAACCGGGCGAGGACGCCGAGGCCGCGGCCGAGGAAGAAACCACGTCCTGAGGACACATCTGCGCCGGACGGCCCGCCATTTCCCCAACCGCGAGCACGGTCGTCCGGCGCCCTCCATCACCTTGGAATTGAACACAAACGTCAGTTGGTGCTTAAATGCCTGCGAGGGAAGCATAAACTCTCGCGGGCACTATGAGCAGAGTAATCGATTACATCCTGAACAAGATCGTCAAAACCGGCGATCTCAAAGTGACTTACCATACGGGACGGACCAACCGCTTCGGCGACGGGTCGGGACCGCCCGTCCACATCCGATTCGCCAGTCGGGCGGCCGAATTGGCCGTCTTGAGCTATCCCGAACTGAAGGTCGGCGAAACCTTCATGGATGGCACGCTGATCGTCGAGGAAGGCACGATCTACGACTTCCTGATGGTCGTTCTCGCCAGGGAGAGCGAGGAGGACTCGCCCTGGTGGATCGCCCTGGAACGGCGGCTCGGCCGGCTGCTGCGCCGGCTTCACCAGATAAACCGGAAGGGCAAGGCGAAATCGAACGTCGCCCACCATTATGATCTGAGCGGCGAACTCTACGACCTCTTCCTGGACGGCGACCGACAGTATTCCTGCGCCTATTTCGAGGACGATTCGGCCACGCTGGAAGAGGCGCAACTGGCCAAGAAGCGGCATCTGGCCGCCAAGATGTGCCTGGAGAAGGGACAGCGCGTCCTCGATATCGGCTCGGGCTGGGGCGGCATGGGGCTCTATCTCGCCGAAACCCATCCCGTCACCGTGACCGGCGTCACGCTCAGCGAGGAGCAGCATGCGCTGAGCCAACAGCGGGTCAGGGATCGCGGCATGGCCGACCGGGTCGAGTTCCGACTGCAGGACTACCGGGCGGTGCCCGAAAAATTCGACCGGATCGTCTCGGTGGGCATGTTCGAGCATGTCGGTGTCGGCCACTATCGGGAGTTCTTCGAAAAGGTGCGCGACCTCCTGACCGACGACGGCGTGATGATGCTGCACTCGATCGGCCGGTTCGATCCGCCCGGCCGCACCAATCCCTGGATCCAGAAGTATATTTTCCCGGGCGGCTACATTCCGGCGATGTCCGAGGTGATCTCGGTCATCGAGGAGACCGGCCTGTTGATCACCGATATCGAGATCCTGCGCCTGCACTACGCCAAGACGCTGGCCGAATGGCGGCGCCGGTTCATGGCCAATCGCGACAGGGCGCTGGAAATCTACGACGAGCGCTTCTGCCGGATGTGGGAATTCTATCTGGCCGGATCGGAGGTCAACTTCCGCAACCAGTCGATGATGAATTTCCAGATACAGATTTCCAAGAAACTGGAAACGGTTCCGCTGACGCGCCGCTATATCGATCCGGCCGAGGATGCACTCAAGGCGCGCGACGGGGATCTGATTCCCCGCCACGAGACCGCCGCGGAGTAACGGTCAAGGACCTTTCCGCGGCACGTTAACGAAGTGTTAATAAACTGGATAACGGGAACCGCGGGCGTCGCCTGACCGATCCCGTGTGATTCGCGTTCGGCGGCGGCGATGGAATCGGTGAATAAGAGGTCCATGACGATCCAGGCCCTCCCCCAGCCGCTCGACCAGCGGCAAGACAGCGACTACCGCTCCGCACCGCATAATATCGAGGCGGAACAGGCCCTGCTGGGCGCCATTCTCGTCAACAACGAGGCGTTCTACCGGGTCTCCGACTTCCTCGCCGCGGACCATTTCTTCGAATCGGTGCACGGGCGGATCTTTGCCGTCACCAGCCAGCTGATCGGCGCCAACAAGACCGCGACGCCGGTGACGCTGAAGACGTTCCTGGAGGCGGATGCGCCGATCGGCGACGTGCCCGTCACCCAGTATCTCGCCCGCCTCGCCGCCGCGGCGACGACCGTCATCAACGCCCAGGACTACGGTCGCACGATCTACGAGCTTGCCACCCGCCGACAGCTGATCTCGATCGGCGAGGACATGGTCAACCTCGCCTATGACGCGCCCGTCGACATGCCGCCGGCCAACCAGATCGAGCAGACCGAGCAGCGCCTGTTCGAGCTTGCCGAGACCGGCAAATACGGCTCCGGCTTCCAGCAGTTCGGCGATGCGCTGAAAGACGCCATCGACATGGCCTCGAACGCCTATCAGCGCGACGGCCATCTCTCCGGCATGGCGACGGGCCTGCGCGA
>JANQKY010000097.1 GCA_028280885.1 Tepidamorphus sp.
GTCCGGGCATGACATCCGAGGGGGTGGCCAGGATGAAACCCAAAGCCCCATCCCGGCTTAACCGGACAGCAGTGGAACACGTCCGGGCATGACAGCCGAAGGGAGAGTGCACCCATCGAAAGTCATGTTCGTGCAGGCGCGGACTACGACGGGGGAAGCGGTGGGGTCGCGAAGCAAAGCCCATTCCGGCAAAACCGGACAGCAGTGGAAGGCCCCTGACCTCGCCGGTCAGCGGCCGGGCCGCTCAGTGGCCCGGCCGCTGACCGGTGACAGGCTGGCATAGTAATTCGCCAGATCGGTGATGTCGGTATCTGTCAGCGCCTGCGACACGGTATACATCATGCCGGCCTGCGCGCCGCCGCGTTCACCCGACCGATAGGCCCTGAGCGCGTATTCGATATAGAGCGTGTTCTGACCGGCGAGGTTCGGATAGGTGGGAACCGGTGAGATGCCGACCGGGCCGTGGCAGGACGCGCAGATAGCCGACTTAGGGAGCCCGGCTTCCGCGGCCGCCTGCGCCTGGTTCAAATCGCTTGCGCGCGCGCCGGCGGCCGCCAGCGACAGGGCCAGGGCGATGGCGATTGACCGCGCGGCGTCGTTCAGATGAGACGGCATATGTAATCCCCGGATTGCGGCCACCGCGGCGGCGATATCGAAATCGTTACGCTTTCGGAGAAAGTCTAGTGTCGACGGACCAGTCAGGCAACCTTAGGATAGGTGGCCCGCAGCCGATATTGAGGAGACGAAGATGCGTGCCGCTCGCTGCCTTGCCGTTGTCGCCGCCCTTGCCATCTCCATGGCGACAGCGCCGGCGCTCGCCGATTCCGATGCCAAGACCGAGCCGCCGGTCTATTTCCTGACGCCGGACAGCGACAAGTGGCTGGCGAGCGCCGAGAAGGGCGACTTCCTGCCGCTGATGTCGCAATTCGTCTCGGAATACCAGGCGACCTTCTGCGGCATCGCCTCTTCCGTGATGGCGCTGAACGCGCTCGACATCGAGCGGCCGCTCGCGCCGAAATGGTATCCCTATTACTACTGGGACCAGGACAACATCTTCACCGAAGAGGTGCTCAAGCAGGTCAAGCCGGTCTCCGGCGTCGATGCCGGCGGCATCACGCTCGCCCAGCTCGAGACGCTTTTGAACCTGAGCGGCGCCAAGGCCGAGAAGACCTTCGCTGAAGACACCGATGTCGACGCCTTCCGCACGGCTGCCCGGGCGGCGCTCAACGATCCCGACGCGATCCTGATCGTCAATTTCGCCCGCGACGTCTTCGGCCAGGCCGGCCTCGACGGCGGCGGCCACATTTCGCCGATCGCGGCCTATAACGAGGAAGCCGACCGGTTCCTGATGCTCGACGTCGCCCGCTACAAATATCTGCCCAGCTGGGCGACCGCCGAAACGCTCTACGCGGCGATGAACACGACCGATACGTCGTCGAACAAGTCGCGCGGCTTCGTCGTGGTGCGCAAATAGGCCCGGCTCAGCACAGCCGTCACAGCAAAGACCGGCCGGACCCGAGGATCCGGCCGGAGTTCCCGAAGACCGATATCGCGAGCCAGCCGGGCCGGTCTCAGATCGCCAGATATTCCTGGCGCAGATCGGCCCTCAGATCGCCAGGTACTCCTGGCGCAGGTCGGCATTGTCGAGCACCTCCTGGGCGGAGCCGTCGAACACCACCTGGCCCATGTCGAGGATGATCGCGCGGTCGGCGAGGTTGAGCGCGGCAATCGCGTTCTGCTCGACGATGACCGTGGTGATGCCGAGATCCTTGATCTGCGCCAGCGTCTTCTCGATTTCCTGCACGATCACCGGCGCCAGCCCCTCATAGGGCTCGTCGAGCAGCAACAGCTTCAGGTCGCGGGCCAGCGCCCGGCTGATCGCCAGCATCTGCTGCTCGCCGCCCGACATGGTGGTGCCTTCCTGCTTGCGCCGCTCGCCGAGGCGGGGGAAGAGCTCGTAGATCCGCTCGATCGACCAGCCCTTCGGCTCGGAAATCTGCGCAAGCTGGAGGTTTTCCTCGACCGTCAGGCCCTGGATGATGCGCCGGTCCTCGGGCACCAGACCGATCCCGGCGCGGGCCGCCTCATAGGCCTTCATCTCGTGCAGCGGCTGGTGATCGAGCCAGACCTCGCCATGGGTGAGGCCGGGTTCGTCGAGGCGGGCGATCGTGCGCAGGGTCGAGGTCTTGCCGGCACCGTTGCGGCCGAGCAATGCCAGGATCTCGCCCTCGCGAATCTCGAAGCTGACGCCCTGCACGATGTAGCTCTCGCCGTAATAGGCATGCAGGTCCCAGGCGGAGAAATAGGCCGGCGCGCCGCCCTTGGACAGTTTCGGGGGAACGTGGTGTTCGCCCGCCGCCTTCCACTGGTCGGGACCGAGAATGGTGGTGTTGTCGCTCATGGTCGCCTGTCCTTACTTATCGGGCCTTGCCATCGGGGCGCGCTTTGCCGCGATCACACATGCGCTCCGCCCAGATAGGCCTCCTGCACGCGCGGATCGCCCTTGATCTCATCGGGCAGCCCCTCGGCGATCACGGTGCCCTGGGCGAGCACCGAGATCTTGTGGGCAAGCGAGAACACGACATGCATGTCGTGCTCGATGACGACCTTGGTGATCCCCATTTCGCCGATCCGCTTCAGAAGGTCGATGGTGTTGTTGGTGTCGGCGCGCGACATGCCGGCGGTCGGCTCGTCGAGCAGCAGCAGCTTGGGCTCCTGCACCAGGCACATGGCCAGTTCCAGCCGCCGCTTGTCGCCACGCGACAGGCTGCCGGCCAGCGTGTCCTTCTTGTCGGCCAGATCGACCTGCGCCAGCATCGCCTCGGCCCGGTCGCCGACCTCGCCCTCCTCCGACACGCCGCCCCAGAAATTGACCTTGAAGGCGCCGTCGCGATGGGCGAAGGCCGGGATCATGACGTTTTCGATGAGCGTCATCTCCTCGAAGATCTCCGGGGTCTGGAAGACGCGCGAGACGCCGGTCTGGTTGATCTCGTGCGGCTTGATGCCGAGCAGCGACTGGCCGTTGAACATCACCGTGCCGGTATCGGGAACGAGCCGGCCGACGAAGCAGTTGAGCAGCGTCGACTTGCCGGCGCCGTTGGGGCCGATGATCGCGTGAACCTTGCCCTCCTCGACGTCGAGGGTGACGCTGTTGAGCGCCTGCAGGCCGCCGAAGCGCTTGTTGACGTCGTTGACTTCGAGAATGCCCATGACCCTCTCCTATTCCGCCGGTGCGGGGACGGCGTCGGCGGATTTCTTGCCGCCGCCGGTGCCACGCCTGCCGATCTGCGCCAGCCGGCGGAAGCCTTCCACGATGCCGCCGGGCAGGAAGATCACGATCAGCATGAACATGATGCCCAGCGTCAGGTGCCAGCCCTTGCCGATGAAGGGATGGATGACGAAGACCAGCGCGTCCTCCAGCCCGTCGGGAAGGAAGGCGAACCACTGGTGCAGGATGTTGTCGTTGATCTTGGAGAAGATGTTCTCGAAATACTTGATGAAGCCGGCGCCCAGCACCGGGCCGATCAGCGTGCCGGCGCCGCCCAGGATGGTCATCAGCACCACCTCGCCCGAAGCCGTCCACTGCATCCGCTCGGCGCCCGCCAGCGGGTCCATCGCCACCATCAGCCCGCCGGCGAGACCGGCATACATGCCGGAAATGACGAAGGCGGCGAGCGTATAGGGGCGCGAGTTGAGCCCGGTATAGTTCATCCGCTGCTGGTTGGACTTCACCGCCCGCAGCATCATGCCGAAGGGCGAGCGGAAGATCCGGATGGCAAGATAGAAGGCGACCATCATGAAGACCGCGCACAGATAGTAGCCGGCATTGAAGGTGAAGACCCAGCCGCCCATCGTCAGTTCGAAACTCTCGCGCATCGGCAGGCCGAACAGGTTGGTCGGCGGGATCGATCCGTTCACCTGGCTGACGCCCAGCACGCGCGGATCATCGAGCGCCAGTTGCAGGCCGGTCTCGCCATTGGTGATCGGGGTGAGCACCGAATAGGCCAGCGCGAACGACATCTGCGCGAAGGCCAGCGTCAGGATCGAGAAATAAATCCCTGAGCGCCTGAGCGAGATATAACCGACCAGCAGCGAGAACAGGCCGGCGAAGACGATCGACATCAGGATCGCCGGGACGACGTTCATGGTCAGAAGCTTCATCATCCAGACGCCGGCATAGGAGCCCACGCCCAGGAAGGCGGCATGGCCGAAGCTTAAGTAGCCGGTCAGGCCGAACAGGATGTTGAAGCCGATCGCGAAGATCCCGAAGATCAGGAAGCGCTGCAGGAGATCGGGATAGCCGGCGTTGAACTGCGCCAGTTCCGAGCCTTCCGGGAACGGATTGAGCAGGAAGGGGGCGAAGATCACCGCCGCCAGCACGATCAGGAAAAGCGTCGTGTCTTTCTTGTCCAGGGCCAGCATGTCAGCTCTCCATCACGCCCTTGCGGCCCATCAGTCCCCGCGGACGGGTCAGAAGGATCACGATGGCAACGAGGTAAATGATGATCTGGTTGATGCCCGGCAGGAAGGCGACGACCTGCGCCATGGAGGCGAAGCTCTCCAGGATGCCGAGCAGGAACCCGGCGACGACGGCGCCCGGCAGCGAGCCCATGCCGCCGACCACGACGACCACGAAACTGAGCACCAGGAAGTCCATGCCCATGTGATAGTTCGGCGAGTTGATCGGCGCGTACATGACGCCGGCAAGCCCCGCGACGATGGCCGCCAGCGCGAACATGACGGTGAACCGCCGGTCGATATTGATGCCGAGCAGGCCGACCGTCTCGCGGTCCGCCATGCCGGCGCGCACGACCATGCCGAAGGTGGTGAACTGCAGGAAGGAGAAGACCGCGCCGATAATGCCGATGGCGAAGAGGAAATAGACGATCCGCCAGTAGGGATAGATGATGACGTTCGGATCCATGCCGATCATGGCGCCGAAATCGAAGCTGCCGGAAAAGGCGTCCGGCGCCGGCGTCGGGATCGGGTTGGCGCCGAAGAAATACTTGATGACCTCCTGCAACACGATGGCAAGGCCGAAGGTCACGAGGATCTGGTCGGCGTGCGGGCGCTTGTAGAAATACTTGATCAGCCCGCGCTCCATGGCGAGCCCCACCAGCGCCATGATCGGAATGGCGAACAGGATGGCGAGCGGCACCGACCAGTTGATGATCGCAGCACCCACCTCCGGGCCGAACCACAGTTCGACATAGGGCGTCTCGACCTTCAGCGGCTTGCCGAGGAAGTCCACCTTCTCCGGATCGATCGACACCGAGGACAGCGTCAGCAGGCGGCTCAGCACGACCGCGCAGAACGCGCCGATCATGAACAGCGCGCCGTGGGCGAAATTGACCACGCCCAGCGTTCCGAAGATCAGGGTCAGCCCGAGCGCGATCAGCGCATAGGCCGATCCCTTGTCCAGGCCGTTCAAAATTTGCAGAAGTATTGCGTCCATCGCTCTCAAGCCCGATCAAATGCGCGAGCAGGCACACGCCCCCTTACCCGCGGACCGCCAGGAAACGGGCAGGGCATAAAGCCGCCCCGCCCGGACCGGTTGTCTAAGGACTATGCGCCCGGATTGCAGGTGCCCAGGGCACCGCCGGCGAATTGCGGATTGTCCGGCTCGTACCAGACCTGCGCGACCGGCGTGATCTCGACGATCTCCAGAAGGTCGAACTCGGAGGACGGGTTTTCCTTGCCCTTCACGACGAGCACGTCCTTGAAGCACTGGTGGTCGGCGGCGCGGTAGAGCGTCGGGCCGTTGCCCAGCCCGTCGAACAGGTAGCCCTTGTTGGACGGCGAGCTGACACCCGGCAGCGACGAATCGCCTTCGAGCGCCTCGACGACGGCGCACGGGTTGAAGGACCCGGCCCGCTCGCAGGCATCCGCGTAAAGCAGCGTCTGCACATAGGTCGTCTGGGCAGCCTGGCTCGGCGGGAAGCCGTATTTCTCGCCGAACGACTTGACGAAGGCCTTCGAGCCGTCGTCCTGCAGCGTCCAGTGCCAGTTGGTCGAGCCGTAGATGCCCTTGACGTTTTCGCCGGCACCCTTGGCCATCAGGCGCGAATAGAGCGGCACGATGATCTCGAAGTTCTTGCCGTTCACCTGCTTGTCGCGCAGGCCGAACTGGACGGCGTTGGTGAGCGAGTTCACCATGTTGCCGCCGTAGTGGTTCAGCACCAGCACGTCGGCGTCGGACTGCAGCACCGGGGTGATGTAGGCGGAGAAGTCGGTCGAGGCGAGCGGCGTCTTGACGGTCTCGACGGTTTCCCAGCCAAGGCCCTCGGTCGATTCGCGCACCGCCTGCTCGGTCGTGTAGCCCCAGTTGTAGTCCGCGGTCAGGTGATAGGCCTTGCGGTCCTTGCCGTAATTGGCCGCCAGCACCGGCGCGAGCGCGGCGCCCGACATGTAGGAGTTGAAGAAGTGCCGGAAGCCGTTGGCCTTCTTGTCCTTGCCGGTGGTGTCGTTGGAATGGGTCAGGCCGGCCATGAAGATGATGCCGGCTTCCTGGCAGAGCGCCTGCACGGCGACCGCGACGCCCGACGACGAACCGCCGGTGATCATGATCGCGCCATCCTTCTCGATCATCGACTTGGCCGAGGCGCGGGCCGCGTCCGACTTGGTCTGCGTGTCGCCGGTGACGTATTCTATCTTCTTGCCGAGGATGCCGTTGCCTTTCAGCGCCTTTGACGAGAAGGTGTTCATCATGCCGCCGTCGCCGCCGCCGTTGAGATGTTCGACGGCAAGCTCATAGGCACGCAACTCGTCGGCGCCCTCGTCGGCATAGGGACCCGTCTGCGGCACGTTGAAGCCGAGCGTGACCGTCGACCCGGTCGGCTCGTTCAGATAGGACGCGCTGGCCGAACTGGTGAAGATGGTCGGCATCGCCAGGCCGGCGCCGACCGCGGCGGTGCTTTTCAGAAGCGTGCGCCGGTTGATGTTTTTAAGCCCACTCATGTGGTTTGCTCCCTAGACTGACGGTTTTCGGTTCCGTGATGTCGTCGCGTGAGGTCACGCAGCTCAGACGCTGACGCATTTTAGAAAAGAACACAATAAGCCTTTGTTCTAACATCAGCTTTCTGTAAAATTAGGAATTGCTGCACTTGCAAAATTGTAAATCATTTACAGTGCGGCGCAACGCGAGGCGCGAATTTCGCCCGCTTTTCAACGACTTGTTGCGGGATGGGCGATGCAAACGAGGCGGGTACGAGCGCGATGACACCGATCGTTGGCCGCAGGATCCGGGAAACCCGGCGGGCGCTGGGACTGAGCCAGTCCGAGCTGGCCCGGCGCATGGGCATTTCACCGGCCTATCTGAACCTGATCGAATTTTCCAAGCGCCGCATCGGCGGCAAGCTCCTTCGCAAGGCCGCCGCCTGCCTCGATCTCGATCCGGCCGATCTCGACGGCGCCGAGGAGATCCGCCTGGTCAGCGAATTGCGCGACGTCGCAGCCGACCCCGCGCTGCGGCCGTTCAACCTCGATCCGGGCGGCGTCGAGGCGTTTGTCGGCCGCCACCCCGACTGGGGGGCTGCGATGGCGCGGCTCTATCGCAGCGAGCGGACCAGCCACGAGCGCGCCCGCGCCCTGTCCGACCGGCTGACCCATGATCCCTATCTGCGCGAGACGGTGCATCAGATGCTGACGCAGATTTCGTCGATCCGGTCGACCGCCGAGATCCTGGCCGACGTGCCGGACATCTCGGACACCGAGCGGACACGCTTCCATGCCGTGCTCGCCGGCGAGAGCGGCCGCCTGTCGGATGTCGCCCATGCCCTTGCCACCTATTTCGACCGCGCCGACGATCCCGGCCACGCCGCGACGCCGGCCGAGGATGTCGAGCGGTTCCTTCTGGAAACCGGTAACGCCTTCCCGGACATCGAGGCCGCCGCGTCCTCCATCGTCGACTCCGCCGGGCAGGATCTGCCGGCGCGGATCGCGGCCCTGAGATCCGGCCTGGCGAACGGGACGACCGATGAGATGGCCGGACCGGTGGAAACACGGCTTGCCGCTCTCGCCGACGCGGTTGCCGAGGTGGCGCTGGAGCCGGTGATCGAAGCGACCCTTGAAGCCCGCGCGAGCGATGTCGGCGCGGCGGCGCAGCGCCATATCCGCAGGCTCCTGCGGACCCATGCGGCCGACGCGCTGCTCCTGCCGGCGCAAGCCTTCGCCGCCTCGGCGGTCGCCATGCGCTACGACATCGAGGCGCTGGCGGCTGCCTGGACCGTCGGCTGCGAGCGGGTCTGCCGGCGGCTTGCGAGCCTTGCCGGAACTGAAGTCGACGACACGGCGATCCCGCAGATCGCCTATCTGTGCGCCAATGCCGCCGGCACGACGATCGACCGGCGACCGGTCCTCGACCTGCCCTTTCCCCGGCACGGCACCGCCTGTCCGCTCTGGGCGATCTATCGCGCCTTTACCCGGCCCGGCACGGTCACGCGCCAGATCGCGCGGTTTCCCGACGGCCGGAAGATGCTGTTCGTGGCCCGGGCACGCCGCACCGGCGCATCGGGCTTCCAGGCGGCCGAACCGTCCAGTATGCCTCGCGCCCATGTCACCGACATGATCGCATTGACGCCCGCCGCGGCCGCGGCGACGGTCTATGGCGACGGCCTCGAGTTCGGCACGCGCGGGCCCGCCGATCCGGTCGGCACCCATTGCCGCGTCTGCCCGCGCCGCGACTGCCACCACCGCACCGATGATCCGCTCGTCGGTCCGGATGCCGACTAGGCCTGTCGAGGCGTGTATCGCCGCATACCCCTTGCCCTCCCGGATGGCTGACAAGCCGAGCCGGGATCGGGGCGCCCCGTGCCGGTGCCGGTGGGCCTCCGAACCGCCTCGGTTCTCCGATCCCGAATAATGGCTAACGCGATTTCCGGGATGACGAGGGAGACGGTGGTGTCCTGCCATCCCCCTCCGGGGTCATTGCCGGGCTTGTCCCGGCAATCCATGAACACCTCCGTTGGCGACTGTGGTCATGGGTCCCCGGAACACGTCCGGGCATGACGGCCGCAGAGAAAGTACGCCCCTCGGTCATCATCCCCGACTGGCCGGCGAACCGCCCACCCGGCGGCGGAAAACCCCAGCGGGCGCCCGGTCTGAACGCGCCGCGGGTGATACGAAATTCCCACTCGCTATCAAGGCAGTGGACGTCCTATCATTTGGCCGGCACCCGCGACACGGACCGGCGCGACAGAATGCCGGAGGGTGGGCCTGACGGATTGAGGGGACGAACCGCGTGACCAGGCGGGTTTTGATCGTCGAGGACGAAAAGAACATTGTCGAATCGCTGACCTTCCTGCTGAAGCGCGCAGGCTTTGCCATCGACGCGGTGATGGACGGGACGGCAGCGCTTCAGCGCATCGGCGACGACCCGCCCGACGTGGTCATCCTCGACGTGAACCTGCCGGGGACCGACGGGTTCGATGTTCTGCGCGCCGTCCGCTCAGCGCCCGCGACCCGCGACCTGCCCGTCGTCATGCTGACCGCCCGCATGCAGCAGCAGGACCGCCGCATGGCCGAGGATATCGGCGCGACCGAGTTCATCGCCAAGCCGTTCTCGAACGCCCATGTGGTCGACACCGTCAAGCGCCTGATCGACCGATGAAGGCTGACGCCCCATGAATCCCGATGCCCCATGAATGCTGACGATCGCGATCTCAGACGCCGGAAGGTGACCGATGCCGCGATTTTCCTGCCGCTTCTGGGCACCTTCCTGCTGATGCCGCCCCTGATCCGGGTCTTCGCCTCAAATGGCGAGGTCGCCGGAATTCCGGTCGTCATCGTCTATCTGTTCGCAATCTGGCTCGTTCTGATCATCGTCGCCTGGCGGCTTGCCGGGCCGCTGCGCGGCTACATGCAGGCCGAACGGCCCCGAACCGACGATCCCGACGACCCGCCGCACCAGGACAGCCCGCTGAGTAACAAGCCTCCGGGTATCGGCCAATGACGGATCGCTGATGCTTGCCCCCAACATCCTGCTGTTCGTCTGCCTGTCCTATGTGGCGCTGTTGTTTCTCGTCGCCTTCGTGGCCGACAGGCAGGCCGAAGCGCGGGCGAACCGGGGCCACCGGATCGGCTGGCTGCAATCGCCGCTCGTCTACACCCTGTCGATCTCGATCTATTGCACCGCCTGGACCTTCTACGGGGCGGTCGGCTCGGCGGCCCGCAGCGGCCTGGAATTCGTCACCATCTATCTCGGCCCGACGCTGGTCTTCATCGGCTGGTGGTGGCTTCTGCGCAAGCTGGTGCGGATCGGCCGGGTGCACCGGATCACCTCGATCGCCGACCTGATCTCGTCGCGCTTCGGCAAGAGCCCGACACTTGCCGTGATCGTCACGCTGATCGCGATCACCGCGACCACCCCCTATATCGCCCTGCAATTGCAGTCGGTCACTCTGAGCTATCAGGTGATCACCGGCTCGGACGGGCTGAACGAGGCGGCAACGGCCTTCTGGGCGGCGGCCGGCATGGCCCTGTTCACCATCCTGTTCGGCACCCGCAACGTCACCGCCAACGAGCGCCATCACGGCGTCGTCGCGGCGATCGCGCTGGAGGCGCTGGTCAAGCTGTTCGCCCTGATCGCGGTCGGCCTGTTTGCGATCTACGGCTTTTCGGAGGGGCTCGGCGACATGTTCTCGCGGGTCTCGCCGGAGCTGTTGCGGCCCGACGAGGTGTTCGGCACACGCTGGGTGGTGCTGACCTTCCTGGCGGCAACCGCAATCATCTGCCTGCCCCGGCAGTTCCAGGTAACAGTGGTCGAAAATGTCGACGAGAAGCACCTGGCGACGGCCTCCTGGCTGTTCCCGCTCTACCTGTTCCTGATCTCGATCTTCGTCCTGCCTATCGCGGTCGCGGGGCTCGCCCATCTGCCCGCCGGCTCCAATCCCGACATGTTCGTTTTGACCCTGCCGCTGGCGGCCGATCAGGGGGCGCTCGCCACCTTCGTCTTCATCGGCGGCTTTTCCTCGGCGACCTCGATGGTGATCGTCGCGGCGATCGCGCTGTCGACGATGATTTCCAACCACATCGTCATGCCGGTGGCGCTCCGGGTGACGCGGTCGCACCACTATACCAGCGGCGACGTGCGGCGCCTGCTGCTCAACAGCCGGCGCGCCAGCATCGCCGCGATCCTGGCGCTCGGCTTCGTCTATTACCGCCTGACCGACGGATCGGACGGGCTCGCCTCGATCGGCCTCATCGCCTTTGCCGGCATCGCCCAGGTGCTGCCCGGCGTCGTCGGCGGCGTGATGTGGCGCGGCGCGACGCGCTATGGCGCGCTGTCGGGCCTGGCCGCCGGCTTCGTGCTGTGGGCCTATATGCTGCTGCTGCCCAGTTTCCGGGCGGAGTTCGCAGGCATCGAACAGATCGTCACGAGCGGCGCCTTCGGCATCGCCCTGTTGAAGCCGCAGGCGTTCTTAAGCGTCTCGATCGGCGATCCCCTCGTCCATGCGCTGTTCTGGAGCCTGTCGGCCAACACCACCCTGTTCGTCATCGTATCGCTCTTGACCCGGCCCAATCCGCTCGAACGGCTTCAGGGCGCGCTGTTCGTCGACGTTTTCCGCACGCGTCCGGGCGACCAGCCGCAGATCCTCCATCCCACCGCGCCGGCCGAGGACCTGTTCGTGCTCGCCCAGCGCATCCTCGGCGCCGAGCCGGCCCGGCTGCTGTTTGAGGAGATTGCCCGCGGCCAGGGCATCACGCGCGGCCTGCCGGTCGCAGACCATACCGTCGTCGCCCGGCTGGAGCGCGAGCTGGGCGGCTCTGTCGGCGCGGCGTCGGCCCATGCGATGGTCGCCCAGATCACCGGCGGCGGCACGGTCAGCCTGACCGACCTGATGGAGATCGCCGACGAGACCGCCGAGATCCTCGAATACAGCCAGCAGCTGACGCAAAAATCCGCCGAACTGGAGAGCACGGCGCTGCAGCTGCGCGAGGCAAACGCCAAGCTGAAGACGCTGTCCGACCAGAAGGACGAGTTCCTGAGCCAGGTCAGCCACGAATTGCGCACGCCGATGACGTCGATCCGCTCGTTCTCGGAAATCCTGCTCGACGCCGACAGCGTCAGCGACGACCAGGCGCAGCGCTTCCTGACGATCATCAACCAGGAATGCCTGCGGCTGACGGCGCTGCTCGACGAGATCCTCGACTTAAGCGTCCTGGAGCGCGGTGAGGTCGCCCTGGCGCTCGAACCGGTGGACGCGGAGGCAGCACTCGACCGGGCGCTCGACTCGGTTTCCGGCATGGCGGTCCGCGGCGATGTGCGCATTCGCATCGGCGCACGCGCCGCGCGATCGGACGTGCTCGCCGATTTCGGCCGCCTCACCCAGGTTTTCCTGAACATTCTCAACAATTCGGTGAAATACAACACCCATCCCGAACCGGAGATCACCGTGACCAGCCGGTGGCAGGGCGACCAGTATGTCGTTTCGATCGGCGACAACGGTCCGGGCATTCCCGCCGAAGACAGCGAGACCGTCTTTTCGAAATTCGGCCGCGGCAGCCGGCGCCAGGAGACCGGCAGCAGCGGCCTCGGCCTGCCGATCAGCCGGGAAATCCTGCGCCGGTTCGACGGCGAGGTCGTGCTGGTCGCGACCGATCGGCCCGGCGCCCAGTTCGAGGTGCGCCTGCCGTTGCTTCGGGCGGCTGTGGAATAGGTGGGGCGGAATAGGAGCCTATTCGTCCGCCCTGGCTTCCCGGACGGTCTCCAGCCGCGACAGCGGCGGCCGGTACTCGATCTCGCGGATCAGCTTGCGGCGGAAGGCCTCGGCGAAATCCTCATACGTGCCCGCCGCCATCACGAAGGCGCCGGATCCCGCCAGCACCTCGTCGCGGTAGTAGTCGGCAAGGTCAGGGACGTCGGTCAGGATCGCCAGGCCGTTGACCGTGACGCCGCGCGCCAGCGCCATGCTGCGGGCATGGGGCAGGAGCAGCACGTTTTCGCGCGGCGGCGTCTCGACCCCGTCGCCGGAGACGTCGACCACCTTGCGCACGCCCTCCAGGCCGTTGCCCTCCATCAGCCGGATCGCCTCGGCAATGCCGGCGCCGAGCCCGGTGCCGCCGCTGATGCGGCGATAGAAGCGCTCGACGAAGGTAGCGAAGGCCTCGGCGCTTGCCGCGTCCTCGACCACGAACCACTCGCCATGCTGCTTGCGCAGCGTCGCATCCGCCCAGACGGTGACCGCGATGCCGATCCGCCCGAGCGGACCGGACGCAATCGCCTCCAGCACCTCCTCGTCGCGGATCGCCGCGGCGATGCCACCCATCTGCAGGCGATATTCGGACGGATCGACGCTTGCCGAGGCATCGACGGCGAGAACGAGTTCGAGATCGACCGGCATCTGCGCGCGCGCCTCGAAGCCGCCCGCCCCGGCGCCCGCAAGGCTTAGCGTCGCCGCCAGCCCGACCAGTGCGGCGGCGCGGCGTGCGAATGAACACTTGGAGGGGCGCGGGCGGATCAACGGTGGCCGGTCAGCAGTTTCCCATATAGGTGAAGACCAGGGTGTCCTTGGCCTTCTGCTTGGTCGGGTTGCAGTTCTTCCAGACCTTGCGCTTGCCCGTCATGGTGATGACGATCTGGCCGTTCGGCCGGGTCACCGGGCCCTTGACGGCATATTCCAGCGGCGCGCAGCCCTTGGAGAAGACCCGCGCCGTGCCGGAATAGTAGTCGCCGGAATTGACGCCGTCGAACAATAGCGTGCCCGGTTTGACGCCGACGGCCTGGATGCCGGAGCGCGGGTTTTCGTAATAGAAGAACCGCTGGTTTCCGTTCGCCTTCAGCCGCATCACCGAGCCGTTGTGGTTCCAGCAGGAATCGGCGCGGGCCGGCGCTGGATCAAGCGCACCGACGGTCAGGATCATCAGGGCGCCGACAAGGGTGAACACGGCAAGGCGAAGCGAGATCATCATGGTGGGGGTCCACTTGGTTGACGGTCCATCGGCGCGAGTGTGCCACAAGTGGCACGGCTTCGCGATGACCTTAAGGCATCAACGCCGTGCCGCGGCTTTCCGCTTTCCCTTGCGCGCAAGGCTGCTATTCAGGGTGGCTTGCCACCTGATCATCCTTCGGAGACGACAGAACCGATGAAGAGCAAAGACCACGCGCCCGAAACGATCGCCGCCCAGGCGCTTGGCCGGATCGACCGGGAGACGGGGGCCGTGGTGCCGCCGCTGCATACCGCGACGACCTTTGCCCGTGGCGACGACTACGAGCCGCTCGGGTCCTATATCTACAGCCGCCACGCGGCTCCGACGGTCGCCCATGCCGAGGAGGTCATCGCGGCGCTGGAAGGGGGAACCGCGTCCCGCCTGTTCGGCTCAGGCCTTGCCGCCTTCGCCGCGCTGACGGAGACGCTGAAACCCCGCGCCCATGTGATCGCGCCGCGGATCATGTATTTCGCCGCCCAGGACTGGCTGCGACGGCTCGACCGGACCGGGCGCATCGCGCTGACGCTGTTCGATCAGGCAAGGCCCGAAACGCTCGGCGACCTCGTCCGGCCGGGTGAAACGGAACTGATCTGCATCGAGAGCCCGGCCAACCCGACCTGGGACGTGGTCGATATCGCCGCGACCGCCGCCATCGCCCGGTCGGCCGGCGCCGTGCTCTGCGTCGATTCGACCGGCGCGCCGCCGTCGACGACGAAGCCGCTGGCGCTCGGCGCCGACTTTTCGTTTCACTCGGCGACGAAGTACTTAAACGGCCATTCCGACCTGACGGCCGGCGTCCTGACGGTCGCGGCGGATAGCGAGCGCTGGGCGGATATCCAGGACATCCGCAACATGACCGGCGGCGTGCTCGGCGGCTTCGAGGCATGGCTACTGATCCGTGGCATGCGGACGCTGTTCGTGCGCTTTCAGCGCCAGTCGGAGACCGCGCTTGCGATCGCCCGGCATTTCGACGGCCACCCGGCGATCGACCAGGTGCTCTATCCCGGCCTGCCGAGCCATCCGGGCCACGCCATCGCCGCCCGCCAGATGACCGGCGGCTTCGGCGGCATGCTGTCGATCCTGGTCCGGGGCGATCTGGAGCGGGCCCGGACCGTGGCCTCCTCGACGAAGATCTTCGTGCCGGCGACCTCGCTTGGCGGCGTCGAAAGCCTGATCGAGCATCGCCGTTCGATCGAGAGCCCGACCAGCGCGGTGCCCGACACGCTTTTGCGCATCTCGGTCGGCCTGGAGGCCGCCGGCGACCTGATCGCCGATCTGGAACAGGCGCTGGCCTGACGAAGCCGCACTCGCGGCCTGATTTGGCCTATGATTTGGGTTGGGGCCGGTTCGCTGGCATACTGCCCTGATGACCGGGATCGATCTCCAGGCAATGGCGCAGCGCCTGCGCGCGGAACTGGCGGACCTGGAAGCCTTGCGCGCGGCGAGTGCGGAGGCTCGCGACACCGTGCGGCTCGATCAGCAGAGCGTCGGTCGGCTGTCGCGCATGGATGCGCTGCAGAGCCAGGCGATGGCCAAGGCCGCCGAACAGCGCCGACGCGCCCGCATTTGGATGATCAAGGCCGCGCTCCAGCGGATCGACGAGGGAGACTTCGGGATCTGCGAGGACTGCGGCGAGGATATCCCGGCCGGACGGCTCGACATCGATCCGGTCGTTGCCCTGTGCGTGCCCTGCGCCTCGGCGCGGGGGTAAAGCCGGCTTTGCGCGGGCAAGGCGAACCCGCACCGCTCCTATGGGAACAGGGCATCGAAGCATTCCGTTTTCAACAGAATGCCGGCATAGGTGCCGGGCACAAGCTGCCCCGGCGCAAGCGTCAGGCTCAGCGTCCGGTCGTCAGCGTCGTAGTGCGCGGTCTCGATGAAGAGCGGGATCGCCGCGTGGTCGCCGCCGTAAACGCGTTCCGGGTTGTCGGCATGCGGCGAGGTCACCAGGGGCGAGTGGCGCAGATGACTGGCCCTCTCGCCGTTCGCCGGCCCGTTCGCGTAGACGAGCAGCGCGTTGTAGCCATCATCGTGCCGGAGGCCGAGGTCGTCCTTCATCGCGTTGCAGCTGTTGTAGGACTCGGCGAACTCGGTGACCGGATAGGCATCGAAATGCCGATCGTCGTGGAGGCTTCGCACCAGCGTGACGAGCGGATGGACGCTGCTCAGCGTGAGCGAAACCGCGTCTCCCCCGGCGTCCGCGACACCGGTATCGGCCGAGACGAGCAGCATGGCCGGCTCCCAGTGATCAGGTAGGTCGGAGGCGGGCAGCGGCGCGGCGATCGCGCAGATCAACACGCCGGCAATGGCGGCACTCTTCATTGACAATATCCTTTGCAATTCAAAACATCGGCAATCGTTTCTTTGCGAATAGCCGCATTATACACCGGGATCAAAAGTATCCCAAACAAACCATTGCGTCGGATCGCAGCACCTGTGATACGCCTCGATGACGGACAGATCGACATCGATAGCGGAGCCCTCCATGGACGACATGCTCGAAACCGGCCGCGATATTCTTGCCAAACAGCCCTTCAGCCGGGTGATGCAGGCGGAGCTGGTCGCCTGGTCGACGGCGGAGACGGTGTTGCGCGTGCCGCTTGGCGACGACACGCAACAGCATATCGGCATGACCCATGGCGGCGTCATCTGCTATGCGGCCGACAACACGCTGACCTATGCGGGCGCCGCCGCGCTGGGACCGGCGTGGTGACGTCGGAACTGAAGATCAACTATATCCGCCCGGCGATCGGCAGCGCGCTGATTGCCCGTGCCGTCGCCCTGCATGGCGGGCGCAATCAGGCCGTCTGCCGCTGCGATGTCTATGATCTTCGCGACGACGACGAAGTGCTCTGCGCGACCGCGCTCGGCACGATCGCGCGCCTTCAGTCCAAACCCGAGGCCGGGCAGGCTTAACCCTCACGCAGTCCGCCAGGCGGTCGCGAGCGCACGCGTCGCGGCAACCGGATCGCCAGCCTGGCAGATCGCCGAAACCACCGCCAGACCGGCGCCGCCGGCGGCCTTGACGGCAGGCGCGTCGGCCACGGTCAGGCCGCCGATCGCGACCGACGGGCACGGCGCCGCGCGGCAGATATCGGCAAAGCCGTCGATCCCGATCGGGGCGGCATGATCGGGCTTGGTCGCCGTTGCCCGGACCGGACCGATGCCGAGATAGTCGACCGCGTTCCAGTCGACGGCCTGCAATTGGCCGGCGGTTTCGATGGACAGGCCGAGCACTACCTGCCGGCCGATCGCCGCGCGGGCCGCCGCGACATCGAGGTCCGACTGGCCGACATGCAGGCCGTCGGCGCCGATATCGGCGACCAGATGGGCGCGGTCGTTGACGATGAGCGGGACGCGGCGCGGCCGCAGGATCGCGTGAAGGCGCAAGCCCAGGGCGATGAAGTCGGCATCGCTCAACGCCTTGTCGCGCAGCTGCACGGCGGTGACGCCGCCGCGAACCGCGGCCTCGACCGTTTCGACCACGCCGATCCGGGCGTCCGGATCCGTCACCAGATAGACGCCGAGATCGACTGAGAGCCTGGCGTTGTCCGTACTCATGTAATCCGGGCGCCCCGGTCGAGCGCATCCGCATCGATCGCGGCAAGCGCGTCGATGAACGCCGCCGGGAAGCTGCCCGGACCCTCGGCCCGTCCCGCCGCCTGCTCGCCGGCAAGGCCGTAATAGGCGATCGCGGCGACGGTCGCCTCGTAGCGGTCGGATGCAGGGGCGGCGAAGGCGGCGACGATGCCGGTGAGCGCGCAGCCGAGCGCCGTCACCCTGGGCATCAGCGGATCACCGTTGCCGATGCGGGCGGCCCGGCGTCCGTCGGTGACGAAATCCGTTTCGCCCGTCACCGCGACGATCGCGCCGGTCTGCCGCGACAGGGCCCGTGCCGCGGCTTCGGCCGCTTCGACCGGATCGCCGCTGTCGACGCCCCGGCCCGATCCGGCGGCGCCCTCAAGGGCCAGGATTTCCGAGGCATTGCCGCGAATGACGGTCGGGCCGAGCGCCAGGAGCCCGGCGCTGACGTCGCGGCGATAAGCGGTGGCGCCGGCTGCGACCGGATCGAAAACCCAGGGCTTTCCCGCCGCCGTCACTGCTGCCGCCGCCGCGTGCATCGCCTCGCACCAGGCCGGCGAGAGCGTGCCGATATTCACCGTCAGCGCATCGGCGATGCCTGCGAATTCGGCCGCCTCCTCGCGCGCGTGCACCATCGCCGGCGAGGCGCCGGCGGCAAGCAGGATGTTCGCCATGGGGGTCATGGCGACATAGTTCGTGATGTTGTGGATGAGCGGCGCGGCCCGCCGCATCGCCGTCAGATAGGATCCGGGTGATTGCATCTTTCGCCTCCGTCGGGCGGAGGCTGCGGCGGACTATCGGACCATGCCGGTTTCGACCGCCACGACTTCCTCCGCCGGCATGATCCGGTTCAGGTTCAAAGGGTGCTTCTCAGCCCGCCAGGCGGGCGCCCCCGTCGCAGGTCGACCATAGGCGATATCGACGACGGCGCAAACCCGCTTTCGGAGGGGTCGCGCCATCGGTTTCCCCGACGGGTGTTTCGGAGCCCGCCTCAGGCGGCGCGGACACGCTCGACGAAGCCGTCGACCTCGCCGCGCAGGGTCTCGGCCTGCCGGCCCATCTCGCGTGCCGCCTCGAGCACTTCGGCGGCCGCGCTGCCGGTTTCGCTCGCGGCCGCCGTCACGCCGGAGATGTTCGTGCCGACCTCGGCGGTGCCCTCCGAGGCGTGCTGGACGCTGCGCGCGATTTCCTGGGTCGCCGCCCCCTGCTCCTCCACCGAGGCGGCGATCACAGAGGAAATCTCGTTGATCGAGACGATCGTCGTACCGATCTGCTTGATCGCGCCGACCGCATCGCCCGTGGCCGCCTGGATCGAGGCGATCTGCTGACCGATTTCCTCGGTCGCGGTGGCCGTCTGGCCGGCCAGGACCTTGACCTCCTGGGCAACGACCGCAAAGCCCCGGCCCGCCTCGCCGGCGCGGGCCGCCTCGATGGTCGCGTTCAGGGCAAGCAGATTGGTCTGTTCGGCGATCGTGTTGATCAGGGCCACGACGTCGCCGATCTTCTGCGCCGATTCGGCCAGCCCCTCGACCAGGGCATTGGTCTGTTCGGCGCCGGTCACGGCCTCGCCTGCGATGCGGGCGGCGTCCTGGACCTGGCGGCTGATCTCGGCGATCGAACTGGACAGTTCCTCGGCGGAGGAGGCAACAGTGTTGACGTTGGAGGCGGCCTGCTCGGAGGCGGCCGTGACGGTTCCGGCGCGGTCGTTGGTCTCGTCCGCCGTCGCCGCCATCGACTGGGCGGTCGACTGCATCTGGGCGGCGGCGGCCGTCACCCGGTCGACGACGCCGCCGACGCTGGTCACGAAGGAGTCGGCGAGCGCGTCCATCGCCTCGCGCTTTTCGGCGGCGGCCTGGCGATCGCGCTCGGCCTGCGAGGCCTGCAGCCGGTTCATCTCGACCGCGTTGTCCCGGAACACCTCGACGGTATGGGCCATGGCGCCGATCTCGTCGGCGCGGCCAAGGCCCGGGATGTCGATATCGTTGTTGCCGTCGGCCAGCGCGACCATCGACCGCCGGAGCCGTTCCAGCGGACGCGCGACCCGCAGGACGATGACGGCTACGGCGCCGGCGAAGACAAGGAGAATGAGACCGACCACGACCAGATAGACCAGTTCGGCCCGCTGGCTGTCGGCGACCGCCTGATTGGCCTGCTGTTCGATATAGGCGCCGGTCGCGCCGCTCAGGCCGATGATCGCGTTGATCCCGGTCGTCGTCTGCGCGATCCATTCATCGGCGGCGACCGGATAGGCCTCGCCGGCGGCACCGGCCTCGATAATGGCCTTCTGGGTCGGCGTCACCTGACTGAAGTAGAGCGAGCGCACGTCCTTCAATGCCGCCTGCATCTCCGGCGTTATCGGCATCGCCAGCACCGTCGACAGGATCATTTCCCAGGCATAGTCCATGCGACCACGCCGGTTTTCGATCATCTTGACGAAATCAAGCGACATCGGTGCGCCGCCGGCGATCTTGCCGCCGATCGCCGCGCGTTCGCGGCCGGCGAACTCGCTCAAGACCCAGATCGCGTCCTTCATGCGCTGCAGCTGGACAAGCCGGGCCTCGACCGACCCGTTCGACAATTCAAGGTCGCGGCGCAGCTGCTGGGAGACCTCGATCAGCCCTGTCACCATGCGCAGCCATTTGTCCGGCAGATCCTCTGTGCGCTCCCAGAGCGGGGCGCCGATCTCGGCATCGATCTGTTCGCGCAGCGCCTGGATGGCCGCATAGGTGTCCTCAATCGCGGAAAGATCCGCTTCCGTTTCCGCCAGATCCGCAAGGGCCTGGGCGAGTTCGGCATCCGCCAGTGCCCGTTGCTTGTCGATCAGGGCGCGTCGCTCGTCGGAAACGGGGGCGGAATCGGCAAGTGCCGTCATGGTGACGCCGCGCTCGACCGCCCAGTTGCCGGCTGCCGCGATCAACAGATCGCCGGCGCCGTTGGCGCGCTCGATCTCGACTGCGCGGGCGCGCTCGTTCTCCGCCGTCAGAACGTTCTTGCCGGCCAGGCCGATCGCGATCAGACCGAGCACGCCGGTGATCGCCAAAAGGATGTTCCGAATCGAAAAGACTGCCATTGCCTACCCCCGATGTCGTACCCAAACACCGATATCGGCCGCGATCCGTTTCCCGTGCGAATCATGGCGTGCCATCGGCGCTATTGCCCTGGTGGCCATAGATGCAGGTCTTGCTGAAATATTAGTTAACTCAAGATAACCGACAATTAATCAGCCTTGAAGCGCGATACCTTGTAATCAAAATCGTTCCATTACGCATTGTCATCAAAGGTGGTAAATTATAAATGATAAATAATTGATGCTCGATTTGAGCATTCTGACCGGCTTTTCGAGCATGAATCTTGCAATAAAGTCGGACAAACCTTCAATCGCCGCTACGGTGACTACCGCTAACGCCCGCCGCGGCCGGCCGAAAGGAGATCCGCACATCACCACCGAAGCTCATCGACTTCCAGTGCGTGCGACAGGCAACCGCGGCCGCGGCACCTCCCGATCATAGATCTGGCGGCACGAACACCCCCTGTCCGTGTCGTCCTTACGCCCTATTCTTCCGGCATTGGAAAATAGTGATATCGTTGCTCTCGATACGGTGAACAAAGCGGCATTGTTCAGTCGCTCTGTCATTGCGCCGTCACAGCGCCAAACTATCGATGAGCGTTCGTTTGCGTCGATTTCCCGGCGCGCATATTGGGAGGTTATAGGTGCGGTACGCCATTTACTTCGTGCCTGATCCGGATAGTGAATTGAGCGAGCTCGGCGCCCGCTGGCTCGGCTATGACGTCGAGACGGGGACGCGCTTCGCAGCCCCGGTCGTCGGCGGCCTCGATGCCGCGGGCTGGGCTCGGCTGGTCGCCGAACCGGCCCGCTACGGGCTGCACGCGACGATGAAGGCGCCCTTCCGGCTCGCCGAAGGCTGCCAGGAGTGTGAACTGGTCGACGCGCTGCGCGACTTTGCCAGGTCCGTCACGCCGGTCCGCCTGCCCGTGCTGTCGCTGACCGATCTGAAGGGGTTCTTCGCGCTGACGCCGGCGATCCGCCATGCGGGCATCGAGGATCTGTGCGCCCGTGCGGTTCGCGACTTCGAGCCGTTCCGGGCCGCGCTGTCGCCAGCCGAGATCGCCCGGCGCCAGGCGGCCGGCCTCAACGAACGCCAGCAGGCGCTGCTCGATCGCTGGGGCTACCCTTACGTGCTCGATCAGGCGCGGTTTCACATCACGCTCACCGGTCGCGTCCGCATCGAGGAGGCCGCCGGGCTGGAAGCGATCCTGACCGATTTCTTTAAGCCGGTGATCGGCCGACCGCTGACCATCGACCGTGTCGCGCTCGCCGTGGAGCGGGCGCCGGGAACGCCGTTCGAGGTGCTCGCCAGCGCGCCGCTCGGCCATCCGCTCGCCTATACGCGCCGGACGATCCAGCTCGACGCGGTGTAGACGAAAGCCGACCTATTCGAGGAAATCCTTCAGCGCCGCGCCGATCTGCGCGGCGCTGTCTTCCTGAATGAAATGGATGCCGGGAACGGTGATCTCGCGCTGGTTGGCCCAGCCGCGGCAGGCCTCGCGCAGCGGGCCGACCGTGATCGCGCCGGGCTTGGCATTGATGAACAGTTTCGGCACCGGGCTTTCCCGCATTGCCTGCGTATAGGCCGCGACGCGGGCGACCACGTCGGCCGGCTCGCCCTCGATCGGGATCTGCCGCGGCCAGGTCAGCGTCTGCTGCCGCGTGTCGCGGTCGGGGAACGGGGCGCGATAGACAGCCATCTCCTCGTCGCTCAGGTCGCGGATGATGCTGCGCGGCAGGATCACCTCGACGAAGAAATTGTCGTCGAGCACCATCGCCTCGCCCTCGGGCCCGCGCAGCCGTTTGAACAGCGCCGTCACGGGCTCGGGCATGCCGTCCCAGCGCCACATGCCGACGACGGCCTCCATATAGACGATGCCGGTGACCCTCTCCTGGTTCCGGCTTGCCCAGTCGAAGCCGATCGCCGAGCCCCAATCGTGCAGCACCAGGGTCACGTCCTTCAAGTCGAGCGCATCGAACCAGGCATCGATGATCGCGATGTGGTCGGCAAGCGTCCCCGTTCCCGACGGCATCGGACCGGAATTGCCCATGCCGGCCAGGTCCGGCGCCAGGCAGCGGTGGGTATCGGCGACATGCGGGATGACATCGCGCCACAGATAGGAGGAGGTCGGATTGCCGTGCAGGAAGACGACCGGAGGGCCATCGGCCCGCCCCGTATCGACATAGGCGATGTCGGCGCCGGCCGCGTCGATGCGGGCCTGCGGATGCGGGCTTGAATAGGCGTCTTTCACGGGCCTGTCTCCCTTGGGTGATTTGCTCAGGCCTCATTAAGACCCGGACGATAGGCTGTTGGGAAGCGGCTACCCGGATGGACCCGGATGGAGAAGACAAGCCATGTCTCGCGTTTCGGCGCATCTCTCACTGACCCTCCTCGCCGGCCTTTGCGCAGGCGTGGCACTGTCGTCGCATGCGGCGACGTCCGATCAGCGGCCCGACACGGGTGGCGGCGCGTTCACCTTCGGCGCCGGCGTCCTGGACGATGCCAGCGAGATCGCCGTGCTGCATCCGCGCATCGTCCGGGAAGCCGCCGGGCTCGGCGTGCCCGTCGCCGTCGCGACGCCGGACCTGGTCGCCGAGAGCGCCGGCCTGTTCCAGTATCCCGTCCGCATGTCGAAGACGTCGGCGGGCGTCAATGGCGAGTTCGTCTCCAACCATGTCGACCACGATCCCGGCGCCGGGCTTGAGGACTTCGCCTGCGGAACGCGCACCTATAACGGCCATAACGGGCTCGACCTCGTGCTGTTTCCCTATCGCTGGGACATGATGGACCGGCGCGAGGTCGCCGTCGTCGCGGCGATGGGCGGCACCGTCGTGCGCACGCGGGACGGCGAATACGATCGCAACTGCGCGACCGGCAATGCCGATGCCAATTACGTCATCCTGCGGCACGACAACGGGTTGCTCGGCTATTACTGGCATCTGAAGAAGGGCTCGGTGGCCAGCCTCTCGCCGGGCGACAGCGTCGTCACCGGCCAGTTCCTCGGCCATATCGGCAGTTCCGGCTCCTCGACCGCGCCGCATCTGCATTTCGAACTGCGCGACGCCAACCTGGAGGTCATCGATCCCTGGAAAGGCGCGTGCAACCCGGTCGCCTCGGCCTGGACGCACCAGCCGCCGACGGTGGATACGGCGGTTTTGCGGGTTGCCTCCCACGACCGGCAGCCGCCGGCGCCTTCAAGCGGCTGTGACGACCCGGAGCCGGGCTATGCCAACCGCTTCGAGCGCGGCGGCGACCTATGGGCGGCCGTCTACCTGCGCGACCAGACATCGTCGGACACGGCGCAGCTCAAGGTGCTGCGTCCGGACGGGTCGATTGCCGCCCAATGGACGACCGGCGCGCCGCCGACCGGCACCCTGCCGGTCTCCTTCTGGTGGGGCAAATACAGCCTGCCCGGCGATGCGCCGAAGGGTCGGTGGACGATTGTCGCCACCCTCGACGGCTCGGACTACGCGCATCGCTTTGTCGTCGGCAAGCCGTTTAAGAGAACGAAAATCGCCGCGCGGGTCACTTCGAAAAAGCATCGCCGCGTCAAGCCCGGCAAGGCCGCGCGGTTCTTCGCCCGGATCGACAATACCGGCAAGAAGACCGCGATCGGCTGCCGCGCCTCGGCAGGGCGGCCGGTCGACGGGACGTTCCGGTTCCGGGCCGTCGACAGGAAAACGCGCAAACCCGTTCAGAAAGCAGGCGATCCCCTGAAGATCGCGGCTGGAAAATCGGGCTATCTGCGCCTTACCGTCAAGACGGCCGGCAGCTTCAAGGCGGCGCGCGCCGACATCGCCGTGCATTTCGACTGCACCAACTCCAAGGCCGCGTCCTACGACGCCGCCCGCACCGTGATACGCCTGACCAGCAAGTAGGCCGTCAGCACGATCAGACCGTTTCGCGCGGGTAGAAGTCGAACAGAAACCGGTACTTGTCGTAGATCGCCGCCTCCGCCTCGGGCGTCAGATAGTCGCGATAGGGCCCGCGTCCGCTCGAGACGTTGTGGTGGGGAAAGGCGCCGCGATTGAAGCTGTAGGGCGCGAGGAGATCGGGCACCGTGCAGCTCAGCGCCTCGAACCGCACCAGTTGCATGTTGGCCGGGGTTTCGCCCTTGATCGTGTAGTAGCGCTCGATCCTGGCGGGCAGATTGCCGTAATAGGGTGCCACCCTGGCGAAATGGGCGAAATCACCGGTCGCGGCAGCCGCGACAGCCGCGTCGCTTTCGCCGCGGCGCTTGACGATCTTCGGCTTGCGCTGGTGTTCGTAGTGCGAGACCTCGAGGTCATAGGGGTTGCGGATCACCGCCAGGATCAGCTTGAAATCCGATAGCTGCCGGCCCTGCCCGGCCAGCACCTTGGCGGCCCGGCGCAGAGGTTCATGCCGGCCGCCGCGAAACTCCGACAGCCGCGGCGCGATGTCGTCATAAGGCCAGTCGGCATTCCGGCGCGGCTTTGCCTTCAACCCCCGCGACAGCGCAATCGGCCCCTTCAGGTTCTCGATCAGATAGCGCGTCACCGACAGGCCGCCGGTCTTGGGCACATGCAGGAACAGGACGTGGTCGGAGATCAGCATGTCGGGGGTCACACTGCGCTTCGTTGCCGCAACACCGATGGATAGCTGCACGGATCGCGCCGGCAAGACAAGAGACGCGGGTGGAAAACCTTAAAATGGTGGTTGTATTCTGCCTCAGATGATACATCTTTGTCTCATGAAGGTTAAACGCACGCCGACCGATACCGCCATCATCGAAGCGGCCTTCGAAGTGTTCAGCGCCAATCCCGGCGCCTCGCTCGGCGATGTCGCGGAGCGGGCCGGTGTCGGCCGGGCGACGCTGCACCGGCACTACAGGTCACGGGACACCCTGATCGTCGTCTTGATGAAACAGGCCCTTGCCGAACTGGACGACGCCGTCGATCGGGCGACCGCGGGGGCAGCGAGCTACACGGACATGCTCAGGCTGGCGCTCGGCGCCATGGTGCCGCTGGCCGAGCGGCAGCTGTTCCTGGCCAACGAGCAGGTCGACCGGGACCCGGAGATCGCGGCGGCCTTTCACGACGGCCGAAAGACGCTGATAGCGACGATCGAGGCGGCCCGCGCCGAAGGCACCTTCGCAGCCGATATCCCGGCGACCTGGATCGCGACCACCTTCGACACGCTGGTCTACGCCGCCTGGACGCAGGTGCGCGACGGCGAGGCGACCCACCGGCAGGCCACGGATCTCGCCTGGCGCACCCTGACGCGCGGTCTTGCCGGAGACGCCCCGTGACATCCACCGTGACCTCCTATTCGATCATGCAGCTGGCCGACCGGATCGAAGCGGCGTTCTTCATCATCGGCGGGCTGATCCTGCTGGTCGAACTGGCGAGGGCCTGGTTCAAGGGATTGCTCAAGGTCCGCACGCTCGGCGAGGTCGCGGTCAGCTTCTCGACCCTGATCCCGCTCGTGCTGGCCGAAACGTTTCTCCTGACCGGCGCCTACGCGCTCTACTACACCCTCAGCTACGAGTTCGTGACCTGGACGCTGCCGCTGACCTGGTGGGCGCTGGTGCTCGCCTTCTTCGTCGCCGACTTCGTCTACTACTGGGAGCACCGGATCGCCCACCAGGTGCGCCTGTTGTGGACGCAGCATGCCGTGCATCACTCCTCGCGCGACCTCAACATCGCCACGGCCTTCCGTTTCGGCCCGCTGGAGGGCCTTTGGGCACTGATCATACATCTGCCGATGGTGTTTCTGGGCTTTCCGCCGGAGATGGTCTTCTTCGGCGGCATCACGGTGCTCGCCTATCAGACCTGGCTGCATACCGAGGCGATCGGCAGGCTCGGTCCGCTGGAGGCGGTGCTCAACACGCCGTCGCATCACCGGGTCCATCACGGCGCCGATGCGAAATATCTCGATCGCAACTATGGCGGCGTGCTGATCATCTGGGACCGCCTGTTCGGCACCTTCCAGGCCGAGGAGGAGAGGCCGCGCTACGGCCTTGTCCGCGACTTCGACAGCCGCAACCCGGTCCGGGTCTGGTTCTCCGAACTGCCTGGCCTTGTCCACGATCTCAAATCCGCGCGCAGCCCGCGCGATGTCTGGCAATACCTGTTCGGCCGGCCCGGATCGGCGCCGGACGAGACAGGCGACGCGCACGCTTCCAACCAGATCGCCGATGGATCATCCCGAACCCCCAAACCCGGATGATCCAACTGCGTGATTGCCGCTCCGACCCTTTACCCCCCATTCGGAGCGGCAATCCTTTCTTCTTAGCGCACCTCGCCCGCCCGGCCGAACCGGATCGGCAGCGACACCGGACCGGTATTGCCGCTGTCGGGCAGGAGTACCGGGTCGCCGTCCGGGCGCGGATCCTTAAGACGCGCGGTTAGCCGTTTCAGCGCCTCGGCCATGTCGGCGCGGGCGATCGGCGCGCCGATGCAGTGATGCCTGCCGCCGCCGAAGCCGAAATGGCGCTTGCGGTCCGCCACAATGTCGAAACCGTCGGAAAAGTGGCGCGGATCGGCCGCAGCACAGCCCGACACCAGATGGATCGTCGTGCCCTTCGCGATGTCCAGCCCCTGAAAGGTGAAGTCCTCGGCCGCCTCGCGGCTGACCCAGGTGGTGGTCGGGCGCAGGCGCATCACCTCCTCGACGGCGGGTTTGGCAAGCTCCGGCCGGGCGGCCAGCAGGCGCCATTGGTCCGGATGATCGAGAAACAGCGTCATCGCCAGGCCAAGCTGATTGCGCGTCGTATCGATGCCGCCGAAGATCGACAGGACGATCAGGTCGTCCAGCTCGGTATCGCCGAGCGCGTCCTTGTCGCTGTTGGCGGCGATCAGCGCGCCGATGAAATCGTCCTTCGGATCCGCCCGCCGCCGGGCGACCAGATCGCGGGCAAAGGCGATCATCCGGTCGGTCGCGGCATCGATCCGCGCTTCGTCGCGGGCATAGGTGACGCCGAGCGCCAGACCCATGTCGATGGCGTTGTCGGCAAGCCAGCGCCAGCGGTCCTGTTCCAGCCCGATCAGCGCGCAGATCACGCGGGTCGCGTAGGGTTCGGCGAAATCCGCCATGAACTCGCAGGCGCCGGCGGCCTCGAACCCGTCTATGAGATCGTCGGCAAGCGCCTGGAAATCGGGTATCAGCGCCTGGACGCGGCGCGGCGCGAAGGCCGGCATGGCGAGCCGGCGCAGCCGGGCATGGTCGGCGCCCTCGCGGTTCAGCATGATCCGCTTCCACCACCGCGCCCAGGGGCCGGTCATGGCATGGTGATCGGGCCAGCGATGCGAGCCCTGGCGCAGCGAGGGATGGTGGATCATCGCCTGCAACTCGTCATAGCGCAGGATCGCCAGCCCGTAGGGCGTGCGGGCATACCAGTTGCGCTCGCGCGCCTTCAAAACCGCGTCTGACCGGATCGAAAAGGCCGGATCGGCGAGATCGAGGAAATCGGCTGGCGGGATCTGTTCTGCTGGCTGCGTGGACATCGATTTGGCGGACCGTCGAGACTTCGCTATAGAGGCAGGTCAACAATGCCCGATACCTGGAATTCAACCAACCGAAGGAATTTCGAAAGGATGACAGGTTTTCCCGATCTGGACCGAACCGATATCGAAATATTGCGCCTTCTGCAGAAGGATGCGCGGATGCTCAACAAGCAGCTTTCCGCCGCCGTCGGGCTCGCCCCCTCCTCCTGCCATGAACGGGTCAAGCGGCTGTGGGCGTGCGGCCTGATCACCGGTACGCAGGCGCTGATCGATCCGGCCGGGCTCGGCTACAGCCTGTCGGCGGTGATCTTCGTCAATATCAGCAAGGCGGGACAGGTGCGCATCGACGCGCTGATGGACGAGTTGATCGGCGTGCCGGAAATCCGCGACGTCTATCTCGTTACCGGCCAGTACGACCTGATCGTCAGCCTGGTCGCCCGCGACATGGATCACCTGAAGCACATCACCTACACGGCGCTGACCGGCCGGTCCGAGATCACCCGCTACGAGACGTCGGTCGCCTATACGCACCGGCGCGGCCAGGTGGAGATCGGCGCGGCCTGATCGCGCGCCTGCTTCCAGCCGCACGGGTCAGCCGTTGCGATAGGTATAACTGTAGCCGTTCAGCGCCGGCGCGCCGCCGAGATGGGCATAGAGCACCTTCGATCCGTCCGGAAAGAAGCCCTTTTTCACCAGATCCATCATACCCTGCATGGATTTGCCCTCGTAGACCGGGTCGGTGATCATCGCCTCGGTGCGGGCGGCGAAGCGGATCGCCTCGTTGGTCTCGGCGCTTGGCACGCCATAGGCCGGATAGGCGTAGTCGGGCAGGATGACGATCTCGTCGTCGCGCACGGCGCGGCCGAGCTCGACCAGGCCGGCCGTATTGTCGACGATCCGGCGCACCTGGGCGCGGGTCTGATCGGGCGTGCCGGAGGCATCGATACCGATCACCCTGTCGGCGCGGTCATCGGCCGCGAAGCCGACGATCATGCCGGCCTGCGTCGAGCCGGTGACGACACAGACGATGACGTAGTCGAAGGTGATCCCCATCTCCGCTTCCTGGGCGCGCACCTCCTCGGCGAAGCCGACATAGCCGAGGCCGCCGAACTTGTGCATCGAGGCGCCGGCGGGAATGCCATAGGGCTTGCCGCCGGCATCCTTGACCGACTGGATCGCGTCCTCCCAGCTCTTGCGGATGCCGATATCGAAGCCATCCTCGACGATGCGGCTGTCGGCGCCCATCAGCCGGGTCATCAGGATGTTGCCGACCCGGTCATAGACCGCGTCCTCATGCGGCACCCAGCTTTCCTGCACGACGACGCATTTCATGCCGATCTTGGCAGCCGTCGCCGCCACCATGCGGGTGTGATTGGACTGGACGCCGCCGATCGAGACCAGCGTGTCGGCGTTCGAGGCGATCGCGTCGGGAACGATGTATTCCAGCTTGCGCAGCTTGTTGCCGCCCATGGCGAGGCCGGAATTGCAGTCCTCGCGCTTGGCGTAGATCTGAACCTTGCCGCCGAGCGCCTCGGTCATGCGCGGCAGATGCTCGATCGGTGTCGGGCCGAAGGTCAGGGGATAGCGATCGAACTTGTCGAGATTCATGGCGGCGCTCCATCTGCGGCGTGTCGTGTGGACTGCCGGAACGCTAGCAAAAACAGCCTGAGAGGTGTTTTCTATCTGGGGTGATTGATATCACTATTTCCTTTAAAATTCCCAATAATATGGATTATACTGCGATATAATCACATTATCTCGAAAGATTCTTCCATGCTGGATCGCATCGACCGGAACATCCTGCGCCACCTGCAGGCGAACGGGCGGCTGACCAATGCGGAGCTGTCCGACAAGGTCAATGTCAGCCCCGCGACCTGCCACCGGCGCACGCAGCGCCTGTTCGAACAGGGCTTTATCCGTTCGGTCCGCGCCGAGATCGCGCCGGAAAAGGTGGCGCGCGGCGCCCTGGTCGTCGTCGGGGTGGTGCTCGACCGCTCGACGCCGGAGAGTTTCGGCGCGTTCGAGAAGGCGGCGCTGGCGCTGCCCTTCCTGCTCGACTGCCACCTGGTCGCCGGCGATTTCGACTATTTCCTGAAGATCCGCGTCAGGGACATCGCCGATTTCAACCGGCTGCACGGCGAGCAACTGATCGCCCTGCCCGGCGTGCGCCAGACGCGGACCTTCTTCGTCATGAAGGAAGTGATCGACAACGCACCGCTGGAGTTCTGAAATGAGGCTAGCCGCCGGCTGACGCCTCCAGATGCTCGCGGAAGACGGTCGCCAGGAAATCGCCGTCGTAGTTGCCCGTCAGCATGTCGCGGCGCTTGCCGGCGCCGTCGAACATCAAGAGCGTGACATGCGGCACGCCGTGGGCCGCGGCCAGCGCCTGGCCCTCGGCATGGCGGATATTGGCGACAAGATACTGGATCTCGTCATCGCCGAAGGCCTTCAGCGCCCGGCGCGTCTCGCGTTGCAGTTCGCGGCAGCGCGGACATTCGGGATCGTGGATCTGGACAATGGCGGGCGTGCCGTTGCCGATCTTGGAAAGATCGTGCTCGGCGATCGTTGCCGAGACCTCCTCGACAAGATACCAGCCCCCGCCGGCAACGAGCACGCCGACCACCCCCCAGTTGCGGATCATCGCCAGCGCCTCGCGCCGCGTTCGCCCTTCCGCCTGAACCGGGCGGGCATCGGGTGCCCCGTATTGCGCGGGTTTGCGCGGCCTGGCGGTCTGGCGCTGCCTGGTTTTCTGACGCTTCATGGGTGATCTCCGTTCTCGACTTCTTCTCTATCCGACCAGGGATTGGGCGATGGTCATCAGGCGGCGCACCTCCTGGGTGCCGACCATGACGACCAGCAGGTCGCCCGACGTCCACATCAGGCTGGTGCTCGTTTTCGAGCGGTGCCAGGACAGCTGGTCGCCGATCCCGGACGTCTCACGGCCCTCGGGAAGCGCGATACCGTCGGCGTCCATGACGTAGACGACGATCGGCCCGTCCGCGGTTTCGTAGCTGAGCGAGGCGAGCCGCCGGTCGAGCAGCCAGCACAGCCGGCCGCCGACCAGGGCCGCGCCCCCGCCGCTGGAGCCGATCGGCGGCAGCGCGAAGGGCAGCCGGTCGGAAAACCAGCCGGCCAGTCGCACCATGTTGGTCTCCGAGACGTCGACGGCCCTGTCCTTCAGCAGATAGGTCTCGAAGTCGCGGAAGAAGGTGTCGACGGGATCGGCCGCTCCCGGGGCCGAGAAGAATGCCGGCCCGATCGCGAACGCGGCAAGGCCCGCCGCCAGCAGCCCGCCGGCCCCGATCAGGGCGCGGCGGCGGCGCCTGTCGATGTGTGGAGACCCGAGACGGGGATAGGGAAATCGCGGCGCGGGCCGGGTCGGCGCGTCGTCGTCGCCCTTGCCGAACCGCGCCGATACCGACGCGCGCAGCGTCTCCGGCGCCCGCGTACGAAGGCAATGGCCCCGGACCGCCTGGTCGATCCTGCGCATCCGATCCAGTTCGCAGGCCAGATCCGGCGCGGCCGTCAGGTCGGCCTCGATGCGCGCGGCCTCGGCCTGCGAGCATTCCCCGTCCAGATACCGTTCAAGGTCTTCTGCGGTCTGTTTCATCACTCTATGGCCTCACCAGCCTGAGATGGGAGCCATCGGCCCCCGGATCGCCGGACGCTTGCTGCCCCGCGTCCGCCAGAGTGGGCGCGAGCCCCTCCTTCAACTGCGCCCGCGCACGGCTTAAGCGCGAGCGCACCGTTCCGATCGGCAGATCAAGGGCCGCCGCCGTCTCCTCGTAGGAAAAGCCCTCGACGATGACGAGTTGCACCACCGTGCGGTGATCGGCGGCGAGGCGGCCGATCTCGGCTTCGATCGCCTGGCCGATCTGCTTGGCGTTCAGAAGATCGTCCGGGGGGCGGATATCCGATCCGCCGGCATGATGATCAGCCGCGTCCGGATCGAAGGGGACCGTCTGATTGCGTTTTCCGCGCCTGAGGTGATCGAGGCAGACATTGATCAGGATCCGGAACAGCCAGGGTTTCACGCGGGTGCCGGCCAGATCGGGACCGAGCTTGCGCCAGGCCTTGTCGAGGGCCTCCTGGACGGCGTCCTCGGCCTCGCTTGGATCGCGCAGGATACGCATCGCCGTGCGATAGAGCGCGTCCAGATCGGTCGCGATAACCGACCGGAACGCCGCTTCCGCCTCTGTGTTCGACCCGACCATGCCGTGACCCCGTCCTCTGCTCCCGTTTACCCCGGCCGATCAGACGACGGTGACCCGCGCGCCGAGCCTGACGCGCTCGTAGAGGTCGATCACCTCCTCGTTCATCATGCGGATGCAGCCGCTCGACATCGCCCGGCCGATCGAGTTCGGATCATTGGTGCCGTGGATGCGGTAGAGCGTGTCGCGGCCGCCCTGATAGAGATAAAGCGCGCGGGCGCCGAGCGGGTTGTTGAGGCCGCCCTCCATGCGCACGGGAAGCTGTTTGCCGGTCTGCCGGTAGACGCGCTCGCGCATGGTCTGCGGCGGGTGCCAGGCCGGCCATTCGGCCTTGCGGCGGATATGCGCCTTGCCGGCCCAGGAAAAGCCCTGCCGGCCGACACCGACGGGATAGCGCAGCGCCTTGCCGTCCTCCAGGACGAAGGTCAGCGCCCGCTCGCCGGTATCGACGATGATCGAGCCCGGCCGTTCCGGCCCGGAATAGGGCACCATCTTCTTGCCGATGCGGCGCCGGACGATATCCGACGTGCTGGGCTGTGACGCCTGATCCAGGACGGAAAAATCGTCCCGCCCCTCGGCCCGCGCGCCCGTCGCCGCGATCAGCGGCACGGCCTGGCCGATCACACCCACAGCCCCGATGTTCATCGCCCCAAGGAGAAACGTTCGCCTGTTCATGTCGCCCTCTCAATACGCATTACGCTGCCTCGTCACCCCTCAGGCCGGCGGGGCCAGCATCGGGGATACGGCAGTTAAGACGTCAGGAGGACGGAAACGTTCCGGGGATCACGGGGAGTTGAAGCGGCTATGCGGATCGCCGGTCATTCCACTGGTTAATCCAGAGGGCGGGGCGGCGTCTCGACCTGCCGCATGTCGCCGTCGGCGACCGCGAAGGGTTCGCCGCCGGCAACCAGCACGGCGCGGTCCTTCATCTCGGCGAAATCGAACATCGCGTTCAGGACGACATCGCTGCGGCCCTGATAGTCGCGCGGATAGTAGAGACAGATCGCCATGCGGTCGTCGAGCCGGCGATAGACGTAGCGCGCCTCGCCGACCAGCTTGCCGCCGGCGGTCACGTAGCACCGGTCCTCGGTCTCGTAGGAGACGGTGTGGGTCGACAGATCGGCGAAATCGCCGGAGCCGGAATGATGGACGCCGGTCCATTCCAGGCTCAGTCCGACCAGCGATTGTGGTGCGCGCGGCATGGTTCCCTCCGATACGGGTTCTCAGCGCATACGGAAAGCATGCCGCCAGTTTGAGCCGTCGGTCCAACGAGCGCAACCGGGCCGGCCACGGCGCCGAAGCCGCGACCGGCTGTCCGGGACGGGCCCGCGTCAGGCCGGGAACTGGGCGTTCGCGCCGGCGGCAATGTCGAAGACATCGCCGGAAATCAGCGCCGCGCCATCGCCACACAGGAAGCGGACGCAATCGCCGACCCGGGAGGGCTCGTAGAGGCCGACCGGCATGATGTGACGACCCTTCGCGCCTTCGTTGAACTGCTCGAAGGTCAGCGTCTGGCCGGGCACGATGCTCGACAGGATATACTCGTTGTCGAGCAGCTTGGTGTGGACGAGCGAGGGGCAGACCGCGTTGCAGGTGATGCCGAGCGGGCCGAGGCTGAGCGCCGTGCTCTTGGCCAGTCCGATCACGGCCCATTTGGAGGCCGAATAGACCGGGAACAGCTGGCTGCCGGCCCGGCCCGTCACCGAGGACATCAGGACGATCCGGCCCGATTTCTGGTCGCGCAGTGTCGGGATCGCCGCCTGCAGGGTCTTGATGACGCCCTTGACGTTGATGTCGAGCACCAGCGACAGCTCGTCCTCGGAAAAGCTGTCGAGCGCGCCGATCTGGGTGATGCCGGCATTGGCGACGACGAAATCGAGGCCGCCGAATTCGGAGACCGCCCGCTCGACGGCTGCCTGCTGGTCGGCCAGCGACCGGACATCGCCCTTCACCGCGACACAGCCGACGCCGTGCCCCTCTATCCGCGACTTCGCCGCGGCGAGGTCATCGGCGGTCGCCAGGGGATAGGGCACCTCGGGGATCTGCTCGGCGACGTCGAACAACACCACATTGGCGCCGCCCTGCGCCAACGCCTCGGCGCAGGCAAGGCCGATACCGCGCGCGGCCCCGGTGACGAGGGCCGTCTTGCCGGCGAGTTCTCCGGAAGCATCAGACGATTGGTCAGACGTTTGGGCGACCGCGCCGCCAGCCATCGCGGCGACGGCGCCAAGGCCTGCGGCGCCGGTCAGAATGGTCCGGCGGGTCGCCTGTCCGGCACGGTCCGGGGTTTCGACACCATCATTGACGTTGTTCGACATCGGTTGCACTCCCTGATAAGTCGGATCGAGGCTGGAACCACTCACGATGACGCGGCCGGGATCGATACCCGCCCTCTGCGCCATCATTTGTATTCACGCGATGACTTAGGTCCCGACCGCGCCCAAGTCAACAACCGTTTACTTATTAAAATGGCTGATACGACGACGACGATCGAGACGCGCAAGCGCGATGCCCAGGCGACCGCCGACCGGATCCGGCACTGCGCCCAGGCGGTGTTTCACGAAAAGGGCTATGACGCCGCGACGACGCGCGAGATCGCCAACCGGGCCGGTGTGAATATCGCGCTGATCAAGCGCTATTACGGCTCGAAGCTCGGCCTGTTCAAGGCCGCCGTGCTTCCCTATCTGAGCATCGAGCGGTTCTTCACCCTGCCGACCGATCAGCTCGCCGACGCGATGGCGGACAATTACGTCCACACCGAGCCGATGCCGGACTTCGACGCCTTCGTGGTGCTGCTTCGGTCGGTGTCGAGCCCGGAAGCGGGGCCGCTGATGATCGAGGCGCTGGAGGAGCAGGCGCTTACCCCCCTGACAGAGCTGCTGGAGGGTCCCGATGCATCCGCCCGCGCGATCCTGATCGCCACGCAGCTTGCCGGACTGATCCTGCTGTTCCGGATCTTCCAGCGTACGCCGAAATCGGAAGCCGAACGGGAGGCGATCCGGGTGCGCCTTCGCGCCTATCTGAAGGACCTCATCGAAGCCGGTTAGCGGCCACTACTGTCCGGTTCAGCAGGGATGTGGCTTTGGTTCTCAGCCTGGCCACCCCTCGGAGGTCATCCCCGGACGTGTTCCGGGGACCCATGAACACAGTCGCCAGCGGAGGTTTTCATGGATTGCCGGGACAAGCCCGGCAATGACACTGAGAGTGGGGGAGGGCCGAACACCACCCTCACCCTCGTCATCCCGGAAATCGCGTGAGCGATTATCCGGGATCGGGGAGCCCCGACGCTTCGGAGTTCCCTCGGCCGTGAGGCCGGCGCCGACACGGGCTCCCCGATCCCGGCTCTCGTTGCACTCGGCCGGGATGACGAGGGAGAGGGACAGCGCGGCGCGCCCGCCGCTAGTTCCCCAACGTGGCGGCAACTGCCCAGCCACTATAGGAAAACCAGAGTTCAGTCTGTTCTTGGACGGGGGTCTGGAGGAAAAGGCAGGGAACGAACTGAAATGAGCCCGTCGTCTCCATAATCCCGGACGGGCTGAGGGGCAGATAAAGCGGCTGCTCCAAATCGCTCACGACAACGATCTCACCCATGGGCCCGAGTTCTGAGGAGCCCAGGGAAACACAGATCCCGATGGCGATATCGTTATTCGGCACGGTGCCAGTGAGTTTGAACGAAAGCGAGGTCAGGACAATCTGCCCGGCGGCGAGATCCATGGACATCGGGTTGCCCAGCGGGAGGAGATCCGTCCCATTCGATGGGGTGACCGCAATTCCGCTGGCTGCGGAGAACGAGACGGATTTGACGAAGCCTGACGGACCGGTCGGCCCGGTAGCGCCTGTCGCCCCGACAGGCCCCGTATCACCGGTTGGTCCAGTCGGCCCGACAGGTCCGGTATCGCCAGTCGGTCCAGTTGGCCCGACCGGTCCCGTGTCGCCAGTCGGCCCGGTCGGCCCCGCCGGTCCGGTATCGCCGGTTGCGCCGGTTTCACCCGTTTCCCCGCGATCGCCTTTCTTGCCGCGCTCGCCCTGCGCGCCGGCATCGCCCGTCGCGCCCTTCTTGCCCTTCGAGCCCGCCGGTCCGGCGATACCGCAATACTGGACCAGGACATCAAGCTTGGACTTGCCGTGCTTGACCCGAATGACACAGTCCTCGGGCCAGTGGAGCACGGAAAACGAGAAGGTGCGGTCGTGGTTCGAGCGCGTTGTGAACTGCCGCTCCAGGACGACTTCCTGCCGGGGTTTCGCGGTCGTTCCGGACACCACCAGCCGGCCGCCCTGGATTGCCGCCTGGTCGATGCGCAGCCCGGTCGTGGATCGCGGCACGGATTTGGCTTGTTCCAACGCCGCGCCACTCTGGGCGAATGCCGTCCGGTCGGCGAAGGAGAGGGCGGCGGCAAGGAGAACAGCGACAATCCAGGCGTGTTTCGCAATGTAGTTGGATGAGACCATAATGAGGCGACCAGAATGAACAGATATACGGTTTTGATAAATACCTAGCCGACAGACTGACCGTATTTGAACCCGAGGGTCAACCGCAGGCCCTTGGAAGCCTATTGTCTGCGTTCCATTCGAGCGACGATCAATCGCCCGGCTGGCGCAGCGGATCGATCCGGTCGACCAGCATGCCTTCCGCCTCCAGCTTGCCGCGGATCCGTTCGGCATGGTCGCCGTCACGGGTCTCCAGCGTGATCTCCGTGGTCGCGCCCATGGCGGGCACGTCGAGCAGCAGGCGGTGATGCGACACGTCGAGGATATTGGCGCCTTCGCGCCCGATCACGGCTGCGACGCGGGAGAGTTCGCCCGGCCGGTCGCGCAGGGTGACCTGGAAGGTGACGACCCTATCCTCGCGCTCCAGCGCCCGGACCGCGATCGCCGACAACAGGCGCGGATCGATATTGCCGCCGGTCAGCACGAGCCCGACGCGCTTGCCGGCGAACCGGGCGGGATCGGTGAGCAGGGCCGCAAGCCCGGCGGCGCCGGCGCCCTCGGCCAGCGTCTTCAGCCGCACCAGACAGGCATAGATCGCCCGTTCGATCGCCGCCTCGTCGACCAGCACCACGTCGATATCGTGCTGCCCGAGGATCGACACGGCCGTTTCGGACACCGCCTTGACCGCGATGCCCTCGGCCAGCGTATCGCCGCCGCACTGCGGCTGTTGGCCGGCGAGCGCCGCCGGCATCGAGGGATAGAGCGCGGTCTGCACGCCGACGATCTCGATATCGCTCTTGCGCGCGGTCGCCGCGACCGTGATCCCGGAGATGAGCCCGCCGCCGCCGATCGGCACGATCAGGCTGTCGAGGTCGGGCCGGTCGGCGAGCATTTCAAGCCCGATCGTGCCCTGGCCGGCCATCACCTTGGGATCATCATAAGGATGAACGAGGATCAGGCCCTCGGTCTCGCGTAGCGCCGCGACCTTCGCCGCGCATTCGCCGACGCTCTCGCCCTCCAGCACGACGCGGGCGCCGAGCGCCTCGGTGTTGGCGACCTTGGTGAAGGGCGTCGTGCGCGGCATCACGATGGTCGCGGGAATGCCGAGGCGGGCGGAATGATAGGCGAGCGCCTGGGCGTGGTTTCCAGCCGACAGCGTCACGACGCCGCGCTTACGGTCCGCATCGCTCAGCGCGGCGAGCCGGTTCAGTGCGCCGCGCTCCTTGAAGGCGTTGGTCGCCTGCAGGTTCTCGTATTTGACGAAGACCTGCGCGCCGGTCATCGCCGACAGCCGCGGCGCCTCGACAAGCGGCGTGCGCAATACCGCGCCGTCGATCGTCCGGGCGGCGGCGTCGATATCGTCGGGCGAGAAGGCGATGGCGTCCGTCATCCGCTTCTCGTAGCGAACCGCGCCTAAGGCGTAAAGCCGGTCGTCCGGGGCACTATGATCAGGGACGGTATGGGGCGTAGAGCTCCGGTGACTGCGTGCCGAGGTCCCGCAGCAGCGCGACCCAGGCCGTTTGCCCCTCGTCGATCGCCGACAGGCGGAAGAATTCGTTGGGCGCGTGGAAATCCTCGTCCGTTGTCGAATAGGACAGCATCACCGTGTCGATGCCCAACTCGCGCTTGAGGATATCGGTAAGCGGCAGCGTCCCGCCGATGCGGATGCGCAAGGGCGCCTTGCCGGCGGCGAGGCCCATCGCCACTTCGGTCGCCTTGAGCAACGGATGGTCGGGCGGCACGGTATAGGCGGATGTCCCGGCGTGGTTTTCGACGATCTCAAGCGTAACGCCCTCGGGGCAGGCCTTGCGCAGATGCGCCTCGACCGCCTGGCCGACCCTGGCCGGGTCCTGGCCGGTGACGAGCCTGGTCGTGATCTTGGCGAAGGCTTCGGCCGGCGTCACGGTCTTGGCACCTTCGCCCAGATAGCCGCCCCACATGCCGTTGATCTCGAGCGTCGGCCGGTTCCACAGCCGGTCGAGTGTGCCGAATCCCGGTTCGCCATGGGCGCTGCCGCCGATGGCCTCAAGGAACGCTGCTTCATCGAACGGGATCGCCTCAAGATGCGCCCGCTCTTCGCCTGAGATCGGCGCCACGCCGTCATAGAAGCCGTCGACGGCGATGCGACCGTCGGGCGTATGCAGAGACGACACTAGCACGGCCATCTCGTGCAGCGCATTGCGGACCGCGCCGCCGAAGCGGCCCGAATGCAGGTCCTTGGCGGCGGTCCGTAGCGCAATGTCGTAGCCGGAATTGCCGCGCGAGCCGACATTGACGCAGGGCAGGTCGGCCCGCCAGCGCGCCCCGTCGGCGGAGATCACAGCATCCGCCTTCAAGAGATCGGCATGCGTGCGGCACAGGGCGGGCAGGGTGGCGCTGCCGACCTCTTCCTCGCCCTCCAGCAGCACCCGCATATTGACCGGCAGGCGGCCTTCGACCTTGAGGAACCCGAACAGGGTCTGCAGCGCGATCAGGCTCGGGCCCTTGTCGTCGGAAATGCCGCGGCCATAGATGCGGTTCTCCCGGATCGTCGCCTTAAACGGCGGCGAGATCCATTTCTCAAGCGGATCGGGCGGCTGCACGTCGTAGTGGCCGTAGACGATGAAAGTCGGCGCGCCGGGCGCATGCAGCCAGTCGGCATAGACGGCGGCGTGGCCGCCCGCCTCGATCTCCCGGACGGTGTCGAAACCGGCCTCGCGCAGCCAGCCGCTGAGGATCGCGCGCGTCTCCGCCATGCCGTCTTTGTAGGCCGGATCGGCGCTCACAGATGGTGCTGCGACCAGGGTTTTCAGGCGATCGAGGAAGGTCTCCCGGTTCGCCAGCAGATGGCTGAGGACGGGATCGCTCATGCCCGGGCTCATGCGCGCCCCCCGTCGACGCTGAGGATCTGGCCGGTGATCCAGGCGGCCTCGTCGGAGGCCAGGAACAGCGCCGCGTTGGCGATGTCGGCGGCGGTGCCGAGCCGCCGCAGGTGCGTTGCGTCAATCAATTTGCGTTGTCCTTCCGGTCCCATGGCCTGCCATTGCCGTTCGCTCGTCGGGTTGGAGCGCACGAAGCCGGGCGCCACCGCGTTGACGGTAATGCCGTCCGGCCCCAGTTCCTGGGCGAGTTGCCGGACGAGCCCGACCAGTGCGTGCTTTGCCGCCGTATAGGCCTGGATGCCGGTCAGCGAGGGGCGCAGGCCGGCGCCCGAGGCGATCGCGACGAAGCGGCCGTAGCCGTGTTCCCGCATCCCCGGCGCCAGCGCCTGGGCAAGCCAGACCGCGCTATCGGTATTGGCGGCAAAGATCGCCTGCCAGTCGTCGGGCCGGATCTCCTCGAGCGGCCGGCCGACCTGTCCGCGCGTGCCGCCGGCGGCGTTCACGGCGATGTCGATGCGGCCGACCTGCGCGAGAACCCGCGAAATCGCGTCCTGGACCGCCTGACGATCGCCAAGGTCGATGGTTTCGGCGGCAATGCCCAGATCCCGCGCCGTTTGGGCAAGGCCGTCCGCGTCGATATCGGCGGCAATCACGGTCGCGCCGCGCGCTTTCAGCGCCTCCGCGATCGCCCGGCCGATGCCCTGTGCCGCGCCGGTCACCAGCGCCGTTTTGCCTACGAAGTCCGGCATCGGTCGATCAGAACCTGGAACGTCTCGGCCGATTGCGGGCGGCGGCCGTCCTCGATGTCGTGGATGAGAGCGACCAGCGTCTCCAGGCAGGGCGTCGCGATGCCGGCCTGGCGGCCGAGCGTCACGATGATGCCAAGCTGCGGATCGACCTCGGTCTTGCGCTTGCGCACCGCAAGATCGCGCCAGATCCCGGTATGGGTCTTGGCCGTGTGCCGGTTGAACTCCGCAAGCCGCGCGATCGAGGCAAGGCCGGCCTCGTCGCGCGCGCCCGGCATGAAGGCCTCCGGATCGAAACCGTTGAAGCCCTCCGGCGTGACGTTGCGCGCCCGCGCGACGGCCATCACCTCGCGGCCGAGCGCCAGGAAGGCCGGCACGCGGGCGGGGTCGGAGAAGTTGTCGCTCATCGAGTCGTTGGTGAGCGCGGTCGCAAACAGCATCGCGCCATAGCCGAGCTTGCCCCAGAGATAGGCCCAGATATCGTCCGTCAGCACCGCGTCCGGTTCGAAAATCCGCAGGAGCCGATACATCTCGCGCGTCCGGTCGCGCACCGATCCGTCGGTCTCGCCGACGACCACCGCGCCGCGATTGCCGAACAGGATCTCGCCCGCCCCGTGCCAGTCGGCGCCGAAATTGACGAAGGCGCCCATCACGCGCTCTTCGCCGAGCGCGTCTGCGATCTGCAATTCGTTGAGCCCGTTCTGCGCCGACAGCACATAGCCGTCTCGAGCAAGGAACGGCGCGAGCATCGCCACCGCCTCGACCGTGTGCTGCGCCTTGACGGCCAGAACGATGCGCGAGAAGCGGCCTTCGAGTTCATCGGGGGTGACGGCGGGAACGACGATATCGAACGTCTCCACCGGACCGGTGATGCGCAGGCCGGACGTCCGGCAGGCTTCGACATGGCCGGCGTCCCTGTCGACCAGCAGCACGTCCTCGCCGGCGCGCGCCCAATAGGCGCCGAGCGTCCCGCCGATCGCGCCCGCGCCCCATATCAGGATGGGATCACTCATGACATCACTCATGACAGGGCCGGCCATGGGCCCTCGAGCGCTGCGCGGACCTCGCGCACCCCTTCCTCCCAGACCGCCTGCATGATGGCGTCGTCCTTCTGGTACTCGCCGCCGAACGCGCCATCGCCCAGCATCTGCTTCGTCTGAGCCGGCGGGCAGGCCTTCATCGCCACCATGTCGGGCATCGGATCGAAGGTGTCGGGCCGTGGCGCTGCGGCATGCGCGAGCCGGGTCCAGGGGAAGTTCTCCATCCAGTTGGCATGGCTGCCGGCCGGATCGATCGCCTGCACCTTGGCAGCCGTCTTCGGCGCGTTCCACCAGTTGTGGAACTTGATGGCGCAATGCGGCAGGTCCATCATCAATTCGCTGGCAAGCGCGCCGACCGGCGCGTTGCCGCCATGGCCGTTGACGATCAGGATGCGGCGGAAGCCGCTGCGCTCAAGCGAGGCGACGACGTCGCGGACGACCGCCAGCAGCGTTTCGACCCGCAGCGTCACCGTGCCCGGATAGCTCGAGAAATACGGGGCAAGCCCGTAGGGGATCACCGGAAAGACCGGCACGCCGAGCGGCTCGGCCGCCTCCACCGAGACCCGCTCGGACAGGATCACGTCGACGCAGAGCGACAGTTGCGCGTGCTGCTCGGTCGATCCGATCGGCAGGATGCAACGATCGTCGCGGGCGACCTGCGCCTCAACATCCTTCCAGTTCATTTCGCTGATGCGCATGGAAATTCGGTCCGGTGCTGCTTGTGTGGGGTAGGTTTATCGGGGATCAGGCGATGTTTTCGATCGGGATGTCTGCCGTCAGTTCATCCTCCGCATCGAGATCGGGCGCGCTGATCGCCGCCGGCCAGGTCGGCGAGGCGAGCACCATCTTCGCCATCAGGCGCGACAGCGTCGCCTGCTCGGTCTCGGTCAGCGCGCTCAGCATCATCTTCTCGTAACTGACGAATTGCGGCAGCGCCTCCTCGAAGATCGAGCGGCCTGCTTTCGACAGGGTCAGCACGAAGCGGCGCCTGTCGTCCGCGTCCCCGATCCGGTCGATCAGGCCGAGCCGCACCAGCTTATGGATCGCCCGGCTCAGCGTGTTCTGCGGAAAGCCCGACGAGACCGCGATATCCCGTGCCACCGCGCCGTCCTTGAGGCCGAGCGAGAAGATCACGACGAATTCCGGCCGCGACAGCCCGTAGGTCTGCTCGACCCAGGAATAGAGCGGCACGTTGTAGCGCAGCGCCAGATAGTTGAGCCGATAGGTCAGCCAGCACGGATTGCGCCAGAGCTTCGCCTCGGTCATCGCGTCCATGCCGCTGACGCATGCCGCCTCACCCGCCCCGGGTATATCGCTCCACTGCTCGGCCATTGATCCCGTCTTGATCCTGAATTGCTTCCATTTTGAACTTGACGGGTCCAGCATGGCCCAGCATTGTTATCAAAACAAGTTCCAAATGGAAGTTTTCAAAGTGGTGCGCCGTCGCAACGACGATGGCGCTCGGCTTCTTCAGAGGGAAGGATACTGGACCATGAAAAGAATGGCCGCATCATTGGCACTCGCAGCCGCACTAGGCCTGTCCGGAACGCTATCCGGCACCGGGGCGATCGCCCAGGAACTGACCATCGGCGTGCGCGGCGGACCGGAATCGATGGATCCGCACTATTCCGCGCTCGGGCCGCAGGCCGATGCCGCGAAGAACATCTTCGACCCGCTCGTGTGGACGGGCGACGACCTGCAGCTCGAGCCCGGCCTGGCGCTCTCCTGGGAGCCGCTCGACGACGACACCTGGGAATTCAAGCTGCGCGAAGGCGTCAAGTTCCACGACGGCTCCGACTTCACCGCCGAGGACGTCAAGTTCTCGATCGAGCGCATTCCCAACGTGACCGGGCCGACGACCACCGAAATCTATGTGCGCCGCGTCGCCGATGTCGAAATCATCGACGACTACACGATGCACATCCATACCGACGGACCGGCGGCGACCCTGCCGTATGATTTCGTCCGCCTGTTCATCGTCTCCTCGGAGGCCGCCAAGGACCATTCGACGGCGGAAACCTCGGCCGAAGGCTTCAATTCCGGCAAGGCGGCGGTCGGCACCGGCCCCTTCAAGCTGGTCTCCTGGGAGCCGAAGGGCGACCTGGTGCTGGAGCGCTTCGACGACTACTGGCGCGGACCGGCGCCCTGGGCCAAGGTCACGCGCAAGGAGATCTCCGATGACGCCTCCCGCCTCGCCGCGCTGAAGGCTGGCGACATCGACGTCATGAATTACGTCTCCTCGGCCGACTATCTGGCGCTTGCCAGCGATCCCGACATCGAGACCTTCATCGGCGATTCCGTCTATGTGATGAACCTGCAGCTCGACCAGCGCGACGAGACCCCGAAGGTTCGCGCCAAGGGCGGTGGTAAGCTCGACAAGAACCCGTTCCAGGATCCCAGGGTGCGTGAGGCGATCGATCTTGCCATCGACCGCGACACCATGGTCGAGATCGTCCTGGAGGGCCTCGGCACGCCGGCCAACCAGATGATGCCCGACGGCTTCTTCGGCTCGTCGAAGAAGATCCCGGCGCCGCAATACGATCCGGAAAAGGCCAGGCAGTTGCTCGCCGACGCCGGCTATCCCGACGGCTTCGAAATGGACCTCTACTGCACCAGCGACCGCCTGCCCGGTGATGGCGCGATCTGCGAGGGGCTCGGCCAGATGTTCTCGCAGGTCGGCATCGACACCAATGTCAACGCCATCTCCAAGAGCGTCTATTTCCCCGCCCAGGCCCGCAAGGAGTATTCGGCCTTCATGAACGGCTGGGGCACGCTGACCGGCGAGGCCTCCTACACGCTCGGCTCGCTTGCCCATTCGCCGAACGAAGAGGTCAAGATGGGCGCGTTCAACCGGATCGAGTATCACAACCCGGACGTCGACAAGCTGATGCAGGCCGGCGCCAAGGAGCTCGATGCCGACAAGCGCCGCGCCTATTTCGAAGAGGCGATGGAAAAGACCATGGCCGACCGCGCCTATATCTCGATCGTCGTTTTGCAGACGGTCTGGGCCGGCAACAAGGACAAGGTGGTCGTCATGCCCCGCGCCGACGAGGAGACGCTCGCCTACTTCATCCAGCCCGCCAAGAAATAGGGCTTAAAGGCAAGACACCTGGCGGAAGCCCGCCGTCCTCGCGGCGGGCTTCTTTCTGTTCAAGTCCGCGGCCGGCCTGCTACGCTGAAGAGTGCCGTGGTGCCAAGGTCGATCGTGTCGCTGAAGGGACTGGATGTCCGGGTTCATTCTGCAAAGGCTCCTGCAGGCGATCGTCATCATGGCGGTGATGTCGGTGATCGTGTTCGCCGGGGTCTATGCCATCGGCAATCCGATGGAGCTGCTCATTCCGCCGGAGGCGACGCAGGACGTCCGCGAGCGCACCATCCAGCGCTTCGGCCTGGATAAGCCGCTGGTCGAGCAGTATTTCCTGTTCGTCAAGAACCTGCTGCAGGGCGATCTCGGCCGCTCCTACATCTATAACGAGCCGGTTCTGAAACTGATCGGCAGCCGCCTGCCCGCCACCATCGAACTGGTCACCACGGCAATCGTCGGCGCCTTGCTGCTCGGCGTGCCGCTTGGCATCTATGCCGGCTATCGCCCCGACAGCCCGGTCTCGCGTGCCATCATGTCGCTGTCGATCCTCGGCTTTTCCGTGCCGACCTTCTGGGTCGGGCTCATTCTGATCCTGACCTTCGCCGTCGAGCTCGGCTGGCTGCCCGCCAGCGGCCGCGGCGACACGGTCGAGGTGTTCGGCGTTGGCTGGAGCTTCCTGACGCTGAACGGCTGGTCGCATCTCGCCCTGCCGGCGACCAACCTCGCCCTGTTCACCTTCGCGATGATGGTCCGGCTCGCCCGCGCCGGCACGCGCGAGGTGATGCTGACGGATACGGTGAAATTCGCCCGCGCCGCCGGCATTTCCGAGCGCGTGATCCTGACGCGCCATGTGCTCAAGCTGATCTCGATCCCGATCGTCACCGTCTTCGGCCTCGAACTGGCAACCACCATGGCCTTCGCGGTCGTCACTGAGACGATCTTCGCCTGGCCCGGCGTCGGCAAGCTGATCATCGATTCCATCAACAATCTCGACCGGCCGGTAATGGTCGCCTACCTGATCCTCACCGCCGGCGCCTTCGTGACGATCAACCTGGTCGTCGACATCGTCTACGCGCTGCTCGATCCGCGCCTGCGCAAGGGGCACGCCCGATGAGCTGGCGGGGATCAGGCGCGCGGTCGCCGCTCAGAACCTTCTGGTCGCGCTTCCGCGAGGACCGGATCGCGCTCGTCGCGCTGTTCGTTGTGATGATCATCCTGCTGCTTGCGATCTTTGCGCCGTGGATCGCGCCGCAGGACCCATACGACCTCTCCGGCCTGTCGCTGCGCGATGCCCGCCGGCCGCCGGGCTTCGTCGGCTCCGGCGGCTATGTGCACTGGCTCGGAACGGATGCCCAGGGCCGCGACCTGTGGTCGGCGATCCTCTACGGCCTCGGAGCCTCGCTGCAGATCGGCGTCATTGCGGGCGCCATCGGCCTGGTCATCGGCACGATGATCGGCATCGTCGCGGCTTACGCCGGCGGCCGGGTCGAGACGCTCTTGATGCGGCTCGTCGATCTGCAGCTTTCCTTCCCCGCCGTCCTGCTGGCGCTGGTGCTGATGGCGCTGCTCGGGCAGGGCAAGGCGCAGCTGATCACGGCGCTGGTTGCCGCCCAATACGCCTATTTCGCCCGCACCGCCTTCGGCGCGGCCTCCGCCGAGCGCGCCAAGGACTATATCGAGGCGGCGATGGCGACGCCCCTGTCGAACGCCCGCATCGTCTTCCGCCATCTCCTGCCCAACGCCATGCCGGCGCTGATCGTGGTCGCCACCGTGCAGATCGCCAACGCCATCGCGCTTGAGGCGACGCTGTCCTTCCTCGGCCTCGGCCTGCCGGTGACCGAGCCCTCGCTCGGCATGCTGATCTCCAACGGGGTGAAATACATGATGAGCGGTCGCTACTGGATATCGGTCTATCCGGGCATCGCGCTGATCATCCTGATCGTCTCGATCAACCTGGTCGGCGATCATATCCGCGACATCCTCAATCCGAGGCTCGCCCGATGAGTGGCGCGCCGCTGCTTCAAGTCACCGATCTGAAAACCCATTTCCTCACCCGCGAGGGCGTGGTGAAGGCGGTCGACGGCGTCTCGTTCTCGGTCGATGACGGCGAGATTATCGGCCTTGTCGGCGAATCCGGATCGGGTAAGTCCGTCACCGGCTTTTCGCTGATCGGCCTGATCGACCCGCCCGGCAGGATTGTCGGTGGATCGGTGAAGCTGGAGGGCATGGAACTGGTCGGCCTGCCCGATCGCGAGATGCGTAAACTCCGCGGTGCGCGCATCGCCATGGTGTTCCAGGACCCGATGATGACGCTCAATCCCGTCCTGAGCATCGGCACGCAGATGCGCCTGGCGCTCAATGCCCATGACCGCCTGTCGCGCCGCGCAGCCGATGACCGGGCAGCCCAGACCCTTGCCCGCGTCGGCATTCCCGATCCGCGCGCCCGCCTTCAGGCCTATCCGCATCAGTTCTCCGGCGGCATGCGCCAGCGCGTGGCGATCGCGATCGCGCTCCTGCACGGCAGCCGGGTGATCATCGCCGACGAACCGACGACGGCGCTGGACGTGTCGATCCAGGCGCAGATCCTCTCCGAGATCCGCGATCTCGCCCGCGAAAACGGCACGGCGCTGGTCTGGATCAGCCACGACCTGTCGACCGTTTCGAGCCTGGCGAGCCGGCTCATGGTGATGTATGCTGGGCGCATCGTCGAGGCCGGGCCGGTCGGCACCGTATTGCGCGCACCGCGCCATCCCTATACCGCCGGCCTGCTGAAATCGCTGCCGGCGGCGGCCAGGCCCGGCGAGCCGCTCGCCCAGATCCCCGGCACCACGCCGTCGCTTTTAAACCTGCCCGAGGGCTGTCCGTTCCGGCCACGCTGTGATCGCGCGAGCGAGGCCTGCGCGGTCTATCCCGATCTCGTCCAGGAGGACCGGCGGTCCTACCGCTGCCACAATCCGGTCGCTGCGACGGAGGCGGCATGACGGCGCCCTTCATCGAGGTCCGCGACCTGCACAAGCGCTTCGCCCCGTCCCTCAGCCTCGGCGACAAGATAGCCGCCCGCCTCGGTGCCCGCGTCGAGACGCGCGCGGTGCATGCCGTCGACGGGGTCGACCTGAGGGTCGAGCGCGGCGAGACGCTCGGTCTCGTCGGCGAATCCGGCTGCGGCAAGTCGACGGTCGGCCGGATGATCTCCGGCATCATGACGCCGACATCGGGCACGGTGCGGCTCGAGGACAAGCCGGTCCGCGTCGCCGGCGCCAAGGCCGACACGCGGGTGCAGATGATCTTCCAGGATCCCTTCGCCTCGCTCGATCCGCGCATGCGGGTCGGCGATATCGTCGCCGAGGGGCCGCTCGCCCACGGGCTGGTCGACAAGGCGGGGCTGGATGACTACGTCGCCGGCCATCTGCGCCGCGCCGGCTTCGATCCGGCGCTGGCCGACCGCTTTCCCCATCAGTTCTCGGGCGGCCAGCGCCAGCGCATCGCGATCGCCCGGGCGCTCGCCATGCAGCCCGACGTGCTGGTCTGCGACGAACCAGTCGCCTCGCTCGACGTCTCGATCCAGGCGCAGATCATCAACCTGTTCATGCAATTGCGCCGCGACCTTTCGATCACGCTGATCTTCATCTCGCACGACCTGACGCTGGTCCGCTATATCGCCGACCGGGTGGCGATCATGTATCTCGGCCGGATCGTCGAGACCGGTCCCGCTGACGCTGTGTTCGAGACCCCCAAGCATCCCTATACGCAGGGCCTTCTCGACAGCGTGCCGAAACTCGTCCTCGACGACGATGAAATCGTCACCTTGCGGCCGATCGTCGGCGAGATCCCGTCACCGCTCGCCCCGCCCGCCGGCTGCCGGTTCAATCCGCGCTGCCCGCTCGCGATCGATCGCTGCCGGGAGGAGACCCCGCCGCTCAGGCCCTTCGGCGGCGGCCACGACGTGGCCTGTCATTTGGCGGAGTAGGCGCGCGCTACCCCTCCTGCAACGCCTTCGCCGCCTCCAGCGCGAAATAGGTCAGCACGCCGTCGGCGCCCGCGCGTTTGAAGGCGATGAGGCTTTCCAGCATGCAGACTTCGCGCTTCAGCCAGCCGTTTTCGAAGGCCGCGCACAGCATCGCGTATTCGCCGGAGACCTGATAGGCATAGGTCGGCATGCCGAAGGTCGCCCGCAGGCGGGCCAGGATGTCGAGATAGGGCAGGCCCGGCTTCACCATGATCATGTCGGCGCCCTCGGCGATGTCGAGCTCGGCCTCGCGGATCGCCTCGTCGGTATTGCCGCAATCCATCTGATAGGTGCGCTTGTCGCCGTAAAGCGTCGCCGAGGAGCCGACCGCGTCGCGGAACGGGCCGTAGAAGCCGGAGGCATATTTGGCGCTGTAGGCCATGATCTGCGTCTCGATATGGCCGTCGGCCTCAAGCGCCTCGCGGATCGCGCCGACCCGGCCGTCCATCATGTCGGACGGCGCGATGATGTCGGCGCCGGCGCGGACCTGGATCAGCGACTGCTCGACCAGCACGTTGACCGTCTCGTCATTGAGGATGCGGCCGTCATCGACCAGCCCATCATGGCCGTGGCTGGTATAGGGGTCGAGCGCCACGTCGGTGATGATGCCGATATCCGGGGCCGCGTCCTTGACCGCCTTGCAGGCGCGGCAGACGAGGTTGTCGGGATTGAGCGCTTCCGACCCTGTCTCGTCGCGTAGCGCCGGGTTCGTATAGGGAAACAGCGCGATCGCCGGGATGCCGAGCCGTTCCGCCTCGGCGACCGCCTTCACCGCCTCGTCGACTGAATAGCGCACTACGCCGGGCATCGAGGCGACCGGCTCGCGCACGCCGGTCCCCTCGACGATGAACAGCGGCCAGATCAGGTCGTCCGGCGTCAGCACGGTTTCGCGCACCATCCGGCGCGACCAGTCGGTGCGGCGATTGCGCCGCGGGCGCACTGTCCGGTGTACGCGCTCGGTCCGGGTGAGTTTGGCACCGAAGCCGGCGCTGCCGGGCAAGTCTTCTCGTTTGGCCACAACGCGACCCCTTGCATGGTTGGTCCCTGATCTTTGGAACCATTCTAGGTGACATTGCTAGCATGTCTTTGGCAAGGCTCAAAGCGGGGAAGAGGACTTCGGGCGGTGTGCCGCAGCCTCGACCTGGGGCAGGAACAACCGGCGGTCCTGCTCGACGCAGCGGGCGATGAAGTCGGCGACGGTGCGGACCCGCACCGTATCGCGCTGATCGGCATGCAGGATCAGCCAGAACGCGCGGACGATGGCGATCTGCTCGGGCAGGACAGGGCGAAGACTGTCGTCGCCGGCGGCCATGAAGGCCGGCAGCACGCACAGCCCGGCGCCGGCCTTTGCGGCGTTCAACTGTGCGATCAGGTTGGAGCTGGTCAGTCTCGGTTTGATCTGCGGGGCAACCTGCGGCAAATAGTCGAGTTCGGGCGCATAGATCAGGTCGGGGATGTAGCCGATGACGGCATGGTCGGCGACGTCGCCCGGTGTGGTGATCTCGGGATGCGCATCGAGATAGTCGCGGGAGCCGTAGAGATGCAGCCGGTAGTCGGTCAGTTTGCGCGAGACGAGCCGTCCCTCGGTCGGCCGCGCCAGGCTGATGGCGATATCGGCTTCCCGCTTCGACAGGCTGAAGGGGCGCGGCATCGCGACGATCTGCAGTTCGAGCCCCGGATGGCGCGCGGCCAGGCCACCGATGCGCGGGGCGAGGAAGAAGGCGCCGAAGCCGTCCGGGCTGCCGATTCTGACCGTTCCGCCGAGTGCCACGTTTTCGCCGCCGATCTCGCTTTGCATCCGGACGGCGGCGCTTTCCATCTCCTCGGCGCGGGCAAGCAGCCGCTCGCCGGCCGCGTTGAGCTGATAGCCGCGCGGGGAACGGATGAACAGATTGGCGTCGAGCGCCGTTTCGAGCGCCTTGATCCGGCGGCTGACGGTGGCATGGTCGGTCGCGAGCCGGCGCGAGGCCTCCGTCAGCCGGCCGGCGCGGGCAACGGCGAGGAAATAGCGCAGGTCGTTCCAGTCGAGCGATTTAGGCATGAGCATAACCGCACAGCCATTTGGCATTTGAGTCAATGGCTGTGGCGAAACAATCAGATATAGTGACGTTAACGAGATACACTGGGAGACATCCATGAAAGTGATTGGCCATTATGTCGGCGGCCGCACCGTTGAGGGTGCGAGCGGCCGGTTCGGCGACGTGTTCGACCCGAATACGGGCGAGGTCCAGGCCAAGGTGGCGCTCGCCTCGGCCGGCGAGGTCGAGGCGGCGATCGCCAATGCGGCCGAGGCGCAGGTTGCCTGGGCTGCGGAAAACCCGCAGAAGCGCGCCCGCGTGCTGTTCAGGTTCCTGCAACTGGCGCAGGCCGAGATGGAGTCGCTTGCGGCCCTGCTGTCGGCCGAGCACGGCAAGACCATTCCCGACGCCAAGGGCGATATCCAGCGCGGTCTCGAGGTGGTCGAGTTCGCCTGCGGCATCCCGCATCTTCTGAAGGGCGAATATACCGAGAGCGCCGGGCCGGGCATCGACATGTTCTCGATGCGCCAGCCGCTCGGCGTCGTCGCCGGCATCACGCCGTTCAACTTCCCGGCGATGATCCCGCTGTGGAAATGCGCCCCGGCGATCGCCTGCGGCAACGCCTTCATCATGAAGCCGTCTGAGCGCGACCCTTCCGTGCCGATGCGGATCGCCGAACTGTTCAAGGAGGCGGGCCTTCCCGACGGCATCCTGAACGTCGTCAACGGCGACAAGGAGGCCGTCGATACGCTGCTCACCGATCCGCGCGTGATGGCGGTCGGCTTCGTCGGCTCCTCGCAGATTGCCGAATACATCTATTCAACTGGCACCGCCCACGGCAAACGCGTGCAGTGCTTCGGCGGCGCCAAGAACCACATGATCGTCATGCCCGACGCCGACATGGACCAGGCCGTCGACGCGCTGATCGGCTCGGGCTACGGCTCTGCCGGCGAGCGCTGCATGGCGATCTCGGTCGCGGTTCCCGTCGGCAGGCAGACCGCCGACACGCTGATGGACAAGCTGATCCCGCGCGTTGAATCGCTGAAGATCGGCCTGTCGACCGATGCCGACGCCGACTACGGTCCGCTCGTCACCAAGGCGGCGCTCGACCGGGTCAGGGGCTATGTCGACCTCGGCGTCGAGGAGGGCGCGAAGCTCGCCGTCGACGGTCGCGACTTCACCATGCAGGGCTACGAGAACGGCTTCTTCATGGGCGGCTGCCTGTTCGACGAGGTGACGTCCGACATGCGCATCTACAAGGAGGAGATTTTCGGCCCCGTCCTGTCGGTCGCCCGCGCCGAGACCTATGAAGAGGCGCTGGAGCTGCCGTCGAGCCACGAATACGGCAATGGCGTGGCGATCTTCACCCGCGACGGCGATGCGGCCCGCGACTTCGCCAACAAGGTCAATGTCGGCATGGTCGGCGTGAATGTGCCGATCCCGGTGCCGCTTGCCTATTACACCTTCGGCGGCTGGAAGCGCTCGGGCTTCGGCGATCTCAACCAGCATGGGCCGGATTCGGTGCGCTTCTACACCAAGACCAAGACCGTCACCTCGCGCTGGCCCTCGGGCATCAAGGACGGCGCGGAATTCGTCATTCCGACGATGCGGTGAGGGGAAATAGCAGACGTTCGGTGGTTATCCGGGACGCTGCGGGGCGGCTATCCGGGATCGGAGAGCCCGGACGCGGCGTGTTCACTATACTCGCAAGGCCGGGGCTCCCCGATCCCGGCTCTGCGCTCCGCTTGGCCGGGATGACGATTGAGAGGCAGTGGCCGACATCCCCTCAGCGGTCATTGCCGGGCTTGTCCCGGCAATCCATTGGCCTCCGCGATCAGTCGCGCGGTGGATGGGATCCCAGGACGAGCACGGGAATGACCTCGGAGGGAGGCGAGAATCTGCGACCTCTCCGTCGTCATCCCGGAAATCGCGTCAGCGATTATCCGGGATCGGGGAGCCCGGAAAGGCGCGTGTGCCCCGCGCGGCCAGACCATAATGACCAGGCGACACAGGGACAGGTAGCCCCATGGATTTCACCCTAAGCGAGGAACAGGCCGCGATCCGCGACATGGCGCGCGACTTCGCCGCCCGTGAACTGGCCCCCAACGCCGACCGATGGGACCAGGACAAGCACTTCCCCGTCGACACCCTGCGCGACGCTGCAGCGCTTGGCATGGGCGGCATCTATGTGCGTGACGATGTCGGCGGCTCGGGGCTTTCCCGCCTCGACGCCGCGCTGATCTTCGAGGCGCTGTCGACCGGCTGTCCCTCGATCGCGGCCTATATCTCGATCCACAACATGTGCGCCTGGATGATCGACGGCTTCGGCAACGACGCCCAGCGGGCGACCTACCTGCCGGGCCTGTGCTCGATGGCGCAGCTTGCGAGCTATTGCCTGACCGAGCCGGGCGCCGGCTCCGATGCGGCCGCCCTGCGCACGAGCGCGGCGCGCGACGGCGACATGTATGTCCTCAACGGCCAGAAGCAGTTTATCTCTGGCGCCGGCGCGACCGACCTCTATGTCGTCATGGCGCGCACCGGCGGGGAGGGGCCGAAGGGCATCTCGACGATCCTCGTGCCGCGCGACACGCCGGGCCTGTCCTTCGGCGAGAACGAGATCAAGATGGGCTGGAACGCCCAGCCGACCCGCGCGGTGATCTTCGACGACGTCCGCGTCCCGGTCGGAAACCGCATCGGCGCGGAGGGCGACGGCTTCAAGATCGCCATGGCCGGCCTCGACGGCGGCCGGCTCAACATCACCGCCTGCTCGATCGGCGGGGCGCAGGCAGCGCTCGACAAGGCGGCCGGCTACATGGCCGAGCGGGCGGCCTTCGGCAAAACCCTGTCGGCCTTCCAGGCGCTGCAGTTCCGGGTCGCCGACATGGCGATCGAGCTGGAGGCGGCCCGCACGTTCCTGTGGCGGGCGGCGGCGGCGCTCGACGCGAAGGCGCCGGATGCCACGAAGCTCTGCGCCATGGCCAAGCGGATCGGCACCGACACCGGCTTCACGGTCGCCAACCAGGCACTGCAGCTGCATGGCGGCTACGGCTATCTCTCCGACTACGGTATCGAGAAGATCGTCCGCGACCTGCGCGTTCACCAGATCCTCGAGGGCACCAACGAGATCATGCGCCTGATCGTCGCCCGCGATCTTCTAGGGCGGGGGTGAGGATGGGCAAAGGCAATGATCCTATCGATCGTCATCCCGGAATTTGCGCCAGCAAATATCCGGGATCGGAGAGCCCCTGTTCCATCGTTGGCACTCGGGCTCCCCGATCCCGGCTCTCCGGCTTCGCCTCCGGCCGGGATGACGAGGGAGAGGTTGCGGGCTCGCGTCTTGCTCCCAGGTCATTGCCGGGCTTGTCCCGGCAATCCATTGGCGGTTGCTCCAGACGGCGTCGTGGATCGGATCCCCGGAACACGTCCGGGGGTGACGTCACAGGGTGGCGGAAGGGCATCAACCTCTCCCTCGTCATCCCGGAATTTGCGCCAGCAAATATCCGGGATCGGGGAACCCCTGTTCCATCGTTGGCACTCGGGCTCCCCGATCCCAACTCTCCAGCTTCGTGGAGCCGTTCGCGTGGGGCCGGGATGACGAACGCAAGCGCGGTGTTTGTGATTAAGTCCGTCGAGGTTTGCCCATGACCACCGAACCCGAAATCCTGTTCGAGCGCGTCGGCCGCGCCGGGCTGATCACGCTGAACCGGCCAAAGGCGCTGAACGCGCTGACGCTCGACATGGTGCGGCTGATGCACCCGCAGCTTGCCGACTGGGCGGCCGACCCGGCGGTCGAGCGCGTCGTCGTCAGGGCTGCCGGCGACAAGGCGTTCTGCGCGGGCGGCGACATCCGCAACCTCTACAACTGGGGCCGCGAGAACGACCCGCGCTTTCTCGCCTTCTACCGCGAGGAATACCGCCTCAATACCTTCATCAAGCGCTATCCCAAACCCTATGTCGCGCTGATCGACGGCATCGTCATGGGCGGCGGCGTCGGCGTCTCGGTGCATGGCAGCCACCGCATCGCCGGCGACCGCACCGTCTTCGCCATGCCCGAGACCGGCATCGGCCTGTTTCCCGATGTCGGCGGCACCTATTTCCTGCCGCGCCTGCCCGGCTTCATCGGCACCTGGCTTGCGCTGACGGGATCGCGGCTCAAACAGGCAGGCGCGTTGGAAGCAGGCGTCGCGACCCATGCGGCTGCCACCGGCGACTTCGCGAACCTGACCGATTTGGTCTGCAATACCAATGCCTTGGACAAGGAACTGGACTCATTTTGCAAGGCACCTGACTCAGTTTCTGAACTTGATTCAAAATCTGAAGCCGCCCCTGAATCACTTTCTGAACTGCAAGGCGTAATCGATCGTTGCTTCTCGGCCGATACCGTCGAGGCGATCCTCGATCGGCTTGAAAGCGAAACCGGCGCGCAGGCGGAGTGGGCAGGCAAGCAGGCGTCCATCATGCGGACGAAATCGCCGACCAGCCAGAAGATCGCGCTGCGCCAGATGCGCGACGGCGCGCGGGCCGATTTCGAGACCTGCATGAAGATCGAGTTCCGGATCGTCAGCCGCATCCTGCACGGCCACGAGTTCTTCGAGGGCATTCGCGCCGTCATCGTCGACAAGGACAACGCGCCGGCCTGGCGCCCGGAAACACTGGCGGAAATCTCAGAATCCGATATCGAGTGCTACTTCGCCCCGCTCGGGCCCGACGAACTCGACCTGAGCGGCCTCGACACGATCGATTGAGGACAGCCGGATGCCGTTGCAATTCGCCAAACAGGCCCCGTTCGCCCCGCAGGTGCTGCTGTGGTACCTGCGCGGGCTGGCGGCATTCTATTTCGCCAGCGGCCTGACCCACTGGTCGCGGATCATCGGCATTCTCGGGCCGGGTTTTGAATCGATGCCGCTGCATATGCAGATCGCGACGGTCTATTTCGCGCTGATGCAGGTGGTCGCAGCCGTCGGCCTGTGGTGCGGGGCTGCCTGGGGCGTGGCCGCCTGGCTGTTCTCGGCCGTTGCCGAACTGGTCATGCATATCGGCTTCACCGACCTGTTCGGCGCCGCCTGGCTGTCGATTGCCCTCCACGTCGTGACGATCGCGATCTATGTCGTGCTGGCCTGGTGGACGGGCGCGCCGGAAAACACCGGCGAAATTCTGAAACTGCCCGAAGAGTGACTTCGGCGCCTCAAGCGCAAGGCAACATTGGGAGAGAACAATGGCGACGATTGGATTTATCGGGCTTGGCAATATGGGCGGGCCGATGGCGGCCAATCTCCTCAAGGCCGGTCATACGCTGAAAGGCTATGACCTGTCCGCTGAGGCGGTCGCGCGGTTTCAGGAGGCCGGCGGTACGGCAAGCGCTTCGGCGGCAGACGCCGTTACGGGCGTCGAGATCGCCATCACCATGCTGCCGGCCGGCCGCCATGTCGAGGCGGTCTATCTGGGCGAGGACGGTCTGATCGCCAAGGCCGGGGCAGGGACCCTGTTCATCGATTCCTCGACGATCGATGTGGCGACCGCCCGCAAGGTGGCGGGCGAGGCCGAGGCCGCCGGCATGGCGATGGTCGACGCGCCGGTCTCCGGCGGCGTCGGCGGGGCGACGGCCGGTACGCTCACCTTCATGGTCGGCGGCCCGGACCAGGCCTTCGAAAGCGCCGAACCGATCCTCGAGGTGATGGGCAAGACGATCGTCCATGCCGGTGGCGCCGGCAACGGCCAGGCCGCCAAGATCTGCAACAACATGATCCTCGGCATCTCGATGATCGGCGTGTCGGAGGCCTTCGTGCTGGCTGAAAAGCTTGGCCTCGACCATCAGAAGCTGTTCGACATTTCCTCCACCGCGTCGGGCCAGTGCTGGTCGCTGACCACCTATTGCCCGGTGCCCGGTCCGGTGCCGACCTCGCCGGCCAATCGCGACTATCAGGCAGGCTTCACCGCCGCGATGATGCTGAAGGACCTGAAGCTTGCCCAGGAGGCGGCCAACGCCTCCGGCGCCAACACGCCGCTCGGCGCCGAGGCGTCGCAGATCTACTCGCTGTTTGCGGGCGCGGCCGAGGGCAATGGCGAGATCGACTTTTCGGGAATAGTAAGGTTTCTGAGAGGTGTACGGTAAACAATTGGAAAACTTAAATTTTCAGGAAAATTAAGCCTGCCTTTTAAGGCGATCTTAGTTTGCCGGGATTAGCCTCGTCGACAAGTGGGAAACACCACAGTCGAACAGTGAGGCAGTCAAATGAACGCAGCAGTCGCCACGCAGGCGGCGGTGGAGACCTATGCCGCCGAGGAAGATCTCAAACCGCGCTATCTCGAAGCGCTGACCCTCGTCGAACGGCTCCACCGCCGGCTTCTCGATGTCATCAAGGACGAGTTCGACCGCGAGGGCCGGGCCGACGTCAACAGCGTCCAGGCGCTGCTCCTCTACAATATCGGCGATTCCGTGCTCACCGCCGGTGAACTCCGCACCCGCGGCTACTATCTGGGCTCGAACGTCTCTTACAATCTGAAGAAGCTCGTCCAGGGTGGCTACGTCCACCACCAGCGCTCCACCGTCGACCGGCGCGCGGTCCGCATCAGCCTGACCGACAAGGGCAAGGAGGTGCACCGGATCATCGCCGACCTCTACCAGCGCCACCTGAAGTCGATCGAGAAGGTCGGCGGCCTGGGCGAGGGCGAGTTCGACAACCTGAACCGGTCGCTGCAGAAGCTCGAGCGGTTCTGGACCGACCAAATTTTATACAGGCTCTAACCCGGCCTTAACCGGCCGCCGGTTTCGACAGGCGCCCCGACCGCCCCCGCGTTTGAGGGGTCGGTCGGGGCGTTGTCGTGTCGCTGCGGAACAATCCTGCGTGAACGCCTTAAATCCGCCAAGAAGCATTGTTGTTCGTTAACCAACGGGGTGCTACAGACCGGATACGGTATTTACCCGGCAAGTTGGTGTATGCTGAATTCGGCAAGGTTGAGGCTCGGCGGTCTGCGCGTCGGGACGGGTGCGTTAGGATGATGAAAGTCAAAGTTACTCTTCTGGCGGCCGGCGCGTTTGTCGCGCTGGCGGGCGTGGTGCCCTTAAGCACCGCGGAAGCGAACACGGCGGGCAACCGCTGGTTCTCCAACCTGCTGTCGACCGGTGAGGCCAGTCGCGGCCAGGGTGGTATCCAGGTTGCCGCCAACCGGCAGAACGATCCCTCGCTGCCGACCTTCTCGCCCCGCAGCGCCGAATGGAGCGACCGGTTCGACCCGTCCTCCGACACGCTGTCCTTTACCTTCGATTCCCGCCAGCCGACGCTGAGCGCCCAGACGGCCGACAACATCCAGCGCTCGATCGACACCTATCTGGCGATCGCCTCGCGCGGGGGCTGGGGCGCGGTGCCCGGCGGCCAGATGCTGCGCGTCGGTCTGTCCCACCGCAATGTCCGGGCGCTACGCGAGCGGCTGATCGCGTCGGGCGATCTGAGCCCGGCGGCCGGCGTCTCCAACACCTTCGACACCTATGTCGAGGCCGCCGTCCGCCGCTTCCAGGCCCGCCACGGTCTCGTCCCCGACGGTATCGTGCGCGGCGAGACGCTGGCCGAGTTGAACGTGCCCGTCGAGGTCCGGCTGGAACAGTTGCGCACCAATCTGGTCCGCGTGCGCTCCATGTCGGCCGATCTCGGCGACCGCCATGTGATGGTCAACATCCCCGCCGCCGAGGTCGAGGCGGTCGAGGGGGGCGTCGTCGCTTCCCGGCACACTGCGGTCGTCGGGCGCATCGACCGGCAGTCGCCGCTGCTCAACGACAAGATCGACTATGTCAGCTTCAATCCCTACTGGACGGTGCCCAAGAGCATCATCCGCAAGGACATCATTCCGAAGATGCGCGAGGATCCGACCTATCTGACGCGCTACAAGATCCGCATCCTCGACAACAAGGGCAACGAGATCGATCCGGCTGTCGTCGACTGGAATTCCGAGGAGGCCGTCAGCTATCGGCTCAAGCAGGATCCGGGCGACCAGAATTCGCTCGGCCAGATCCGCATCAACTTCCCCAACGAGCACGCCGTCTACCTGCACGATACGCCGCAGCAGACGTTGTTCGGCCAGAATGCCCGCTTCCACAGCTCCGGCTGCGTGCGCGTGCAGAATGTCCGCCAACTCGTCGACTGGCTGCTCGAGCCGAAAGGCGACTGGTCGCGGGCGAAGATCGACGCGGTGGTGCGCTCCGGCGAGCGGCTCGATGTCAGCCTGAAGCGGTCGACGCCGATCTATTTCGCCTATATCACCGCCTGGTCGACGTCTGACGGCATCGTTCACTTCCGTCCCGACATCTACAATCGCGACGGCCTGGCGACGCCGCTTGCGGCGACCGATACGTGACCAGCCCGATCCGATGAACCGGGCGCGCGTCGGCAAACCTGACGACCCGCCGCGCGCCGGCGAAATCTACCTTGAATACACGATCCTCGGCGCGCAGTTGCGCGCCGTTGCCATTGATGCCGCCAGCGGCGTCGAGGTCGTCGTGTTCGGCCCCGCCAAGATGAACCGTGACGATCTGGGCCAGCTTGCCGTGCGCAAGCTGGAGCGGCGCTTGGGAAGCGCGCCGGCGCCGTCGCGGACGCTGCCGAAGGGGCGATACGCTTAAGGGTCCTGGCGCTTAACGTCCGTATCGACGGCTTGGTCGGGCAACTGTGTTCAGGGGCTGTCGGGACCAGGCCGGGGGTGATCTCGGAGGGAGGCGAGAGTTTACAGGCCTCTCCCTCGTCATCCCGGACGGCCGTCAGGCCGAGCCGGGATCGGGGAGCCCCCTGTTGGTGCTGGATGTCGAGGCCGCGCGGACACCGAACCGCCCGGGTTCCCCGATCCCGGATAGTCGCTGTCGCGACTTCCGGGATGACGCGGGAGGGGTTCGGGACCCACTGCCACTCCCTCCGTGTCATTGCCGGGCTTGTCCCGGCAATCCATGAACACCTCCGCCAGCGACTGTGGTCATGGATGCCCGGAACAAGTCCGGGCATGACGGTCGAGGAGAGGGCGGCGTCACAAATCTCCCCGCCGCAGGTTGCCCGAAAAGCCATCCCACACAAAACGCACACCCTGCAAATCGGCCAAACGACGTCGACGAGTATAAGCCCGGCGGCAGAGAAACGGTCCGGGCGTTGCCGACCGGCCGGCGACACGATATTGTCCGGACAGTATTTTTTATCCGTTTAAGAAGAACATGACTGATATCATCCGACAGCCGCATTCCACCCAGCGCATTCATGCATTTGACAATCTGCGCTCTCTGTCCATTACCCTGATTGTCTTTGTGCACGTATCGCTCAACTATATGGTCAATGCACGTTATTATAATTTCGCGGCCAACCCAGAATATACATCGTTCGCTGCCGATATAATGGTCAGCGTTGTTTCGCTGTTCGTAATGCCCCTGCTGTGGATCACGACCGGCTTCTTCATCGAAATGCAGGCCGAAAAGCGCGGCATCACGGCGATGGCGCGAACGCGCCTGCGGTCGTTCGGGCTGCCGCTGTTGATCCTCGGGCCGCCGATCCTCATCGCGATGTATCTGATCTATGAACTGGCGATCGCCATGTCAGATAACCCGGTCGGCTACTGGACGGTGTTTTCGCAAACGGTGCGGGCGCATCTCGCCGATCCGATCGCCCGGATACCGTATATAAGCCTGCGGCATCTCTGGTACCTGTATTTCGGCGCGATCTATGTCTGCGTTCTGTATGTCGTCTACGAGACGAAGCCGTTTCGCGCTCTCTTGGCCGTCAGGCCCGCGTCCATGTTCCTGCTCTGCGCGGCGGTCATAGCCACGGTCTACATGTCGGATGGCGAACTGACTATCACGCCGGACTCGCGGTTGTTTCCCAACCCGCTGATCCTGTTGTACTATTTCATGTTCGTTCTGCTCGGCCTGTATCTGTCCAGGCACCGGCATCTGATCTTCGCGATCGCCGGGAAGATCGGTGTCCTCTTCCTCATCTGCGCCGTTTCGGTCCCCACGCTGTACTATGTCGGGCTGACCTTTCTGACGGTCGACGGCAACATCCTCCCCGACAAACCGGCGCTGGCCTATGGCGTTGTCGCGGTGATGTACACGGTGACGATCCTGACCGCGCCATTGCTGGTCATGTCGCTCGTCATCCGATTCTACAACCGCTCCAACGCGATCGTGGAACGCGTCAACCGGTCGAGCTTCTGGGTCTACATCATCCACTACCCGATCACGAAGGCGATGTTCTGCCTTATGTTCTTCGTCGACTTGCCGGCGCTGGCGAAGCTGGGCATGAGTTTCCTTATCGTCTGCGCCCTGTCCGTCGGCTCCTATTATCTCCTGGTCAAGGGAACGGCGGTCCAGCGCCTGCTCGACGGGCAGCCGCTGCGGCGCGTCCCCGTCCCGGGATAGGGGGCCGGGATAGGGGGCCTGGATAGGGGCGGGATGGGGACGGCGGCCGCGTGGCGCCTCGCGTGCCCGGATCCCGTCATTCGAGGTCGCTGGCGGAGTTGGACGGCGCTGTCGACCTGTGCTAAGGCGCGAACCGAATTCCTGCCGGCGCCACCGTCCACGCTTTCGCCGTCGCCGCTGCAGGAGGTCCGTCGCAATCCTCCAAGACCGGGGAACAAGGCCATGTCGGTGACGCAGCCGTCCGATTCCGCATCCCTCGCCAGCACGCTGTTTTCAGCGTCGCTTGCCGAATCCGATCCCGAAGTGAATGCCGCGATCGGCCAGGAACTGGGCCGTCAGCGCGACGAAATCGAGCTGATTGCCTCCGAGAACATCGTTTCGCGCGCCGTGCTGGAGGCGCAGGGCTCGGTTCTCACCAACAAATATGCCGAAGGCTATCCCGGCCGCCGCTACTATGGCGGCTGCCAGTATGTCGATGTCGCCGAGGATCTCGCCCGCGACCGCGCCAAGCGTCTGTTCGGCTGCGACTTCGCCAATGTCCAGCCGCATTCGGGCTCGCAGGCCAACCAGGCCGTCTTCATGGCGCTCGCCAAGCCGGGCGATACCGTGCTGGGCTTGAGCCTCGCCGCCGGCGGCCACCTGACCCACGGCTCGCCGGTCAACCAGTCGGGCAAGTGGTTCAACGCCGTGCACTATACGGTCGACCGCGAGACGCACCTGATCGACATGGACGAGGTCGCCCGCCTTGCCGAGGAACACAGGCCGCGCATCATCATCGCCGGCGGCTCGGCCTATCCGCGCTTCATCGATTTCGAGGGCTTCCGCAGGGTCGCGGACAAGGTCGGTGCCCATCTGATGGTCGATATGGCGCATTTTGCGGGCCTCGTCGCAGCCGGCGTCCATCCAAGCCCGTTCCCGCACGCCCATGTCGCCACCACCACCACCCACAAGACCCTGCGCGGTCCGCGCGGCGGCATGGTGCTGACCAACGATCCCGACATCGCCAAGAAGGTCAATTCGGCGGTCTTTCCGGGGCTGCAGGGCGGCCCGCTGATGCATGTGATCGCCGCCAAGGCGGTCGCCTTCGGCGAGGCGCTTCAGCCTGATTTCAAGGCTTACGCGCAAGCCGTCGTCGACAATGCCAAGGCGCTTGCCGAGCATCTCCAGGGCGCCGGCCTCGACATGGTCTCCGGCGGCACCGACACCCATGTGATGCTGGTCGACCTGCGGCCGATGGGGCTTACCGGCAAGGCGGCGGAAGAGGCGCTCGGCCGCGCCCACATCACCTGCAACAAGAACGGCATTCCCTTCGACCCGGAAAAGCCGATGATCACGTCCGGCATCCGGCTCGGCAGCCCGGCCGGCACGACGCGCGGCTTCGGCATCGCCGAGTTCCACGAGATCGGCGCGATGATCGTCGAGGTCCTTGAGGGCCTGCGCGACAATGGCGCCGACGGCAACGGCGATGTCGAGACCGCCGTCCGGGCCCGGGCGGTCGATCTGTGCCGCCGCTTCCCCGTTTACCAGGACTGACGGCGCTGACGAAACGAAAGACGGGCAGGGGGTATTATGCGCTGTCCCTATTGCGGCAGTCTGGCGACGCAGGTGAAGGATTCGCGGCCGACGGAAGACAGCGCGGCGATCCGCCGCCGCCGCGTCTGCCCGGATTGCGGCGGCCGGTTTACCACCTTCGAGCGCATTCAGCTGCGCGAACTGACGGTGTTGAAATCGGCGGGCCGGCGCGAGCCCTTCGACCGCGACAAGCTTGTCCGCTCCGTCCAGGTCGCGCTGCGCAAGCGGCCCGTCGAGCCGGAGCGCATCGAGCGGCTGGTCAGCGGCATCGTCCGCCGGCTGGAAAGCATGGGCGAGGCCGAGATCAAGTCCGACACGATCGGCCATCTGGTCATGGAAGGCCTGCGCTCGATGGACGATGTCGCCTATGTCCGCTTCGCCTCGGTCTACCGGAACTTCCGCGAGGCCAAGGACTTCGAGGAATTTCTCGGCGCCCTGTCCGACAACGAGGAGGATGGGCCCGGAGGTAGGATCGAAGACGATCCCCCCGCTTAAGCTCATCGCCTGAAAGCGAACGCGCCGATGCCGGCTGCTGACCAACATGATCTCGATGCGCGCCTGATGGCGGCGGCCATCCGCCTCGGCGGCCGCGACCTTGGCCGCACCTGGCCCAATCCGGCCGTCGGCGCGCTGATCGTCCGCGATGATGGCGATGGGCCGGTGGTGGTCGGGCGCGGCTGGACCAAACCGGGCGGCCGCCCGCATGCCGAGGTGGTGGCGCTTGAGGAGGCCGGCAGCCTGGCGCGCGGAGCGACCTGCTACGTCTCGCTGGAGCCCTGTTCCCACCATGGCAAGACGCCACCCTGTGTCGATGCGCTGGTCGCGGCCGGCGTTGTCCGGGTCGTCTCCGCGATCGAGGATCCCGACGCGCGCGTTGCCGGGCGTGGTCACGGTAACCTGCGCGAAGCGGGTATCGCGGTGGAGACCGGGCTCTGCGCGGATGAGGCGGCTCATGCCAATGCCGGCCATATCATGCGCGTCCGCCGGGGCCGGCCGTGGGTGACGCTCAAGCTCGCTGTCAGCCGCGACGGCAGGATCGCCGGTCCGGGCGGCGAAACCGTCGCGATCACCGGGGAAGCGGCGCGCGGCGTCGTCCATCGCATGCGGGCGCGCAACGATGCGATCCTGGTCGGCATCGACACGGTGCTCGCCGACGATCCGCAACTGACCTGCCGGCTGCCGGGCATGGCGGACTTCTCGCCGGTCCGTGTGGTCCTCGATACGCATGGCCGGATGCCCGCGACGGCGCGGATGCTCGGCGATGGCATCGCGCCGGTCTGGCGGGTCGTTTCCGATCAACGGACTGATACTTCTGACCAAAACCGGTCCGCCGATAGCCGGACACTGGCCGCGCCGATTGCCGGTGACGGGCGGCTGGACATCGGCGCCGTCCTGACCCTGCTGGCCGGCGAGGGCATCACCCGCGTCATGGTCGAGGGCGGCGCGCGGGTGGCAGCAAGCCTCGCCGCGGCCGATCTGATCGACGAGGCGGTGATCCTGACGGGCGACATTGAAATCGGCGCGAATGGCATCCCTGCGGGATCGGCACTTGCCGCGATCGGCTCCGGCGGGGCATACAGGCGCGTTGACAAGGCCCGACTTGGGACCGACGTCATGACGCATTATCTGCGGGACCGCTGAAGGCGCAAAGGGTTTGCAGGGCATGTTTACCGGGATCGTCACCGATATTGGCGAGGTGATTGCCAGCGAAGACGCCGACGGCGTGCGCCGGTTCACGATCGCCTGCCGGTATGAGGCCGACACCATCGCGCTTGGCGCCTCGATCGCCTGCGGTGGCCCGTGCCTGACGGCAACGAAGATCTGGACCAGGGACAACAGGACCCTGTTCATGGTCGACGTGTCGCAGGAGACGCTTGACCGGACGACGGCGGGGCACTGGCGCGCGGGCACGAAAATCAATCTGGAGCGCTCGCTGTGCCAGGGCGACGAGTTGGGCGGCCATGTCGTCACCGGCCATGTCGACGCGGTCGCCGAAATCACCGGCAGGCAAGCCGATGGCGAAGCCACCCGGCTGACCTTCGAGGTGCCGGCGCCGCTGCATCGCTTCATCGCCGAAAAGGGCTCGGTCGCGCTCGACGGCACGTCGCTGACCGTCAACGGCGTCGACGGCAACCGTTTCTGGGTGACCCTCATTCCGCACACGCTTCAGGTCACCACCTGGGGCGGGCGCGGCGTCGGCGATCCCGTCAATCTCGAAGTTGATCTGATGGCGCGCTATGTCGCCCGTCTCAAGGAGACCGAAGACCAATGACCCATGACGGCCCGCGCATCCTGATCATCGAGGCGGTGTTCTATCCCGATATCGCCGAAAACCTGCGCGCCGGCGCGGTCGCCGCGCTGGAGGAGGCGGATGCCTATATCGAGCGCAAATGGGTGCCGGGCGTCCTGGAGATCCCGGCAGCCCTCGCCATGGCGGTTTCAGCCGGCGAGCGCTTTCCGCCCGGCGCCTTCGACGGCTATGTCCTGCTCGGCTGCGTGATCCGTGGCGAGACGAGCCACTACGACATTGTGGCTGGCGAATCCGCCCGCTCGGTGATGGACCTGTCCGTCAAGCACACTCTGGCGCTCGGCAACGGCATCCTGACGGTCGAGAACATGCAGCAGGCCCAGGCCCGCGCCGACGTGAACGGGCGCGACAAGGGCGGGTTCGCCGCCCGCGCCGCGCTTGCCATGATCGGCGTGCGGCGCTCGCTGAGCGGCGACAAGTAAGCAGGCGGTGAACGAAGATGATGGCGGATGCCGCGAAACGGCCTGGCAAGACCGGTCGTCCGAAAGCCAACAGACGGGGGGCAGCCCGGCTCGGCGCCGTGCAGGCGCTCTACCAGATGGATGTCGCCGGCACCGATCTGCTCACGACGCTTGCCGAGTTCGAAAACCACAGGCTCGGCAAGGACCTGGAAGGCGATGAGCTGATCAGCGCCGACATCACCTTCTTCCGCGAGCTGGTCTCCGGCGTCGTCAAGTTGCAGCGCCGGGTCGACCAGCAGATCGACGAGGTGATCGAGCGCGGCTGGCCGCTGACCAGGCTCGACCTGACCTTGCGCGCCGTATTGCGCGCCGCCGTCTATGAGTTGATCGAGCGCCGCGACGTGCCGCCCCGCGTGGTGATCAGCGAATATGTCGATATCGCCCGCGCCTTTTTCGACGATGGCGACGAGCCGGGCCTTGCCAATGCCATCCTCGACGCGATCGCCCGCCGGGTGCGCGAGGACGACCTCGCCGGCGGCCGCGCCAAGGCATAATGGGCGTGCCCGGCGCCGCTCGCCCCCCGTTGACCGAACACGGCCTGATCGCGCGCTATTTCAAGCCGGTCGCGACTGTCCCCGGCGCGTTTGCCCTGCTTGACGATGCCGCAGCCTTCCGGCCTGACCCCGGCACCGATCTGGTGCTGACCAAGGACGGCATCGCCGAGGGCGTTCATTTCCTCAGCGACGATCCGCCCGACGCGATCGCCCAAAAGGCCTTGCGGGTCAACCTGTCCGATCTCACCGCCAAGGGCGCGACGCCGGCCGGGTTTCTGCTGTTGCTCGGCCTTGCGCCCGGCTGGACCGAGGACTGGGTCGCGGGCTTCGCCGCGGGCCTGAAGGCCGATCAGGACGCCTATGCCATTCCGCTCTATGGCGGCGACACGATCCGGTCGCCCGGACTGGTGATCTCGATCACCGCCTTCGGCACGGTCGCAGCCGGGCGCATGGTCCGCCGGACGGGCGCAAAGCCCGGCGACCGCCTCTACGTCTCCGGCACGATCGGCGATGGCGCGCTCGGGCTTCTCGTGGCGACGGGCGATCCGCGCGCCGCAAGCCTGGCTATGCCCGACCGGGACCATCTGCTCTCCCGCTACCGCCTGCCGCAGCCGCGCACCGATCTTGCTGCCGCCGTCGCCGCTCATGCATCGGCCGCAATGGATATCTCCGACGGTCTCGTCGGCGATCTCGACAAGCTGTGCGGTGCCTCCGGCGTCTCGGCCCGGGTCGAGACGGAGGCGGTGCCATTGTCGGAACAGGCGGCAGGATTTGTCTCAAACGATGAGAACCTGAAATCCCTGTGTCTCACCGGCGGCGACGACTACGAGATCCTCTGCACCGTGCCGCCCGAACGCGCCGCCGCCTTCGAAAAGGCCGCCGACGCGGCCGGCACACCGGTCACCGCGATCGGCGAGATCACCGCTGGGACGGACGCGCCGGCCATCCTCGATGCCGGCGGCCAGGTGATTCGCTTCGCCAGCCGGGCGTTCAGCCATGTCGGCATGCGCGCTGATCATATTCGCCAGTCTGAATAAGATCTTGACGCGGTTGGGTCCGCGTGTCGTGGTGCGGGCCTGCACAGACGCGGCCGGCACCAAGGCATGACCAGCACGACGATCACCGAGGAGTTCGACGACCAGACCGCCCGGCGCAACGCCATCATCCTGGCGACGGCGCAGGCGTTCGGCGGCGCGTCGGCACCGATCGTCATCGCGCTCGGTGGCCTTGCCGGGTTCTACCTCTTGGGCGAGGACAAGTCGCTCGCCACCCTGCCGGTGACCGCCTTCGTCGTCGGCGTCGCTGTGACGACCATTCCCGCGGCCATGCTGATGCGGCGGATCGGTCGGCGGGCGGGTTTCCAGGTCGGCGCCATCAATCCGATCCTCGGCGGCCTGATCGCCGCCTACGGCATCATGTCCGGCCAGTTCTGGCTTCTGTGCCTCGGCGCGGCCTTCACCGGGGCCGGCAACGCCTTCGTCCAGCAATACCGCTTCGCCGCCGCCGATTCGGCCAGCGCCGCGTTCCGGCCCAAGGCGATCTCCTGGGTGCTGGCCGGCGGGGTCGTCACCGGCATCGTCGGGCCGCAGATCGTCATCTTCACCAAGGATGCGCTCGATCCGATTCCCTTTGCCGGCGCCTTCCTGGCCCAGGTGGTGCTGGGGGCGATCCTGATCGGCATTCTCGCCTTCATCCGCATCCCCAACGTCGCCGCCGCGCCGGCGAGTGGCGGCGGCCGGCCGCTGTCGCAGATCATGGCGCAGCCGAAATTCATCGTCTCCGTCGTCTGCGCGATCGGCAGCTACGGCCTGATGAGCTTCGTCATGACCGCGACGCCGCTTGCCATGGTCGCCTGCGACCACAGCGCGACGGACGCCACCCTCGGCATCCAGTGGCATGTGATCGCGATGTTCGCGCCGAGCTTCTTCACCGGCTCGCTGATTGCCCGTTTCGGCCATGCCAAGGTCATCTCGGTCGGCCTGGCGCTTTTGGCCGGCTGCAGCGTGGTTGCGCTGATGGGGATCACGCTCGCCCATTTCTGGTTCGCGCTGATCCTTCTGGGCGTTGGCTGGAACTTCGGCTTCATCGGCGCGACCGCGATGCTGACGGAGACCTACACGGCCGAGGAGCGCTCCCGCGTCCAGGGCGTCAACGACTTCCTCGTCTTCGGCTTCCAGGCGGTCGCCTCGCTGCTCTCCGGCGCGATCCTCAACATCTTCGGCTGGTCGGCGGTCAACATGGTCACCTTCCCGATCGTCGCGATCTGCTTCGGCATGCTGATCTGGCATTGGCTTGCGTCAAAACGGGCCAGCGCGGCCTGATCGCGGCCAATCGGCCGGGGCCTGCCCTCTGATCCCTTTGGCTCTGTTGCGTCCGGGCCACTTTTCTGGCAAACGTCCCGCCGACCCTCGGTCCGCCGCGCTGGCAGGCGTGGCTCTCTATGGGAGTAGGGGCGAGAGCCTCCCTGCGACCGTACTCAGACAATGAACAAACAGGATTGACCCCCATGTCCATGGCTATTTGGGTAATTATTGCCTGCGGGGCGCTTTCGATTGTGTATGGCATATGGGCCATTCAGTCGGTCATGGCGTCTGATGCCGGCAACCAGCGTATGCAGGAAATCGCCGGCGCGATCCAGGAAGGCGCGCAGGCCTATCTGAGCCGCCAGTACACGACGATCGGCATCGTCGGCGTCGTCATTTTCGTTATCGTTGCGCTCCTTCTCGGCATTTCGGTTGCCATCGGCTTCGCCATCGGCGCGATCCTGTCGGCCGCCGCCGGCTTCATCGGCATGCTGGTCTCGGTGCGTGCCAATGTGCGCACCACCCAGGCCGCAAGCCAGAGCCTGGCCGCCGGCCTTGCCATCGCCTTCCGCTCCGGCGCCGTCACCGGCCTGCTGGTCGCCGGCCTCGCGCTGCTGGGCGTCGCGGTCTACTACATGGTGCTGACCCAGATCGTCGGCCTCGACATCGAGGACCGCACGGTCGTCAACGCGCTGGTCGCGCTCGGCTTCGGCGCCTCGCTCATCTCCATCTTCGCCCGTCTCGGCGGCGGCATCTTCACCAAGGGCGCCGACGTCGGCGGCGACCTGGTGGGCAAGGTCGAGGCCGGTATCCCGGAAGACGATCCGCGCAACCCGGCGACGATCGCCGACAATGTCGGCGACAATGTCGGCGACTGCGCCGGCATGGCCGCCGACCTGTTCGAGACCTATGCGGTGACGGTGGTGGCGACCATGGTGCTCGCCTCGATCTTCTTCGCCGGCACCGAGCTGCTCGGCGCCGTCATGATCTATCCGCTGGCGATCGGCGCCGCTTGCGTGGTCACCTCGATCATCGGCACCTTCTTCGTCCAGCTCGGCTCCAACCAGTCGATCATGGGCGCGCTCTACAAGGGCTTCATCGCAACCGGCGTGCTGTCGGCGATCGTGCTCTATCCGATCACCGCCTACCTGATCGGCATGGGCACGGAGCTGACCGTCGGCGGCTCACTGACCTTCACCGGCATGGACCTGTTCCTGTGCGGTCTGGCCGGCCTCGTCGTCACCGCCCTGATCATCTTCATCACCGAGTACTACACCGGCATCGGCTACCGTCCGGTCAAGTCGATCGCCCAGTCCTCGGTGACCGGCCACGGCACCAACGTCATCCAGGGCCTCGCCGTCTCCATGGAGGCGACCGCGCTGCCCGCGATCGTCATCATCGCCGGCATCATCGTGACCTATTCGCTGGCCGGCCTGTTCGGCATCGCGATCGCGGTCACCACCATGCTGGCGCTGGCCGGCGTGGTCGTCGCGCTCGATGCCTTCGGTCCCGTCACGGATAACGCCGGCGGCATTGCCGAGATGGCCGACCTGCCCGAGGATGTCCGCAAGACCACCGACGCGCTCGACGCGGTCGGCAACACCACCAAGGCGGTCACCAAGGGTTACGCCATCGGTTCGGCGGGCCTCGGCGCGCTGGTGCTGTTTGCGGCCTATACGGAGGACCTGAACTACTTCATCTCCAATCCGGAAGAGTTCCCGTATTTCGCCGGCATCACGCTCGACTTCTCGCTGTCCAACCCCTACGTCGTCGTCGGCCTGTTCTTCGGCGGCCTGCTGCCGTATCTGTTCGGCTCGATGGGCATGATGGCGGTCGGCCGCGCCGGCGGCGCCATCGTCGAGGAGGTGCGTCGCCAGTTCCGCGAGAAGCCGGGCATCATGGAGGGCAAGGACCGGCCCGACTATGGCGCCGCGGTCGATCTTCTGACCAAGGCGGCCATCAAGGAGATGGTCATCCCGTCGCTGCTGCCGGTGCTCTCGCCGATCGTGCTCTACTTCGTCGTTTTGTGGATCGCCGGCAAGCCGGAGGCCTTCTCGGCGGTTGGCGCGATGCTGCTCGGCGTGATCGTCACCGGCCTGTTCGTCGCCATCTCGATGACGGCGGGCGGCGGCGCCTGGGACAACGCCAAGAAATACATCGAGGACGGCCATCATGGCGGCAAGGGCTCGGAAGCCCACAAGGCCGCGGTGACGGGCGACACGGTCGGCGACCCCTACAAGGATACCGCCGGTCCGGCCGTCAACCCGATGATCAAGATCACCAACATCGTCGCGCTGTTGCTGCTGGCCGTGCTGGCGCACTGATCGTCGCGATAGAGTGGAAACGCAACGCGCGGGGCTTCGGCTCCGCGCGTTTTTTGTTTTTTGGGCGGGGCCGATCGGAGCTCTGCGTGCGAGCGATGGGGCAGGGGGACGTCCCCGGGGAATGGGCGCGAAGGCGAACGGGTCTTCTTGAGCGTGGTGGATGGTCGCAGCCGCTGACGGGCCCTCACCCCGGCCCTTCGGGCCGACCCTCTCCCGCTAAGGGGGGAGAGGGCGCGAGTGCATTTGATGGGTACGGTGATAGTCGCGACCGTCCGGAAACCGAAATCGCGGTTGCAGCGAGCGATAGCGCTGTCGTTTTGCCCGGCCCATCCAGCGCGCTCTTTCCCTCTCCCCCTTAGCGGGAGAGGGCGGCCCGCAGGGCCGGGTGAGGGGGCGTCAACACCATCGCCAAAGATGCGGTATCCGCGCCGTGGCGCCCGCCGGGCGAAGCCGATGACCCTAGACGTTCTCGCCGACGGCGGAGGAGAAGATCTGCCGCAACAGCGTGATTTCGTTGCCCGTGGTCGGCGTCGTGCGCGAGATGTAGTCGAACACGCGACCATCCTGCAGGCCGTAATTGGCGAAGCGGTCGACGCGGCGGTCATCGTCGAAATAGACCGCCAGGATGCGCTGGTCGGTCACCTTCGGCTCGAGAAACGCCACCGTCTCCGTGGTCTGCGAGATGTAGTAATAGACCTCGTTGCCGAAGGTCGCCGTCGTCGACGGGGTGCCGAGAACGAAATCGACCTGCTCGACGCTGGAGCCGACGGGGACCTGGTCGAGTTGATCCTGGGTGATGATGTGGCCGTGCCGGCGCGTCTGGGTGAACGTCTCGGTGCCGCAGGCCGACAGCCCGCCGGCAAGCACCGTGCCGAGCGTGCCGCCGAGCAGCAAGCGACGTGTCAGCTTCGGCGACGGGTGGGACGATCGGGCCGGTCCGGCGGTGTCTCTAGTCATCGATTCTGGTTTCGACCTTGATTTCGACTGAAGTCCTGTCCGCCCTTCAAGGCGCCAATCCGGAGTTCGGGCTGGCCTTCCGGGCCGCGAGGCGGTAAGTGCGGATCGACGGGCAAATGACCTATATATCCCATACGACAAATGCAACCGTGCGAGGGTTGCGGGCCCCGATTGTACCGACACCTGCCCCCGATTGTACTGACACCAGCCATCGGGTCCGCGACAGGATGCTTACCATGCTGCAACGACTGATTCGACAGTTTCGATCCGACAGCCGCGCCGACAGGCTCTACGGACAAATCGTGGCGCAGGCTAGGCAGCCTGTGTTTTATGCCCGATACGGGGTCGCCGATACGGCGGAAGGCCGCTTCGACATGATCGTTCTCCATGTCGTGCTGGTGATGCGGCGCCTGCGCGAGACCGGTGCCGACGGCCGGGCGCTGGCACAGGCGCTGTTCGACACGTTCTTCGCCGACATGGACCGGAACCTGCGCGAGATGGGCACAAGCGACCTGTCCGTGCCGAAGAAGGTGCGCGCGATGGTCGAAGCCTTCTACGGCCGCGCCGCAGTCTACGACACCGCGATCGAGGCGGCGAGCCTGGAGGGCATGGGCGCCGCGCTCGACCGCAACCTGTTCGCCGGGAAGGTGGCCCAACCCGATAGTGCAGTCCCCGATGGCGCAACCGAGGCGATGGCGCGCTACGTGCTGGCTTGCGGCGAGCGGCTGGCCCGCCTGTCCTATGACGACATCCGTTCAGGCCGGCTGGACTGGGCCGAAATCGAGCAGACTGCCGCGCCGGAGCCGGCGGCCGGTGCGTCGGGGCAGCCGTCATGACGGAGGTTGCGTCCAACCCGGCGCTGAGCCGGGTCATCCGCCGCGACGATGTTCCCGAAGACGGCCTCGAAATCGTAATCGACGCGTCCCCTGAAGCCTGCGCGGCGCTTGCCGAAACCTGCGGGATCCCGTCGATCGACAGCGTGAGCGCCATACTGACGGTGACGCGCTGGCGCAAGGACGGACTTGCCGTTCGCGGCACGGTGCGCGCCGACGTCATCCAGACCTGCGTGGTGTCGCTCGATCCGGTCGCCGGGCGGGTCGAGGAGGACATCGCGTGCTTTTTCCTGCCCGGATACGGGGGCAGCGGCGCTTCGGGCGATCCGTCCGCCCCGCCGTCGCAGGACCTGGAGGCGGCGGGAGAGGATGCCGATATCGACGACCTGGTCGACGGCCGCCTCGATCTCGGCGCGCTCGTTGCCGAGCATGTCGCGCTCGGGCTCGACCCCTATCCGCGCAAGGCGGGATCCGTCTTCAAGCCGACCGGGGATGCCGCAGACGCAGGCGGTGAGGGCAGGGGCGAGGATACTGGCCGATCCAGTCCTTTCGCCGCCCTGTCTGCCCTGAAGTCAGGTCCGGACTCCGGCCGATCCGATCCCTAAGGCCGCGGTCGCGCCTGTGCACAGGCGGGGCGGGGAAACAAGAAAGCAGTTGTGTCGGGCGGGCAATTCGCTATTGTCCGGAGACATTTGGCGTCGGGAAAGGCCGGTTCATCGGCACCCGGCGCATGGGTCGTCGCCGCATCCGGTTCGATGGGTTCTCCGATACGCATATCAATAGACGGGATGGGCGGGGACTTTGGTCCAACGGTCGTCGTGCCCGGCTGCGCGATCGCCCGCGAGCGCTATCCCGACAGCCGTTTCCTGTTTTTCGGCGATGAACAGCTGATCCGGCCGGTCCTCGACAAGCATCCGGACCTGGCCGCCGTCTCCGAGATCGAGCACACCGACGTCGCCGTTCGCATGGACGACAAGCCGAGCCAGGCGCTGCGCCATGGCCGGCGCGTGTCGAGCATGTGGCTGGCGCTGGAGGCGGTGAAGGCCGGCCGGGCCGATCTCATGGTCTCGGCGGGCAATACCGGCGCGCTGATGGCGATGTCGAAACTGTGCCTGCGCATGGTGCCCGGCGCCGAACGGCCGGCGCTGGCGGCGATCTGGCCGAATATCCGCGGCGAGGGCATCGTGCTCGATGTCGGCGCGACGATCGGCGCGGATGCCGAGCAACTCGTCACTTTCGCGGTGATGGGCGAGGCGATGGCGCGCGCCCTGTTCGGCATCGAGAAGCCCACCGTCGGCCTGCTCAATATCGGCGTGGAGGAGGTCAAAGGCCTCGAATACATCCGCGCCGCCGGCCAGATCCTGCGCGAGACGTCGCTGCCGATCAATTATTACGGCTTCGTCGAGGGCGACGATATCGGCAAGGGCACCGTCGACGTGGTCGTCTGCGAGGGCTTCACCGGCAATATCGCGCTCAAGTCGACGGAAGGCACGGCGAAGCAGCTCGCCCATTTCCTGCGCGCCGGCATGCGCCGCGGACTGCTCAGCCGGATCGGCTTCCTGTTCGCCAAGGGAGCCTTCGACACGCTGCGCGAAAAGATGGATCCGCGCAAATCGAACGGCGGGGTTTTCCTCGGCCTGAACGGGATGGTCATCAAGAGCCACGGCGGCACCGATCCGGAAGGCTATGCGGCCGCGGTCTCGCTCGGCTACCACCTGTCCAGGAACGACCTGATGAATAAGATCGGTGCGGGTCTTGAAACCTTCTCGAAAGACCGTGTAAGCACCGAGGCCAGTCCAGCCGAGGTAGTCAATTCGTGACAGTTAGGCGTAGCGTGGTTCGCGGCACGGGATCGTATCTGCCGTCCCGCGTGCTGACTAATGATGAACTTTCGACCCTGGTCGACACGTCCAACGAGTGGATCGTCCAGCGCAGCGGCATCCGCGAGCGGCACATCGCGGCCGAAGGCGAGTATACCTCGGATCTCGCCACCAATGCCGCGCGCGCCGCACTCGACAATGCCGGCATCGACGCCGCCGAGATCGACATGGTGCTGCTGGCGACCGCCACGCCCGACCATACGTTCCCGGCGACCGCGGTCATGGTTCAGGAGCAGCTCGGCATAGCGCATGGCTGCGCCTATGATCTCCAGGCGGTCTGTTCGGGCTTCGTCTTTGCCCTGTCGAATGCCGATGCGATGCTGCGGGCCGGCCATGCGCGCAAGGCGCTGGTGATCGGCGCGGAAACCTTCTCCCGCATCCTCGACTGGCAAGACCGCACGACCTGCGTGCTGTTCGGCGACGGCGCCGGTGCCGTCGTGCTGGAAGCGGTCGACGGGGAGGGCGCGGCCGATGATCGCGGCGTGCTGTCGTCACGGCTTCGCTCCGACGGTCGCCATCTCGACAAGCTCTATGTCGATGGTGGCCCCTCGACCACCGGAACGGCCGGTCACCTGCGCATGCAGGGCCGCGAGGTGTTTCGCCATGCCGTCGGGATGGTCTCCGACGTCATCGACGGCGCGCTGACGGATGCCGGCGTCGAGGCGGACGCGATCGACTGGTTCGTGCCGCACCAGGCAAACAAGCGCATCATCGATGCGACCGCCCGGAAATTCGGCTGGCCGATCGAGAAAGTCGTCGTCACGGTCGACAAGCACGGTAACACGTCGGCGGCCTCCATTCCGCTGGCGCTCGACATCGCCAACCGTGACGGCCGCTTGCAGCCGGGCAACCTGGTGATGATCGAGGCGATGGGCGGCGGGTTCACCTGGGGCGCGGCACTGTTGCGGTGGTGATACGCCCGGCGGTTCAATTCCGGGTGCACCTTAAGGTTTTGCTTCCGCTTGGTTGACCCAAGCCGGCGGAGTGAATAGCCTATCACAAACAGTCGGGTAGGCGGCATTGTGCTGGTTCTGTGGAGCGGGGATTCATGTCCGAAAGCACGGTCACGAGAGCGGATCTCTGCGAAGCGGTTTATCAGAAGGTCGGGCTGTCGCGCACAGAATCCGCCGACCTCGTGGAAATGGTCCTGTCCGAAATCGCCGAGTGCCTGGAAAAGGGCGAGACCGTCAAGCTTTCCTCGTTCGGCTCCTTCGTCGTTCGCAGCAAGGGCGAGCGGATCGGCCGCAACCCGAAGACGGGCGAGGAAGTGCCGATCGCGCCGCGCCGCGTGCTGGTGTTCAAGCCGAGCGCGGTGCTGAAGGATCGGATCAACGGCGCCGAATAGCGCCGGCCCGGTTTTCGGGTGAGGGGCCGCACAGGCAGCATCGCCGGCGACAGTTCCGGTATGCTGCATCGGCGAATCGGCTGCGATCTGCTGTAGTCGGACGCTTGACGACATTCCGCGGACCGGGACGATGAGCGACAAATCTCCGGAAGCCTTCAGAACCATCAGCGAGGTCGCCGAAGACCTCGATCTGCCCCAGCACGTCCTGCGCTTCTGGGAGACGCGGTTTTCCCAGATCAAGCCGATGAAGCGCGGTGGCGGCCGGCGCTACTACCGGCCCGAGGACGTCAACCTGCTGCGCGGCATCCGCTTCCTGCTCTATGGCGAAGGCTACACGATCAAGGGCGTGCAGCGGATCCTCAAGGAACACGGCATCCGCCATGTCGCGTCGATCTGGCAGGAGGCGGCGCAGGAAGAACCCGCCGCCTCCGGTGATGACCGTCCGGTTCAGCCGCCTGAGGCAGCTCCACACCGGGAGGCACCGCCCCCGGAGGCGCCGCCACCCGCCCCGCCCTCGGAATTCGCCCCCCGTCCGGCACCCCAAAGGGTGCCTGCGGATGCGCCGGCGGTCGCTTCGGCGCCCGTGGAGGCCCCATCCCCCGTGGAGGTCCCATCCCCCGTGGAGTCCCGGCCTGCGGACGTGCCGGTTGCTGAAGCCCGGGCCGTTGCCGAGAGCCGGACGCCACCACCCGCCCCAGCGCCGGCTGCCGGCTCGACACCTGCGGCGCCGTCCCTGTCGGCTGAGGACGTCCGCCACCTCAAGGCGGCGCTGTTCGAACTGATCGAGTGCAAGCGCATCCTCGATACCGCGCGCCAGACCCTCTGATCGCCCCTCAACCCGTGCCTTGCGGCACGTCGCGTTTAGACCCGGCCGAAGCCGGAGGCATCCGTATAGGCGACCCAGGCGTCCATCGCCCGGCGCTTGCGTTCGCTCAGTTGGTCGACAAGCGCCTTGAGGTCTTCGGAGTCGTCGCCCTCATTGGTCTTCTTCACCGCCGCGCGCAGCGCCTCGGTGGCGCTCGTCAGGTCGTGCATCGCCGCGTCCCAGGCCGAATAGAGGGAATGATCGTGCGCCATGGTGTCTGTCCTCCCGTTGGTTTCCAGTGTCACTTCGCCTGGCCGATTTCCGAGCCCTGCAGGTAGTGCTTGCCCGCTTCGGTGCTCAGCGTCACCGCGTCCTTCTCGAACAATAGGACGATGTCCGACCCGCCGAACTGGAAGAACCCGAACTCCTCGCCCTTGTAGAGCGTGTCGCCGACATCCGGCGTCAGTTCGACGCTGCTGACCGGCCCCATGCCGATCGGCAGGATCGCGACATGGCCGATATTCTCGGTTTCCAGAACGATCAGGCCGCGCTGCTGGCGGAACTGATAGCCCGGCCCGTCGGTGAGATAGGTCGAGCCGTCCGGCCGCTTGAACACGCCGATATAGGCAAATCCGGGAATGATCTTTTTCTCCACCACCTTTCCCGCGACCGGCACATGGAAGCGGTGATAGTCGGTGATGGAGAGGAACATATGCGTGTACTGGCCGCCGGCGAACCGGTCGGCATGGTCGGAATCGGCGAGAAGGTCGGCGATCTTGTGCGTGATGCCCTTGGCTTCGATGGTCGCGTCCGCCGTAATCGGCAGCACGCCCTTGTAGACCGCGTCCGCCGGCGAAACGATCGTCCTGCCGTCGCCGAGCCCGGCGATCGGCCGTTTGCCGGGCTTGATCTCGCGGGCGAAGAACTGGTTGAAGGTCAGCCAGCCGCTCGGGCTCACATAATAGTCCTCCAGCTTCATCGCCGGATCGTCATAGAAGGTCGACAGGCTGGCGATCGAGGCCGGCGTATCCAGGAAATGCCCCCATTCCGAGATCACCGCCTTCGACCAGTCCTCGAAATCGGCGCTTTCGCGCAGGGTCTTGGAAATGTCGGTGATGATGTAGAGGGGCCCGAGCTTGTCCTCGATATTGCGGCTGGTCGGAACGAGGCGGACGATGCCGTTGATATAGGTCTCGAAGTCGGGGATCGTCTCGATCCCCTCCATATCCGCCTGCTTTATCGCCGCTTCAAGCGCGGTGGCGAGGTCGGGCTTTGCGGTCAGCAGGGCTTTCAGCGCCTTGACCGAATTGGAATCGCCATAGTTGCTAGCCTGGACCGGCGCCAGGGCGGCGGTGAAGAGCAGAACGGCGGCGAAGGCAAAAGTCAGTATGCGCATTGCAAGGCCTCGTGATCGTAATGTCGGCACGTACCAAGGGTTGACTGAGGTCCACTCAAACATAACGCGGCGGCGGTTTGAACAGGCCCGAGGCAGACAGTGTGCTCCGATCCGGCGTCGGCGGTTTTCCCGAGACGCCTCCAGCCGCCGATTCCGCGGTTGCAGGGGGGCGTCGAAACCGCTACAGACACTGTCACGTCGGAGCGTGGCGCAGCCCGGTTAGCGCACTTGTCTGGGGGACAAGGGGTCGGGAGTTCAAATCTCCCCGCTCCGACCACTTCTTAACCGTCTCCCGCTGCTCAGCCGGCCTAAAGGCGGGCTGCCGATCTGCGACCGCTGCCAGGCGACCGTCGCCGCGCTCAAGCCCCACAGGATGCCCGCGATCAGGAAGAAATGGCGCCAGTGGTCGGTGTCGACGATCAGGCCTTCCAGCGACAGCGGCAGGAACGTCGCGACGGCGGCGAAGTGGTAGAACTGCCAGGGCGTCCGCGCGAAGGCGAAGCGGATGGCGACGATCCAGGTCAGCACGACGAAGGTCAGGTAGCTTAAGCCCCCGACCCATCCATAGGCGGTGAACGCCTTGATGTAGACATTGTGCGGGTCCTCGCCGAAATGGTGGCGGAATTCCAGCGGGCCGAAGCCCAGCGGACGCTCGATGACCTCGAAGAGGGCGCGCTGCTGCCGGGCAAAGCGGCCGGTTTCGCCGACATCGTAGCTCTGGTTGAGATCGGCGCGCACGGCGAACAGTTCGGCGACCTGCGGAATGGACAGAATGGAGATGATCAGCACGACGAGGGCGACCGCGCCGGCCACCGCGCCCAGCCCGATGCGGTTGCGCAGCCGCGGATCGGGGGTCAGCACGAACATCATCGCAACCAGCATCAGCGTCGACAGGATGAAATGGGCCCAGGCGGCGCGCGAAAAGCTGAGCAGGAGCCCGATCACGATCACCGCCAGCGCGGCGCCGGACAGGATCAGCCTGCGGCCGCCGCGCGTCAGCATCTGCTCGATCAGCAGCATGGCGGGAAAGATCAGGAACGGCCCGAACACGTTCGGGTCCTTGAAGGTGCCCCTGGCGCGGCCATAGAGGGTAAAGGTATCCTGGGTGCCTGGAATGAGGCCGAAATAGCCGATTACGCCGGCCGACGCCGCGATCACCGCGCCAAGCACATAGGCGTTGCCGATGATCCTCATCCGGCCCATCGGATCCTCGGCGACCAGCGCGGCGAAGACGACCGTGGTGACCGCCAGATAGATCGTCACCAGCACGAAGATGACGGCATCCATCTTGTGGGAGACCTGCAGGACGGAGGTCAGCCCGCCGATCGAAAACAGAACGACGAGCAGGATGACCACCGGCGCGGCGAAGCGGGGGATCGTGACGCCGCGAACGATCACGGCCCAGCACAGGACGAGAAACGCCAGTTCGTAGCCCGACGGTTCGAACAGGACGACACAGCCCGCCAGGATCGTCACCCACAGCGCCGGCCGCACCAGCAGGCGGTCAAGTCTTTCCCAGCGAGTGTCCCGGACACTGTCGTCCCGGCTGCCGTCCCGCGCCGCGACGGGCGTCCGATCGAGCGGCGCGATCGTCAATAGGCGTTGTCCTTCTTGCGGATCAGCGAAACCGGCGTCATCGCCAGGATATAGAGATCGAACAGAACCGACCAGTTCTCGATATAGAACAGGTCGCATTCGACACGCCGCTGGATCTTTTCCGGCGTGTCGGTTTCGCCGCGCCAGCCGTTGATCTGCGCCCAGCCGGTGATGCCGGGCTTGACGCGGTGGCGGGCGAAATAGCTGTCGACGACCGCGTCATAAAGCTTGTCGGCCGCCTTTGCCTGCACCGCATGGGGGCGCGGGCCGACAAGCGAGAGCTGACCGCGTACGACGTTCACCAGTTGTGGGAGCTCGTCGAGGCTCGTCTTGCGGATGAAGCGGCCCACCGAGGTAACCCGCGGATCGTCCTTCGTGACGAGTTTCGAGGCCGTATGATCGGTCTTGTCGATATACATCGACCGGAATTTCCAGACCTCGATCAGCTCGTTGTTGAAGCCATAGCGCTTCTGCTTGAAGATCACCGGGCCGCGGCTGTCGAGCCTGATGGCGATCGCCACGGCGGCCATGACCGGCAGGAAGGCGATCAGCATCAGGGCGCCGAGCACCCGGTCGAACAGCCATTTCAGGAGAAAATCCCAGTCGGCGATCGGCTTGTCGAAGATGTCGATGAACGGGACGTTGCCGATATAGGAATAGGATCGCGGCCGGAAGCGCAGCTTGTTGGTATGGGCGCTCAGGCGAATGTCGACCGGCAGCACCCACAGCTTGTTCAGCATCGACAGAACGCGGGCCTCGGCGCTGATCGGCAGCGACACGATCAGGAGATCGACGCGCGTGCGCCGGGCGAACTCGACGAGCTGGTCGACGGTCCCCAGCTTCGGATAGCCGGCGACGATCGACGGCGAACGGCTGTCGTCGCGGTCGTCGAATATGCCGCAGATACGGATATCGGAGGAGTCGGAGGCCTCCAGCGCCTCGATCAGTTCGGCCGCCGGCTCGCCGCCGCCGACGATTACCGCGCGGCGCTCGAAGCGGCCGAGCTTGGCCCAGCGGCGCACCTGGAAGGCAAGCACCAGCCGGAAGGCGAGCAGCACCACCAGGCCGGTCGCGAACCACAGGCTGAGCCAGACGCGCGAATAGGCATCGCCCATCTTCAGAAAGAAGGCGATCAGCGCCAGCACCGCGAAGGCGCCGAGCCAGCCGACCGTCAGCCGGGTGTTCTGGCGCAGGAAGGTCCTGAGCGCGTAGGGGCTGTAGATTTCCATCACCTGGAAGCCGATCACCGCGACAGCTGCGCCCAGCACGATCGCGGCGGGATAGATGATCGGAAAGCCCTCGACGGGATAGACATAGACAAGCTGGGTGGCGACACCGGTCAGGATGATCAGCAGGAAGTCGGCAAGCCGCGCCAACCCCGCCAGCACGACGCCCGAAATGGCCGTCTGCACCGGCTGGTCGGCGATCTGGCTTGCAAGGGCGCCGAGGCCCGGGTGGTCCTGTTCCTGCCCCGGCGATGGCGGTGGGGTGTCGCTTTCCTTGGAAGCCGGGCCGGCCCCGGAAACCCGGTCGGATGGCGGTGTGTCGGTTACGGCGTTGTCGGCGGCTGCTTTGTCTGAGGCAGCTTCGTCCCGGTGTTCGGTATCCGGCTTTGCCTCCGCAGCGCTCTGCGGCATCGATGCCATTTTTCTCGCAATCTCTCGGGCTGAGTATTCGACCGGGTTTTTAACATCGCAGGGGCGCGAGTCAAAAGAGACCGCGGGGTTGCCTTAGCCGGCGGTTAATTGAGGCTTTTGCGCGCCTCGGCATAGGCGGAAATGATCGCCTCGGCCATCGCGTCGACGGAAAACCGCTGTTCGATCGTGGTCGCAAAGGATGCGGCTGCCTGGCGCGCGGCATCCGGATCGGCGAGGAAGGCGCGCATCGCCTCAGCCAGCGCGTCGGGATCGCCCGGTGGGATAAGCCGGTCCGCCTGATCGGCGAAGATCTCCGGAATGCCGCCGACATCGGTGGCGATGACCGGCAGGCCGGCGGCGGCGGCCTCCAGCACGATATAGGGAAGCGATTCCGCCCGCGAGGGCACGATGATGCACCGTCCGCGCGCGAAGGCCTCGCGCGCCGGCAGGCGGCCGGCGAAGGTGACGCGGCCGGCAAGGCCGAGCGAGGCCGCCTGTTCGATCAGCAGATCGCGATCGGCGCCGGCGCCGACGATCACCGCGCTTGCGCCGTCTTCAAGCCTGGCGAGCGCGAGCAGCAGGGTATCGATCCCCTTGAGGGCGCGCAGCTCGCCGACGAAGAGGAAATCGGCGGCATCGGCGGCGGGCGCGACGGGCTCAAACTCCGCGGGGCGAAGCCCGTTGTGGACGACGCGGACGAGCCCCGGCGGCGGTCCGACGCGGTCGCGGAAGACGCGTTCGCTGTAGCGGCTTTCGAACAGGAAGGCATCGGTGCGCCGGGCAAGCAGCCGCTCGGCGCCGAGATAGAGGAAGCCGGTCAGGCTGTCGGATGAGTAGTGCAGGCTGCCGCCATGCGGGGTGTAGATCCGCGCCGGCCTGTCGCCGGCCCCGGTCTTGGTTCCCGTCTTCCCGGCGGCGAGGCGGGCATAGGCGCCGCCCTTCGCACCGTGGCCATGCAGGACGTCGGGCCGAATGCGGCGGGCGAGCCTGCCGACCTTCAGCGCGACGGCGAGGTCTCCGGGACCGGGCAGCCGGGACATGGCGAACCGGGTGATCCCGAGGCTGCAGTGGTCGCCAAGCGCCTCGAACCGGCTTTCGGCGGCCGCGCCGCCGGTTGCCGCGTCCGCGACGATGCCCACCGCGTGGCCGCGCGCGGCCTGGGCCTCGGCAAGGTCGCAGACATGGCGGAACAGCCCGCCGACGGGTGCCCGCAGGCAATGCAGGATACGCCAGGGGGCAGGGGGCATCAGAACCAGCGTTCCAGCACGGTGACGGTGTCGCCGGGCCGGATCGGGTGATCGATCGGCACATTGGCCTCGACGATGGTGCCATTGTATTTGCGCGACAGGCGAACCATGGTCTTCACCGCCCGGGACGAAAACCCGCCGCCGACGGCGACGGCGGAGCGCGCGGTGAGATCGGCGACATAAGGATACTGTCCGGGCGCGCCGACCTCGCCGAGAATGAAGAACGGCCGGAACGTCTCGACCTGGATGGAAACGGAAGGATCGCGCAGGAAGCCGTTCGCCAGTTGCGCGGTGACGATCCGTTCCAGCTCCTGGGTGGTCTGGCCGCGGGCGGCGACAGCGCCGACCAGAGGCATCGAGATCACGCCGGAGTCGTCGACCGCATAGGAGGCCGTCAGGTTGGACTGGTCGAAGACGTTGATCCGGACGACGTCGCCGGCGTCGAGCCGGTAGGGCGCGTTCAGCGCGGCGATGAACCGCTCGTCCACCTTGGGCGTATTGGCGCAGCCAGCCAGCAGCGCTGCCGGCAATGCCAGCAGAATCAAAACGAAGGTGTTGACGGCACGCACTATCGGCCCCGCAGGCTCAGGCTGTATTATGGTTGCTGATTGGTAAGCGAGCAGGGTTAAGAAAGCCTAACCGGAGACCGCATCCTTAACGAGTCCCGACGACCGAATTAACCAATTGGTTACCCTATCGGGAGGATGGTCGGGATCACTGGCTAAGGTCCGATTCTTATGTCCGTTCAGAGCCGTTACGCAAATCCCGACCTGGCCGCCGGCGCGTCTCCTCCGCCGGTCGACGGGATGCTTTTGACCGGATTGGTGTCGGCGCTGTGGCGCGCCAAGCTGTGGATCATCCTGCCGGTCATCGTCGTCATGGCGCTGGTCGTGCTGTGGCTGTCGAGCGCCACGCCGCTCTATCGCTCGACCGCCAAGCTGCTGGTGGAGAACCAGGAAACAGCCTTCACCCAGCCGGCCGCCTCCGCCGCCGAGCGCATGCTGCTCGATCAGGAAGCGATCAAGAGCCAGGTGCAGCTCATCCTGTCGGCGGACCTAAGCCGCTACGTCATCCAGGAACTGCGGCTCGACACGATCCCGGAATTCAATCCCAAGAGCGCGCCGTCGCCGGTCAGCCGGGTGCTCGCCCTGTTCGGGATCACCCGCGATCCCGTCATCCAGTCCAACGAACAGCGCGTCCTGGCCAACTACTACGACCATCTGACGGTCTATCAGGTCGATTCCTCCCGCGTGATCGCGATCGAGTTCACCTCTGAGGATCCCGAACTGGCCGCCCGCGCCGCGAACGCCGTCGCCCGGGGCTATATCGAACTGCAGCAGGCCGCCGAGCGGACCCAGACCCAGGAGGCGAGCGTCTGGCTGCGCGACCAGGTCGATACGCTGCGCGCGCGCGTCAACGAGGCAGAGCGCGATGTCGAGACGTTCCGGTCGGAATACGGGCTGTTCTCCGGGTCCGGCAGCGGCAGCGAGCCGCGCACGCTGACCAGTCAGCAGCTTAGCGAATTGACCTCGGAGCTTTCGGCCGCCCGGGTTCAGAAGTCGGATGCCCAGGCAAGGGCGCGGCTCATCCGCGAGGCGCTGGAGTCCGGGCGTCCGCTGGAGTCGAGCGAGGTGCTCAATTCGCCGATCATCCAGGGCCTGACCCAGCAGCAGGTCCAGCTTCGCGCCCAGATCGCCGAATTGTCCTCGACGCTCGGCCCGCGCCATCCGCGCATGCGCGAACTCGAGGCGCAGCTCGGCGACCTGCGCCGGCAGATCCGCGAGGAGGCGGTGCTGTATGCGCGGGCGGCTGAAAAGGATGCCGAGGTCGCGGCCGCGCGCGAGCAGGACCTGCTTGAGAATCTCGACCAGCTCAAGGCGCGCGCCGCGCAGTCCAACGAGGACGAAGTCGAGTTGCGGGCGCTTGAGCGTGAGGCCAAGTCGCAGCGCGACCTGCTGGAATCGCTGCTGGGCCGCTACCGCGAGGCGCTGGCGCGCGAGGGCCTGGAGACGCCGCCGGCCAATGCCCGGCTGATCTCGGTTGCCGCGCCGGCCGCCGATCCCTTCTATCCCAAGACGCTGCCCGTCCTGATCGTCGCCTTTCTCGGCAGCGTGCTGATGGCCTGCGGCGTCGTCGTGACGCTGGCGCTGTTTCGCTCGACCGAGGCCTATCCGGAGGTGGCGCCGCTGCCGCGAACGATCGACGTCTCCGCCGATGCCAGCACCGTCGCCGAGCCGCGGACGCAGGCCCCCGCCGATGACGGGCCGCCATCCTCGCCTCCAATATCGGCGCCGGCCCCGCCATCTGCATCGCGATCCGCATCGGTTCCCGTGTTTTCCGACGCGGTTGCCCGAACGCCCGAGATCCTCGTCGAGGGGCCGGCGCGCGAGACCGGTTTCAATCCGGTCCGCGACGAGATCCTCGCCCGGTCGCATGGCGATCTCGCCCATACGGTGCTGTTTACCTCGGTTCGCGATCTGCCGGCGCTGCACACTCTCGCGCTGCAACTGGCCCGCGCCGTCTCCGCGCGTGGCCGCCGCGTCGTCGTCGTCGACACGCGGTTCGGCACCACGTCACCGGTCGGCGCCCCTATGGACAGGGAAACGGCGGACAGGGAAGCCGCCGATGGGGAAAGCGCTGGCGACCGCGCGGGTGAGCCGCAATTCGGGCTCGGCGACCTGTTGTCCGGCGAGGCGGCCTTCGAAGCCGCGATCCAGCGCGACAGGGGCTCGCGGGTCCATATCATCCAGGCCGGCGAGACCGGGTCCGACCCGCTGCTGCTGGTCGCCTCCGATCGCATGGAGACGACGCTCGAGGCGCTGCGCCACACCTATGACGTCGTGTTGCTGCTTGCGGCCTCGGTCGCCCGGCACGGCGAGGCGCGGCTGCTTGCCCGGCGGGCCGACCAGGCGGTTCTGCTGAGCGATGGCGCGAAGGGCGACCCGGCCCTGAAGCGCGCCCGTGACCGGCTGGAGGATGCGGGCCTCGCCGTCATTTCGACGCTCCGGGTCGAAACCGCCGACGGGACCCAGCGGGTCGCCTGAAAGGCCCCTGGGAGGTGGAGGCCGGCCCCCTAGGCCGTAAACTCATAAATCGTCTTGGTATTTTGCTCCTTCCGTGATTCAAGGCTTTCGAATTAGGGAGCCTTGAATGACACGTCGCCGCTATGAACT
>JANQKY010000003.1 GCA_028280885.1 Tepidamorphus sp.
CCGCCTGTTCGGCCTCGACATGGCGTTTCACCGGGCAATCGTCGCGGCTGCCCACAATCCGCCGCTTGTCGAAACCCACAACCAGTATAACCGCCGGCTCTGGCGGGCCCGCTTCGTCTCCTCCCAGCGCCGCGCCAATCAGGAGACGCAGCGGCGCAAGCACCAGGCGATCGTCGATGCGCTGCTGGCCCGCGATGCCGCCGCCGCCGCCTCCGCGCTGATCGCCCATCTGCGCAATGCGGTGGTCAACATCGAGGCCGCGCGCGCCGAAGCGGCCGATGTCCGGGCCGGGGCCGGGGGAACGCGCGATGACTGAGGCAATGGTCTCGCCGCTGTGCTGTGTTCCCAGGCGCGCACCGACGACAGTCGCGCCGTCGGGACCCCTGTCACTGAAATCCGCCAAACAGCATGCCGGCCAACCCGACATGTCGATCCCCGGCGTCCCGATCCCCGGCGGCGAGGCACTGATCGGCACCGATCGCCCCGAACTGCCGGTCGATGGCGAGGCACCGCTTCGGACCCAGCGGCTCGAGCCGTTCCGGATGGATGCGGCGGCCGTCACCAACGACCGGTTCCAGGCCTTCGTCGCCGACACCGGCTATGTCACCGAGGCGGAGCGGCTCGGTGATTCCTTCGTCTTCGTGAAGCTCCTGCCCGCCGACGCGGGGCCGAGCCGCGCGGTCGCCGAGGCGCCGTGGTGGCGGATCGTCGAGGGCGCCTGCTGGCATGCCCCGCTCGGACCGGGAAGCGCCACGGCCTGCCGGCCCGATCACCCCGTCGTCCACGTCACCTGGCACGATGCGACGGCCTTCGCCGGCTGGGCCGGCGGCCGCTTGCCGAGCGAGGCCGAATGGGAACATGCCGCGCGCGGCGGCCTTGGCGATGTGCGCTTTCCCTGGGGTGACGAAGAACCCAACGACACGGATTTCTTCCCCTGCAACATCTGGCAGGGCCGGTTTCCCGACGAGAACCTCGCCCTTGACGGCCATCTGGCGACGGCGCCTGCGGCCTCCTTTTCGCCGAATGGCTACGGCCTCTACAACATGGTCGGCAATGTCTGGGAATACACCGCCCAGCCATTCAAGGTGAAATCGCTGAAGAAGAGCGTCCGGCGCGCCCATGCGGGCAAGGCCGGCTTCAAGCTGTCCAAGGGCGGCTCCTTCCTCTGCCACGCAAGCTATTGCTATCGCTACCGGATCGCCGCCCGGACGGGGACCTCGCCGGACAGTTCGACATCCCATCAGGGCTTCCGGCTTGTCTACGATCCAGCACCGGCCGGGCAGGGGGCGGTGCAATGACCGGGTGGATCTGCAAAGCCGGCGCGGGCGCGCGGTCGAATATTCCAGACCGTTATCAGGTCAGTACAAGTTGTAATTTTCGGAATTTTTCACCGCTCGCTAGTGTGCGCCCCGCGCGGCAAGGGACGCGGCGGGTCGAAGGCATGACGACACCCCTGGCAGCCCCGTGGCAGCGACGAAACACAGGACCGAAGGACGCGATCTCCGTTCTTCTTAACAACCGGAGCCGCAACGCTCCAATCGGGAGGACCCCATGAAACTGAAGACCCTCGTTCTCGCGGCCGCCATGTCGGCCATCGGCACGGCCGCGCTCGCCGACTATCCCGAAAAGCCGATCGAGGTGGTGATCACCTACGGGCCGGGCAGTAACTCGGACACCTCCGGCCGCCTGTTCATCAACGCCATGCGCAAGGCGCTCGGCGGCGCCGACATGGTGCCGATCAACATTCCCGGCGCCGGCGGCACCGTGGGCACCGCGCAGATGGCCGCCGCGGCGCCGGACGGCTATACGCTCGGCTACAATCCGATCGCGACGGTAACGATCCAGCCGCATCTGCGGCCGCTGCCCTATGGCCAGGACAGCTTCGAGCCGATCTGCATGATGGCCGAGAACCCGACCGCGGTTCAGGTCGCGCCCGACAGCCCGCTCAATTCGATGGACGACGTCGTCGCCGCCGCCAAGGACGGTACCGTGATCGCCGTCGGCCCGGCGCCGGGCTCGATCCCGCACATCACCCAGGCCGCCGTCGCCAATGCGCTCGGCGTCAACTTCACCTACCTGCCGGCCGGCGGCGGCGCCAATGCCGCCAAGGCACTGCTCAGTGGCGAAGCGCAGATCGCCGCCGACAACTCGGCGCTCGCCAAGGTTCAGGGGCTGAAGACCCTCGCCGTTGCCGCCGACGAGCGCCTCGCCGACCTGCCGGACGTGCCGACGCTGAAGGAACTCGGCATCGACGTCTCGATCACCATCTGGTTCGGCCTGTTCGCGCCGGCCGGCACGCCGGAGGCGGTCCTCGATAAACTCGCCGCGGCCTGCGCGGAAGCGGTGAAGGACGAGGATTTCCTGACCGGCATGGCCAACTCGAACTACATCGTCCGCCACATGGACCGGCCGGCCTTCACCGATTTCTACAACAGCCAGTATGGCGGCAACGCCTCGATGCTGAAGGCGATCGGGCTTGGCAAGTAAGGGCCTGTGACGGGCTGTGGTGACGGGCTGCGGTGACGGTTAGCCCTTGGGGGGGGCACGGCTTTTGGGGAGCCGTGCCCCATTTCACCGGTCGATGTTCGTGATGGCTGAATGCGCGCTCGCCCTTGTGCCGTGCCGGTCCGGATCGACGCTCGAGGCGCTGATCGTCGACACCGGCAACGGCGGCCTTGAGCGCCGGACCTATCCGCTGACCGCGAACGGCCTGCCCTGCGCGGTCCACGGCGACACGGTCTATGTCTCCGCGACCGATCCGTCCGGGGATCGCGAGGCAAGCGTCATCGACGTCGTCGCGCTCGATCGTAGCACCGGTGATCTGGAGCCGGTCCAGACCGTGGGCGTGCCGGCCCGCATGGCCCATCTCGCCGTCCATCCCGCCGGATCGATGCTCTATGGCGCCTCCTTTCCCGAAAGCCTGATCGCAGCTTTTCCGATCGCGCTGGACGGGCGGCTTGCGGACGCGCCGGCCTGGACCGTCGAAACGCCGCGCCAGCCGCACATGGCCGGGCTCAGCCCGGATGCCCGCTTCCTGCATATCCCCTGCATGGGCGCCGACCGGGTGATGCGCTTGTCCCTGAGCCCCGACGGCCGCGCCCTTGCCGGCGCCCCGTCGGACGGTCTGGCGCAGCCGGCGGGATCGGGCCCGCGCCACCTCGCCTGGCATCCGCGCCTGCCGGTCGGCTATCTGGTCTGCGAACTGAGCGGCGACGTCGTCGCGCTGGCCTATGACCCGGAAGCCGGGCGGTTCGACGAACGGACCCGCGTGAGCGCGCTTGGCGACGATATCGCCGGTCCGCCCTGGGCCTCCGAGATCCGGGTGTCGCCGGACGGACGGGTGCTCTATTGCGCCGAGCGCCGGGGCAGCACGCTTGCCTGGTGGCGCCTCGGCGAGGATGGGTTGCCGCAGAAGCGATCCATCCAGTCGGTCCCCCGCCATCCGCGCGGCTTCGACATCACGTCCTGCGGCCGGCTCCTGGTTCTGGCCGCCCAGGGGGATGACTGCGTATGCCTCTATGAAATCGACCGCGAAACCGGCCGTCCCGATCTCGCGGCGACCGTGCCCTGCGCGGCCCAGCCGAGCTTCGTCACGATCGTGCCGCTCAACCGGCCGGAGCGAGCCGATGGCTGAATTCCGACCGGATGCAGTCGAGCAGGGCGTCGGCCGCCGGGTCCATCTCCTGGGCCGCCGTATGGAGCGCGCCATAGGTCAGGCTGACGGCGGGCGACCAGGGGCGGGTGACGATCGCCGCGCCGGGAAAGGCTGTCGGGCTGAACGGATCGCACAGCGCGACGCCGAGCCCGGCAGCGGCCATGCGGCAGCAGGTGATGGCGGAGGAGGCCTCGAGTTGCGCCTCGAGCGTCTCGCCGGTCTGCCGCAGGGCGGCCTCGATGCGGCTGCGCAGCGGCTGGCGGCTTGGCAGGATCAGCCGTTCGCAGGCCAGATGCGCGGGCGTGATGCGCTCCTGCGCGGCGAGCGGGTGATCGGCGCGCATCACCGCGACCGCCTCGGTCTCGGTCAGCGCCACGGCGCTCAGCGCGGGATGGTTGGAGGGCAGGAGCGCCAGCGCCAGGTCGATCTGGCGGGTCGCCACCCAGTCCTCGATGTCGAGCCGGTGGCGCGGCTCGAGCGAGATATGCGTGTCGCCATGCCTCGCCAGGAAGGTCTTGACGGCCGCCATCACCGGCGCGCTGTTGATCAGCGGCGGCGTCGCGGTGACGCGCAGGGGGCGCGTCGTGTTCTGCCGGATCCGGCGGGCGATCGCGCCGATCTCGTCGAGCCCGGCGATCGTCGCCTCGATCGACCGGTAGAATTCGACGCCCTCGGGCGTCGGGATCGTCGCCCGGCCGCTGCGGCGATGGAACAGCTTCAGGCCCAGCGCATGCTCCAGCGCGCTCAACTGCTTGCTGATCGCCGGCTGCGTCAGATTCAGCCGCTCGGCCGCCGCCGTCACGCCGCCGGTGACCATCACCGCGTGAAACGCCCTGAGCTGGCGCAGTCCCAGCCGGTTCGACATGGTATCTGTCCTGAAGTGACCTCAATATTCCATACCGGAATGATCGCACAAGGAACTATCATTTCCTTCATATAATGACCGTGGCTAACGTCCGCCGATTCCGGACAGGCCGAAAAGAGGAGCCCGCCTTGGCAAAGACCCGACCGAATGTGCTGCTGATCGTCGCCGACCACTGGGCCGCCGAGCATCTCGGCGCCGCCGGCAATCCCGCGATCATCACGCCGGGCCTGGACGAGATCGCCGCCTGCGGCACCCGCTTCACCAACGCCTATTCGGAATGCCCGGTCTGCATTCCCGCCCGCCGTACGCTGATGACGGGAATGCGCCCGAAATCGCATGGCGACCGGGTGTTCAATGACGGGCTGCGCATGCCGGACGTCACGACGATGGCGCAGGCCTTCCGCGATGCCGGCTATCAGGCGGACGCGGTCGGCAAGCTGCATGTCCATCCCCAGCGCGACCGGATCGGCTTCGACAGCGTGCTGCTCGACGACGAGGGCCGGCCGCAATGGGGCACGCTCGACGATTACGACATCTATCTCGGCGACCAGGGCCTTCCCGGCCGCCAGTTCGACCACGGCATGTCGAACAACCAGTATAGCTGGCGCCCCTGGCATCTCGCCGAGGAACACCATGCGACCGCCTGGGCCGGCCGGATGATGGCGCGCACCATCAAGCGCCGCGACCCGACGCGGCCGGCCTTCTGGTATCTCGGCTTCCGCCACCCGCATCCCCCGCTGGTGCCGCCGCAGGCCTTCCTGGAACTCTACCGGGACGTGACACCGGACGCGCCCTATATCGGCGACTGGGCCCGCGACCCCGATCGCCTGCCCTTCGCGATCTCCGCCCTGCTCAGCCGCACGACGCTGTTGACGGACGACCGGATGATGGCCGCGAAGCGGGCGTTCTACGCCCTGTGCAGCCAGATCGACTTCCAGATCCGCTATCTGATCGGCACGCTGCGGCTGGAAGGCCTGCTCGACGACACGATCATCCTGTTCACCTCCGACCATGGCGACATGCTCGGCAATCACGACATGGCGGCAAAGCGGATCTTCTACGAGAGTTCGGCGAACATCCCGATGATCCTGTCGGCCAACAAGGGCAATCCCAAAGCCGCCGAGGGCGTCGTCGACGACCGGCTCGCAACCTTCGCCGACGTGATGCCGACGCTGCTCGATCTCTGCGACATTGCCGTGCCGGAAACGGTCGACGGTATCTCCATGGTCGGCGACCGGCGCCACGCCCATATCTACGGCGAATGCGGCGAGGACGACCACGCGACCCGGATGGTTCGCGACGATCGCTACAAGCTGATCTACTATCCCGTCGGCAACCACTTCCAGCTTTTCGACATGGTCGAGGACCCGCGCGAGATGACCGACCTCGCCCGCGACCCGGCGCATGCCGAACCCCTGAAGCGTTTGCAGGATGTTCTGGTCTCGGAGATGTATGGTGTCGATCTCGACTGGATCTCCGACGGCAGGCTCGTCGGCAAGCCCGACCGGGCTTACACCTGGGCGCCGCATCGCAGCCTGAACTCGCAGCGCGGTGACGGCTGGCCGCCATCGCCCAAGGTCGACATCCCGCAGATCGAATGGACGAAGGAACGGGGATCCGACCCTTCAGCGGGACCATAGGGAGCCTGTGCGGTGAGACGCGCGATCAACACGGATACTATACTCGGCGCGGCGGGCGGGCTCGTCGCCACCGTCCTGCTGATATCGAGCTACCGGCAGAGCGAAAGCGTCTTCATCCTGCCGGGCGACGCGCCGCCCTTCCTGGTGCCCCAGCTCTTCCTCTATTTCACCATCGCCCTGTCCGCCGTGATCTTCCTGCTCGGCCTGCGGTCCGGGGGCCTTGAGATCGGCCCGAAGCACTGGCGCAACATCGCCGCGACGATCGCCGTCATCGTCGCCGCCGCCGCGCTGATGAAGCCGATCGGCTATCTCGCCGTCGCGCCCGTCGCCGTCTTCGCCACGGTCTACCTGCTCGGGTTCCGCCGGCGTCTGGTGAACCTCGCGGTCTCCGCCGGTTTCGTCGCGCTGCTCTATGGCATGCTGACCGTCTTCGCGAAGATGCCGCTTCCGAAGATTCCGGGCCTGGGGGTTTGACCGATGGGCCTCGACGCCATCCTCGCTTCGCTCACCCATCTGGCCGATCCCTTCGCGCTTGCGATCATGGTGCTGGCCACCATCGTCGGCATGATCGTCGGCGCGCTGCCTGGCCTCGGCACGGTCACCGCGCTTGCGATGATCCTGCCCTTCACCTTCGTCCTGGAGGCGCCGCAGGCGATCGGGCTGCTATTGGCGATCTACGTCTCGTCGGTCTATGGCGGCTCGATCCCGGCGATCCTGATCAACGTGCCCGGCACGCCGCAATCGGCCGCGACGACCTTCGACGGCTATCCGATGGCGCGCGCGGGCCATGCCGCCGAGGCGCTCGGCTGGGTGACGGTCGCCTCGACCTTCGGCGGCATCTTCTCGATGATCGTGCTGGTCATCGCCGCACCGCAGCTTGCCGCCGTCGCCGTCGAGTTCGGCTCGGTGGAGACCTTCGCGCTGATCGTCTTTTCGCTCACCACCATCGCCTGGGTCTCGGCCGGCAATCCGCTGAAAGGCCTGCTGGCCGGCGCCTTCGGCGTCGTCCTGTCGACCGTCGGGGTCGACGAACTGAGCGGCGCCAACCGCTTCACCTTCGGCAATTTCGCGCTGTCGGCCGGCTTCCACGTCGTGCCGGTGCTGATCGGCCTGTTCGCGCTGTCGGAGGTCTTCATGACGGCGGGCCAGGGGGTGGCGCGACATGGCAACCCGATCGTCAGCACCGGCTTCAAGGTCGCCTCCTTCGCCAAATGGTGGGCGTTGAAGAAGACGGTGCTGCGCAGTTCGCTGATCGGCACCTTCCTGGGCGTCCTGCCCGGTGTCGGCGCCACCGCCGCCTCGCTGATCGGCTATGTCCAGGCCCGCAACGGCTCGCCGAACAAGGAGAATTTCGGCAAGGGCGAACCGGAAGGCATCGTCGCCTCGGAGGCGGCCAACAACGCCGTGACCGGCGGCGCGCTGGTGCCGACCCTGTCGCTTGGCATCCCGGGCGATGCGGCGACCGCCGTCATGCTCGGCGCGCTGGTCATCCACGGCATCACGCCGGGCTTCCAGCTGTTCAACCGCAATCCGGAGCTGGTGAGCTTCATCTTCGTCGCGCTGCTCGTCGCCAACGTCATGATGCTGATCGTCGGCGCCGGCCTTGCCCAGGTCTTCAGCCGGGTGCTGAAGCTGCCGCACGCGCTGATCATGGGCGGCGTGGTGGCGCTGTCGCTTGCCGGCTCCTACGTGATCCGCTTCTCGATCCTCGATGTCTGGGTCGCGGTGGTCGCCGGGATCTGCGGCCTGCTGCTGCGCTACGCCAACGTGCCGCTCGCGCCCATCGTCATTGGCTTCATTCTCGGCACGCCGCTTGAGGAAAACCTCCGCAAGAGCCTGATCGTCACGCAGATGCAGCCGCTGAAATTCCTGGAAAGCCCGATCGCCGCCGGGTTTTTCGCCCTGACGCTGATCGTCGTCTGCTGGCCGCTGATCGGGAAACGGCTGGCGGCGCGGCGGAAGGCTGAGTAGGGGGTGAGGCACGGTCCGCGTAAGCGGACGAAACGCATCGCGTTTCGAGTGCCGAACGCGCGAGCGTTCAGACGCATCGCCGGGAGCCGAGCGATAACCGCCGCGACGGCACCGCACCTGCCGTATTACCACAGCACCCCGCCTGCAACCGGCCCCCACAGCGCGTATCGACATCTTGGAAACCAGAATCAGCTCGCCCGTTAAAACGATTTACATGACGATTAAATCGTTTTAATTATAGGCTCAGCCCAAGCAATCTGCTCCATCTGCCCGACCCGGAAGCCCGGAGCGGGTCCCACCGAAAGGAACCACCATGCCGCGGCTTGCCGATGTCGCGAAAGCCTCGAAGGTCTCGCCGGCGATCGTCTCGCGCGTCGCAAACGGCGACCGGTCGCTGAAGATCACCGCCGAGACCCGGCGCCGCGTCGAACAGGCGATCCGCGAGATGGGTTACAGGCCGAACCGCGCGGCGCAATCGCTGCGGTCGGCGCAAAGCGGCTTCATCGCGCTTGCCGTCCACGACATCACCAACCCGGTCTATGGCGAGATCGCCCGCGGCGCCGGCGCCGCCGCGGCGCGGATCGGCAAGGCGCTCGTGATGAGTGACTCATCCGAACACGAGGCGGAGACCGCCCACCTGCCCGAGACAGTGCCCGACACTCTCGTCGACCTCGTCGGCGGACATGGCGTCGACGGGCTGATCCTGCAGGCCAATGGCGGCGCGTCCGACCAGGTGCTCGCGCTCGCGGCCCGCGAGAAGACGCCGATGGTCGTGCTCCAGGCCGATATCGGTATCGGCGACCAGGTCGTCCTGCTGCCCGACGAGCAGGCCGCCCGGCTTGCCACCGGGCATCTGATCGGCCTCGGCCACACCCGCATCGGCTGCCTTGCCACCAATCCGGGGCTGACCTTCACCGGGGCGCGGATCGCCGGCTGGCGCCGCACGCTTGAGGCGCACGGGCTGCGCCATGACGACACGCGCGTCGTGCATGCCCCGGCGACGATCGCGGCCGGCGCCGATGCCGCCGCGACGCTGCTGGCGCGATCCGGCGATATTACCGCGTTGGTCTGCTGCAACATCGTGCCGGCGATCGGGGCGATGATGGGGCTCACCGAGCGCGGCTACCGGGTGCCCGATGATATCTCCATCGCCGCGATCCACGACATTCCCATGGCGCCGTTCCTCAAGGTGGCGATGACGACGGTCGCGATGCCGCTGTTCGAGATGGGCGTCGCCGCCGTCGAGGCGCTTGCCGGGTGTGGACCCGGTGATGGCGGACCGGTCCGCATCATCGACACCGAACCGCGCCTGATCGTCCGCGCCAGCACCGGCCGGGCATAGCCGCCAAATCCGTCACCAGATCTCGGGAACGCCGCATGACACGCCATACCGCCCTGACATGGGATCACCCGCGCGGCTACGACGCGCTCGCCCGCGCCGCCGCGCGCTTCAACGCCGCGCACCCGGGCGAGTCGCTCGTCTGGGAGACGCAGCCGCTGGAGGGCTTCGAATCCCATCCGATCGCCGATCTGTGTTCCCGCTACGACCTCGTCGTGCTCGACCATCCGCATATCGGCGAGGCGATCGAGGCGGCCTGCCTTCAGCCGCTGGACGCGGTCTTCCCGCCGTGGTTTCTCGATCAGGTGGCGCGCAGGACGGTCGGCCCCTGTCTGGCGAGCTACCGCATGGCCGGGCGGACCTGGGCGCTGCCCCTTGATGCCGCGACGCAGGTGATGGCCGTCCAGCCGGAAGCCCTGACCGGCAGCGTGCCGACGACCTGGGCGGATCTGATCGCCTATGCCGACCGGCATGGCGGCGTCGCGCTCTGCCTGGCGGGGCCGCACGCGCTGCTGACATTCCTGTCGATTGTCGCCTCGCTCGGCCATCGCCGCTTCGGCGAAGCGGGGCGGCGTTTCATTCCAGCCGAGGAAGGACGACGGGCCTATGAGATATTGCGGCGGCTGTTTACCGCTCCCTCGCGCGCGGTGATGGAGATGAACCCGATCCATATGCTCGAGCACATGACGGAAGGCCGGGACATCGCCATCTGTCCGCTGATCTATCAATACGTGACCTATTGCGAGCCCGATCAGGCGCGTCCGCTGGACTTTCATGACGCGCCGCGCGTTGCGCCTTCGCACCGCCCCGGTTCCATTCTCGGCGGTACGGGAATTGCGGTGACGAAGCGGTGCCGAATGTCGCCGGCGCTTGCCGATCACCTGCAGTGGTTGATGAGCGAGGACGCGCAGACGGGGCTCGTGGCCGAGACGAACGGCCAGCCGAGCGCGGTTTCCGCCTGGCGGAGCGCGGCGGTGAACGAAGGGGTTCGGAACTTCTATCGGAACACGCTTCAGACGATGGATGCAGCGAGCATCCGTCCGCGCTTTAACGGCTATATCGCGGTGCAGGCCGCGCTGTCGGCCCATATCCGCGACTGCCTGGCGACGGGACGATCGACCGACGACTTCATGGCGTCGATTGCGGACTATCTTGTCGCGGAGGACGAGGACGGATTGGTTCGCGGGCATGCCGCGTGATCGCGCTGTTGACGTGCAGGTGTAGTGCTACGTCCGTTGGTTCGAGATCGCCTCCGGCGCCCTCGAAGCCGCTTCGCGGCATCACCACCCGGTCGCTCTACTTCCAGAGCTTTTCGCTGGCGATCCGCGCGCCCTCCGCCAGCGCCTTGAGCTTGGCCCAGACGACGCGGTTCTCGACCTCGGTCTTATAGATCGCCTGGCTGGAGAAGCCGCAATCCGTCGAGGCGATGACGTTCTCGCGGCCGACGCGGTCGGCGAAGCGGATGATGCGCTCGGCGATGTAGTCGGGATGCTCGACGACGCTGGTCGCATGGGTGACGACGCCCGGCAGGATGTGCTTGCCGTCGGGCAGTTTCACGCTCTCCCAGAGATGGTATTCGTGCTCGTGCCGCGGGTTGCCGGCCTCGAAGGAATAGGCCCCCGCATTCACCTTCAAAACCTCATTCACCATCATCGGCAGGTCCGGCTCGTAAATGCGCGGGCCCTGGTTGATGCCGTAGCAGGTGTGATAGCGGATCTTCTCGGGCGCAATGCCCTTGATCGAATGGTTCACCGCCTCGACATAAAGGTTCGCTTTGGCGATCCGCGCCGTCTCGTCGAGCGACTTGTCCATATAGACATGCGGCAGGAACGGGTCGTCGACCTGCAAAAGAAAGCCGGCATCAATAATTGCGTTGTATTCGACCGACAGCGCATCAGCGACGGCGTACATATAGGCCTCGTGGCTTGGGTAATACTCGTTGAAGCCGACGCCGGTGACCGCCGCGCAGGGCATGAACGCCTCCTCCACGCCATGCCGCTCGCAGGAGGCCCGCAGGTTTGCAAGGTCCTTCTCCAGCGCCGCCTGGCCGATATAGGTGATCGGCCCGACGCAGCAGACGGGATGGGCCGGCGCGATCGCACCGCCAAGATGCGCGCGCGCAAAATAGTCGGCGTAATATTCCGGGAACGCCTCTTTTTCGGCGGCGTAATACCCCATGTCGTGGCCGGGGCGTTGCTCGTAGCCGGACAGCCGTTCCTCGATATAGATCGCGTGGCCGGGCTTCGACATCTCGCCGTCGGCGACGATATCGATACCGGCCTCGACCTGCTGCGCGACCATCCGGTCAACGGCGTCGGCGACCTTGGCGTCATAGGCCGCCTCGTCGACCGCCTCGCCGTCGAAGCGGGCTTTCAGCACATCGAGAAGGTCGTGCGGCCGCGGCAGGCTGCCGACATGGGTCGTGAGGATCCGGTCGACGCTGTGTCTCATCGGCTTGGCCTTTCCGTTGGCTCGCAATCAGTAAATGGACGCGCCGCCGTCGACGCGCATGACGGTGCCGGTCACCTTGCGGGCCTCGTCGGAGGCGAGGAACAGCGCCATCGCGGCGACGTCCTCCGGGTCGGACGGGCCCAGCAGCGATTTCTGGTAGATCGGGTTGTCCGGCTTGATGAAGGCGGCGACCCGCTCGGTCAGCACGACGCCGGGGGCCAGCACGTTGACGCGGACGCCGTGCTCGGCCCATTGCATCGCCATCGCGCGGCTCATCGCCAGCACGCCGCCCTTCGAGGCGGTATAGGCGTCGGCGCCGTGGGTGCCGATGACCGCGCGCAGCGACGAGATGTTGATGATCGCGCCGCCGCCGGCCGCGACCATCTCCGGGATCAGCCGGCGGCAGGTCAAAAGCGTGCCGAACAGATCGACCCGGATGGTCCGCCAGAACTCGTCGAGCGCCAGCTCGGTGACCGGGCCGTCCTTGGTCGAGCCGCCGCCGGCCGAATTGAACAGGACGTCGATTTTCCCGAACCGGTCGAGCCCGGCGCGGACCATTGCGTCGACAGCGGCCTCGTCGGATACATCGCCGCTGACGGCAAGCGCCTTACCGCCCTCAGCTTCGATCTCGGCGGCGACGGCTTCGGCCGCGGCCAGTTGCAGGTCCGCCAGCACGAGGCGCGCGCCTTCCCGCGCAAAGGCCAGCGCCGCCGCCTTGCCGATGCCGTTGCCGCCGCCGGTGATCAGCGCCGTCTTGCCCTCAAGTCGTTTCATGCGATGCCTTCAGCTTGATGCCGCCAACCGCCTGGTCGGTCGGCAGGAGTTCGATGGTGGCGACGTTGACATGGGCCGGCGTGCCGACCGCGTAGAGGATCGCGGCGGCCACATCCTTCGGATCCAGTTCGCGGATGCCGGTACTGCCCATCCTGTCAAGCCGTTCGCGATCGCCCTTGGCGGCGGCATAGAATTCGGTCGCGACCCGGCCGGGGCAGATCTCGGTGACGCGGATGCCGGTGCCGACAAGTTCGTTGCGCAGGTTCTGGCTGAAGATGTGGACGGCCGCCTTCGTCGCGCCGTAAAGGGCCGAGGCGACGGTGTGGAGCCCGGCGATCGAGCCGATATTGACGATGTGGCCCGCCCGGTTTTCGATCATCGCCGGCAGGACCACGCCGGTGAGCTGCAGAAGCGACGTCACATTGACGTCGACCGCCTCCTGGATGAGCGCGTCACCGGCCTCTGCGAAACCGTCGATGCCGTGCCCGACACCGGCATTGTTGACGAGAACGTCCGGCTTGAAATCGTCGACCGCCGCGCGGATTGTCGCGATGTCGCGGACATCGGCGGCAAGGATCTGCGCGCCGGTCTCCTGGGCGAGACCGTCGAGACGGTCCGGCCGCCGCGCGACCGCCAGCACCGCGTATCCGGCGCCGCGCAGCGCGCCGACGGTCGCCGCGCCGATGCCACTCGTCGCCCCTGTCACGATGGCGCGTTTCATGTGTCCTCCGATGGGGTGTCGGGCGGGGTCTCGGGAAAGAAGTTCATCAACCCGCCCGGATTGACCGGCGGCACCGGCCACTGGTGGCCGCGCGTCATGCCGAGGCCGCGATTGGGCGCGGGGCGATAGCGACGGTTCGGCAGGCCGGTGAGGTCCCCGTCGCTCACCCAGTCGAGATCGGAGCCGTAGAGCGAACCGACAAGCAGGCTTTTCAGATGCCCCAGCGTGTTGCCATAGGCGGGGTCGCGCGCGACGTCGGTGAGTTCGTCCGGGTCGGTGTCGAGGTCGAACAGCTGACAGCGATTGCCGGCCGCGTAGTAGACGAGCTTGTGGCGGCCGTCATGGATCATCCGGTTGGACAACTCGCCCTCGCCGAATTCACCATAAAGAAAGTCGCGTTTCGGGCCGAGAATCGAGCGGCCGGTGACCGTTTCCGGGATATCGATCCCGGCAAGATCGAGCAGCGTCGGCATGATGTCGGCAAGGCAGGCGAGACGGTCATCCGTGCCGCCCGCCGCGACCCGCAGGCAGTCCTTCACGCCCATCAGCAGCATCGGCACGTTCGCCGACGGCTCGTAGAAGTTCTGCTTGGCCCAGATGCCGTGATTGCCCATGGTCTCGCCGTGGTCGGAGGTGAACATGACGATGGTGTTGTCGAGAATGCCCTCCTCGCGCAGGGTGCCGAACAGCGCGCCGATCTGCTGGTCGATCTGCGTGCACAGCGCATAGAAATGCCGCCGCGCCCAGGCGCCCTCGCGCGGACCATAGGCATAGCGCGCCCGGTAGGCCTGCAGCATCAGCGGCAGGTCGTCATCCTCGCACCAGGCCCCGAACACCGGTTCGTCCATCTCGACGCCGTCGTAGAAGCGCAGAAACCGCTCCGGCGGGACCAGCGGGGGATGCGGATGGCGGTAGCCGAGATACCAGAAGGCGGGCCGCTTCGGATCGCGCCTCCGGATGATCCGGCACATCGTGTCGGTCGCCCAGTTGGTGGCGTGCGCCTCTTCGGGCAGATGCCAGGACGTCGCCTCGTAGCCGTTGTTGGAGATGCCGTGGCCGAACTGTTTTCCAAGCCAGCCCTTGTCGCCCAGGAAGATTTCGTAATCGTCGGTGACGCCGTGATGGGTGCGGCCCTCGTCATCGAGCTGGATATCGTCGAAGCCGAGCCGGTCGCGCTGCGGATAGGTGTGGGTCTTGCCGACCCCGTAAGCCTGATAGCCGGCGTCGCGGAAGGTCTGCGCCAGGGTCGGCAGATCGGCCGGCATCTCGCGTTTGGCCTGAAACGTGCGGTCGCCATGCTCGCGCGCCGACGTCCCCGTCATCAGCGTGCGGCGGGCCGGGATGCAGACGGGATGCTCGGAATAGGCATTGGTGAAGCGTGTGCCGCAGCGGGCGATCTGGTCGAGCACCGGCGTGCGGACGACCGGGTGCCCGGCCGCGCCCAGAAGCCGCGCCGACCAGTGGTCGGTGACGATCAGCAGGATATTCGGCTTGTCATAGTCGCTCCTGTACATGGCCGCTTCGTCGCTATCCCTTCACCGCGCCCGCCGTCATGCCGGCGATGATCTGCTTGGCCGCGAAGAAGGTGAAGATCAGCGGCGGGATGACGATCAGCGTGCCCATCGCCATGATCCGCCCCCACTCGACGCCTTCCTCGGTGATGTGGCTGGCGGCCGCGACGGGCAGCGTGCGGGTGTTCCGGCCGGTCAGCAACAGGGCGAGGATGAACTCGTTCCAGGCGATGCGGAAGGTGAAGATGCCGGCAACCGCGTAGCCCGACGACATCAGCGGCAACAGCACCCGGAAGAAGACCTGGAGCGGGCTCGCGCCGTCGACGATCGCGGCCTCCTCCAGTTCCTCGGGGATCTGCTTGAAGAAGCCGAACAAGAGCCAGATCGCAAACGGCAGCGAGATTGCCGTGTAGAGGAAGGTCAGCGCCAGGAGGTCGTTGTCGATGCCCGCCAGGATGACGAAGGCAAACGCCGGTACGGCGATGACGGCCGGCGGCACCATGCGCACCAGCAGCGTCGCGTTGGCGAGAAACGTGCGGCCGGTGAACTTCGCCCGCGACAGCGCATAGGCGCAGAAGCCGCCGAACAGGAGCGTGATGACGGTCGTCGATCCGGCGACGATGATCGAGTTGATCAGATAGGTGTCGAACTTGCCGCGCCCGGTCAGGATCGCCTGGTAGTTGTCCATCGTCGGCACGAAGAAGAACCACACCGGCGTGTCGCCCTGTAGCGTCACCTCGTCCTTCAACGAGGTCGAGATCATCACCCAGATCGGCGCGAGCGATATCGCCGCCAGCAGGATCAGCACGGTGTAGTAATAGGCAAGGCGTACGCTATCGTTCTTCATGTCAAACGTCCGACTTGGTTTTCATGGGATTGGACATCTTCAGGATCAACAGGCTGAGCCCGAACACCACCAGGATCAAAAGCACGGCGATCGCGGAGGCATAGCCGAGCTGCTGCGTCTCGAAGGCGCGCTTGTAGATGTGCAGCGACAGAAGCTCGGTCGACCGGCCCGGCCCGCCGCCGGTCATGATCAGCATCACCTCCAGGCCGCGGAACACGTCGATCAGCCGCATCAGGAGCGCGATGATGATGATCGACTTGATCATCGGCAGCTTGACCAGGAAGATCTGCTGCCACCAGTTCGCGCCGTCGATCTCGGAGGCCTCGATCACCTCACTCGACAGGGCCTGCAGGCCGGCGATGATGATGATGAAGATGAACGGCGTCCACTGCCAGATATCGGTGAAGACGATGGCGAAGAAGGCAAGCTCCGGATCGCCGAGCCAGACCAGCGGCTCCATGCCGAACCAGGCGTTCAGATAGTAGTTGATCCAGCCGGCGCGGGCATCGAACAGATAGCGCCAGATCAGCCCGACGACGACCGGCGAGACCATCAGCGGCAGGATGAAGATCGTCCGGAAGATCGACGCGCCGCGGATCGGCTTTTCGAGCAGCAGCGCCAGGCTGATGCCAAGCACCATTTCCAGCGTGATGACCCAGAAGCCGAAGCGGATCGTCACCCACAGCACTTCCCAGACCTGCGGGTCCTGCACCATGCGGAGGAAATGCGAGAACCCGACAGTGTTGGCGTCCCCCAGGTCGCGGCCGATCTCCCAGTCGAAGAACGACAGGTAGAAGGCCATGAAGACGGGATAGAGCAGGCCGGTCGCCATCAGGATCGCCGCCGGCGCGACGAACGCATAGGGCGTCAGCGTGCCGGGCTCCCATCTAGGCTTGGCGGCGGTGGTCGGCATGAAGGGTCTCGCGGGATTTAGAGCATGCTCTAGAACGGGTGTCTCCGGGGCCGCGGGACGGCCCCGGAGCAATCAGCGGCCTACTGCCAGACGTAGTAGCCCTCGCGCTCCATGATCGCGCGGATCTTCTCGTTGGCCTCGTCCATGATCGGCTGGACGGGATCGTCGGTGGTGATCACCTGGGTCAGCGCCTGGCCGAGCACGTCGACATTGAGCTCGTTCCATTCGGGAATGAGCGGACGCCAGTCGGGATCGGCGCAGTCGAGCTGCTCGGCGACGACCGGATATTCCGGGAAGTCCTTCGGGTTGAGTTCCAGCGTCGAGATGCGGATCGGATCGCCGCCCAGTTCGACGACGCGCTGGTCGGCGGCCTTCGACGTCATCCACTGGATGAACAGGAAGGCGGCTTCCTTGTGCTTGGAATTGGCCGGGATGCCCATGGCGAAGCCGCCGGTCTCCGAGCCGCAGCGCACGTCGGTCGGGTGCAGCGCATAGCCGACCTTGCCGTTGACCTTGGAGCGGCTCTCGTCGCGCGACAGGGCCGCGATCTTCAGCGAATCGAGCCAGAACGCCGCATCGCCCTGCAGGAAGGCGGTCGTCGCGTCGCCGAAGCCGTAGGACGAGATGCCCGTCGGACCGGTCTTGGCGACATGGCGCAGGAACTCGGCCGCCTTCACGGCCTCCGGCGAATTCACCACCGGGTTCCACTTGTCGTCGAAGATGCGCCCGCCCATCGGAGCGAGATGGAACAGCCAGGCGGCCGTCACCTGATGGCCCGTGGCGCCGCGCGAGGTGAGCGCGGGAACGCCGGCCTCGTGCAGCTTGGTCATCGCCGCGGCAAGCTCGTCATAGGTTTGCGGCACCGCGATGCCGTGCTCGTCGAGGATATCCTTGCGATAGGCGAGGATCGAGGTTTCCGCGCCGAAGGGGATGCCGTAGAGGCCGCCGGACTTGCCAGGCAGATAGCCCTTCTCGCCGCCGACGATGCCGCCGTTCTGGAGATAGGCGTCGGCGATGTCGTCGATATCGTAGTCGGGATCGACGAGGCCGGCATTGGTGTACATTTCCGACAGCGGCGTCAGCAGGCCCTTGTTGACGTATTCGCCCTTCCACATGACGACCCAGGCGACGACGTCGTATTCGCCGTCGGACTTGGACATTTCCAGAAGCTGCCGGTCGCGCAGCTTGAGATATTGCAGGTAGTCGATCTCGACCTCGATACCCGTTTCCTCGGTGAACTCGTCGACCAGCGTCTCGGCCACCTTGAAGTGGTTGTTCGTCGGCCAGGAGACGACGATGGTCGTGCCCTCGTATTTCTCATACGGGTTGGCGACGGCAGTCGTCGCCCCCATGGCGGTCGCCCCCATCGCAAGCGCGGCGAGCGCCGTTGCAGCCTGACTGAGTAGTCTCATGCATTCCTCCCTGCTTTGGCCGATCCTGGCCAATTTCAGATCGCCCGGCCGGTCTCCCGGTCGAACAGATAGATGCGCCGTGTGTCGAAGTAGTAGGTCCCGTCGCTCAGGAGATCCGCCTCCGGACCGACATCGACCGCTGCGGTGATGTCGGCCCCCCCAATCTCGGCGGCGAGAAACTGGCTGGACCCGATATATTCCGAGACCTTCACCTTCAGATCGAGCGGCGCGAAACCGTCATCGAGAGCGCTGCCGGCGAAATGCTCCGGCCTGAGCCCGACGCTGATCGCGCGTCCGTTCGCGGTCTTGGCCCGCTCGGCGAGGCGCTCGGTCAACGGCAGCGTGTAGCCCGCGCCCTTCACCGACAGCCGGCCCGCTTCCTCGACAAACTCACCGTCGAGCAGCGTCATCGAGGGCGAGCCGATGAAGGTCGCGACGAAGGTGTTGACCGGGTCGTTATAGACTTCCTTCGGCGTGCCGACCTGCTGGATCAGGCCGTCCTTCATGATGACGATCCGGTCGGCCATGGTCATGGCCTCGATCTGGTCATGGGTGACGTAGATCATCGTCCGCCCGAGGCGCTTGTGCAGAAGGGCGAGCTCGGTGCGCATCGAGGCGCGCAGCTTGGCGTCGAGATTGGACAAGGGCTCGTCGAACAGGAAGCAATAGGCATCGCGCACCACCGCCCGGCCCATCGCGACGCGCTGGCGCTGGCCGCCGGAGAGATCCTTGGGCTTGCGGTTGAGATAGGGCGTCAGTTCGAGCATCTCGGCTGCCCGCTGGACGCGCTCGGCGACCTCCGCCTTCGGCACCCGCGCCAGCCGCAGCGCGAACGACATGTTCTCGCCGACATTCATGTGCGGGTAGAGCGCGTAGGACTGGAACACCATGGCGATGTCGCGCTGCTTGGGCCGCTCCCAGGTGACGTCGCGGCCGGCGATCGAGATCGAGCCTTCGGTGACCTTCTCCAGGCCGGCGATCATCCTGAGCGTCGTCGACTTGCCGCAGCCCGACGGGCCGACGAGGACGACGAATTCCCCTTCCGCCACCTCGAGGCTGAGCTCGGGAATGACCGTCACGTCGCCGAAGGCCTTCACCACATCCTTGAGGACCACCCCACCGGCCATCAGCGCTTTCACTCCCCGTTCGCACGCCGATTCCGCCGACGCCGCATCTGTCTTGAAACCACAATAATCACAAAATCCGTCCTTGGTAAACCGTTTTACCAGGCTTTGTGTCCGATTTGGCCCCTAGGTCAGCTTCCCATCAGGGTTCCCGTCAGCTCCGGGGCGGGGCGGTGCTGTTGCGGATCACCAGTTCCGGATCGGCCGCGATCGTGGTGCGCGTCGGCGTCTTCGCGTCGCCGCCGCAGACCGTCCTGATCGCGGCCTGGCCCATTTCGGCAAGCGGCATCCGGACGACGCAGAGCGGGGCCCAGAGGTCCTGCGCGAACTTGACGTCATGGATGGAGACGATCGACAGATCGCCCGGCACCGCAATGTCCCGTGCCCGGGCGACGCGCAGCGCGCCGATCGCCGAGATGACGTTGAAGCAGACCAGTCCGGTCATCCCCGGCTGACGGTCGAGCAGCGCCTTGAACGCGGCTTCGCCCTCGACCGCCCTGGGACCGCAATGGGCGATCAGGTCCGGATCGGCATCCGCGCCCATCACCGCGCGCCATCCGCGCAGACGGTCCTCGGTGAAGGTCAGGCCTTTCGCGGTCGCAAGGCAGCCGATGCGGCGATGGCCGAGATCGCGCAGGTGCCGCGTCGCGACTGCCGCGGCCTTGGCATCCGGCAATTGGATCAGGTGGTCGCCCATGCCGAGATCGGCCTGCAACTGCACGACCGGCACCTTCTCGTGCGCGGCCCGCAGGATCAGATTGTCGGACTGCAGGCCGGCGGCCTGCAGGATCAGCCCGTCGACGCCGCCCCCGCCGATCAGCTGCGCAAGCCGCGAGTTACTGGCATTGCCGGCCGCCGCATCGCCGAGGATCAGTGCCTTGTGCTGCCGTTCCGCCTCCTCCTGGGCACCGCGCAGGATCTCGCCATAGACGGGATTGGCGACATCGTGGACAACGAAGGCGATGGTGCCGGATTTCGACGAACGCAAGGTCTGCGCCGCGACGTTCGGCGCATAGTTCACGTCGCGCACGATCGCCTCGACGCGGGCGCGGGTCTCGGCGCTGACCCGCAGGGTCTTGTCGCCGTTGATGATGCGCGACACCACCGCCGACGACACGCCGGCCCGCTTTGCGATTTCCGCCAGGGTCACCACGAGATCCTTTCCCGCACACTTCGGAATCAGTCTGACCGATTTGACATTTTGCACAAGTATGTTTTGGTAAAACGTATTACCATGTGCTAGAGCAAGCGGTGATCAGCTTGCTCCAGGTCGTCGCCGACCGCATGAGGAGACCGCCGTGCCCGATATCCCGCCCGAGATCCCACCCGAGACCCCGCTGGCCCTTGAGGGCATCAGCATTCTCGACTTCACCCAGATGATGCTCGGGCCGCTGTGCACGCAGACGCTGGCGGACATGGGTGCCGACGTGCTGAAGATCGAGCGTCCCGGCAAGGGCGAATGGATGCGCTCGATGCCGATGATCGGCCAGTTCGTCGGCGGCGACAGCGCCGCCTTCCATGCCTTCAACCGCAACAAGCGGTCGGTAACCGTCGACCTGAAGCATCCCGACGGCCGGGCGCTGCTCCTGGAGATCGCCAAACAGTGCGACGTCGTGGTCGAGAATTTCCGCTCCGGCGTGATGGACCGGCTCGGGCTCGGCTATGCGGATTTCAAGGCCGTCAATCCGAGGATCATCTATGCCAGCGGCTCGGGCTGGGGCTCCGGCAGCGCGATGGCGGAGAAGGGCATGCCGGGCCAGGACCTGCTGATCCAGGCGATGTCCGGCGTGATGTTCAACACCGGCCGCGCCGGCGATCCGCCGACGGCCTGCGGCACGCCGGTCGCCGATTTCGCGGCAAGCCAGGCGCTCGCCATCGGCATTCTCGGCGCGCTGATCGCCCGCGACCGGCACGGCATCGGCCAGCGCATCGAGACCAATCTCTATTCCGCCACGCTGAACCTGATGGGCCAGGAGAATTTCGCCGTCCTCAACCAGGACATCACGCTGAAACGCTCCGAGGCCGGCGTCGCCTCCTGCTGGAACGATGCCCCCTATGGCGCCCATCCGACCGCCGACGGCTGGATCGCGATCGCCATGTGCCCCCTGTCGAAGCTCGGGCCGCTGCTCGGCGATGACACGCTCGACGAGATGGATCCCTGGGTCGAACGGGACGCGGTGAAGCGCCGCATCGACGCGGGGACCGCCAAGAAGACCACCGAGGAGATCATCGCGATCTTCACCGAGGCCGACGTCTGGGCCGCGCCGATCCGCGCTTCGAAGGAAGCGATGGACGAATTGGTCGAGACGCAGTCTCCGCGCCTCGTCGAGATGGACCATCCCAAGGCCGGCCGCATCCGCGCGATCGCCAACCCGGTCGCGATGAGCGAAACGCCGGTGACGCTGCGCTATGCTCCCCCGCAGGTCGGCGAGCACACCGACACGGTGCTGACCGACTTCGTCGGCGCCGACCGCATTGCCGACCTCAGAGAGAAGGGAGCGATCTAGTGGAAGGGGAGCGGCTGCACGAGAACCTCGCCCTTCAGCGTCGCGGCCCGGTCGAAATCCTGCGCATCGACCGCGAGGAGGCGCTCGGCGCGCTGAATTTCGAGATCATGGCAGCGCTCGGCGACTATGTGACGGACCTCCATGGCCGCGGCGATTCGGTCCGCGTCCTGATCATCACCGGCACTGGACGCGGCTTCGTCGCAGGCGCCGATATCGCCGGCTATCACGGTGTCGGCCAGACCGTGTTCGACGGCTTCCAGCGGCGTTCGCGGCAAACCTTCGATGCAATCGCCGGCCTGCCGCAGGCAACCATCTGCGCGGTGAACGGCTATGCGCTGGGCGGCGGCTTCGAGCTCGCGCTGTGCTGTGATTTCGTGCTTGTCAACGAAAAGACCAAACTCGGCCTGCCCGAGATCAAGCTCGGTCTCCTGCCCGGCGGCGGCGGGACCCAGCGCCTGCCCCGTCTGGTCGGCCCGATGCGGGCCAAGGAAATCCTGATGACCGGCCGGATGATCACCGCAGAAGAGGCGGTCGACTACGGCGCGGCGCTCGAGGCCTGCGCGCCGGACGAGTTGATGCCGCGCGCGATCGCCTTCGCCGAGGAGCTTGCCGGCATGGCGCCGGTTGCGCTGCGCGAGGCAAAGCGCGTCGTCGATGACGGGCTCGACAGCGCCTTGTCGGCGGGCCTGACGATGGAGCAGCGCGTGCTCGGCGGGTTGTTCGCCACCGAGGACGGCAAGGAGGGCATCGCCGCCTTCATGGAAAAGCGCGACCCGGTCTTCAAGGGGCGCTAGCATCGGGACGTATTGAGGAAACAAACGAATGCAGAAATCCGTAATCAGCCATCGGTCCGGGCCATTCTCGGTGGTCTCGATGGGCCTGCCCGGCGACCATGAGGGCAAGACCGCGACCCGCGTGTTCTTCGTCAAGGGCGCCGACAGGATCGCGCTGATCGACAGCGGCCTCTATGGCGGCCTGCCGGACCTGAAACAGGCCTTCGAGGAACTCGGGATCGCCCATGACGATCTCGACCTCCTGCTGCTCACCCACGAGCACATGGACCATGTCGGCAACAATGGCTGGCTGAAGGCGGAGACCGGCTGCACGATCATGGGCCATGAAGGCCGCGCCGACCGGGTCGCCGACAACATGCTGAACGCCAAGGCGATCGTGCATGCTTTCCCGGAAGGCGAGCATTTCGACCTGAAGGCCGAGTATCTCGACTGGATGGGTCCGACCGAGGGGCCGATCGAGAGCTTCATCAAGGATCAGGACGTGATCGATCTTGGCGGCGGCGTCGAGCTCGAGGTCGTCGAGGTGCTCGGCCATTCGATGGGCGAGGTCGGCTTCTACGAGCGCTCGACGGGCACGCTCGTCATCGCCGACCCGCTGCTGCCGCCGTTCAATCCGGTGCTCTATCTCTATGAGGACCCGAACGTGATGCGCGCGACCTTCGACAAGATCGAACGGTTCCTTGCCGAGCGCGACGTCCAGGCGGTGCTGTTTGCCCATGACGAGGTGAAAACCGCCGAGGAGACGGTCGACCTGGTTAATGACTGCCGCCGCCGGGTCGATCAGGTCGAGGCCTCGATGGTCACCCACATGAAGGCCAATCCGGGCATCAGCTTCGCCGACCTGCGCGACAAGTGCTGCGACGACCAGAACATGGTGCGCGAATGGCGGGCGCTGGTGTCGATCGATGCCAGCCTGAAGGATTTCGTCGCCCGGGGCGTCGCCGAACAGCGCGACGGCGGCTGGCACTATGTTGGCTGACACGCCGGGCAGCGGCTTGCCGATCTGTACCGTCCTCGGCCCCGGCACGATGGGGGCACAGATTGCCCTGTCGCTGGCGCTCGGCGGGGCTGCCGTCCGGCTGTGGGGGCGTCGGGCCGAGAGCCTTGGTCCCGCCCTTGCGCGCTGCGGCGACGGCTTCGATTTCTTAAGCGAACAGGGCCTCGCGGAGGCGGCGGAGCGGGAAACCGTGCTGGCGCGTATCACGCTTGAGCCGGATCTCGCCGAAGCCGTCTCGGGCGCCGGGTTCGTGATCGAGGCGGCGGCCGAGGACCTCGCCGTCAAGCGGGACCTGCTCGCGACGGCCGAGGCCGAGGCGCCTGAGGACGCGGTCCTCTCCTCGACGACATCGGCGCTCAGTGCTACCGCCATCCAGGCGGCGCTCAAGCGGCCGGAGAACTTCTGCATCGCGCACTACGCCCAGCCCGCCCATCTCGTCGAGCTGGTCGAGGTGGTTCCCGGCGAGGCAACCGGCGATCATGCCACGGCGCTGACCACGCGGATCCTCAGCGAGACGGGCAAGACCCCGGTCCTCTGCCCCGATATTCCCGGCTTCCTCTGGGCCCGCATTCAGCACGCGGTACTGCGCGAATTCGCCGCGCTGGTCGGCCAGGGGCTCGTCACGCCGGAGGCCTGCGACACGATCCTGAAAGCCGGATACGCCTCGCGGCTGCCGGCGATGGGGGCGTTCGAACATGCCGATCTCGCCGGCCTCGACCTGATCAACTCGCCGGCGGCGAAGGCCGTCTGGGCCGACCTGTCGACCGTTGCCGACCCCGGCGAGACGCCGGTCGGCGCGCTTTATGCCGAGGGCCGGCTCGGCATGAAGTCCGGTCGCGGCTTCTATGATTGGACGCAGCGCGATCCGGAGGCCTTCAAGGCGGCGCGGGATAAGGAGATCATCCGCCGCGTCAAGATCAATCGCGGCGGCAAGGTGGTTCTATAGGCCTCAGGCCGGCTTGATCAGCACCTTGCCGACGGCGCGGCCGTCGGCCATCAGCTCGCAGGCCGCCTGGGTCTCGGCAACGGCGAAGCGTGCCGCCGTGATCGCCTCGAAATCGACCTCGCCGCCGGCGATCAGGGCAACCGCATCGGCGAATTCGCGGGTAAACAGGATCGAGCCGACCGAGCGGACTTCCTTCAAGGCATTCAGGTGCAGGTTGATCGGTATCTCCGAGGGCTGGATCAGCGACAATACGCCGATCGTGCCCTGATAGCGCACCGCGTCGAGCGCCTGGTTATAGGCGTGCGGACTGCCCGATGCCTCGATCACCACATCATAGGCGGCGCGCTCCGGGCTGTCCTCGCCGGTCACGTAGCCAGCCGATGCGCCGACGGCCCAGGCAGCCTCGATCGCGGCGGTTTTCAGATCCGTCACCGCGACCTCGGCGCCCTTCGCGGCGGCACCGACGGTCGCCAGCAGGCCCATCGGCCCGCAGCCGGTGACGAGCACCCGGTCGCCCGGCGATACGCCGGCGCGGTTCACCGCATGCATCGCGCAGGCAAGCGGCTCGGCGAAGGTCAGGTGATCAGGGTTGATGGTCTCGGCCACCGCGTGGCAGCAGCGGGCGGGAAAATCGAACCGCTCACGGAAGAACCCGTCGATATGCGGCTTTGTCGTCGCCGAGCCCGGAAAGCGCTTGGTTGCGCACATATTGATGTCGCCGGCCCGGCATTTCGCGCACGTGCCGCATTCGATCACCGGATTGATCGCGACGAGCTGGCCGGGGCGAAAGCCGTGGCCGTTGGCGTCCTCGACATAGGCGCAGGCCTCGTGACCGAGCGTGACGGGATTGTCGAGAAAGAAGCCGGCATTGGCGAAATGCCGGAAGTAATGCATGTCCGTGCCGCAGATCGAGGCGGTGGCAAGGCGTAGCCGAACGTGATCCGGCGCGATCTCGCCGGGCATCTCGGCCTGCTCGATACGGATGTCGCGGGCGGCTGAAAGCAGCGATTTTACGTACATCGCTAAAAGCCGATCGAGAAACCGCCATCGACGGGCAGCACCACGCCGTTGATATGGGCTGCCTGATCCGAGGCGAGGAAGTAGACGGCATTGGCGACGTTGGACGGCATGCCGAAGGCGCCGCCTGGAATGCGGCCCTCGATTTTGGCGCGCCGCGCCGGATCCTTTTCCAGGATCGCCCGGGTCATGTCGGTATCGATGAAGCCGGGCGCGACCGCGTTGCAGCGGATACCGAACGCCGCCGCGTCGACGGCGACCGAGCGGGTCAGGCCAATGACAGCGGTCTTGGCGGTGACATAGGCGGCCGATCCCGGCAACGCCATCAGGCCGCCCATCGAGGAGATGTTGACGATTGCCCCGCCGGTCTCGCGCTGCAGCGCGACATAGCGGCCGCAGGCGGCGAACACGGCCTTCACATTCAGGTCGAGCCGCTCCTCCAGTTCCTCCGGCGCGACCTCCCAGACCGGCTTCTTCAGGTGCATCCCGGCATTGTTGACCAGCACGTCGATGCCGCCGGTCGCCGCGTGGATCGCATCGAGATAGGTCGTGTCGCGCCATGCCATAAGGTCATGCGCATGGAACTGCACGTCGCCGGAAAGCGTCTCCAGATCGCCCCGCGACCGGGCGACCACATGGACCTGATACCCCTCGTTAAGAAATTTCCGCGTCTGCGCGAGGCCAAGCCCCTTGTTGCCGCCGGTTATCACAGCGATTGGCATAGACCACCCCTCACGGTTCGCGGAAAACAGGTTTGTGCATTTAGGTAAAGCGTTTTACCAAAGGGATCAAGCCTCGTTGGATGTACTGGGGTCCGGTTTGGGGAGCTCAGGTCTGTTATTGCCAGGGCGGAGGAAATCACTGCGCGCGGGATTCCTTGCGCGGCCGCGGCTCCCCGGCGCTCGACTTGGGTCTCGCGCGTTCGGCACTCGAAATGCTTTCGCATTTCGCCCGCTTGCGTGGACCGTACCTCACCCCGCCAAGGGGGAGAGGGTAAGAGCGCGCTGAACGGACCAGGCAAGCCGGCATCAACATCATTTGCAGTTCGGCGTTTTCTGTCCGCCGGCGGTGGCGTCCGCCGCACGGCCTCTCAAATGCACTCGCGCCCTCTCCCCCTTGGCGGGAGAGGGTCGGCCCGCAGGGCCGGGGTGAGGGCCCGTGGCACGGCCGCGCGTCGCGCCAGCAGTCCGGCAATGACGTCTGAGGGTGTGGCGAAGGGAAGTATCACTCCGGCGCGCACTGCCTAGAGGGCCATACCAGACAATTGGCTACACGAAACCGCCGGACTTGAACCGAGCGGTAGCGGCCCCGATACCGGTATCCGGAGCCGACCAGCTACGCCCCGCAGCAATTGCCGGCAAGCGGCGCTGCGGAAACGCCGGAATGGTTGCAGCAGCCGCCCTTCCACCAGTCCGCACCGGCCCCGTGGCAGTATTTGTCGTCGGCGCCGGTCATCTTCATGAACAGCGGGTGGTAGGTGCGGCAGACCTCGAGTTCGGTCTTGACCCAGTGCAGCGGATCGCGGCCGTAATGCTCCCAGTAGTCGCCGTCCATGTTGAGCCCCGGCACGGCCGGGTTCCAGGATTCGTCGAGCCAGAGGTCGACATCGCCGTACTGTCCGCACAGCTTGCGGATCTCGGGATCGTCGAGCGCGCCGAGGCGACCGTTCTCGATCAGCGTCTCGTTGTCGCCCTCGCGTTCCAGCGTGAAGGTCGGGAAATAGAGATGCAGGTGCCAGTGCCCGACCAGATGCCCCAGCCGGGCCGCCTGCCGCTCGGCCATCGAGGAGATGATCGTGCCGAAGCCCATGTGGATGACGCCGGAGCGGACGCGCTCGTAGAGGCAGTTGACGAAGCCGGAGGGAAAGTCCTTGCGCGGGCGGTGGACATGCGGGTTGGTGCCGATCGAGGCTTCCCACCAATACAGGATGCCCTTGCCCGGAAAGGTCGGATACTGGATGTCCGCCGTCCGGTCCATCACGTCGCGCAGCTTGTCGCCGAACGCGCCGCCCTCGTTGATCCTGACGATCTTCGAGTCCTCGACGATCAGCTGCGTCCAGTCGCACGGCGCGATGTGGTTGGTGGTGCCGGCAATGACGCCGTTGCCGTCTTCCTGGCCCGCCAGGAACATCCAGGGCCGGCCGGTGATATGGCCGGGCAGGTACTGCTTGCCGAAATGCTCGTTGCCGGCCCAGGTCGCAGCCGTCAGGTCGGCATTGTAGAACTCGCGCCTGGCGTCCCAGTAGCCGGCATGATTGGTGTATTCGATGTCGGTGCCCTCGGGGTCCTGGATGCGGGCGCGCTTGCAGGTGCGGATCCGGTCCCAGGTCCAGCGGTCAATGGCGTTCAGCACGTCGATCGGCATGGCATGCGCCGGCGAGGCGAGGATTTCCGGCGTGATGAACGGCATCCGCTGGATCTTGATGAAGCGCTCGGCCAGCACCGGCCCGCCATAGCCCATCAGGATCTTGTCGTAATGCTGCTTCTTTTCCTCCTCTTCCCACCAGTCCATCCATTCGGCGAGTTCCCGGGTGCGGAACAGGTAGTAGTCGACCTCGTCGGCGCCGATCCAGTTCGGCACCGGGCCGCGATCGACATGCTTGATCTCGTAGCGGACGTTGCACTTTTCGAGGATCTTCTGGCAGGCCTGGATGACGAGATCGCTGTGCCAGTTGTCGACGCGCAGAAGCACGCGTTCGCCCGGCTGGAGGTCCCAGCAGGCGTTCAGGCCATGGTTGTAGGAGCGCTTGGCGACATGTTCGAGATAGGGCAGCAACTGGTCGGGATGGGTGACCTCGACGAAGGGCGGGCAACGCGGCGGGCGGGTTGCCTGCAGGGGCGGCGCATCGAAGAGCGGCGCGCCGTCAGGGCGGGTGCCGCTGATCCGCTCCCGGTCCGGCGTCGCGGCAAGGCCGGTTCCGGTCCGCGCGGCGGCACTGCCCCTGAACATCTCCGTCATCTGCGCTTTCCTTTCCGGTTCAGGATGCTTCGGCGGTCGGTTTCAGGTCCATCAGCAGGAAGCGCGACTGCCGCGCCTCGATCTCGTCGAAGCCGATGAAGGCCTTGAAGTCGGCCATGCTCATCGCCGGATGCGGCAGGCTGGCGGTGGTGCCGTCGGCGAGAAGCTGCGCGTAATTGTCCTTCATCGCCTGCGCCGCGGTCATCAGCCCGACCAGCGGATAGCAGGCGAGGCCCGCGACGTCGCGGATCTGATCGAGGGTCAGGTCCTTTTCCAGCCAGCCGAGGATCTGCAGCGACAGCGGCACGCCGACCGCCGCGCGCATGCGTTTCAGCCCCTCGATATCGGAAAAGGTGCGGCTGATCGGCTGGATGATGTCGGCGCCGGCCTCGACATAGGCACAGGCCCGGTCGATTGATTCCGCTTCGCTCATCGCGTCGGTGCGCGCGATGATCAGGGTATCCGGATCGCGCCGCGCCTCGACGGCGGCGCGGATCTTGGCGACATGCTCGAAGACCGGGATGATCTCGAGCTGGTTGGCCGCCGCCGCGCAGCGCTTGGGCGCCTGCTGGTCCTCCAGGATCATCGCGCAGACGCCGGCCTGCTCGAACTCCCGCACGGTCCGCATGACGTTGATGGCGTTGCCGTAGCCGGTATCGGCATCGGCGACGACCGGCACCGACACCGCGTTGACGACGTTGCGCACGACGCCGAGATTTTCCGTCATCGTGTAGAGCTCGACATCGGGGAAGCCGAGATGGGTCGCCGACACCGCGAAGCCCGAGGTCATCACCGCCGGCGCCCCGGCGGCTTCGGCCAGCATCGCCGACATCGCGTCGTAGCAGCCAAACGTGATCTGCGTCTCGCCCGCCCGGACCTTGTCGGCGAAACGGCGCTTTGCCTCGGTGTCGATCATGATCCGGTTTCCTCTTCTTCGCGGGCATGCAGATAGCCGACGATGCCGCCTGCCTCGAGCATCAGCCGGTCACCGTCGCTCAGCGGCTCGATCGGCAACTCGGCGCCGGTGGTATGGTTGTGGAACAGACTGGTGTCCCAGTTGACCTCGATCTCGTCCCAGCGGCTGACCGCTTGCAGGACACCGGGACAGGCCGCCTGCGGGAAGCCCATGGCGATCTCGCCGCGCCAGTAGCCGGGCGAAAAGCTCTCGGCGATCACGCCGGCGATGCCGAGATGGCGCATGCCGATCATCGGCGGATAGTGGGGATGGCCGTAGCCGAAATTATGGTTGCCGACCAGCAGGTCGCCGGGCCGGACCTTGTTGGCGAAATCCGGCTCCTGCTGCCGCATCGCCAGCCGGCCGAGTTCGACGGGGTCCTTGATCTTGATGTTCTTGACCCCGACGATCTGGTCGACGTCGAAATCCTCGTCCGCGAAGATCCAGGCGACCCGGCCGCGCAGATTAGCCAGCGCCATCGCTTTTGCCTTTCAGGCCATGGCCTTTCAGATAGGGGCGCGGATCGGCGATGCGGCCTTCGATCGCCGAGGCCGCGACGGCTGCGGCGTTGACGATATAGATCTCGCTGTCGGGCGAGCCCATCCGGCCGCGCACATTGAGCGTGCCCGTCGAGACCGCCCGCTGTCCGGCCCGCATCACGCCCATCCGGCCAAAGCAGTAGTCGCAGGACGACGACGACAGGAAGGCGCCGGCATTGATCAGCCGCGTGATGATGCCGCGCTCGGCGGCCTGTTCCATGATCTCCTGGCTGGTCGGAATGACATGGAGCTGGAAACCGTCCTTGACCCGGTGGCCGTCGAGCACATCGGCGGCAAGCGCCAGATCCTCGACCCGGCCCGACGCGCAGGAGCCGAGATAGCCGACCTGTACCTCGGTGCCCGCCACCTCGCTCAAGTCGCGCGTATTGGCCGGGCTCGGCGGAATGACGGCGATCGGCTCCAGGTCGCTCACGTCGATCTCGTGGCGGGCGGCATAATCGGCGTCGGGGTCGGAGAAGACCGGCTCGATATCGAGCCGCTGGCGCTTACGGATATAGGACAGCGCCTTCTCGTCCGGGTTCATCACCGCCGTGATCGCGCCGGTGAACATCGCCAGGCAGTTGATCGACTGCCGACCCTCCAGCGACAGAGCGGCGATCGTCTCGCCGCCCAGTTCCATCACCTGGCCGCGGCAGCTACGCGGCCCGAGCACGCGGACGATATGGTGAAAAACGTCGCGCGCCGTGACGCCGGGCTGCAATGTGCCGTTCAAGTCGATCCGCGTCGTCGCCGGCACCTTGAACTTGATGCGCTCCTTGACGAAGGCCTCGAGCAGGTGCCGCCGGACACCGATCGCCAGCGTCCCGAAGGTGCCGAGCTGCGAGATATGGCCGTCGAAATGGACGACGAACGCGCCCGGCGTCGCATAGCCCAGTTCGGCGGCGACCTGGTGGCCGATCCCCTTGCGCTCGTAGACCGGCACCTTGTTCTTCGCGCCCCAGCTACGGGTGTTCTCGTGCAGCTCCTCTTCCTGGGTCGTGGCGGCCGGCACCATATGGTCGATGAACAGCGCGAAGCGCTCCGGCTCGGCCACTGTGTCGATGCCGAATTCCTCCTCCATCTGGCGGAAGATCACGTCGGTGTAGCCGGGAAAGTCATAGGCGATGACGAAATCGGGCTTCGCCAGCACTTCCTCGCCGGCCGTGACCGTCTCCCGGCCCGAGACCCGCGCGAGTATCTTTTCAGCAATGGTGCGCCCCATCCGGCGCCCTCCCTTCGAATGGTTCAAAGGAAGGGTTGATCAACTTTCCCGTTTAGTCAACCAGCAACTTATCTTTCATCTGATGAAATATATCAGCGCAATCCCTGCACCGCTTTGCGCATGTCCGCCGCCGCCTCCTGCAGCGTCGCGACGAGCGCGGGTTCGCGCTTGCCGATGATCTGCGGCGTCAGCCCGCCGAGCGACACCGCGGCGATCGTGTCGCCGGCATCGTTGCTGAGCGGCACCGCGATCGCCGACAGGCCGAGCGCCACGTCGTCACGCGCCGTTGCGTATCCCGTCTCCCGGATCTCGGACAGTTCGGCGCGAAGCTGCCCGGCATCGACGGTCGAGTTCTCGGTGAGGGCTTCAAGCGACCCCTCCAGCAGCCGGCGTTGATGGGCGGGATCGAGATGGGCAAACAGCACGCGCGGCCCCGCGCCGCAATTGAGCGGCATGGTCTCGCCGACCGCCCACCAGCGCACCTCGATCGCGTGGGCACCGTGATAGCGGGCGATGCACATTGCCGCATCGCCACTGACGACGGACAGGTAGACGGTCGTCGCCGTTTCCTCGGCAAGCCGCACCAGCCGGTCCTCGACCAGGCCTTTCAGCGACAGGTTTTCCGGCACCGCGGCGCTCAGCTTTATCAGCCCGACGGAGCCGGCATACTTGCCCGTCGACAGGTCCTGATGGACCAGGCCCTCGTCGCGCAGCGTCACCAGCAGGCGCCGCGCGGTTCCGGCATCGAGCCCCGTCTTCCGGACGATCTCGCTCAGCGCCAGATAGGGCTGCTCCGGCGAAAAGGCCCGCAGGATGGAGACGGCGCGCGACACCGCCCGCACGCGCGGCAGGCTGCTTCCGTCCAGAGACCTTCGGTTAGTGGGGCGGTTCACGGCTGAGTCCTTCTCTTTCATCAGATGAAATCATATTTGCCTGTTGACATTCTGCAAGAGGGTGGTGCGATAATATTGGTCGCTGGTCAGGGAAAGCCAGCGTTCGCGCGAGCCGGTCTCCGCAGATCCCCACGGGATCGGCCCTTCGCGACGCTCATCGGCGACGCTTACCGGCGCGGCAGACCCCGCGCCGGTCCCAAAGGGAGGAAAAAAACCAATGAAACGTCTGCTTGGTGGATTGCTGATGCCTGCGGTTCTGGTCGCGGGCCTTGCCACGGTCACGCTGCCCGGCGCGGCCGACGCGCAGATGCGCGAGTTGCGCTTTGCCGAATTCGGCCCCAACCGCGGCACCCGCGCGGCCGCGCTGGAATGGCTCGACAAGGAAATGCGCGCCCGCAGCAACGGCGAACTGGGCCTCAACATCACCTGGGGCGGCGCGCTGCTCGGCGCCAAGACCGCCGCCCAGGGCCTGTCCGACGGCGTCGCCGACATGGCCTCGATCGTCCCGGTCTACGCGCCGGGGCAACTGGTTGCCTATGAGGTGGTCGACACGATCCAGTTCGGCGACGAGTGGGTCGGCATGATGGCGACCTACGATTTCATGACCACGAACAAGGATGCGCTGGCCGAGCAGGACAAGGCCAATATCAAGTATTTCGGCAACTACACGACCGGTCCCACGCAGCTTCTGATGAAGGACAAGGCGGTCACCAGCCCGGGCGATCTCGACGGCAAGACGATCCGCGCCACCGGCGCCTTCGTGCCCGCGCTCGAAGCCGAGGGCGCCTCGACCGTCTCGGTCTCCCAGCCGAAGGTCTATGAAGCGATCTCGAACGGCTCGGTCGACGGGTCGACCACCTATTACTACGTCGTCAAGGCCTACAAGCAATACGAGGTCGCCGACTACATCACCGAACTGAACATGGGCCAGGTGCTCGCCTTCGGCATCGGTATGAACATGAACACCTACAAGAGCCTGAAGCCCGAGCAGCAGACGCTGATCGACGAATTGGGCAAGGACTTCACCGCCTATATGGCCGAGAAGATGCACGACTCGCGCAGCACGGTGAAGGCCGAGCTGCAGGCGGGGATCGACGGCCACAAGGTCGAGGTCGTCAAGCCGTCCGATGAACTGCGCGCCGAACTGGTGCAGATCGCCAATGACGACGTGGTGCGCTGGATGGCCAAGGCCGAGGAAAAGGGCATGGTCGCCGAGGACGTCTACAAGTCCTATGAAACGCTGGTGGCGAAATACACCGCCGAGCGCGACGCCAAGGGCTATCCCTGGGACCGCTAGCGGCTATGCGCAGGCTGGCGCGTCTGGCGCCGCGCCGGCTTGCCACCTCGCTGTCGGGCCTCAAGGCGACGTGACATGGCTCTGCGTCTTCTCACCCTGATAGAGAACGCCGCCGTCTGGCTGGCCTGCCTGTCGCTTCTCGTGATGGGCGGCATCGTCGCGACATCGGTGCTCGGGCGCGAACTGTTCAACGCGCCCGTGCCCGACGATCTCCTGATGATCGGCCTCCTGATGGTCTGCGTGATCATGCTGCCGCTGGCCTATGTCGAGCGCGGCAACGGCCATATCGTCGTCACCGTCATCGCCGATCGCCTGCCCGGCCGGCTGCAGGCCGTCCTGTCGGCGTTCGGCCGCCTGCTGTTCGGGCTGTTTCTCGGCACCATGGGCGTCATCATCGCCTGGAAGGTGCCGTCCGAATTCGCCCAGAAGCTTTACTATGACGGCCGGCTGGAAGTGCCGACCTGGCCGATGAAGGCGGTTTTCGTTGTGGCGACGGCAATCTTCCTGTTACGGCTTCTCGTCAATATCGCAGCCGACCTGCGCCGCGCGGTCCGCCGCGCCGCACCGACCGGATCCTCATAATGGAGCCGTTGACGGTCGGCCTCTACGCGATCGCGGCGACGCTGGTCATGCTGGCGTTGCGGGTGCCGATCGCAGCCGCGCTCGGCAGCGCGGCGGCGGTCGGCATCTTCGTCATCTTCGCCTGGCGTCCCGGCCAGCCCTTTATCGCCGAATGGGCCTGGCAGCCGACCTTCTCGCTGCTCGCCAACAACCCGTATGCCTTCATCACCAGCTACACGCTGTCGACCATCCCGCTGTTCATCTTCATGGGGCATCTGGCCTATGAGGCGGGCTTCACGACGGATATCTACCGCGCCGCCCGGCTGTGGCTGTCCCGGCTGCCCGGCGGGGTTGCGATGGCTTCCGTCGTCGGCTGCGGCGGGTTCTCGGCGATCACCGGCTCGTCGGTCGCCTGTGCTGCGGCGATGGGCCGGATCGCCATCCCCGAGATGCTGCGGTTCGGCTACGCCCGGTCGCTGGCCGCCGGCTCGGTCGCGATCGGCGGCACGCTCGGATCGCTGATCCCGCCAAGCGTGCTGTTCATCCTCTACGGCATCTTCGCCGAGCAATCGATCGCCAAGCTGTTCATCGCGGCGATCCTGCCCGGGATCCTGTCGCTGGCGGCCTATCTGGTGGTGATCTATATCTGGGTCCGCCTGCGCCCCGAGGCCGCGCCGATCCCCGACGAGGAGATCACCCGGGCCGAGCGGATGGGCGCGCTGAAGGACTGCTGGGCGATCATCACGCTGTTCGTCGTCGTGGTCGGCGGCATCTATGTCGGCCTGTTCACGCCGACCGAGGCCGCCGGGATGGGCGCGGCGGCAACGCTGGTGCTCGGCGTCGTGCTCGGCCGGCTGAAGCTTGCCGGCATCTACGCCGCGCTCAAGGACAGCGTCTATCAGTCCTCGATGATCTTCGTGATCGCGATCGGCGGCAAGCTGTTCGTCAACTTCATCGCGCTCACCGGCCTTGCAGGCGACATCACCGCCTGGATCGAGACCTCCGGGGTCTCGGTCTTCATGGTGATGGGACTGATCGTGGTGATGTATATCTTCCTGGGCATGTTTCTCGACCCGATCGGCATCATCCTCCTGACGCTGCCGCTCACCATACCGATCGTCGAGACCTTCGGGTTTTCGCTGATCTGGTTCGGCGTCGTGGTCATCAAGCTACTGGAGATCGGCCTTGTGACGCCACCGATCGGCCTGAACGTGTTCGTCATCAAGTCGATCGTCGGCGACCGCGTTCCGCTGGAATCGATCTTCGGCGGCGTGGCGTGGTTCCTGCTGATCGAGGTCTTCGTCCTGGCCGCGATCATCGCGGTGCCGTGGATATCCCTGGTCCTGGTCGGTTTCGTCTGACCGCACCCAGAGCATACGCCGGCCCCGACAGCGCCAAGGGCATCGACAATGCGTTCCGAAGAGCTGCCGTTCGGCCTGCGCCGAAGAAGAAACGCCCGCCGCCTTTCTCCATTCGATTCAGCGTCGACGAGCTTGCGACGTTTCGCAGGGATGCCGGCGCATGGCCCGCCCAACCTTGTAATCAGCGGCGGAACCGGGCACCCTCGCCATGAAACAAGGTCACTTGGGACGTATCGGTTAAAGACTTTACCTCGTTCACGTTTCGCGAGCGGATGGGATGGTCAGAACCCTGTCAGACGCACTGAACTACGCGCTGGACAACCGTCCAGGCGATCAGGCGAACCCATTTGGCGCGGCCGGTGGTCAAACGCGTTCTCCCAGCAGTGCGACCATCGCCGCGCTTTCTTTTCCCGGCGCGGACACCGCACCCTTTTTGCTGCTCGACGATGCGCGCTTGCCGGGCGACAGTGCCATGTCGCGTATGTTCTCGCTGCCCCTGGGCCAACGGGCAGCGCGGGTGATCGGCAACGAGGACGTGACGCTGGAGCGCAGCCGCGCGCTGTCGGTCGAGATCATGGCCGAAGCGCTTTTGCGCGACAAACGCTTCCCTCGCGAACTGGTGCAGGTCAGCTACGGCGACTGGAACACGCCGCCGATGTTCATCGTGATGAATCCGGACATGGAGGACATCAACGAGACGCGCGTGGTCACAAACGAGTTCGACCTGCCTCCCAAGGAACTCTTCGCCGCCGCCAGGCGGTTGTTGCCGCGTCTCGATGGCATGACCCGCGTCGCCCTGGCCAGCTATCTGGCGGGCGGGATGGACGGGTTGGCCCAGCTTTTCGCGATTTGCCGGCCCGAGGTCGTTATGACCCGAAAGCCCGAGATGGAGGCCCTGTGCCTGCCCGATCCGCTGCTCAAGGCCACGGGCACATTGCCCGGCACCGTCGGCATCGTCTGTGTCGATGATCAGGGCGTGATGGGCGTGACCACCGCCTGGCATGTGGCGGGCAACACCGGCGATCCTGTCGATGTCAACGGGCAAAACGAGACCGTGGGCGCTGTCAGCCAGGTGCAGGACATTGCCTTCATCCCGCTCAGCCGCCCGCGCCCCCCTACCGTCTCCCGCAAGGTCATGCAGGGCTACGGCCCGCGCCATCAGGGGATGCTCGATTTCGAGGGCGCTGTGACCGGCAAGGACAGTGCGCAGCTTGTCACTGTCTCTCCCGGATTGCTCAGCCGCGATCCCTATAACCGGCTCACGCTTCAGACAGAGATGAAGGCCAATGGCGGCGACAGCGGCTGCGCGCTGCTTGAGGGCCAAGAGGTTGTAGGCTTTGCCCTGCGCAACACCAAACCCGGCCAATATCCGGAATTTACCGAGTGGATTTGGGCCGACAACGCCCTCGCCGCGCTCGACCTGACCCCGTTTTAGACCGCGCTGTATTCTTGAAAGGACATTTCCATGGGATTTCTGACTGACCTGCTGAAAAGGATCAAATCCGCCCCTCCCACCGACTACACCGTCCTGCGCGAATTGGCGGACCCCGGCACCGGGATTGCAGGCGCGCAGATGGAACCCGATGAAACCTATCTGGAAGTGTTCGTCGAAAGCATGCGCCTGCAGGAGGGCCGCCGCTTTGCCACCCGCTTCAACGGGATGATCTACAGCTTCATCTCATTCGCGCGCGCAGGGGCAGCCAATGCCGAGATGGCCTCCGTCACCAAGCCGGGAAAGCTGGCCGAGCTCGACCCCAACAACCTCGATCGGGTGATCACGATCGAAAACAAGCTTCTGGGCGCTGTCCCGTGGCGCGGCGGCACGCTGGGGCTGGAGTTGGGCCTTTTTTCCGTCAAGTCCGGCAATCTGTTGTCGCCGATACTCGACTATGTCACGCGCGTCTCCGAAGCGGGCGGCATCTCCTTCGTGGGCAAGGTCAAACCCTTCCTGCCGCTCATCACCGAAGGGCTCGACCTGATCGCTGGCCAGACCGAGGACGTGGCCATCGAGGTGGCGCTCGATGCAGACCTCACGCTCGGGCTCAGCGAATATCTGGCCATCATCGCCCGCAAACGTGGCCAGATCGCACCCGCCGATGTGACGCTCGACCCCACCGACCGACGGCTCCTTGTGAACGGCAGACCACTTGAGGCCAGCTACTGCGTTCTCTCGCTGCGGGCCACACCACAAAAGGCCGACTATGGCGAAATCCCCGAGCTTGCCGCCGCCTATGCGGCCTTCCGCGATGCCCTGAAGTCCGGCAGACGCACCAATGCGGCCGATGCAAAACAGGCCCTGCGCATCGCGATCTACTCCACACCCGATCTGATCGATGCCGACAAAGACCGGCTGGTCGCGCTCAATGAAAAGGAGTTCAACCGCATCTTCGCCGGCGGCCCGATCGGGGCAAAGGACGTGGCGCCCCCGGCAGAGACGCTCTACGATCTGGGGCTCTACGACACCTGACAGGGCATCGCGTGCAGGCGGTGCGTGTCGTCGATCGCAAACCCCCAATGAATCGCAAGGGGGACCGGCTCGTTTGGGCCAAATCCGGCCGTCATTCTCGACCATATCCCCGATATGGCCTTCGAATGACGGCTTGACCTTGGCCCAAATGGGCCGCGTCAGACCGATGCTCTAGGGCCTGTCTTGCAAATACAGGGTCATTCTGACGGCACTGCTGAGTACTCCGTCTGCGCTTGCATGCCTGCACGCCACGCAACGCTCAACGGCAGAAGCGCCAGCGCCAGGCCGACAATCGTGAGCGTGGCTGTACCAAGCCCTGCCCCAAGGTCGGTGGGTGCGGCGATCACAAAACCCGCGACGAAAAGCAGACATCGCATCCCCATGCTGAACGCCCCGCCATGCAAAGGCCCGACAAAGCTCACATATCCTTGGAAAGATGCGGAAATGAGCCAGATGCCGACAAGCGCACAGATCAGCACGAACAAGATTTCCAAAGGCGCCCCCTGCCCGATCAGCGCCGGATTAAGCACGAAGAAGAAGGGCACGACATAAATCACCCCGCCGAGTTTCATCGCCTCGATCCCTGTTCGGAAGGCGTTTGCCCCGGCCATGGAGGCCGCTGCGAATGCGCCAAGGGCGACGGGCGGCGTGATGAAACTCACCATCCCCCAATAGAGAATGAAGAGGTGCACGGCGAGTTCGTTCAGCCCGGCTTGCACAAGCGCCGGCGCCAGGACGACTGCGAGGAAAATGTAACAGGCCGTGACTGTCATCCCCATCCCGAAGATGAAGGAGGTCAGCGCGCCCATCACCAGCAGCATTGGCACGGAACTGCCCGCCATATGGACCAATTCGTTGGCCAGCGGCCCTGTCAGGCCCGTAGCCTGAAACGCGCCGACGATCATGCCGATACCCAGCAGCACCGCGACAAGCTCAGACAATGTGCGTCCGACAGCGGCGACGATGTCGAAGAAGCCGCTAAGGGAAACGCGGTCGCGCCGCCTGAACTGGTTGACGATCAACAGGAGGACAACGGCGTAGAACGGCGCCGTTGTCTCCCAGCGGTACGCGACCATAAGGTAGATCAGAAGCGCGAAGACCGCGATGTAGAGCCAGCCTTCGCGCAAGGTCTGCACGACGCGCGGGCGGTTTTGCGCCGCAAGGCCCGTGAGCCCGCGTCGCGCGGAATAGGCATCGATCTGGACGAAGAGGCAAAAGAAATACAGCAGTGACGGGATCGCCGCCGCCAGCATGATCTCGACATAGGGGCGGCCCAGCCACGACGCGATCACGAAGGCCGTCGCGCCCATGATCGGTGGCATCAGCACGCCGCCGGTCGATGCGCACGCCTCGGTCGCCGCCGCGTAGCGCGACGCAAAACCGGTTTTCTTCATCGCCGGGATCGACACTGATCCCGTGGTCAGCACGTTGGAGATCACCGAGCCGGACATCGAGCCCATAAAGCCGGACGCGAAGATCGACACTTTCGCCGCGCCGCCCCGGTACCCGCCAACCAGCGACAGGGCCAGATTGTTGAAGAACTTGCCGCCCCCGGTGAATTGCAGCACCGCGCCGAAGAGGATGAACCCGATGACGAGGTTTCCGAAGGCGCGCATCGGAATGCCGAAAGAGGCCTCCGACGAGATCATGAAATAGGGCACGACATCGGTGAAGGGCTGCGTGAACCCGCTCAACGGATCGGGGACACGTTCGGCGAATGTCGGATAGACCGAAAAGACCAGAACGATCCCGAAGAGCACCAGCCCGCCCGCGCGGCGTGTTCCTTCCAGGATCAGCACATAAAACGCGATCGACATCCAAACCGCGATATTGGGCGGCGCATATTCCCAGCCGGAATCGAGGCTTTGTCCCGCGGTCACCACAAAAAAGCCCGCCACCACAAGCGTGGCCGCCGAGAGCACCCAATCGTACCATGGCACAACGGCAGAGGCCGGACCGCGGGCACGGAACGTGATGAAGGTGAGGCTTAAAAACAGCCCGGCCAGCACGTAGAGATACATGCCCTCAAGCATCGAATAGTCGCCGATGCGAAGCTTGAACAGCTGATTGACCGCAACACCAATCGCCACTGTCGTGAAGACGATAATGGTCCAGCGGGCCGCGCCTTGGAAGGTCAGGCGTTCCGACGCGCGCTCAACCTTTATCGCGGCCTGTCCGCGACCTGTATCAGGAGAGGGTGACATGCGGCTCCAACCTGGCCACCGCATCGGTGGCCGCAGAGTTGCGGGGCGGGCCGACCGGCCCGCCCCTTAAGATGGCTTTCAGAAAACGACGTCGAAGCCGCCAGCGGCCAGTGCCTCGCGCCGCTTCTGATCCCAGGCTTCCGCCCAGTTCTCAGGCCCCTCGGCCTTCAACTCCTCCCAGGCCCGCATCAGCGCCGCCTGGCGCGCGACGAGGTTGTCGTTGTGGGCCTGGGCATCTTCATTCCAGGCGCCGATATCTGTGTAATAGCGGATCGCGCCGTCGTGATAGGGCGCCACCCAGGTGTAGTTCTGCTTGTCCAAAGCCCAACCGTTGATGCCCGGCGCTTCACCGGCATAGCCGTCAAAGAGCTCGTGCAGCGCCTTGGTCATGTTGTAGGTGAGATCCGCATCCTGGTCGGCATAGGTCATCAGCACCGGATAGGCATAGCCTGCTGTCGGCGCTCCATCGGTCCCGTCAATCGTGGCGCCAACAGTCGCGGTCATCGGCGTGAAGAACGGCGCGATGGCCTGCATCCGCGCCAGCCCTTCGGTGTTATCGGGATCGATCGGCGGCCAATAGACACCGCGCGGTCCGGATTCCGCTTCATAGGCCCGGCCTGAATTGGTCGAGGCAAAGGCCGCATCGACACTGCCGTCGATCATGCCTGCCCAGGAATCGCCGAAACCGCCAAATTCGACCCGTTCCACATCGTCCCAGGTCAGGCCGCCATAGGCCAGATACGCTTCGTTGTTGACATTCAGCGCCGGCGCGCCCTTGACCCAGGCGACGCGCATGCCTTTGAGATCTGCATAGGTGAAGCCTTCGCAGCCGGGTTTACCGGCCTTCTCGCAAGCCTCTGCGGCCACGGCGAGAGAAAGGCCAACCGCGCCGCCATTATTGGCGGCCAGGATGCGGACAGGCTGAGGCCCCCAATTCTCGGCGCCGAACTGGAAGACACCTTCCTGCGCCATAAAGGACCCGCCAACCCCATTGGCCGAGAAATCCACTTTGCCCTGGCGCAGGGGTTCGGTGCGGGCGATGTCGTTTTTGCCCGGCAGGACGCGCAGGTTCACGTCCAGCGCGTCCTGAAGCGCTGCTCCGATGGCAATCGATTGATTATACCCGGCTGAGCCGGTGCCGTAAGCGGTCCACGTGACCTGTTTTGGCAAGTCGATATCCTGCGCCAATGCCGGAACCGCCGCCAGAACAGCGGTTCCGATAACCAGGGACATACGCATGAAATTTCCTCCGATATTCTTCGCTGGCTGCATATGAACGATGTTTCCATCCAACAGTACTGTCCGGACTACATCGGGAGGAGTCAACTTAACAGTCCTCTTCGCTGCTACTGTTTACCCCGGTTCGTAACATCCAGCGCACCTCAAACTGTGGCTTTCGCTTCCTGCAACAGCCCGCGGCGAAAAACATTACATCGTCGAGATAGTGACGCTGTGCGGACTGCGGCTCCTGACGCAGGCTATTCGCGTTCATCCACATGAGTTGCCATCATTCAACATTCCGACGTCGACGCTGGTAATCGAATTTCGGGCTCACATAGATGTATCAGAGGTCGACCAGAAACTCTGACGCTGGCTCGACACCCGACATAACCCACTCCTGGCGTGGCCGAGTGGCGGCGACATAAAGCAAATGCCGCTCGGTCTCGATGATCGCTTCGAGGTCGTCGACATCACGCATCGCGGATGCACATCGATGCGCCGGCGCTCGGCCCAGTCATAGGCGTCATCATGGTGCGCGACAAACGCGACCATGGTGGTCGTTGTGCCACCCCTGCCGGTCATCTTGTGAATGACGATGCGCAGATCCCGATTGACCCGCACCGACCAGAAGTTGCTGTCCTTGGAGCGATCGATGCGGTGATACTTCAGGCCCGGATTTTCCGGGTTGCTCTGTAGATCAAAGACCGTGAGCTTGACCTGCTTCTGCTCATCATTGGTGAGCTTGGCAAGGGAATCCGTCAACGTCCGGGCGATGACGGTCTGGGTCAAGCATCTTTGTCCAATGCCCCAATGAACTCGGAGTTCGGGCCTACATTCAAAATCCAATTTATCTTGGCGCCAGACTTCTTCAGTGGCTTTTTCCACCAATCTCCGCCGAGATCCAGGCTTCGGTCAGAACCAGATATTCTGTTCACTAAACCACTACCGACTTTCGTCGGTAGGATTTTGGATGTGGGTTTGCAGGTACTGAAGTACGATGTCTTCTGTAATGGCGCCGTTTGTGGTTGAAAA